>JBDWQQ010000109.1:0-19170 GCA_039986455.1 Halioglobus sp.
AATTGAGGATCCCGCGCCACTCGCTCGTCTGTTTGAAGATGCCGCAGTTGTCAAAGTGTTGCATTCCGCCAGTGAAGACCTCGAAGTGTTCCACCGTTGGCTGGGGGTGCTGCCTCAGCCATTGTTTGATACGCAGAAGGCCGCTGCTTTAGTCGGTTTGGAATTTGGGCTCGGCTACCGCTCGATGGTGCTAGAACTGTGTAATGAAGATCTTCCCAAGGGAGAGACTCGATCCGATTGGTTGCAGCGACCACTCACCGAATCGCAGTGCCATTATGCGGCCCAGGATGTAATTTGGTTGCTGGATGCCTATCGAATTATTGCCCAGCGCTGCCACGATTTAAATCGCTATGAGTGGGTGCTGGAGGACGGAGAAGACGCCTGTCGCGGACTGGCTTCGGCTAGCGGTGGAAATTATTACCGGCGCATAAAAGGCGCCTGGAAGCTGAGTTCCAAGCAGCTTGCGACTCTGATCTCGATTTGCGATTGGCGTGAGCAAACGGCGCGAGAGAAGGACAAACCTCGTAGTTGGATTATCGACGACAAGGCGTGTCTGCAATTGGCCGAGGTTGGCCCAGCCAATACCAATGAGTTGCGCTCCAAGGTTGAGTTACACCCATCATCGGTCAGACGTTATGGCGAAGTGCTTCTTGATTTGGTGTCAGAGCAGTCGTCTATTGATGAGTCTGACTTGCCCAGTACCTTGCCGGCGCCTCTCAACGCCAGTCAACGCAACCAAATGAAACAGATGAAGAAGATGACCGAGCGTATTGCCTCGGAGATGGGTATTGCACCGCAGGTGTTGGTGGCGGGTAAAGATTACGAAGCGCTGATACGCAATGATTCAGACCAGCCTGCCGCCTGGCAGGGTTGGCGCCACCAGACCATTATTGAGCCGCTGCGTTTATTCCTCAAAGGAGAAACTGCGTGAAGTATTTTGTAGAGATTTTTCGTAGCTCTCGCAAAGAGGAAATGTATCTCTATGTCGAGAAAGCAAAGGGCCTCAAAGACGTCCCCGAGGTGCTTATGAAGCAGTTTGGCGAGCCTGAAAGCGTGATGACCCTGATGCTTGAGCCCTCCCGAAAATTGGCGCGGGTGAGTACTGCCGACGTACTGGAAGGGCTGGAGCAGAATGGCTTTTTCCTGCAAATGCCGCCTACCGCACAGGAATTACTGCGCAGAGAGGGAAGTCGTGACTGAATGGTGGAACGATGTTCCACTGGCAGAGTTAAACGACGAGCAGTGGGAGGCGCTTTGCGACGGTTGCGCTAAATGCTGCCTGCATAAACTGGAGGATGAGGACAGCGGTGAAGTTTTTTATACCCGCGTTCGTTGCCAGTATCTGGTAGAAGATAGCTGTCGCTGCAGTGATTATCCCCGGCGCTCGGTCATGGTGCCCAACTGCATCAGACTGGAAAAAGGCACGGTGGCCTCACTGGACTGGCTGCCTTCAACATGCGCCTATCGCTTGCGTTCACATGATCAACCTCTGCCTGAGTGGCACTACCTGGTGTCTGGTAGCCGAGAGAGCGTGCACGAGCAGGGTATCTCCATACGCGGCAGGGCAATTTCGGATGAATATGTACACCCGGAGGGTTACGATGAGCACATCGTGACCTGGACCGAATAGGAGTAAGCCGGTGCTGAGTGAAAGTTCCTACATAACTGCAATGTACGTTTATTGTGGTTCCGCCTTCATGCTGTTGCTGTGTCTGGCCTGGTGGTTTGGTCGCCGTTGGCCGAACGGTTGGGTGGTGCTGATGGTGTTGTTAAGCGCCGCTTTGCTGCTTACCCCGGCCTATCCTCGCGCGGGCGCTGAGACACTTGCGCCTGCGCTGATCGTCGCGGGTTTTCAAATTGCTACCGAGGGCGTTGACACTGCCCGCCATGCACTCAGGCCTTTGTCGTATGCCTGTGGTCTGGCCATTGTGTTGGCGGTTGCGTTCAAGCTGCTGTTTTTGCGATCTAAAAAAACTGAAGTGACAGACGATTCTGGCTCGGAGGAGCCAGCTGGATGATCAATCGTTTCAAGCTTTGCATATTGTTGTTGATGGTGTGCTGTTTTGCTGCCCCGTCTTTTGCATCTACCGGTTTAAAGCCAGACCTGCGTTTGCTTGTCGACGTGTCGGGGGCGATGAAAACCTCAGACCCCAAGAGTATGCGCAAGCCTGCATTGGATCTGCTGCTGAGACTGCTTCCAGATGGGTCAAAGGCGGGGGTATGGGTGTTTGGAGAGGAGGCAGAGCTGCTGGTTCCTCATGGTTTGGTCGACGATACCTGGCGTGAGCAGGCGCGAGCAGCGATTAACGGTTTAAAGAGCAAAGGTCAGAGGTCCAATATTCCCGCTGCTCTGGCGCAGGCGACCGCCGATCTGAGCGACCCCGAAGAGGGTTACCGCAGTAGCGTTGTTTTGCTCACTGCAGGCAGAATCGATGTTGCTGAATCACCCATTATTAACGTTAGCGAATCCCGCAAATTACTGAATGGCCTTGCTGTGGAGTTGGGCGCTCAGGGCGTTCCGGTGCACACCATCGCTTTTTCGCAACAAGCGGACACCATGCTGTTGCGGTCTTTAGCTCGCGAAACAAAAGGGACCTCAAAACAGGCGCACTCTGCTGAAGAGCTTAGCGCCCTGTTTATGAGAGTCATGGAAATGGTGGCGCCGGTGGCGCAAGTACCGGTGGAAGAAAAGCAGTTTGTCGTTGACGAACGTGTGCGGCGCTTGTCGGTGCTGGCTTTCTTCCAGGCAGGAAAGGGCAAGTTAAAACTGGTTGACCCGAATGGCGTTGAGCTTTCAGCTGGCGATGAATCGGGTCGGGTTGACTGGTTCCGAAATCGACATTTTGCGTTAGCAACGTTGGATAACCCAACCCGAGGTACATGGCGTGTGCAAATACCGTCGAAAGCCGTTGCGCGGGCATTGGTAGCCTCAGACCTTGAGCTTGACGTTGGCCCCTTGCCGCACTTTGTGCCGGCTGGGCATGAGGCCGAGGTCACGCTGCGCTTTATCGATCGCGGCGAGGTGGTCCTGCAGCCAGGTGCAATGCCCGGCCTGAACGTCACTTTGCTCGTGAAAGGGCCTCAGGGAAAAGTCGAGGTTGTGGCGGTGAGCGACGCTTCCTCCGAAGGTGTGCTGCAGGTAGTTACCCCTGCGCTTGAGCAACCGGGCCGCTACGAGTTGATGCTACGGGTGACAACGGCTTCCTTCCAACGGGAGTTACCTATTTATGTGGAAGTGGGTGTGCCTGCAGAACAGCCCACTCTGGTTACCCGGGGGCAGGAGTTGCCAGAGGATGACTTTCAAGCGCCGCTGATGTGGTTGGCGGGCGTTGGAGCCATCGTCATGGTTGTCGTGTGGCTAATATTACGTCGCCGAAAGCAGAGAAAACTCGCCCTCTGGCAAAAGCGTGCTAGAGAGATCAGCGGAAACGGGCAAAGCAGAACTATACCAGGAACCCCTAGTGTGAAAGAGCCGGGCGAGCGTCTTGATTAGTCGGTTCCCAATGGGTACGCTTGGCGGCTTTGAAAAAATCAACAGGTAAGAGTTTAGATGAAATTTGAAGGAACAGAGAGATACGTCGCTACCGATGACCTGCGCATGGCGGTCAATGCTGCTGTCGCGCTCGAGCGCCCACTGCTGATCAAGGGCGAGCCGGGCACGGGCAAAACGATGCTGGCAGAGGAGGTCGCTGACGGCCTCGGCAAACGTCTCATTCAATGGCACATCAAGTCGACGACCAAGGCGCAACAGGGCCTGTATGAGTATGACGCTGTATCGCGCTTGCGCGATTCACAGCTGGGCGATGAAAAAGTTCAGGACATTGCGAACTACATCAAAAAAGGCAAGCTCTGGGAGGCGTTTGATTCCGAGGAGCAAGTGGTTCTGCTGATCGATGAAATTGATAAGGCTGACATCGAGTTTCCTAACGATTTGCTGGTTGAACTGGATCGCATGGAATTTTTTGTCTATGAAACCGGCGAGACAATTAAAGCCAAACAGCGGCCGATCATTATTATCACCAGTAACAATGAAAAAGAACTGCCTGACGCTTTTTTACGTCGGTGCTTTTTCCACTTTATCAACTTTCCCGATCGCGACACGATGCGAGAGATCGTTGCCGTGCACTATCCCGATATATCCAAAAACCTGGTACAAGAGGCGATGGAAGTGTTCTTCGATTTGCGCGGTATCCCGGGCCTGAAGAAGAAGCCGTCTACCTCTGAATTGATCGACTGGCTGAAGCTGCTAATGGCCGATGAAATACCGGATGAGATTCTTAAAGACCGTGACCCCACCAAGGCGATTCCGCCGCTGTATGGTGCGCTGATGAAAAATGAGCAAGACGTTCATTTGCTGGAGCGATTAGCCTTTATGCACAGGCGCGAGTCGCGCTGAGGCTGGCCCTGTGCTGATTAATTTTTTCCAAGGCCTGCGTGACGCTGGCGTTCCCGTAACAACCAGAGAGTTGCTGGACCTGCTGGAAGGCATGAAGCAGCGAGTGGTATTCGGCTCCGTCGATGAATTTTATTACTTCAGTCGCACCTGTATGGTCAAAGACGAGAAGTACTTTGATCGATTTGACCGCGCTTTTGGCCTGCATTTTAAAGACCTGGAAGCGCTGGACGATGTCATCGAGGCGCTGATTCCCGACGACTGGCTGCGCTCGGAATTTCTGAAAAACCTGTCAGAAGAAGAAAAAGCCAAAATTGAATCGCTTGGCGGTCTTGAGAAGCTCATTGAGGAATTTAAAAAACGCCTTGAAGAGCAGGAGAAACGTCACGAGGGCGGCAATAAGTGGGTCGGTACCGGCGGTACCTCGCCGTTTGGTCAAGAGGGCTATCACCCTGAGGGTATTCGGGTCGGCCCTAACGGGCGCAATAAAAAAGCGGTCAAAGTGTGGGACAAGCGTGATTTTAAGAACCTCGATGATAGCGTTGAATTAGGAACGCGTAACATCAAAGTGGCCATGCGCCGCCTTCGCAAATTTGCACGTACAGGCGCCGCTGACGAACTGGACCTGGACGACACGATTACATCGACAGCCCGCAACGCAGGCCTGCTCGATATCAAAATGGTGCCCGAGCGCCACAACGCAGTAAAAGTTTTATTGTTTTTTGACGTAGGCGGGTCGATGGATCCCCATGTGAAAGTGTGCGAGGAGCTGTTTTCTGCGGCGCGCACCGAATTTAAACACATGGAGTACTTTTATTTTCATAACTTCCTGTACGAGAACGTCTGGAAAAACAATGTGCGGCGGCACAATGAGCGAACCTCTCTCCTGGATGTTTTGCACAAGTACAGCCATGACTACAAGGTTGTTTTCGTGGGCGATGCATCCATGTCCCCTTACGAAATTCTTCAGCCCGGCGGCTCTGTAGAGCACTGGAACGAAGAATCCGGTGAGGTGTGGATGCGCCGTCTGCAGGAAGTGTATGACAAGGTCATCTGGATCAATCCCGTCCCGGAGGAAGAGTGGGAGTACACTCAGTCAGTGGCGATTACCCACAAGCTGTTGGAAGGCAAGATGTACCCTTTGACGCTTAAAGGCCTTGAAGAGGGTATGGGCTACTTGTCCAAGTAGTGCGCTGACGGGGCGGCTTTTACTCGCCGCTCAGGCTGTTCGAGAAAGCAATTAAACTGGCCGTAACGGCAACATTGAGAGATTCCACTGAGTTGTTCATGGGTATCGAAAGGGCGGTGTCTGCCAGCGCTGCCACTTCCTTGGATACACCGTCTGTTTCATTTCCCAGAACGTAAACCACGTGCCCAGTGCTGGAAAATTCAAAGAGAGTCTGGGGCGCGCTGGCCTCTAGGCTGCAGATTTGCATGCCTTTGCTCGACAGCAGTCGCAGAGCAGAGGCCTGACTATCACATAACACCATGGGTGCCCTGTAGAGAGTGCCTGCGCTGGCTTTAATCACTAGTGGCCCCAGGGCGGCATTCCCTTTGCGTGACCATAGTACGGCATCAATCTGGCCGGCCGCCGCCGAACGCAGGATCATTCCCAAATTTTGAGGGTTGGTAATGCCATCTAAAGCGAGCACTCGCTGTGGTGGCAGTTCTGGTAAAGCATCACTGTAAGTTTGCAGAGATCGAAATGCGGGGCATAGGATATCGAGTGCCACTCCCTGATCCTGCTTGCCGTTTTTTGATATTCGGGAGAGGACCTCCCGACTGTGCTCCTGCACCGGAACGTCTTTTTGCCGGGCGGCGTCTATGAGTTCGCTGACGATGCCGCCTTTTTTATTGCTGCTGGCCAGATGCAGAGCGTGGCACTGCAGTTGAGGATCCCGCAGCGCTTCCAGTGCGGGTTTACGCCCGTAGACGGTCAGTATGCGTTCGAAAAATGCCTTTTTGTGCGTGTACTCAGCACTGTCGCGTTCCTTCATTCCTTTGCCTTCCTGTCTTGCTGCAGCTGCAGGCGATACTGTCCCGGAGAGATTCCCGTCCATTTTTTGAAAGAACGATAAAACGCCGAGTTATCCTGAAAGCCCATGACGGCAGCAATGGCATCGATGGACAGTTCAGCTCTGTGCATATAGTGCACAGCAAGCTCCCGGCGGAAGTCGTCTTTTAGCTGTTGAAAGCTGGTGCCTTCAGCAGTGAGGCGCCGGTGCAGCGTGCGCGGTGATACATTCAGCTTCGATGCTGCACCACTGGCAGTGGGGAGATTGTCCGGCCCTGCTGCTGCCAGCATTTGCTCAATCTCGCGAGACAGTGTTTTCAAATCTCCGGGTAGGTCGCGTTTAACCAGAGGGTAGGGCGCTAACCGCAAGAACTCACGCAAGCTGTCTTCATTTTGGGTAATAGGGTGCTGCAGTAATTGCTGAGTAACTACCAGGCCGGAGTTCTCTTTGTTGAAGTACACGGGGCAGCCGAACAATTGCTCGTAGTGGTCTGTCGTTTTCGGCTGGGTCGCTCGCAAATGGACTGCTTGCAGTGGCAGGTCGCGACCAATCAACCAACTGTAAAAACGGTACATCATGAGCAGTACGTTGGCCTGCCCGATGTGCTCTCGGTCGCGCTCAATCGATGCAGATCGCTGGAATAGGCAGAGCACCTCATTGCCTTCTAATGGCAGCAAGGGGCCGCTGACGCGCTCTCTGGGCGTATCACGGTAGGAATCGCAGTAGTCGTAGAACTCCCACGCACGGGTTAGTGCCAGTTCCAGCGTTTGGCAGTGAATAACGAACAGGCACATCATCCGAAACGTACCTGGCGGAGCATGATATTCCTGGCCCAACCCGAATGCCTCGTCCTGAAGCAGTTCCATGAGCAGCCCGTAAAGCTTGCTGTAGCAGGCCGTGGCGATCTCCGTCGTTTCAGGACTCGGGTCTTCCAGCGGATTAAAGTCCAGGCCGATTTGTTGCAGTGCTCTATCCAGCGGGTAGCCCTGATCAATCACCACTCGCAAGAGGGTGTTGAGGGTCTTCAGGGGCATGGTATTCACAGAGGTGGGTTGCCTGGGAGTCACAGCGAGGCCTCAAGGGTGAGAGCCTCGTTAGCTCTCCTCACCTTCGGCCAGAGAGGTGATGCGATCAGCAGAAGATTTGATACGCGCGGCGATTTCTTCAATTCTGGCGCCGGTCACCGGACCGCCAAAAGAGCCAGCCACGAAACACATTACCGGTAGCTTGTTTTCGATAAACACAGGCACAGAAATAGTGCTCACGTCATACTTTGCTTTCGGGTCAATGCGGTCCAGATGAAAATATTCATCGCAAAGATCGTGTTGGTATCGATTGGCGGCTTCCTCGAGTTCGGTCAAGCTCCAGGAGGAATGGATGCGTGCGAGCTCTCTGGTTAACTCAGCTTCCGCCTTGGTTTTCAGGGTCACTTCGTAACCACGAGCCCTGATAGCAATCAGCGCTACCCTTAACTTCTGGTCCAGCTTCTCGTTGTAGTCGCCGCGAGACTCGTGGGCTCTGCTCAGCCAGGCCTCAAGGTGCTTGGCGGGAGAGAACGCAGTGAAACAGGCCGCTACTGGCGCCGTATTGGGCAGGCGCAGGCCTAACTGAAAAGAGTCGATCAGGGGTTGTGCCTTGCCGTAAAGTGCCAATAACACCATGTGCTGCTTGGAGCGTCCGGTGACTGCGAAGCCAACGTCCAGATCTTGCTGCAGGCTCTCCAGTTCTGGCCGGGCATACTCCAGCACGGGGAACTGGGCAAACGCGGCATTGCCCGCCGCGATAATTGAAGGTCCCAGACGATAGGCTTTGGTCTTCGGGTGTTGCACCAGAAAGCCGTAGTTGGCCATGGTCGTCAGGATCGCGTGACAGGTGGCCTTGTTAAGATTGAGTCTTCGGGTCATCTCCGTCAGGCCGAAAGCCTGATGGGGGTTGGCCATCAACAGGTCGAGTATCGCCAGGGCACGGGCTGTGGGTTGCGAGAAAAGGGCCAAAGAACTACTCCCGGTGCGAGCATCGAAACGCTAGGTGCTCGTGAATTTAGTATAGAATGTTGTACTTGTATGGTAACGCCGCGAGGCGGGCTACATCAAGCCTGTTCGGCGCGGCGGCCAAGTATATAGCCAGTGTGATCACAGGCACAGTGTCTGGAGAAAGCGAGTAACGTGTTAATTTTGTATGGAACCAGTGCCTGCCATCTTTGCGAATTGGCTGCTGCGCTGCTCAAAACGGCGGACCTTGAGTTCGAGGAAGTGGATATCAGTGAATCTGATGCGCTGTTTGAGCGCTATGGAGTAACAATCCCCGTCCTGAAGAGGCAAGACGGGGTTGAGCTGAACTGGCCATTCGACGCAGCTAGCGTGCGCACATTTGTCGATTAACTGCCGACGCGAACCGCCAGTACGTCGCAGCTGGCACCGTGCAACACGCCGTTAGCGGTTGAACCCATAAGGAGGGCGAGGCCGTAGCGTCCGTGACTGCCCACTACGATCAGGTCGGCACCGACTTCCTCAGCCATAGCGTGAATTTCAACTTCCGGACGACCCAGCACGATGTGCTGATGATCGTGGTCAATACTGTTTTGCTCGGCGAATCGCTTCAGTTGTTCAGTCGCCTGGTTTTGAATCTCGTCCTGTAATCCGGAGAAGTCCATGGGGATATCCACCCCGTAGGCAAAGCTGAGCGGTTCAATGACATGAATAATGTGAAGTTCGCATTCGCTGCTATTGGCGATACCCTGTGCACGCTGTGCGACCTGGTTTGACTCGTCGCTTAGATCGATGGCAACCAGAACTTTTTTGTATTGAGCCATGCGCTACTCCATATTTCCTTGTAAGAAGAGCGTAAGTTATAGCATAGAATAGGAGCGGGGCAATCCCGTGTCTCGTTTGAAATTGATCTGAATCAGGAAGCGTTTTTGTTGAAGTATCTACTGATCTTGTTTGTGATAGCTGTAGCGCTCGCCCCGTTGACGCATTTTCTTCCCAGCAAACGGCAACGGCTGATTGCGAGGATGCGTGAATATGCTGCGGTGCACGGGCTATTTGTTGAGTTTCGTGATCTTCCGGCCAGAGAACGTAGTCACGAGCGCAAGGAACGTAAGCAGCAGAACATCTACTACGGGAAGCGATTGCCGCCCTCGCCAAAAGAATCTCGCAAGCGCACGGCCTGGATACGTGACGAGAGCGGCTGGATGAGCCTGTCCAGAAAAGTTGCTGCCCCCGCCGCATTGGAGTCGATGCCAGCGTCCATTTTAGCGGCCAGTCTGGATGAGGGCTCCTGCGGTGTTTATTGGCGCGAAGCCGGTGATGAAGCGGATGTTGAGCTGATCGTGGTGGGTTTACAGGCCTGGCAGGATGAGCTCTAAATTGGGGCCGTTTGGGCATCATTATTACTGTTTTGATTTCCGCTAGTAGACGATTTTTCTTGACCGCAACGGTATGGCGACTTATATATGCCCCTTTTTGACGCGGGGCTGACCAGCGCCTTGTCGTTAATCACATCGTTGAAATAGTAGGAATCAATGGGTAAATCATTAGTTATTGTCGAGTCGCCAGCCAAGGCCAAGACGATCAATAAGTACTTGGGCAAGGACTTTGTAGTGAAGTCTAGTGTCGGCCATATTCGCGATTTGCCTACCGCGGGTAGCTCAACCGCCAAGGTCGACCCTAAAGAGAGGGCAGCTCAGGCCGCCATCACGCGGAAAATGGCGCCCAAACAAAAAGCAGCACACAAGAAGAAGAAAAGTCGTGAGCAGTTAATTCGCCGCATGGGCATAGATCCCGAAAAGGGGTGGAAAGCAAACTATCAGGTACTGCCGGGTAAAGAGAAGGTGGTTAATGAGCTTAAAAAGCTTGCGGCCGATGCTGACTCAATCTATCTCGCAACCGACCTTGATCGCGAGGGAGAGGCGATAGCGTGGCATTTGCGAGAGGCTATAGGCGGCGACGATTCGCGCTACCAGCGAGTGGTCTTTAACGAGATCACCAAAAAAGCAATCACCGAGGCTTTCGAAAAGCCTGCCCATCTGGACCAGGATCGGGTCAATGCGCAGCAGGCACGACGATTCCTGGATCGTGTCGTGGGATACATGGTGTCACCTCTGCTGTGGTCCAAGGTGGCTCGAGGTCTCTCTGCCGGCCGGGTGCAATCAGTCGCTGTACGTTTGATTGTGGAGCGTGAGCGTGAAATTCACGCCTTTATCCCTGAGGAATACTGGGAAATACATGCGGACCTAGCCACCCAGTCTGCAGAGGAAGTGCGCTTTCAGGTGCGCAAGTACAAAGGCGAAAACTTCCGCCCGGGTGATGAGGAATCAGCGAGCAAGGCAAACTCAGATCTGGAGTCATTGCCCTATGCGATTTCAGGGCGTGAAGACAAACCTACCCGGTCCAAACCACCGGCACCTTTTATAACCTCAACGCTTCAGCAGGCAGCCAGCACACGCCTGGGCTTTAGCGTGAAAAAGACCATGATGATGGCCCAGCGGCTCTACGAAGCAGGCTACATCACCTATATGCGTACAGACTCCACTAACTTGAGTGCAGAGGCGGTATCTGCCTGTCGCGATTACATCGATTCGAACTTCTCCAAACGCTACCTTCCTGATAGCCCCAATTCCTATTCCTCGAAAGAGGGCGCGCAAGAGGCGCACGAGGCGATCCGTCCCTCGGACGTGAATGTTTTGCAGGCCTCCTTGAAGAATATGGAGCGTGATGCGGAACGTTTGTATGAACTTATTTGGCGTCAATTTGTGGCCGGTCAAATGCCCGCTGCCGAATACACTGCTACCACGATTACTGCCAGCGCTGGCGATTATCAGCTTAACGCCAAGGGCCGTATTATCCGTTTTGATGGCTATACCAAGGTACAGCCGCCAGCGAGCCGTAAGGGCGATGATTCAGTATTGCCCGACGTGAAAGAGGGCGATCAACTGGAACTGAAGAAGCTGGACCCGGCGCAACACTTTACCAAGCCAACGCCCCGATACGGGGAAGCGAGCCTGGTGCGAGAGCTGGAAAAGCGCGGCATCGGCCGACCTTCAACCTACGCATCCATTATTTCCACCATTCAGGACCGTGGTTACGCGCGACTTGAAAACAAGCGCTTTTATGCCGAGAAAATGGGTGACATCGTGACCCAGCGTCTGCAGAAGAGCTTCCCTGACTTGCTGGACTATGGCTTTACTGCTGGCATGGAAGAGCGCCTGGACGATGTGGCAGAAGGCGATAGAGATTGGCGCGATTTGCTAGACGCTTTCTATGCCGAGTTCAGTGGCCTGCTGGAAACAGCCGCCGAACCCGAGCCCGCGGGGATGGAGCCTAATGAGCCGACGATGACCGATATCGAATGCTCTAACTGCGGTCGGGACATGCAAATACGTACGGCCAGTACAGGAGTATTCCTGGGCTGCTCGGGCTACGCGCTACCGCCCAAGGAGCGCTGCAAGAACACGATTAACCTGACCTCTGGAGACGAAGCCATTCGCGAAGATGCGGATGACGAAGCGGAGTCCCGGCAATTGCTCGAACGTCATCGCTGCAAAAAATGTAACGCGGCCATGGACAGCTACTTAATCGATGAAGACCGAAAGTTACACGTTTGTGGAAACAACCCGGATTGCGACGGTTTTGAAGTTGAGCACGGTAAATTCAAGATCAAGGGCTATGAAGGCCCGGTGCTGGAGTGCGACAAATGCGGCGCCGAGATGCAGCTGAAGAACGGACGCTTCGGTAAATACTTCGGCTGTACGGCTGAAGAGTGCAAAAATACACGCAAGTTACTGCGTAATGGTGAAGCGGCTCCCCCAAAAATGGATCCCGTGCCCATGCCTGAGCTTGAATGCATCAAAGTTGAAGATACTTATGTACTGCGCGATGGTGCGGCGGGTATGTTTTTGGCGGCAAGTCAGTTTCCGCGAAATCGTGAGACTCGCGCTCCTTTTGTTGATGAGTTACTGCCTCACAAGAGTGAGATTGATCCTAAATATAAGTTTATTTTCTCAGCCCCCACCGAAGATGATGACGGTAATCGGGCCCAGGTGCGGTACAGCCGAAAATCCAAAGAACAATACGTGATGACGGAAAAAGACGGCAAGGCCACGGGTTGGAAAGCTTTCTATCGCAAAGGAAAGTGGGAAGAAGAACGCAGCAAGGGTAGGGCACGCAAGTAGCATGAGCTCTGCCCGCGGCCAGGCGAATCATGCGCTGTACCTGGCCAGAATTTTACTCGCCGCCTGGCGACAGGACTTGAGTGCCGAGTCGGTCGCCTCAGTGACTCTTACACAGGCGTATATGCCGGCGGTACGTTTTCACCTTGGCCGGGCCTACGGTTGGTTCCTCATTGAAGTGACTCGTCCCGGCGGTCTTCCGTCTGATCCCCCACGCTCGGTAGCAGAGTTGCCTGAGGTGGTTGCCGGCAAAGCGGTGCCCGGCGAGCTAAAGGAGTTCCAGCAGTTGGAGCAGGGCGGTTGGATTGGGGATATGCTGGCTGATGAGACGCTGCAGGTTGCCAGCGCCCGCCCAGACAATCTCGCCGTCAATGCAGTGATTCAAGGCCCCGATTTGGCCGCCGTCTGGGCCGACCAGTTACAAGGCCTGTTCGACCGGATGGGCGATTCTCTGGACGAGTACTAGGCCTGCACACTCTTCTTGTCCTGGTTTACTCAACACTTTTTACCCTCTCTCATTTGACGCTTCGATTTAGTGCTTTCTAGGAACCTGAGCGGCTGTTAGAATGAAGGCGCAGTTTTAATGAATAGAGGTTATTGAGTGTCTGCATCCTTACTGGAGATCGTTGATCTTGGCGACGGTGAAATCGTACTGCAACGTGCTGACGATGATTCCGAGCCGCTGGTTGTGATCCGTTTCTCCGAAGAATCGCGTGTTTACATGATGGATAACAGTCTGGAAGTTGCGAAAGCGATGATACAGGCGGGAATTCAGGCAGCGGCTGAAATGGCCGAGCAGGGCGAGGTTGAAATCGAGCCCACTGTCGAGGCTCCTAGAGTCCTTCACTAGTAACAGCGATTGACAAACCACCGGGCAGCGACGCTGCACCGGCCACAAACAGACGCTATCAGCGCACTGTCAGATTCGTTTCCGCTCTAATATCAGCGCCCAGTCAATTTCCCCGGCGCAGTACACCTACGCTCAAGCCTTCAATGGCAAACACCTGCTCTCGCAGATCCACCTGAATGGGCTCGTAGTCGGCGTTCTCGGGAAGTAGTTGCAGCTGGTGCTTGTCGGTGCCTTTCTGGAGCCGCTTGACCGTGACTTCATCTTCAATGCGGGCCACCACAACATCACCGTTGTTGGCGACAGGGGTGCTGTGCACTGCCAGCAGGTCGCCATCAAAGATACCGATATCGATCATGCTGTCGCCGGTTACCCTAAGAAAGTAGTCGGCTCTGGGTTTGAAAAACTCAGGGGGTAGGTCGCAGTAGTCTTCAATGTTTTCTTCAGCCAGGACGGGGTTACCGGCCGCAACGCGACCGACAATTGGTATGCCCGCTGAGTCGGGTAGCTTGATGCCACGGGATGCGCCAGGAATGATTTCAATCGCCCCTTTGCGCGCTAATGCTTTCAGGTGCTCCTCGGCGGCATTGGCGGATTTGAAGCCTAGTTCGCGTGCGATATCAGCGCGGGTGGGCGGGTAGCCCGTTTGGTCGATATGCTGACGTATGACGTCCAGCACTTGTTGCTGCCGGTTGGTAAGCTTTTCCATGACTGCCCCTATCTGTTTATTTATACAGGTGCTGTAATTATATACAGGTAATCAGGGCAAAAACAATGGGTGTGTTCGCGGCGGTCAAACCGCCTCGCAAGGGCTATAAGTCCTCAACACCATACATGGCCTCAGGCTCTATTGAGTTGAGCGGGTTCGTCCAGTCTTCCGGGTGCATGGGCAGATCGGGGTCGATCATGTCCTCGCCGTCCAATTCGAACGCGCTACGCCAATCTTCCGGAGCTTCTGCTTTTTGCAGAAGCATTTCGCGCCAAGCATCAAGATCGTACTCAGACACCTCGCCGTCAAGGTATTGGGTTTCGATAGTCAGGGTGGTCGGATCCCAATCCACTACCTCAAATAGGGCGCTGGTCTGGAGGTCTTTATACCACCCGCCGACCACGGGGCTGAGCATCTTCATTCACCTTTCCTCGGACGTTTTTGCTGTTTGGCAAACCAACATATCACGCTCGCACAGGCTGTCCATTATGTGAAAAGGCTCTAAAAGCAGTATCCGAAATTACTTTTTGATAAGGTTATTTTCTTTTTAAAACAGATCAACCAGTTGCGTTACACTTCAAGAGTTGACTTCAAACAAGACGACGATTTATATATTCCTTCCGAACTAAGACGAGCTTCTAGCATGACAAAACTGTCTAAAAACGTTTATTTATTCATCGACGGAAACCCTCAATGAATCGGATTAATGCATGGTTGGAAAGCGCGGCGGCTGGGCTGGATGTGCAGGTCGAATTACTGCTGTTGTTGACGCTGTTGGCAGCAGGGGTACTAGCCCATTTGTTGCTGGGGTATGTCGTCAATAAGTTGCATCGTGCTGTAGGCAGTAATCAGATGAAATGGGATGACGTGGTTGTCACCGCTGCAGCGCGGCCGGTGAGGGCTGTGCTTTGGGTGATAGTGGGCTACCTCGCTATGGAGATCTACACCATTGGCGATGCGCTGCAGGCCCGAGTGGTCCAAATGTATGACACAGCCCTGGTGTTGTTGATAGCCTGGTTTCTGCATCGACTGATTGGCGGGGTTGAGAGCGAACTGTTGCAGGAGCGCTACAGCAACCGCGAATCCGCCGATAAGGCGACGATCAGGGCAGTCGTGCAGCTGGCACGTGTTGCGCTTTGGGTCATTGCAGGCCTTGGTGTTTTGCAAAGCATTGATGTATCTATTTCAGGCCTGTTGGCCTTTGGCGGTATTGGCGGCATCGCGGTGGGTTTTGCCGCCAAGGATCTTTTGGCGAATTTCATTGGTGGGCTGAGTATTTATCTGGACCGGCCTTTCACCACCGGTGACTGGATTCGCTCGCCGGATAAAAATATTGAAGGCACTGTAGAGGCGATAGGTTGGCGACTCACCCGTATTCGTACCTTCGACCAGAGACCGCTTTACGTCCCCAACGCTATTTTCAGTCAAATCTCGGTTGAAAACCCTTCACGTATGTTCAATAGGCGCATCTACGAAACGGTGGGGATACGCTACCAGGACTCCGCAAAAATGGCGCTCATCGTTTCGCAGGTTCGCGAGATGCTGCAGAACCACGATGAGATCGATCTGTCGCGCACGCTGATCGTGAACTTTGTTTCTTTCGGGCCGTCTTCTCTGGATTTTTTCGTGTACACCTTCACAAAAACGACGGATTGGGTGCGCTTCCATGAGATCAAGCAAGACGTGATGTTGAAAGTTCTCGATATAGTGACCCGCAATGGTGCTGATGTGGCATTCCCCACACAAACCTTGCACGTGGAACAAGCGCTGCAAATGCAGGCAGAGCACAGCCAATGAAAATGCTGGGAATTATTGGTGGCACTGGCATCGAACAACTGGAGGGTCTGGAGATTGTCGATAGCCATGCCGTTGACACGCCTTACGGTGACCCCTCAAGGGCGGTAGAAGAGGGTCGACTGGGCGATACACGCCTCTTCTTTCTACAGCGGCATGGCAGCCCCAGGGCAATTCCCCCTCATCTGATTAATTACCGCGCCAACCTCTGGGCGCTCAAGTCATTGCAGGTCACGGACGTGGTCGCCATTAACGCAGTCGGTGGCATTTCCGAAGCGATGCGGCCCGGGCGTCTGGTGCTGCCGGACCAGTTAATCGATTATACCTGGGGGCGTGAGC
The DNA here is from genome assembly GCA_039986455.1 of Halioglobus sp. Classification (GTDB taxonomy): domain Bacteria; phylum Pseudomonadota; class Gammaproteobacteria; order Pseudomonadales; family Halieaceae; genus Halioglobus. Next base: position 16,267 of record JBDWQQ010000109.1, read on the forward strand.
ACACCATCGATACGGGAGATGAAGACGCGCTAATGCACGTGGAATTTACCCAACCCTACGATCGGCAATTGCGAAAATCTCTATTAGAGTGTGCTACAGCGCAAGGCATTGCCCATGAGAGCGCCGGCGTGCTCGGGGTTACTCAAGGCCCGAGGTTGGAAACCGCCGCCGAGATCAAACGGATGGATCGGGATGGTTGCGATCTGGTTGGCATGACTGGTATGCCTGAGGCTTCTCTGGCGCGGGAGATGGGGCTGGCTTATGCCAGCGTCTGTATGGTCGTCAATGCAGCGGCGGGTTTGGACGATAAGCCACTGACGCTGGAGTTGATGCGGGAAACGCTGTCTGAGGAAGCTGCAGTGGTCAGGAAGCTCATCGTCGCCTTGGCTGCAGCTTATTGAGTGAGCGGCCTAGGCAGGTCCGTCTGAGAACTCTGCATCGGCCATCTCTTGGAGCTGTTCTTCATCCAGCGGCATGAACTTAATGACAACGCCGATCAGTGGGTGGTCGATATAGTGCACCTCTTTACTGCGCATGCGACGCTTTTGTTGCAGTAACACCGCGTGACGCCAGGGATAAACGGGCCCGGTCTCTTCCGGCAGTAGTTCCCCATCGATGCCGGTATTCTGCAGCGGCGCGTTGTCGTTGCGACTGACGTAGTAGGGTGTTTCGGGCTCAGGCTCTTCAATGATCAGGGAAAGCGGGCCCAGAGGTGGTGCCGGCATGCGCCACTGGCCGGGCAAATATTGACCCTGCGTATTGAGCCATAGGTTGGTGTCGATGTGCAGGTAGCGCGCGATGTGTAACTTCACTGTTCCCTGCAGTCTCGGCCATTCGCCGCTGTCGCCAGACCGGTCGATGACCAGCGGTATTGCGGTGTTTTCGTCGGCAACAGGTTGAACCCAGGTTTCGTGAAACAGTGTTTTGTAGTTGCCGCTGCGTTGCATGTACGCAGCTTTGCCATAAAACTCCGCGGTGCGCTGTGGCAGGGCAATGAAGGGTGTCGGTGTGACTGGCGCTGCACTTTCGGCCCCCGGCGTTCCTTGCTGCGGGATGTCGGCGGCAGGGTTTTCTGGCTCCGGACGGATTGTTTGAAGGCCCAGTTCATCCACATTGCTGATGCCACCGTGTGCGCCCGCTCTGCTTTTTACCAGTTCCGGGTGAATCAGGAATCGGCCGTTTTTCGGGTAGCTCAGCGCTGGAAGTGGTTCCCATTGCTCTGCGGTTGCGCCGCTTTCGTGACTGAATATCAGTAGCTCTACCTGATACCACCGCTCTTCCTGTGCGTAACTTGTTGCGGTCAAAAGCACCAGTGCCAGAGTTGAGCAATGCATCAGGCAGGATTTCATGAGTGTCATCAGGCAGCGTCTTCCTTAGCATCTTCAGCAAAGCTGTGGAGGAGTTCCTCTACATACTGTTGTCGCTGAAGTTTATCTTCCAGTTCATGTTCAAAGCGCAGGCGAGTTGCGCCCGCGAGCTTGTACGAGCGGGGGTCAGACTGGACCAATTTCACCAACGACATTGGGTTAACTCTCGTGCTTTCTTTGAAGTCGATACTACCACCACTCGCGCCGGCTTCAATGGCACGTATGCCCAACTTCTGTGCCAATAGCCGCAATTTCGACACCTGGAACAGATTGCCGACCTGAGGCGGCAGTAACCCGAAGCGATCTATCATCTCTACCTGCAATTCTCTCAGCTGGTCCTCATCAGCAGCCGCTGCAATGCGCTTGTACAGCACCAGCCGGCTATTGACGTCGGGGAGGTAGTCTTCGGGAATCAATGCGGGGATATGCAGGTTGACCTCAGTGCCCGCATCAAGGGGGGCATCTACATCTGGAATTTCACCGCGCTTGAGCGAAGCGACAGCTCGTTCCAACATCTCCATATACAGAGCAAACCCCACGGAGTGTATCTGACCACTTTGCTCGTCGCCGAGAAGTTCACCGGCGCCGCGGATTTCAAGGTCATGTGTCGCCAGTAGATAGCCAGCGCCTAGATCGCCAGCGGCCTCGATGGCCTCCAGTCGTTTGCCGGCATCAGCGGTAATAGCAGAGCGAGGAGGGGTCAGGAGATAGGCGTAAGCCTGGTGGTGAGATCGCCCAACCCGGCCCCGTAATTGGTGTAGCTGCGCCAGGCCAAATCGGTCGGCCCGCTCAATAATGATTGTGTTGGCATTGGGAATATCGATGCCGGTTTCAATGATGGTGGTGCACATTAAAATGTGGTGATGCTGGTGATAGAACGATGACATGACTTGCTCAAGTTCGGTTTCTCGCATCTGCCCATGAGCGACGCCAACATTGAGTTCGGGTACTAACTCTCTGAGCTTACGGGCGCTCTCTTCAATGGATTTCACTTCGTTGTGCAGGTAGTAAACCTGGCCACCCCTCAGTGTTTCGCGCAATACGGCTTCTTTCACCAGGGCGATGTTTTGCTCGCGCACGAAGGTCTTGATCGACAAGCGCCTGGCAGGGGGAGTCGCGATAATCGAGAGATCGCGCATGCCGCCCAGAGCCATATTAAGCGTTCGGGGAATGGGCGTTGCGGTGAGAGTAAGAATATCCACCTCTGAGCGCAGTGCCTTGATGGCTTCTTTCTGCTTGACGCCAAATCGATGTTCTTCGTCGATAATTAACAGGCCCAAATCATTAAAGCGAAAATCGGACTGAAGTAATTTATGAGTCCCCACCAGAATGTCGACTTTACCGTCGGCAATACGTTTGCTGACTTCCTTAATCTGGGCCGCAGACTTGAAGCGTGAGACGACCTCCACATTCACTGGCCAGTCCGCAAAGCGATCGCAGAAAGAGCTGTAATGCTGCTGGGCGAGGAGGGTGGTGGGTACCAGCACGGCGACCTGCTTTTTATTCTGGCTGGCGATGAAGGCGGCGCGCATGGCGA
>JBDWQQ010000110.1:0-3341 GCA_039986455.1 Halioglobus sp.
ATCGAGGGGGCCGGTTGTCGCGATAGACGTATACGCCATCCAGAAACAGAATGTGAAAATGTATATTGAGGTTGAGAGCCGAGCCGAAGCGCTGGATCAGAGTCACTGCACCGGTAGCCCCGTCCTTGAGCCGGTATCCCGGCCGGTAAACTTCGACGCCCTGTACCAGCAGGCGCTGGCGCAGTCAGCTGCCGAAGGTGAGGCCGCTACTCACTAAGGCTTCCAGCCAACGGTGTGTGAAAAGGGGCTTCGGCCCCTTTTTTGTGTCTGCTCTCAGGGCTGTCGGTAGTTCCGTTTAGGTGGGTTTCGGGTCAAAGGCAGTCCAGTTCAGCCTTGGTTAGATGGAGTGCCTTGGGATTGTTAAAAAAGATTTGCACTCAGGTGATCCTCGTCTACCTTTCAAGGGGTAAGCACCTTCTTCACTACACGGAAATCTATAATGAATAAAAATACTACATTGCGAAATGCCGTAGCTGCGGCAGTATGTACGCTGACTATGTCTGCCACCGCTATGCCTTCAGGGTCTGGAATACCAGCGAGCAACGCTGAGGCGAGACCCACAGCTTGGTTTGTTCAGTTATCGAGCCCCCCCGGACTCAGTAAGCATCGCCAAAAAACCGCCGCTAGTGAGCGTAAGGCCTTTCATAGGGCGGCAAAGGCTGCGGGAATAAAGTACAAAGAACGTAGGCACTTTGACACTCTCTGGAACGGCTTGTCGGTTAATGCTTCATCCGGTGAAGCTGGTCAGCTCAGGAATTTGGCGGGAGTTGCAGGTGTGTGGCCGGTTGTTCAGTTTGAACGCCCAACCGTGCAAGTGCAGGAGAGGCCAGATTTAATCAGCGCCATCACCATGACCGGTGCTGACATCGCACACAACGAGCTTGGCTACACCGGTGAGGGTGTCAAGGTCGCGATTATGGACACAGGGCTCGATGTCGACAACGAAGACTTCGGTGGTGACAATGTTCCACGCTTCGATAGCCCGCTCTTCCCTAGCGATCGTGTGCCCTATGGCTACGATTTCGTGGGCGATGCCTATAATGCTGATCCCAGCTCGCCTGGTTATGACCCTGTGCCCAACCCCGACTCCAACCCAGATGATTGCCAGGGCCACGGTACTCATGTGGCCGGCATCGTTGGTGCGAATGGCCCATTAGTTAAAGGTGTAGCGCCAGACGTGACATTTGGCGCCTATAGGGTATTCGGTTGTGAGGGATCAACCGATGCCGACATCATGATCGCTGCGATGGAGATGGCACTGGCCGACGGTATGGATGTACTGAACATGAGCATCGGTTCCTCCTTCCAGTGGCCGCAATACCCTACAGCGGTTGCCGCGTCCAACCTGGTTAATGAGGGTATGGTGGTCGTCGCCTCTATCGGCAACAGCGGTGACAGTGGCCTGTATGCAGCGGGAGCACCCGGTTTGGGTGAGCAGGTTATCGGCACTGCATCAATAGACAATATCGAGTCACTATCAGCCTATTTTGAGGTGGCCGGGGAGAAGACTGCCTACAGTGAAATGACGTTTGCTGGGCCTGCTCCCGAGTCTGGATCTGAAGAATATGTATATGTTGGGCTAGCCTGTGATGCTAATCCACTCCTTGTTGATCCGGCCGGTAAGTCCGCCCTGATATCAAGGGGGAACTGCTCTTTTTCTGAGAAAGCCAGTAATGCCATCGATGCCGGGGCAACCTCCGTAGTGATTCACAACAATGCATCAGGTAATTTCGCTGGCACGCTGGGTGAGCCCATTGATGGCACTACGCCAGTCGTCAGTATTTCGGGGGAAGACGGCGCTCTAATGAAGGCCCAGCCTGGCGGCAGTTCATTCACCTGGACAGATCAAACCGATCGCTTCCCAACCCTGACGGCGGGGCTGATCTCGAGTTTCAGCTCTTATGGCTTATCTCCCGACCTGGCGTTGAAGCCTGATATAGCTGCCCCTGGCGGGTTTATTTATTCCAGTTACCCGGTTGAGAAAGGTGTGCATGCTACCTTGGGCGGCACATCGATGGCATCACCCCATGTCGCTGGAGCTGCTGCTCTGGTATTGGAGGCGAAGCCCGAAACGGCCGCGACAGAAATGCGCGCAGTGTTGCAAAATAGCGCGGATCCTTCTCTGCTCGTGATCGCACCAGTTCCTGGCTTGTTGGAGCCTGTCCATCGTCAGGGTGCGGGTACGGTCGATATCGACGATGCCATTCTAGCGACCACACTGGTCACTCCCGGAAAGATTTCCGCGGGTGAAAGTGAGTCTGGACCCTATGTTCAGACCCTCACCATCCGCAATGATGGTGATAGCGACGTTACTTATGGCTTGTTTAACGAGAATGCGATTTCTACCAGCGGTCTTACCGATGACATCGGTTGGTGGTTCAGCGATGCAGCCGTCAATTTTGATCAGGAAAGCGTGACGGTGGGTGCAAATAGCATGGCCTATGTCGAAGCGACGATTATGCCAGCGACCGATCCTGATCCTGATCTTGGTGCGCCCTTTGGCCCAACCGACTTCGGTATTTACGGTGGCTATATCACGATGGTTCCGGACGATGGTGGGGAGGTGTTGCGTGTTCCGTATGCAGGATTCGTCGGCGACTACCAGCGTATCCAGGGAATGGCGCCTGGTGCATACGGCTTACCGGCCCTTGCCGTTCTCATTGAGGAGGACTTCTTTCCTGTCGGTGGACCAGACGATTGGGTCTTCTCCATGGAGGGTAGTGACGTACCCTTCTTTCTGATGCACTTTGATCACCAGGTAGAGTATTTGATTTCCAATATCTACCATGCTGAGTCGGGAGAGCCTGTCCATCCTGTTTATCATCATGGATCGGAGGAATACTATCTGCCAAGGAATGACAGTGCGTATGGCTTCTTCCCGATTCCCTGGGATGGCTCAAGGATGCACAGTAACGGCGCCAAAGGAAAAGGCAATGACAAGCAGAAGCGCAAGTTCCTCCCCAATGGCAACTATGTCATGGAGATACGAGCACTCAAGGCCAATGGTGATCGCTCCAATCCGGAGCATTGGGAATCCTGGACGTCTCCTGTGATAGCCATAGCAAGGTCAGAATAGGCGTAGCCAAAATCAGGGCAGTCGCTAGCTAAATGGCGGCTGCCCTTTTTTGTGCCTGTAAGACGACGAATTTGCAGTTTGGAATTTTTGTTCTCTAGGCAGACAACGTTCCAATTCCCCGTCTAAGTATAGGACATACAAACGGCCTGTTGAGAGAGGATTTCCTCACTGAATCTGATAACTGAACTTGAGAAATTCGCGAAATGCCCGCCTAGTGGCCTGAATTCCGTCTTGCGGCGGTGGTCATGCAATTCATATCTGCTCA
>JBDWQQ010000111.1:0-4710 GCA_039986455.1 Halioglobus sp.
CGACCTTTGGTATGCACTCTATACGCGAGCTCGCTGGTACAGCCGATGCTCATAACCTCAGCAAGGTGTTGAGGCGTTTCTATAACCACCAGGGCAGTCTTAACGCCAGTTAAGTCTGTGCGCGTTCTTCTACTTTCTGCCTATGCCGCCCAGAGCCATCGCTACTGGCAGAAAGGTCTGCGGCAGATGTTTCCCCATTGGCAATGGGTTGAATTGGAACTGCCGGCTAGGCATTTTAGTTGGCGGGTCAGGGGAAACCCTTTGTTTTGGAGCGTGTCTGAACGAGCGGTGCTCCAGAGCGATTTTCAGCTTATTATCGCGACCTCCATGGTCGATCTGGCGACACTTCGAGGTTTGGTCCCCTCACTGACGACGATTCCGAGTCTGCTGTATTTCCATGAAAACCAGTTCGATTTTCCTCAGGATCGGCAACAGCATAGCCTGTTGGAAGCACAGATGGTCAGTATTTACAGTGCGCTGGCAGCCGATAAAATTGCCTTCAACTCCGCCTTCAATCGAGACAGTTTTTTACAGGGCTGTCGGACCCTTTTTGCGCGGCTACCGGACTTTGTTCCAGAGGGGGTGGTCGAGGTCATGGAGAAAAAGTCACAGGTGCTGCCCGTGCCATTACTGCCGGCCCCGGCGCAGGCGGGGGTGGGTTGGCCTTCTCGCCCTCAGCCAGAGTCGATCCGGATATTGTGGAGTGCGCGCTTTGAGCACGATAAAGGCGGGGATGAACTTTACGCCATTCTGGAGGGCTTAGAGGCATCATCTCAACATTATGAGCTGGCTGTCACTGGTCAGCAGTTTCGCAATTCGCCACCGGTCTTTGCCAAAATTGAGCAAGAGTTCGAGCATAGGCTGGTGCAGTTTGGTTTTGTCGAATCGGGTGATGATTATCATGCGCTGCAGAGAGGTGCCGATATCATTCTCTCCACGGCCCGGCATGAATTTCAGGGCCTAGCGGTGATGGAGTCGGTTCGTGCCGGCTGTATACCTGTTGTGCCTGATCGTCTGGCTTATGTGGAGACTTATCCCGAAAACTACCGCTATCTCTCATGCCCGCAAGACCCTGTGAAGGAAGCCGCTTCCGCAGTTTCTGTGATTCAGCGCCTTTCCTCTGTCAGGGGCACGCCCGTCGATCTTTCTGCCTACAGTATTGAAGAGCTTCAGCCTCGATATGCGCAATTACTGCAGGCACTGCAAGATAGCCAGTCACAGTCAAGCTAGGTATCATTGGCGCCTTTTCGCGGACAGATAAAACTTATGGCCAAGCAACGCGTGCTCACCGGCATTACCACCACCGGAACCCCACACCTAGGTAACTATGTTGGCGCGATCCGTCCTTCCATCACGGCGTCGCAGGATACATCGCTGGACTCGTTTTTCTTTCTCGCTGACTACCACGCGTTAATCAAGAGTCAGGACCCTGATTTGGTGCGTCAGTCCACCAAGGAAATCGCAGCGACTTGGTTGGCCCTGGGGTTGGATACTGACCAGGCCGTGTTTTATCGTCAGTCTGATATACCTGAGATACCCGAGCTGACGTGGGTGTTAAATTGTAATGCCGCCAAGGGTCTGATGAATCGTGCTCATGCTTATAAAGCGGCTGTGCAAGCAAACGAGGATGCCGGTGAAGATCCGGACTTTGCCATTACCATGGGTCTTTTCAGTTACCCGGTGCTAATGGCAGCGGACATTTTGATGTTCAACGCCAACAGTATCCCTGTCGGCCGAGACCAAATACAACACGTCGAGATGGCCCGAGATATTGCTGGCCGTTTTAACCACAACTTCGCAGACGTATTCACCCTGCCGGAAGCTGCCGTGGATGACAATGTCGCTGTGCTGCAAGGCCTGGACGGGCGCAAGATGTCCAAGAGCTACAACAATACGATTCCGCTATTCCTTCCTGAAAAGAAACTGCGAAAGCACATCAATAAAATTAAAACCAACTTACTAGAACCGGGTGAACCCAAAGATCCCGATGACTCAACCGTTTTCCAGGTATGGGCGGCCTTTGCTGATGACGCTGAGACTGCGCGCATGCGCAAGGCCTTCGAGGAGGGCATTGCCTGGGGTGAAGCGAAGAAGCAGCTGTTTGAATTGATTGATGCAGAGCTAGCACCTGCACGAGAGCGTTACAACGAGTTGATGGATGACCCTGCACACATTGAGAGCGAGTTGCTCAAAGGCGCTGAGCGCGCGAGAGAGCACAGCTCGGCATTAATGGCGAAAGTGCGCGACGCGGTGGGTATTTCTCGTATTCGTTGAAGTTCGTGAGGCCTGTATTCACTGGCCAAAACTATACCCAATCTCAACGTAAGCCCCCAGCGGCTGTCCCACGAAATACCGGTAATCGCCAAAGCCAAAATCGGCCCGTTCGGCATAATCTTCGTCAAGTAAGTTGCTTAATCGCAGCGTTCCGCGCCATCGTGATGAAAATTGTGAGCTGACGCGCAGATTTAGCAGGGAATGCCCGTCATATTTATGATTGTTGTCGGGTTCCAGGTAGTAAGACCCCATGTACACCCACTCGAGTTCAGCGACGCTGTTGGAGTTAAAATCCCAGCCCACTCTTGCACTGCCAAAGTGGCGGGGGGCCGTATCGATATCATTGCCCTTAATATCACCTGATGACCCCAGCAGGTTAACCTTGCTGTCATAACTGTGTTTGGCGAAACTTGCTGCACCATTAAGATACCAGTCGTCCAGGAAACGGTAGCTCAGGCTGAGCTCCAGCCCCTGATGCTTAGTACTGGCGCCACTGATGTTCTGGCGGTCGGCGTCCTGAAAAATGACATCGTCCTTTGTCATAAAAAATAAAGAGATGTCGTAGTCCAGGCTGTCCGATAGCGTACCGCGTAGACCCAGTTCAAGATTGTCCAACTCTTCGGAATCGAGGTCGGCAACCCGTTGTCCGGATTGCAGCCGATAGAGTTCGGTGGCTTGTGGCGCTCGGAAGCCGTTCGCATAGCGCAGGTAGGTCAGATGATCGTCACCAACGGCATAGCTGGCGCCCATGTTGAGTGACCAATTGTCAAAGCTGTCTGTGCGGTCAGCGGGCCGATAGAAGCGACAGGCAGTCGCCTCGGGTGCGCAGGCTGAACCATCACCTGTCCTGTTGTCGTATTCGTAGCGATTGTACTCGAAGCGCAGGCCAGCGCTGATCTCGAGTTTATCCATGCTCCACTCGGCCTGGCTAAAGGCCGCGGCCATCGTGGCATCTACCTGATAATCATAGTGCACGCCAGCCGGTTGATTGGGGCTGAAATCGTCTGCCTGTATTTCCTTCAGCCAACCGTCGGTGTAATCAGCGTCCAGCCCGTTAATCCAGCGCCATTGGCCAAAGTCGCTGTACACGGCACCTTGCAGGCCCACACTGCTGTGGCCATTTTCCTCCACCGGTTGCCAGGGTAGGAAGTGCATTAGAAATTCCATGTCGTTGTCGCGCAAATAAGGTGTAACAACCAGTTGGTGCGAGTCGCCCAGCGCCCGGCTTGCGCGGCTGTGCAGAAGTAGAGACCAGGCGTCTCGATAGGCCTCTGGGTTTGGATTTAGCTGTTTCAGGTCCTGATCTTCGTAGGCTTCGTAGCCGCGGATAAAACCTGCTGTCTCCTGATTTAGGTTGCTGTAGTTCAGTACACTGCTGATGTCCCATTCTGTTCCGGAATAATCATGTCTGAGGGTCAGCTTCTGTTGATCATAGCCGGAATCATCTTTGTATCCGCCATCTGTTGTGGCATTGGCTCGCACGCTGATGCCGTGTGTCTCTCCACTGTTGCCGTAGGCGTATTTACCACGATAGTAATCATAGGGGCCGGCCTCCACGCTCAGGTCGTTTTCCTCTGAAGGCGCGGCGCTAAGGGTATTGATGACACCGTGAAGGGCGTTGGAGCCGTAAAGTGAAGTAGCAGGCCCTTTGATGACTTCAATGGCGCCTGCCTGTTCAGTATTGGCATCGAACAGCTGGTTGATATTGCAAAAGCCCGGCGCCCTGAGGCTGATCCCATCTGCCGCCATGAAAAACGCACCGCAGCTTCCCGCGCCAGTGAGTACAGGGGAGCGCAGCGAGGGTAGACTCTCCTGGCCGTTACCCCGGCTGATCCACGCGCCAGAGACGCGCTGCATTGCCTCGGTAATGTGAACGTGCCCGGTGAGTTCCAGTGCTTGTTCGCCGACGCGTGCCCAGGACAGTGGTAGCTCGGTGGCGTTTTGTGGCAGGCGACTCGCGGTGATCAGTATCTCTTCCTCATAGTCGTCAGCTGCAGCATAGACAGAGGGCATTGCCAACAGGCAGGCGGTCGCGGCTAGCGCAACGGGGGCTAATCGAGGCATGTATCTATTTCTCAGTGGGAGGCGATAATGTTTGAGTCGGAGCTGGCCGCGCTGGCGCCATCGCGGTTACGAACCGCATCCGCTATGCGAAAAAGAGGCGTTTTTAGCATTTCTATGAGTTCTTCACTGGCGTCGGTTTTTTCCAGCGCTTTGTTCATGCAAAGTAGCCATTGATCCCGTTCGTTAGGGCCGATGTGGTAGGGCTCGTGTGGTTCGGTCATACAAACGGTGCCGTACTTGTCAGCATATCGCGGGGGTCCGCCCATCCAGCCAGTCAGGTACAACGCCAGTTTCTCTTTCATCGGCGTGAGGTCTTGAGCGTGCATAGCGCGCAATTCGGCGACTTCAGGTAACTCATCCATCAGGTCGTAA
>JBDWQQ010000112.1:0-8532 GCA_039986455.1 Halioglobus sp.
CCATGCCAATCACACCGTTCATGGGTGTTCTAATCTCGTGACTCATTGCGGAAAGAAAACGGCTTTTCGCCTCCGTCACCTGTACCAGCTTCTCGTTGGCTACGCCGAGTTCGAGGCTCTTGCCCTCTAGTTGCAGTGCAAGGCGATGCTTGCTTCGATATCCGCGAAATATAATGATGATCAGTGACACGACCAACAGCAGAATGATGGCTGCAGCAATCAGAATAAAGCGCTGATTTTCAATGGTGCTAACTTGCTTCATCAGCACCTGATCTTGCTCAGATATCTGCTGCTCATGCTCGGCAATCGATCTTTCCTGATCTTCAAGTCGCTGCAGGTTGCGTTCGATTTTTTGTGAGTAGCTTTCGATATAAGCTTCTTTTTCAGCGAGGATTTTTTCTTTTTCTATGAGCGCTGAACTGTTCTCGGCTAATCTCCCCTCGCTTTCTTCAAGGGTGCTCTGAATGCCTGCCAACTGCTGCTCCAGCACTGACAGTTCCTGCCGATTACTCTCAACCTCACGCTGCTGACTCTCTATCGTGCTTCTCTGGTTATCAAGTAACTGTTGTTGCTGGGTTGCCACTGCGTTGGCGCGCTCCAACTTCGCTTCGGTTTCCTCGTAAATTGCGGCTACATCAAGTTTGCTGCCGCCGAAGAGCAGCATGTCTTTGGAAAGGGTAAGCCCTGCGTCGATAATATTGCTGCGATTGAGTTCGAAGGACAAACGGGTTTTGTCCGGGTGAGTAAAGTTGACCATGATGAGATTAGTTTCGTCAGCGCCATCACTGACGATCAGTGTTTGGCTCTTCTCAAGCGCTTTACTGATACCCCGCAATCTGGAGCTCTCGGCGGGTGTAAGTACGAGTACATGCGCGACTCTCGCCCGTTTCAGGGAATCGTATACAAGCACTTTTACCGGCTTGCCCCTCACTTGAAAGTCTTCCAATTCCTGCCGGAGCGCACGCGTTAGCTGACGGTCTTTGCCGTAAAGACCGAGAATAAAGTACTCAATGTCCCGCTCTTCGGGCCAGGTGGTGTTGACCAATATTGAGCGCAGGAGGGTGACTTTTCCATCGGTAAGACTGACAACGTTGGCGGCACTGGGTCCTGCGAGGACTGTAGCCAGAGCAACAATCGACAGCAAAAAGACAAGGTATTTAGAAGACGCCGGCCGGCACAATTTCTGATTACTCAAGTTTACCGTGTCAATGAAATATAGCATCGCCCTGAAACCTGACAAGTACCGTATGTCAGGCTGTACCTTCAGGGTGAGTTGGCGCGCTAGCGGGTTTCTTCTTCCAGCTTCTGCCAGATAGATTCGACCCAGCTTCGAATGACGATTGCCTCTTCAAAACGGTCTGATAGTTCTTCGTTGTTTATATCTGTAAAGGCGTACTCGGGTGGCCCCAGTTCACACAGAAAAATTAGGGTCTCATCATCGCCCGCACGATCACGCCAGGATCGAAAGCCTCGCTCCCACCAGTCCTTGAATATCGCAACCCACTTTTGGTTTTGGGGGAAGTGCAGTGGTACCTGTATTTGCTCATGGCTGGAGACTCGGCCCTGAAAGCTATCGGATCGCTCAAGCAGTCGTTGCACCCAGGCCTGATTTTGCTGCGAGATCGGGGCGCTCATTTCGCGATTCAGGCAATAGTGCGATAGGTCAGCAGTGAGTCTTAGCTCGGGTATAGCATCCAACAATTGCAGGGTCATAAACATATCGTTGGTGATGCAGTCACGATGGGTCTCAAACTTGATCGGTATACCGATATCGTCAGCGGTTTCCAACCAGCTCCTTATGACAGGGATGGCGCCTTCAACGGTCATTGGAAATACGGGCGCGATGACGTTGGCGTAGGGTGCCTCCATCTCCTTGCTAAACTCCAGAAGCGGCCTCATTTCCGCAACGGTGTTTGGGAAAACGTTTACCAGGCAACCCATTTGGTGCTTTTTGTATAAAGGCTTCAATGCCAGATACTCGTCGATCTGGCTGACCCCCGGGTCCAGACAAAGGCCTGCAAAGTTGGCCTCCGCTGCCTGTGCAAAAACCTCGTCATGGGGGCGGGTGGCAACGTCCATGTTTGATGTCTGCATACCCCACAGGGACTGGTAGGTGGCTAGTTTTTGCATGACCCGTGTTCCTAGTAGCTGCTGAGCTGCTTGCCGTTATACTTTGAGGTGCCTTCACTGCGAAGTTTCTTCAGCATATGCCACTGATAGCTGAAGTAACTGATGGTTTCTGGCTCTTTGCCCATTGCAGCCACCATTTCGGCATGGAGCTTCGGAAGCTTATAGAACGGCACCGCCGGGTAGGTGTGGTGAGCAGTGTGGTAGGGCATGTTCCATGCTAACCAGTCCAGTAGCACGTTGCTCTTGATGCTACGGGTATTGATTAGAATATCGGGCTCATTGGGCATGCCGGTATGCTCCGCGAGGTTCTGGCAGTTATGGATAAACTTGGTAGCGAACATCGGTGCGATCCAGTAGCTGATAGCAAACCAGCTTTGGTAGTACAGGGAGATGCCGATAATGATGGCGTAGCCAAGTAGATAAATGCGTGCCTCGAAGGTGGACAGTTGGCGTTGCTTGGCGGTGAAAAAAGCCGGGAAGCGCTGTTTAAAAGCGGTGCCGAATGTGCGCCAGATGATGCCGGTCCAATAGCCGATGCCGGATGCATACCAGAGGTAACCTCGAGTGCTGAAATAGGGGCTACCCTGTAACTCGCCGTCCAGCTCCGGGTCCTGAGTATGTCGATGATGTTGATAGTGTTCCATTCGGTCGTGCTCTCTGGGCATGAGCACAATAAAACCAAAAAGGTGTCCGAATGCATTGTTGAGCCAACGAGTCTTGAACACGGTCCAGTGAGAGAGTTCATGCTGCCCGGCGTAGAGGAAGTTCAACAGGGTGCCAAGCACCACAAACCAGAGCGCCGCCCAGTAGCTCCCCCAGCTTAGATGGAGTGCATACCCCGCGAGTAATATCGCGGTGATGTGAGTTCCTGCCTGCAGTATCCCACGCAGGTTAGTGCGTTGGTTGTACTCGCGCAGCTTCTCTCCCTTGATGAGTTTTTCGTTGCCGATAAAGCCTTCCACTGCCTATTCCTTGCGTAGGATTGTTAAGGGTAAAGAGTATCAACTTCGAGGGCGTAAAAGCGATCAAATTTGACGGGGGGTGCCAGGGGTGCAACAACACTGAAAATGGCTCTCAGGCCAGTTGTCTCGGTAGTTTTTTTATGGGCTTGTTCGTTTTGGCATTTGGCGACTAATCAACTTTTCGTCGAATGCCCAGTTTGCGACCAAACTCCTTTGCCAGAGGGGCTCTTTGCCCGCGCTCCAGCTCTTGTTGGAACCTGGTCATTTGGTCCTCACTAAAACTAGCACTGCGACGCGTTTCCAGGTCGATGTACATACCCAGACATTCGTTAGTGGCAGCCAAATACCCTTCTTCTGCATGATACATACGGTGAATATAGTGCAGGCGTTTATGGTCGTAGTCGACCAACTGACTGGTCAATCGAAGCTTGTCACCGGAGAGTACTTCACGGATAAAATCGATATTGGCACCCAGCGTAAACGTGGTCATTCCTAGTGCCTGCTTGTGCGCGATACCAATGTTCATAAACTCATAGAACTGATCGGTTGCGATATGATCAAAAGCGACCAGGTAGTACCCCATATTCATGTGGCCATTAAAATCTATCCACTCAGGTTTTACTTCAGTAAACGAAGTAAACAGCTCTGTCTCGGGCATTGTTATCTCTCAATTAATAGGGCAAATATCTTTTACGAGGCGTTGCGTTTCATTATTGGGGCGGCGAGCCTTCGTCTGCTTCGATGGACGCGGTATGTTCTTCGAGAACGCGCCATAATGGCGTATCTACCCAAGTGTCATCGAGATAGAACTTTTCGGGCTCCTCCTCTTTTGGGTCCACAAGCAAATTGTAGATAGATGGATACGCCATGTTGTGAATGGCGTAGCTGTCTTCATCAATTTCTTTGAGCAGCATTTTCCAGTTGCGCCATTTCACACCAAAGAGTTCGTTGCCGATATAAATGATGACAGATTCTCGGGCTGACTTCGGATTCTTGCCGGTGAGAAACTCGGTTTGATCAACGCCGTCAAGAACTCTGTCCTTGGGGGTTTTGCCGCCGGTTAGATTGGCCAAAGTAGGGAAGATATCGATTAAATGAACAATCTCATTAGATACTTTCCGCGCAGGAATTTTTCCCGGGTAGCGGATAAGAAACGGTACGCGCAGTGAACCCTCATAAGGGGAAAACATCGTTCCCCTCCATGGCCCGGTAAAGCCAAAGGAACGCTTAATACCTTCGCGGCCATTATCCGCTGTAAAAATGAAGATGGTGCTGTCTTTAACGCCCAGATCATTCACCGTCAGCAGTAACTCGCCTACATAGCTATCGGTTTGCGCCAGTACGTCTGCAAAGCTTCCGTTTCCTGTGCTGCCCTTAAAGTCGGGGTGTGCGTCTACCGGCTCATGGGTTTGCGTATAAGGGAGATAGGCGAAGAATGGCTTGCCTGCTTTAGCCTGGCGTTTCATAAAGTCGACCGCGTAATCGGTGATCTCCCTGTCGATGGTTTTGCGCTTTTCACGGCCGTAAACCGCTTGCTTCTTCGGCCTCTCACCACGCTTGGCTGTCATCACTCGAGTAAATTCCACGCCGGCATCTTTCTGGAAACTATCGCTATCAGGCCAGAACGCCTGGTCTGAGGAATTTGGGATGCCGTACCATTCATCGAAGCCCTGATCCGTTGGGTAGCGGCCCTCTTCATCGCCAAGATGCCACTTGCCAAACATGCCGGTTGCATAGCCGGCGTCGGACAGCATTTCTGCTAGGGTAATTTCCCAGGGAGTAATTCCATACCAGATACCCCGGGGCTCCTCACCTGGTCTTTGACGGGTGCGAATACCGTATCGGCCAGTCATCAAGGACGCTCGAGAGGGCGTACATTCCGCCTCCACATTGAAATTAGTGAGCTGAAAGCCCTCTGCCGCAATACTGTCAATATTGGGTGTCGGTGCGCCACGTAAAACGCCGCCGCCGTAAACCCCAACTTCGCCATAACCAAAGTTGTCCATGACGACCATGACAATATTGGGCTTGCTGGCTGCCGTTACTGCCATTGGGAAAAAAAGTAATAATGAGAACGCGCATGCGCAGCGTTTTATGCAGCGAATCAAGCTAAGCATTGCGCTTTACCTCGAAGATTTTTCATACAGGGATTAGAGAAACTTTATTCACCTGATGGTAGACACTAACCCTGAGTCTGTCGACAAGGGAGGGAGGGCAGGCTTACCCGAGCGGCGGTTACAAGCTTTAGATAGGCGATGACTCGCAGCGTGTTTGTCACTAAAATAACGAAAACTCTAAGGAATCCACCATGTTTAAATTTCTCGTGCCTTTAGTGGCGGGCCTTTGTCTCCCGATACTGGCCATCGCTCAATCCGAACCTAACGAGCACGCTCAAAAGACCTTGGAAATTTATCGCCATATTATTGGCATTGAATCTGTTAAAAACTCGGGAAAGGTTAAGGATGTTGCCCAATATTTGGCCGACGAGCTGATGGCAGCTGGCTTTCCTGCCGGTGATGTAGAGGTTCTCCCTGTCGGCGAAGCCGCGGCCTTGGTCGCAACCTATCGCGGGGATGGTTCTTCCGGCAAAGCCCCCATCGTTCTATTGGGCCACATGGATGTGGTTGAAGCGCTGCCCAGCGACTGGCAGCGTCCGCCATTTGAATTGACCGAAGATGAGACTTTTTTCTTCGGACGAGGAACGGATGACAACAAGTTCGGTGTTGCGCAGCTAACCTCGACATTTATTCGTCTTCGTAAGGAAGGCTTTATCCCTCATCGTGATCTGATCATTGCTTTTTCCGGTGACGAAGAAAGCACTATGGCCACTACGATAATGCTCGCCAATGAGCGTCCCGATATCAGCAAGGCAGAGTTCGCACTCAACTCTGACGCGGGGGGTGGCGGCTTGGACAGTGCTGGCAATGCGCTCTCTTATAACGTTCAGGCGGCGGAGAAGACCTACGTAACCTGGGAGTTGACCACCCGTAATCCAGGTGGACACAGTTCGAGGCCCACTGTGGATAACGCAATTTACGACCTTGCGGATGCAATCACCCGTATTGGAAATCATCGTTTCCCGGTTCGTTGGAGCGACATGACACTGGGCTACTTTGAGCAAATTGGTAAGCAGAAGGGAGGAGACCTGGGGGACGCAATGGTGCGTTTTGCAGCAAACCCTAAAGATTCCAGTGCCTCTGACCGAATTGCTTTGGAGTCTTCGTATGTAGGGGCAACACGCACCACCTGTGTCCCAACAATGCTTCGAGGGGGGCA
This sequence comes from Halioglobus sp., assembly GCA_039986455.1. GTDB lineage: Bacteria > Pseudomonadota > Gammaproteobacteria > Pseudomonadales > Halieaceae > Halioglobus. The sequence goes on from JBDWQQ010000112.1 coordinate 6,369, forward strand.
TGCGGAAAATGCATTGCCGCAGTCTGCAACGGTAACCGTCAACTGTCGTGTTTACCCTGGCGTGCCGGTTGCTGAAGTAAAAGCGCAACTGCAAAAGGTGGTTGCCAATGACGCCATTGAATTTACTGAATTGGGTGAGGCGACCGAGAGCCCGATGTCTGAGCTTCGTCCAGACGTGATGGCTGCCGTTTCAAAAGCGGTACATGCTCGCTATCCGGATGTCGCAATTATCGGCTACATGGCCTCTGGGGCGACCGATGGTATGCATTTTCGCAATGCAGGCATTCCCACTCTAGCTATTTCAGGCTTGTTTATGCGCCCAGAGGACAATTTTTCTCACGGGCTCAATGAGCGTGTGCCGAAAAAAGCGTTCTATGACGGGCTAGATCACTGGACGATCATTCTTAAAGAACTGGCGGGCAGCAGCTCGGATTAACGGCCACAGCATCCTCTGGCTGCAGCCTTCGGGACCCCTGCGAGGAGGTTATCCCTGGGCTGCAAGAGGCGTCACATTGGAAGCGTCATCGCTGCCAATGTTCAACAGTAGCTCAGGTTTACCTTTGCACGCGGCGATCAAAACATCCTTGTTCCGCGACAGCAGAAGCCCAATATTCTCAGCGTCCTTCTCGCTGATGCCAGCAACTTGCTTCTCGAGGAAAAGGCTGAAGTTTTCCGCCAGCTCGAGCACTTTATCGTGGGCATCAGCTGCTTTCTTACTGTCAAACATTGAATCGTCCCGGTCACATTTCCACATTGCTACTACGGCCACAGGTCACCTCATTAGTGGTTTGTTGGTATTGGCTAATACTGTATATACGTACAGTAATCGAGGCAAGTGTTTTTTTGCGGAAGAAGGCACGCAGTGCGCAAGAGAATGTGAAACGACCTAAACCAGCCGAGCGGGCTTGCTGTCGGAGCAGTTTTAGCGGTGATTGATTGGCGCGCCGAATGGGACGACGCTGGGCACTGGGAGGAAATTATTTATCTTCCTTTAAATCAATAGATTAGAGAATGACATCCACCTGGGCCTGCTTGTCTAAATCTCAAATTAGGCCAGAATCGCAAAGTTCATCACCCACATGGACACTTTTTTCAGCTGACCTGGCTTTACCCAATCTGCCGGGTTCCTTTTATGTGGGCGCTGCGACCGATTGACTGGCCTGCTATATTGCCTTGACCGCCTCTACCAGACTGCGCTGTCCAGTCGGCTGCTGCAGCTGACTAGTAAACCCCTCTAATGTAGATCCAGGTACTAGCGAGCCTCGACGCTAACCGCGCGACTCATAATTGGCAGGTCGAAGACGGTCGGCCGCTGCCGCTCAAGTCCTTTTGGGTTCACCATCTTATTGATTTTTATAGGTTTTCTATAGAATACACCATCCGACTATGGGTACTGACTCATAGACGGGAGTCGGTGGGTGTGACCAGAACTGCTTGAACATAGCCAAGCGGTTGGATACTTCGGATGTTCCCCGCCAAAGCTCACGGCCCCACTGTGTTTGACTTCAACTCTGTTGGAGTCGACGCAGCATGCCGTCACCAGGCAAAGGAGGGTCTGCCCCTGTTTATGGGCATGCCCTTGGTCACGCCACCTATGAACGCCATCGCCCAGAGCAAACTCTGCTATACCAACTTGTAGAGAAACACTACCCCGCCCTGGTTGAGCAATTGGAAGTCCAGGGTAAAAACCTGCCGGCTCATGTCTGTAGAGAGTTTGAAGCGTATCTCAAATGCGGTCGCCTCGAACACGGGTTCCTGCGGGTACGTTGCGATAAGTGCCACTTCGAGCGGCTCGTGGCGTTCTCCTGCAAGAAGCGAGGATTCTGCCCCAGCTGTGGCGCCCGCCGCATGGCCGAGACCGCCGCCCTGCTGGCCGATGAGGTGTTCCCCGATGTCCCATTGCGCCAGTGGGTCATCAGTTTCCCCTTTCCTCTGAGGTACCTGTTTGCCGCCCACCCTCAGGCAATGGGCAAAGTGCTGGGCATTATTTACCGCGCAATTTCTACACATTTGATCCACAAAGCGGGATACCGGCTCAAGGACGGGGCTACCGGTGCAGTGACTCTGATCCAGCGCTTCGGCTCGGCTCTCAACCTCAATATACATTTTCACATTCTGTTTCTGGATGGCGTATACGTCTATCGCGACAACCGGCCCCCTCGAT
>JBDWQQ010000113.1:0-170307 GCA_039986455.1 Halioglobus sp.
CATCGGCTATGCCGATGCCGGCCTCAATCATGGCTTTTTTACCGCCTCTCGACCCAACATTGAGCAATTGGATGATCACCTGTTCAAGTATCGCGTGGATTTTTCTCAGCTTGCACTGGACGATCGCAGCGCTGCACTGTGCGTCTCCCGGCCCACCAACCCTACGGGCAACGTATTGACCGACGACGAAATAAGCCATCTGGATGACATTGCCCGCGAGCGTGATATTCCACTGATTATCGATGGTGCTTACGGCCTACCCTTTCCCAATATTCTGTTTGAGCAGGCCACGCCACACTGGAATACCAACACCGTACTGGCACTCAGCCTTTCCAAGCTAGGGCTACCCGGCGTTCGCACAGGCATATTGGTCGCCGACGAAGCACTTATTCAGGCCTACACCAATGCGAACACCATCGTCAGTCTGGCCTGTGGCAATCTAGGCCCTGCATTGGCAAGGGCTCTATTTAAAGGCGGTGAGATACTCACCTTGAGTCGGGATTACGTAAAGCCTTTTTATCGCGAGCGATCCCAGCAAGCGGTAAGCTGGCTGCGCGAATCGTTGGGCGACCTGCCTTGGCATGTGCACAAACCCGAGGGGGCCATTTTCCTTTGGCTTTGGTTTGATGGTCTGCCTATCAGTAGTCAGGAGCTCTACCAGCGGCTCAAGCGCCGCGGCGTACTCATCGTCCCCGGCCACAACTTCTTCGTTGGCATGGAAGAAGGATGGGCCCATCGCGACGAATGCATCAGGGTGTCCTACGCACAGGATAGCGCTGCGGTTAAAAAGGGTATCGGCATCATTGCCGAGGAAGTCGCCCTCGCCTATGGTAGTTAACGAAGCGCCGCGATAGAACCTGTTCTATTATTAGCTGTCATAAACCGGGTAACCCACCCATGATTCAAGGATCTCAGATGTCCCGCGTCCCGTTATACATCGTCGCCGTACCCCTATTGATTATTATTGCCGCGGCAATTCTCGTTCCTATCATGCTGGACAAGGAAAAAATCCTGCAACTGGCCGCCGAAGAGGTGCACAAGCAGACGGGAGCCACCTTGACCGTGGCAGGCGATGCTGACATCCGTATTTTTCCAACCTTAGGACTGGCACTGGAGGAAGTCTCTCTGGATATGCCCACAGAGCAGCAGCCCAGCTTAAAAGCCCGATCGCTGAATATTGGTGTGCAACTAATGCCATTGCTGTCCAAAGAGGTTGCGATTGAAAAAATCGATCTGGACGGTGTTGTCATTCGCATGGTGACTGAACCTGCTCCCGCCCCCATCGATACCAGCAAACTGAACGATAAAGAATTACAGGAGTTTTACGCGAGGCGTCAGGCTGCCATTGACGATGCCAGCAAAGCAGCCTCTGCAGAATCGGTGATAGCCGTGCCATTGGCACTGGAAGTAGCCAGTTTGAGCATTACCGATTCACGCCTGGAGATGACCGAGGCCGGCGGCGATACTGACGTGATAGAAATTGAGAGCCTAAAGGCCACAGGCCTCAATCTAGAAGGCAGGTCAATCCCATTGCAGGGAACCGTGCGTCTTCCCGGGGACGAACCCCAGGAATTTGAGTTTGATGGCGCGTTGATGATCAGCCAACAGACGCAAATGCTGGGCATTGAGGAGATGGACATCACTATCAGAGGTGCCCTGACCGAACCTGTCGCGATTAACACATCGGGAGAAGTCGACATCAGTCGACAAGTTGCTGATCTGAAACTGACCGCCACCATAGGCGACACCAAAGCAGAGGGTCAGCTTCGCTACGCTGCCTTTGAAAGTCCACAGATTGATACCCAGTTACGCCTGAATTTATTCTCCCCAGCCCTGCTGGCGCTGGCTGGCCCGGAGGCGGCAGCTGCAGAAACGACCGCACCGTCCCCGGAGGATACTGAAGACACCCCACTACCGGTGGACGCGTTGAGACTCATGGATACTCGTGCCGACCTTAGCATCGATAAAGTGATCTGGGGCGCTCATACCGTTAATAACCTGAAGGCCAAAATGCGAGTGAATAAGGGCGCTGCCAACTTCCCTAGTATCACCGGCGATATTCATGGTGGCCGATTGGATATGAAAGCGAGCCTCAACGCCAAACACAGCCTGGCGAAGGTCAATACTAAAGGGGGCATTAATGACATCGATATCGCCAAGGTATTAGTCGCATCGGAGATAGACCCAATCTTAACGGGCAAGGCCAACCTGACCTGGAAGCTCAATGGGCAAGGCAACACCAGTGGCGCCATCACCCAGACCCTCAAAGGCCCCATCGATTTGCAGACGCAGGATGCCGTCTTGAAGGATATGGCAGTCGAGAAAATGCTGTGCGAAGGCGTTGCACTGGTCAATCAAGAGAGCTTGGCCGCCGACTTCCCCAACAGCAGCGCGTTTGAGGAGCTGTCAGTCAAAATCAATCTTGGTAAGGGCAAAGCGCGCCTGCAACCGCTCAAGGCTCAGTTCCCTGACATACGGCTAACGGGTAAAGGCACCATGGATATCGTCTCGATGGATTTTGACACCACCTTTGCGGCGAAGCTGTCTCCAGGTTTGGCCAAGCTGGACCCGGCCTGTCGAGTGAACGACAGTATCACTGCTATTGAATGGCCGGTGGACTGCGCAGGCAATGTTACCGGCGAGCCCGGTGATTGGTGTTCAGTAGATACAGCTGGGATCATTGAAGACTTGGCCGGCAACGAAATTAAACGCAAAGCGCAAAAAGAGGTGGAGAAGAAATACGGTAAAGAGGCCGGAAGCCTGCTCAAAGGCTTGCTGGGCGACTAAACCGAGATTTTTCTCAGGCCGGAATTTAAACGGCCACCACTTCAAAACCTTTAGCTGGATCAATGCTTCGGCTATTTCTGGCTGCTATGCTTGCGGTATATCATTACAAGGCAAGCAGTGACTTCTACGCTCAAAAAACTTCTCTCAGCCATGCTCGGCAGCTTGCGCGACCTGCTGCCGATAATGCTGGTCATTATTTTTTTCCAGTTCTTCGTCCTTCAGCAACCGCTGCCCAATGTCGGACAGATTCTACTGGGCGTGCTCTTCGTGGTGCTGGGCCTGACTTTCTTTATCCATGGTCTGGAACAGGGCTTATTCCCTATCGGTGAATCCATGGCCACCGCTTTTGCCCGCAAGGGTAGTCTGTTTTGGCTTGTTGCTTTTGCCTTCTGTCTCGGGTTCGGCACCACCGTGGCAGAGCCCGCACTCATCGCGGTCGCGGCCGAGGCAGCAACCGTGGCCGCCGAGGGAGGAATGATCGAGATGAGCGAGGCGGCGAAAAAGTCCTATGCCAGCGGCCTTCGCTATACCGTCGCATTTTCAGTGGGCCTGGCCATTGTGGTGGGTGTCATTCGTATTATTAAGGGCTGGCCGGTGCAATGGCTGATCATCGGCGGCTACGTCGTCGTTGTCATTATGACGATGTTTGCGCCGCGGGAGATCATTGGCATAGCCTACGACTCCGGTGGCGTTACCACCTCTACCATTACCGTCCCACTGGTCACTGCCCTAGGGGTCGGATTGGCCTCATCGATCCGCGGACGCAATCCAATGATCGACGGTTTTGGTTTGATCGCTTTCGCCTCTCTCACACCGATGATTTTTGTGATGGCCTACGGGATGTTGATTTGATGGATATCCTGCAAGCGATCTGGGCTACTACATTGGGTACGGTGACGGATGTCCTGCCTATCGCGGCCATTATTTTTGGCTTTCAGTTTATCGTCCTGAGGAAAAAACCAGCCAATCTCGCTGAGATACTGTCCGGATTTGCCTGGGTACTGGTGGGGCTATCACTGTTCCTGCTGGGCCTGGAGTGGTGCCTGTTTCCACTGGGTCGACTGATGGCAGAACAACTCACCGATCCGGCATTTATACAAACCGCTCTCGAAGCCGGGGAAACTGCGGCTGACGTTGAATGGAGCGACTACTACTGGGTTTATATCTTTGCATTCCTGATTGGATTTAGTACCACCATCGCAGAGCCTTCTCTCATCGCTGTCGCGATTAAAGCGAATGATGTGTCCGGTGGAGCAATCGGTGTATGGGGTTTACGCATTTCTGTGGCCCTCGGCGTGGCCATTGGTATTTCTCTGGGTTGTTACCGCATCGTGGTCGGTGACCCTATTCACTGGTACATCATCACCGGCTATGTGTTCGTCGTGCTACAAACCTCGGTTGCGCCCAAAATGATAATCCCACTGGCCTATGATTCTGGTGGCGTCACCACATCCACTGTCACTGTCCCGCTGGTCGCAGCGCTGGGCCTGGGGCTTTCTGAAACCGTACCCGGGAGAAATCCCCTGATCGATGGCTTTGGACTAATCGCCTTTGCCAGCCTGTTTCCCATACTCTCGGTAATGGCCTACGCTCAACTTTCAGAGCTGCGCACCGGCCTCGCCCTGAAGCGGAAAGAGAAAGAGCGCAGCAGCGCCTGAGGAGAAGCTTATGCACTTTAAGATGATCATCGTGTTTGTCGAGGACGATAAGACCGACGCCGTCATGGATGCCGCGCGCAGCGCCGGCGCAACGGGCGCGACCGTCATTCACAATGCCCGGGGAGAAGGTTTGAACGTCAGTAAAACCTTCTTTGGACTGTCTTTAGAAACGCAACGAGACGTGATTTTATTTCTGGTAGAGGAGCATCTGGCAAGACACATCCTCGAAAAAATAAACACGGCTGGAGAACTGGACGCAAAACCAGGCACGGGAATCGCGTTCCAAGTTGATGTGGAAGATGCCGTTGGCATCATGCATCAGGCCAAAGAGATATCTCAGGATGTGGAGGAACTACTGTAATGGAACGTAAAATCATTAAAGCCAGAGAAGTGATGTATGAGAAACATCTTGAATTAGATGGCATGGTCACTGTGAGTCAGGCGCTGCAAGCCATGAGAAGCGAAAAAGCCGATGTGGTCATCGTCAAAAAGCGCGATGAGCACGACGCCCATGGTATTTTGCTGTTGTCTGACATCGCCAAGAAAGTGCTGGCCAAAGATCGTGCGCCAGAGCGAGTCAACATCTATGAAATTATGTCCAAGCCCGTTATCTCTGTAGACCCTGATATGGACGTTCGTTACGCCGCCAGAATGTTTGATCGCTTTGGGCTGTCTAGCGCGCCGGTGGTTGAAAACGGACAGGTGATTGGCATTGTCAGTTACAACGAACTGGTGTTTGACGGTTTATGTGAACTGCTGGACTGAAAGTACACCGTAACTCACTCCGGCATGTGTGGGTCGTCATCCTCTTGCATGTGATGTTCTTGGTCGGCGGGCAATTGCCCCAAGAGAGTGACTAACTGAGCCGCATGAGACGATTCTTCTGTTGCAAACTGTGCCGCCAATCGCCGGGTTTCCTGATCAGAACTGGTATCGGCAAAAGCGCGGTAAAACTTTTCTGCGGCGCGCTCGTTTTCTAAGGCCAACAACATGGCCTGACGCAGACTCATGCGATAGTGCACAGCTTCGTAGCTGGCAGCTTCGGGAGACTCCTCATCAGGCCATTCAAACTCCCAGGCTTTAAGTGCAGGCAACTCCATACCCTCGGCGATGTCTGCGACTTCTTCCAGATGAAGACGAGACTCCTCCGCCATGCGGCCAAAGAACTCCGCCACATCGCTGTTGTGGTGCTCCGTCATCGACTGCGCGAGTTCGAGATAGCGCTCCCGGGCTTCGGATTCCAGCTCTACGGAATGGGCAAGGAAGTCGCTCAGCGGTTCGTTATTCATACCTTGAATCCTCCAGTCAAATCCGTTGAAGCTGCGCCAGTGCGTTCAGGAGGCCAGGCATTGCGCGCTGCACTGTAAAGTACCCCGGTTTGAAAACCGTCCTCATGATGAAACAGGCTCGCCGCTTCATCGGCATCGACTAGCGGAGGCGCTTCGCGTTCGCGAACGACCGCTTTCCAGTCCGTCTGTTCGGGGCAAAACGTAATACACTGCGACAATACGTGCACAAAGCTGAAGCCAGGGTGCTCAATTGCCTCCGCGATCAACCGAGCCACCTGGTTTGGGTTGCCAGAATAGCCCCGCGCTATCCACGGAGCGCCCGAAGCGAGCGCCAGTGCGGCGGGTTTGAAAGGCCGCACGCCAGGACCGTGGGGCGTCAATTTGCTGTGGTCCCAATCGGCGGCCGTGGTGGGCGAGGCTTGCCCTTTGGTCATGCCATAAACTTCATTGTCCATTGCGATATACGTGATATTAACGTTACGGCGACAGGCGTGAATAAAGTGATTGCCGCCAATTGAAAAGCCATCGCCATCTCCGCCTAATGCGAGCACGGTGAGATCAGGGCGCGCCACTTTGAGGCCCTGGGCAACGGCAAGACCTCGGCCGTGCACGCCATGAAAACCATAACTATCGACGTAAGCGGGCAACCGCGATGAACAACCAATACCGGAAACCAGTACGGTGTCATCCTTCTCAATACTCAGCGCGGCGAACGCTTTAGTCACCGCGTTCAGCACCGAGAAATGCCCGCAACCCGGACACCAGATAGGCTTAACAGAGGACTTGTAGTCCTTGGGTTTCGCTTTTGCAATCAAGTTCATGGCTTGCTCTCCTGCGCCACTGCAGCAGCGATGTCATGTCCACTGAGCGGAACAGGCCCCGCCCTGGAGTAACGATGCACCGGCTGCTTGAAGTCCATCATGCTTCGCAGATAACGAAACAGTTGCCCACTGTGATTTTGCTCCACCACAAACACGCGATCACAGTTGGCCAACGCCGCCTGCAAGCGAACCTGCTGCAACGGCGCTAGCAATCGTAAGGATACGGTGCAGGCGCTAATGCCCTGCCCAGACAATATCTCAGCCGCCTCACTCACTGCGGCCGAAGCCGAGCCAAAACACACTAAGGCGACAGTGCCGCGCCCTTCAATGCGTGCCCAGGCGTCGCCGTAATCATGATCTGACAATTTACGGGCGCGTTTTTCCAGTTGCCGTTGATGATCATCATCTCGCGCCGACGGTGTTCCCTTTTCATTGTGCTCAAGACCGTCAGCGGTGAAGCGCTGCTCTGCATCACCCGGTGCGGCCAGCGTTGAAACGCCGGACTCCGTCAGGCGATAGCGCAAATAGCTGTTGTCCTGTTCCTGCTCTGCAAGCACTGCCGGAGCGCAGCGTTTTGGCTCACTGATGACCGCTGTCGACTGACCGATAAACTGATCCGACAGGACGATAGCCGCCGTTTGCAGACTCTGCGCTAAAGTCACTGCCCAGGCGCTGGTGTACACACAGTCGGCAATATCCAGAGGCGCGAGTACCAGATGGGGCGCATCACCATGAAGCCCATGCAGGGCGATATCCAGATCACTTTGCTCCGACTTGGTCGGTATGCCTGTGGAAGGTCCGCCGCGCATCACGTTAAGAATAGTCACCGGTGTTTCACTGGCCACCGCCAACCCAATACTTTCGGTCATCAGTGCCAACCCAGGGCCAGAGGTCGCCGTAAACGATGGCACACCCCCAAAGGCCGCCCCAATCGTCATGTTAATGGCAGCGAGTTCATCCTCTGCCTGCACCAGGTCACCATTGAGCTTTTCCAGTCCACCTGCCATCCATTCAAGAACATCAGAGGCAGGGGTAATCGGGTAAGCCGCCACAAAACGCACGCCGGCTTCCAGCGCACCCAGGCCCGCAGCCTGATTACCACTGATGTACCATGCGCCTGGCTCGCCCGGCGCAGGCACCGAGAGCACCATATCTGGCGCATTTTTCACTCCAGATGTAATGCAGGTACTTGCCGCCTCGCGGTAGGCTTCAGGTTTATTTTTAAGCTTTTGCTGTGCGAGCTGGCTCAGGCTATCGCCAGGCAACCCCAACAACTTACCCAATAAACCCAACGCAAACATATTGACCCGGCCATCGGCATGAGCAGATGACGCCAACTGGGCCATGGGCAGGCGAATGAGGTTTGGCTGGGCGGCGAGGACTTCCTCAGGAGGATCACTTTTCTCCTCACAAATGACGACCGCACCCGGTACCAGGCGAATTTCATCGCCAAAGCGACTAAAGTTATTCCAGTCAAAGGCGAGCAGCAGATCGTACTCATTGGCTGGCGTGTAGCGTTCAGTTTCTGTCAGCTTTAGCAGTGCAGCAGACTCGCCACCCCGGATTTGGGGTCCGAAAGCCTTGCGCAATAAGCCACGACCACCCTCTTTCGCCGAGGCCTGCAGCAAAAGCTCGCCTACCGATATGACACCGGCGCCTCCGGCGCCGGTTATTGCAATAGACAGCTGCTTACCAGTCATGCTTATTCACCCAGTGTTTGAGCTTCCAGCATAGCGGCGCCCACAGGTATCGCTAGCGCAAATCCCGGGAAGCTTGTCCTGCCTCAATAAAAAAGCTCAAATGATCACGCGGCTCGCAACGCTCTGCCCAAAGTCTTCGTACCCAGGGCTTCGGTGTGATCGCCGTCTCGCCACACCGGCTCACCGTTGATGAAGGTGTATGTCACTACACCGTCAGAACGGCTCACCATTTGCTGGTGCTCAAATAGCTCCCGGTAGATCAACTCTCTTCCACTGAGATCGTCCCATTGGCGTAGAGCCTCTGGATCGATCATGGTGATATCGGCCTGGTCTCCCAGCTCCAGCGTTCCCACATCCAGTCCAAAGAAAGCTGCCGGCTCGCTGGTGAGTCGCTTCACGATCGCAGAGACTGTTTCCAGCGATTTCTGCTGGGCGAGCTTCAGGGAGTTAAGGTTGGCGTCGAAGAACGCCATATTGGTGATGTGTGCGCCCGAGTCATTGAAGCCGGGCAAGGTGTGCTTGTGCAGTAACAAATCCAGAGTCGCCTTGTTACCGACATTGGCGACATCAACCCAGAACCGAAACCCCTTATCGTACTCGCGCATCATATGCAGCATGAAGTCTGCATCGTCTAGAATCGGTCGTGGAAACTTGTCGAATGCGTCGCGCTCGGCATCAGAGCGGGCATGATCAGACTGTCCTCGCTGATAGCCTTCAAGGCGCTGAAAAACCTGTTGAAAGGTTTCACCGTTCCAATCATCCACCGGCGCACCATCAAACGTCATCATGCCGAAATCCCGTGGCACAACCATATCGGGCATACCCATGCGCGCTTTAATGCTTGCGATGTCCTTGTCGCCACGACCGTGGTGCCAGTCGTCTCGAAACTGCTGGATAAACTCCGGGTCGTTGAGGAGTGCCAGGCGACCTTCTACATCGTCATATTCCTTGGCAATCAACCTGCAGGTAGAGTCCAACTCCTCGAAGAGTGGACTGACGATACCGTCCGACCAGATTCTAAAATTCGTTCCCAGGGCCTGAAAATGCATATTGCCCTTAAATAACCGACCATTCATTAAAGACGCAAAACCCAGGAATGCCTTAACGGCTTTAGGGGCCAATGCAAACTCGATCGCCGATAGCGCCGATGTTTTAAGCGTTTTACCAAACAAACGTCCACTGGTGAGCGTGAAGTAAAGAAATGCCTTAAGACGATTTTCGAGAATCGGCGTCGTCTGCCACACCCTGTCTTTACCGCGCACAACACCTAGCAACCTTTTCAGCTCACCGAAACTGGCAAACTGAGTGGGAATACGCTTGTCGGTATGCGGGTCGTTTGAGAGATAGTGAAAAGGCAGACCGTCGGTGCTCATGCCGATATAGCCTTGATCCATGGCTGAATCGAGCAGGCTCTCCATTTGCACCATTTCTGCTTCCGTGGGCTCCCGTGAAATGCTTTCATCCAGGCCCATGGCCTCAACCCGTAACATGGAATGCGGGAGAAAGACGCCCACGTTGGGCCCCAGTGGCATATCGTCGAAATGATCCATGTATTCGCCGGTGTTCTGCCAGGTCACAGCTTCAACACACTTGCGAAGTACCGACTTGGGAATATTTTCTACCCGAGTAAAACAGTCAACAATAGGGTCTTGCTCCCCTTCTTTCTGACTGCCAAAGCAGGTACCGAGGCTACAGTTACCGACCAGAACCGTCGTAGTGCCATGACGGACCACTTCGGGCAGACCGGGATCAAGATCAACTTCAAGGTCTAAGTGGGTATGAATATCCAACAGGCCCGGCATCAACCACTGCCCCTGCCCATCAATCACTTCAGCCGCCATTGAACGCGGCAAAAACATACCCTTGGCCGCTATCCGCCCTCCCTTGATGGCAATATCCATTTCTCGGGGCTTTTCGCCAGTGCCATCAAATACCAAAGCGTTCTGGATAAGGGTATCCCAGGTCTTTCTGGACATGTTCGATCTCCTGAATGTTCAATGCCCGATTGGGCTATCATGCTCGCACACACGTATATAGCAGATCAGCCAGCATCAGGATAGGTCAAACCATGGGTCCCATTCCCTTCAACAACACTTATGTCCAACTTCCCGAGACCTTCTACTCCCGCTTGCAGCCCGGCGAAGTAGCAACTCCCGGCGCTATCAAGGTCAACCGAACGCTGGCTGAGCAACTGGGCATAGACCCGGACTGGCTTGAGTCCAGCGAGGGTATAGCCACCGTGGCTGGCAACTATCTACCGCCCGGCGCCGAGCCGCTAGCGGCTGTATACGCAGGGCATCAATTTGGCAGCTACAACCCCCAGCTCGGTGATGGCCGCGCACTGCTACTGGGCGAAGTGCTGACTGCCCAGGGCCACCGCTACGATATACAGCTCAAGGGTTCTGGGCCCACCCCCTACTCTCGGGGCGGCGATGGCCGCTCACCCCTGGGCCCCGTGTTACGGGAGTACCTCGTCAGCGAGGCCATGCACGCCCTTGGCGTGCCTAGTACCAGAGCCCTCGCCGCTGCCACCACCGGAGAAAAGGTCACCCGGGAGAGCTTCTTGCCCGGTGCTGTTCTGGCACGGGTTGCATCAAGCCACGTTCGTTTTGGCACCTTTCAGTTTTTCTCCGCGCAAAAGGACCTGAATGCCCTCAATGCCTTGGTCGACTATTGCCTGAAGCGACACTATCCGGAACGCGCTGACACAGATAACCCCGCGCTGGCGTTGTTGCAGGCGGTCACCGCTGCACAGGCCACGCTCATTCCCCGTTGGCAATTACTCGGATTCATTCACGGTGTAATGAACACAGACAACATGTTGATATGCGCAGAGACCATCGACTATGGCCCCTGCGCCTTTATGGACGAGTTTGATCCAGCAAAAGTATTCAGCTCAATCGACCACGGTGGTCGTTATGCCTACCGCAACCAGCCGGGCATCGCCCACTGGAACCTTGCCGTTCTGGCCCAAGCCCTATTACCCGTTCTGCACCAGGACCAGGACAAAGCGGTGGAGCTGGCCCAGGCCACAGTGGACGAATTTCCCGCTTTGTTCGAAGCTGCGCACCTAAGAGGCCTTGCTGACAAGCTCGGCCTGGATGAGATCCGTGACTCGGATAAGCCCATGGTGGACGAGCTGTTTGAGCTAATGACCGCAGAGGAAGTCGATTTCACGCTGTGCTTCCGAAGCCTTTACGATCTGGCTTGCGACTCCGACGACCCGGTCACTGAGTTATTTGAGTTTCCGGACGCCTTTGTGCCCTGGTTGTCCAAGTGGCGACAACGCCTGGAAGCTGATCAACTCACGGCGGATACCCGGGCCACACGCATGATGGCGGCGAACCCTGTCTATATACCGCGCAATCACCTGGTGGAGGAAGCGATTCGAGCCGGCGAGGATGACGATAACTTTCAGCCATTTAATACATTGTTAGACTGCCTCATCGGTCCGCAAAAATTTGATACACAAAAATCTAAGTACGCCACTCCACCGCAAACCGAGCAGGTCGTGCAGAGGACTTTTTGCGGAACCTGACGCTATCTTATTCTGCGTAAGTCTACAAAAACTGGAAAAGCCCAGAATAGTTATGCACTTGTTCGCTCTAACCAGAGCCAGCGGAACGAGCAGATGACGGTATCGTTTTGAAGGTATTTCTTTGTCTATATTTTAACCATGCTAGTGTTAGACACACTAGCGCGCCAAGAGTGCTCAGCCACCAACCAAGACGCTCTGGCCACCTGGATGTCAGCTCTATTGACACTCCATAGTCACCAGCAGGTGCAAGGAAAGCAATCAAGCCAAGTGGGTCATGAGAGCCTACTCGAATTGACTCGCCTGTGTCCGACCTCACGGCCCGCCAGCCCGGGTAATAAAAGTGTCGTAACACCACGGGAGTATCCCTCTCCAGCTTTACGTTCAATCTGATATCTCTGGGCTCCCAATGCTGCACCTCAACGACGCCTAAGCCAGACTCATAGACCACCATGGGCATTCGCCTAACATTTGATAATGCGACTTTGCGTTCGACCCGCACCCCAATAGGGAGATACTCCGGTACATCAAAATTGCCGTTCGCTCCCGCGGCGAGCTTGCGCTGATTATGCGGATTCTCTAACAGGCCCTCATGTCGACTGAATTCCTTTTGCGCAAGATAATTGGCCCCGGCACAGCAAGCCACGACTAACACTATCGCTGGCAACAGCCTCCATCGTGGCTCTTCAAGAGCGCGAGAAAACGCAATACATAAGACCACAACTACCGACCACTCCTGTACGACAATAACTCGCCATGGAAATTGTACTTTCTTTAAAAAAGGCGCGTATTCCCAAACCCAACTTGAAAGCGGGGTCAACAGAAACCAGGTACTCAGATAGACCCCAAAAACGGCCACTATGTGCTGTCGAATTTTAGAATTTTTGGAGTATGCCAATACCAAGGAGACCATCATTACTACAGAGCCGGACAACGTTATCTGACCCAGTCTCGCCTCCATTCCAGGGTCGGGAGCTTCTACCCCATCCAGTAGAAACCATTTCGAATAATCGTAATAATCCCCCCAAAGCTTGGATATCCAGACGTTCTCCTGATCGAAAATCGCCGGAAGCAAATAACAGGAGGCGAGCAAAATTCCCAGCAGAATACCGCCCGAAAACTCGAATAAGTGCTTTCCTTTTCTGCCTGGGAAAAAAACCAGGGTCGCGTACAAAAGAATCAATGGTGACGCTAAAAGTGCTGAAGGGATATGCGACATCACAAGAAGAGCATAACTGACGGCCAAGAGCACAAGGCCTGATCGATCGCGAGAAATTCTATCCACTGCGAGGAAGCACAGAGGTAGGAACAAGTAGGTGGTAAACTCACCCATCGCCTGGCGAACAAGCACGTCAACTGACAAGTGATAGGGTGCGATCCCGTATAGGAATGCGCCCAGGGCCGCAGGCCATCGACCCACATGTCCACGCATATACAAATAGAAGGTAAGACTGGACAGTACGATGATGAGGTACTGGCCAATGCCCAACTGCACGGAAGGAGTGCAGCCCTCACACAATGCAGTTCCAAAAGCACTGAAGTAAAACGGAGCAGGACCATAAAAGAAAAAAACCGGGCTGCCCGCGCCAATATTGAGCCCCATCAACCAGCGAGGGTAAAACTCTCCCGCAAACAACTGCTCACTAAATATTCCGCCCCAAGAAATGTTGAAGTAAACACTATGCCCAACCTGTGGGCCGTAGACCATCAGTGGTGCGCAAATGGCTGTGACCAACATTACCGTAATCGCGACGGGAATCATTCGAGTAAAGTTGGATCTGGTAATAGCCGCGGCCTTTAGCAATTTTTTGGTGTCTTTGTCCCGGTTATTTCTAAGTCAGGCCCCAGTTTACCGGGCTCGCTGACCCTCCGCTTCATCTCGATCTTACATCAGTTAGACAGCGGGGGCATGCAAGGGATGTCGGGGGACGGCCCACCATATAGAATTCGAGTGTGACCGGAGGAAGGCTTGCCCTTGAGCAGATGGCGATTGTCTACATCGATAACACTTTCAGCTTCGCGGATAGCGACAAGAACCTTTATAATGCCTCACCTGATACCGCATCCAACTGAGTCCAGCACATTGAGCACAGAATTCTTCGGCAAAACCCTCTCCGGCCCCTTTACCATCCCTTCCGGTATTGTCACCACCGCTGTGCCCATTATGCAGTACATCTTTGATCATATGCCTGAGGTGGGCGTGGTAACAACCAAGAGCATCGGGCCCGAGCCGCGCGATGGCTACCGTGAGCCTGTACTCAGCCAATATGCCCCCGGCTGCTTCGTCAACGCCGTTGGCCTGACCAACCCGGGGCCCCAGCGCTCAGCTGAGCTGATGGCTCAATTGCGCGTTCCCGAGGATCGCTTTCTACTGACCTCGATCTTCGGTGGCAGTATCGCCGAGTTTGTCGAAGTCGCTAAAATTTTGGCGCCGGTATCAGACGGCCTGGAGTTAAACCTTTCCTGCCCACACGCCAAAGGCTACGGCATGGCCATGGGTCAGGACCCGGATATGGTCAGGGAAATCGTCGCTGCGGTTAAGGCGGTGGTGGATATCCCGGTCATCCCTAAACTGACCCCGAATACACCTGACATTGCGTCTATCGCCAGGGCCGCAGAAGCGGGTGGTGCCGATGGCTTTTGCGCAATTAACACAGTGGGACCAGGCTACACCTCTGCCCATGGTCATCCGGTGCTTAGCAATGGCTCCGGCGGTATGTCAGGTAAAGGCATACTGCCCATTGGACTGAAATGCGTGAAAGAGGTGGCGGAGGCCAGTGACCTGCCTGTCATCGGCTGTGGCGGAGTGTCCAGCGCTGATGACGTGCGTGCATTCTTCGACGCTGGGGCGACCATTGTCGGCGTCGGCTCATCACTCACCGGCCTAACAACCGACGAAATCGGCGCTTATTTCAAAACGCTGTCAGCGGACATGGATCGCGACCAGAACCGCGCGGAATCCCATATCCGCTACGACGTGGACATGAACTTCGCGCCCGTGACGCTGGTTAAGAATGAAAAGGTATGCGAAGACATTACCATCCTGACCTTTGATCGGAAACTCAATATTCAAGCCGGCGAATTTATTTTTCTGTGGGTGCCCGGTGTCGGCGAAAAACCATTTTCAGCCCTGACTGACGACCCTTTCTCTCTCGTTGTGATCGATGTCGGCCATTTCACCCATGCAATGATGGATCTACCCGAAGGCACCGAGTGCTACGTTCGCGGTCCACACGGCATTCCAGTAGATCCGCCTGAAGGTTCAAAAGTCATGGCTGTCGCCGGTGGTACTGGCCTCGCAGCGGTTTATCAGGTGGCGCGGGACTTCGGCAATGCAGAGGTTTTCGCTGGGGCTCGCACTGCTGAACGACTGTACTTCCTTGAGGAGTGCCAGCAGATTGCAGAGGTACACGTGGCAACCGACGATGGCAGCGCCGGCTACCACGGCGTGGTAACCGAACTGTTGCGCCAGCGACTACAAGCCATGTCAGAAGAAGAAAGAGATGCCCTGGTGTTTTACAACTGCGGCCCATCTCCGATGGTCCATGCGGCCATCGCCGTCCAAAGAGAGTTTTGCCGAGACGACCAGATCTTCAGCGCTATTGACTACCTGACCAAGTGTGGCGTGGGTATTTGCGGCGCCTGCGCAGCACCCGATGGCCGCAGGCTATGCGTTGACGGGCCGTTCCTCTCAGCCTCCTGAGCGCGCAACTGCACCCTTCCCCCGGGTCGTCTCTACGCGGTTAATTTCTGTTGTTCCACCACTATGTCGATGGGGCAAGTGATGACGGAAACACTGCGATAACCCATTTTCACCAACTGTTCGGCCGCCAGGGTAGCGCGGCCTCCGGTTGCGCAGTGCACGTAGATGGGATGATTTTCATCAGCAATGGCTTCACCGATTTTCATCTCCAAAACACCTCTGGGAATGTTAATGGAATGCGGCGCGTTGAGATGCTCGACTTCAACGACCTCACGCACATCCAGAATGGAGCCGTCGTTAACACCAATTTCGGCCATGGCTGCGACTGAGTCTATGCAGCGCAAGTTTGCTCGGGCCTCGGCGACCATTTCCGGCACGGTTTTCAACATGGGTTTTTCTCCTCTTCTACTTCTATGACTGATGCGCACAAGCGCTGGCAACCGGTGCAGGGTATACCCGCAATCGGCGATATGACATGCGCTGGGTCAATGTACCTCACACATATGACTCACATGACGATGATCGGTGCCACAGCAGCCGCCCAACACGCGTATGTGCGGCATCCGTCGTTGCAGGGCTAATAACTGGGCGCCCAGTTCAGCAGGGTCACCATCGTCCAAGGCCTCCGCATTATCCAACTGCGCATGACTCATCCTGGATGCATTGGCACGCAACCCTCCAATACGTTCAAGCCACGGCTGCTCAGTAGTCAGTGCATCATTGAAATGATCGGGGTGAGCGCAGTTGATCATGTAATAGGCTGGCGACGAACCCGTGGCCAGATCAACCGTTTCAATGGCATCCCTTAATAAGGTGCCGTTGGGCAGGCAGCCATCGGTTTCGACAGTGAAAGAAATCACCACCGGTAAATCAACTTCCTGACAGGCGCTCACAATCCCTATCGCCTCATCTGGATAGTTAAGTGTCATCGCCGAGGTCATATCCGCGCCGGCTTGAGCAAAACTGATAATCTGGGCGCGATGGTAGTCCTTAGATTGCTGCGCAGTCATTAGATGGTCTGCCACGTAGCCATCTCCTCGCGGGCCAATGCAACCACTGACCAAATGCCCGGCTGCCGTTCCGCCGCAGTTACCACGTAAGCACGCCAGAAAATGAATCGCTTGCTGGTTTAGCCTGTCCAGCGCCTTCGCGTCATATCCCATGATCTCGCCCCACGCAGGGTGCGCCCGCCAGGTAGGGCTTTCAAACACAAAGCCATAACCAGCCTGCCCCGCGATATCAGCAAAACCCATAAAGTACTTTTCCAGAACAGCGCGTCCTGATTCCGTCTCCAGCAAGGGAAAAGAAGCAAAGTGTGGCAACTCCATTCCCTGTAAAAAAATCAGTTCGGTCTCAAGGCCACCATCTGTTAAATAGGGCCTTGCCGCTAGCTTTTCCATAACCTCTTTCGTGCGGTTCATCTCAAGGCTCCTTTGCCGTTCCCGCCAAGTAGTCTAGTTCACGCTCTGAGACCTAGCACAGACGTATTGAAGGGAACTTCCCCCACATCGACCGGTCAAGTACCATGCCTGCTCAGGCAGTAATCACCCTCAACGACGGGAGTCGCTCGCAACATGCCTAAAGGTGTCTATCACGCCCCCTGGGAACGGTCTTTTGATCGAATCCTGACCCCACTGGAAGAATTCATTCATCGCCAGACCACGTCCGGTATTTTATTGATGATCTGTGCGGTGGTGGCACTGGTAATCGCCAACAGCCCTCTGCATGAGAGCTATGAGCACTTTCTCCATGAACAGGTAGCCATCAGCTTTGGTAGCAAATCGTTTTCACTCTCTATCCACCACTGGATCAACGAAGCCCTCATGGCCATGTTTTTCTTCATCATGGGTTTGGAATTAAAGAGAGAGCTGATGGTGGGAGAATTGTCCACCCCCAGTCAGGCATTGCTGCCCATTATGGCCGCCATCGGGGGCATGCTGATTCCGGCACTGGGTTACTTCATTTTCAATACCAGCGGCCCTGATGCGAAGGGTTGGGGCATACCCATGGCGACTGATATCGCCTTTGCCATTGGCGCCCTCAGTTTACTGGGACCGCGCATTCCCAAAAACCTAATCACCTTTCTGATTGCTCTGGCCATTGTAGATGATCTGGGCGCTGTCGCCGTTATCGCTCTCTTCTATACAGAGAACCTCGACACCATGGCGTTGTTTTACGCCGCGGTGCTGACTTTTGTTCTGCTGTCTTTCAATCTTGGCGGCGTGCGCAGGCCTCTGCCCTACGCTACCGTGGGAATCATGTTGTGGACCGCTATGCTCGCAAGCGGCATTCACGCCACTATCGCAGGCATCGTCGTTGCCTTCGTTATTCCTATCCGGCCCAAATTTGAGCCACAAACGTTTATCAAGCGAGTCGATGACGCCACCCAAAAGATGCAGGCGTCCATCAGCGAAAATGCCGACATCATCCACAACAATAGCTTCCGAGCTCTGGTCATGTCATTGGGGGACGGGGTAAAACTGGTTCAAGCACCCGCCCAACGTCTTGAGCACTCTTTGCACCTACCTGTTGCCTACATCGTGATCCCTATCTTCGCCTTGGCAAACGCCGGCATCCCCATCGATTTTGCTGAGATTAGTGAAGCTGTTTCCAGCCCGATTACATTGGGAGTCCTCTGCGGGTTGCTGCTGGGCAAGCCGCTCGGCATTGCCGGGTTTACCTGGGTCACCGTAAAACTGGGCATGGCGAAGCTGCCGGATGGCCTGAACATGCATCACATTTTCGGTGTAGGCCTGCTGGGAGGAATTGGCTTTACAATGTCTATTTTCATCGCCGACCTTGGCTTCGTTGATAAGCCAGCGGAGTTGCTGGCGGCCAAGACAGGCATTCTTCTAGCGTCGGCGATTGCCGGCTTCGGCGGCTTTTTCTGGCTCAAGACACACACTACAAAGCCGTAACGTTTTAAGAGAGTAAGCTCGCTTGCAAAAAGTAGACATTCAATTTCAGCTCAACGGAAAGCTGCAACAGCTTTCCATCGAGGACGACACTCCATTGCTTTGGGTGTTACGCGATGTGCTCAACATGAACGGCACGAAATTCGGCTGCGGCATGGGTCTATGCGGGGCCTGCACGGTGCATTTAGACGGCACTCCAGTACGCAGTTGCTCACTACCCATTAGCACTATTCAGGGCAGAGCTATCACTACCATCGAGGGCCTTGCGCCTAACGGAGATCATCCACTTCAGCAGGCCTGGGTGGCAGAAAATGTGCCCCAGTGCGGCTACTGCCAATCTGGGCAGATTATGTCCGCCGCCGCTTTGCTGGCGACAAACGCCAGCCCTTCGGATGACGACATCAATAATGCCATGTCCGGAAATATCTGCCGCTGCGGAACCTATGGCCGAATTCGCAAAGCCATCAAGCGAGCATCTGGCCAGGTCAATACCTGGGAGCCAGGCACTGCGGAGCGCGACGCATGAGCCTGTCGCGTCGAGAGTTTGTTCGCAACCTGTCTGTCGTTGGCGGCGGTCTCACACTGGGTTTCAGCGTCGCCAATGCCGGTAATGCAGATGTCGAGGGCGACTTTGAACCCAACGCTTTCTTGCGCATTGCCGCTGACGGCACCGTGACGGTGCAGATACACAAAGTTGAAATGGGCCAAGGTACCGTTACCGGCCTGATCACCCTGATTGCCGAAGAACTTGAAGTTGCACCTGATAGCGTTAGCTATGAAATGGCAAGCGTCGACAAAGCCTTTCGCGACCCCGAGTACTATTTACAGATAACCGGCGGTAGTAACGCAATTCGCGTCAATTATCTGCCGCTCAGGCAAGTAGGCGCCGCGGCAAAAAGCATGCTGCTTAGCGCTGCAAGTCAGCTAAGTGATATTCCGGTCGCCGATCTCTATTGTGAAAACGGTGTGGTCAAAAGCAGAGACGGCCAGATTGCACTTCCCTATGGTCAACTGGCCACCACTGCCAGTGCGCTCTCGGTGCCCCGAAAACCCGCTCTCAAAGACGCCGCAGCATTCAAATACATTGGCAAACAGAATAGCCGACTCGATAACCAGCCCAAGGTCAGCGGCACAGCCAGTTTTGGCATTGATGCCCCCAACCCCGATGCATTGGTCGCCGTGATCGTGCGCCCGCCTGTCGCAGCCGGCCCATTGATCAGCTTCGATGGGCAGAAGGCTAAAGCAATGCCCGGCATACATTCAGTATTTGCCATTGAAGAGGGTGTCGCAGTGGTTGCCGAAAACTACTGGCGCGCCCGCAAAGCGGCTGAGGCCGTCGACATACAATGGCAGCCAAGCGACTCCAAACTAATAGACAGCACCAGTATCGATAAAGCGCTCAGCGCTGCATTGAATGCAGGAGACTTCGCCAAAATTCGCAAAGACGGCAGGGTTCCTAAAGGCGAGCCCCATCAACTGATTGAAGCGGATTACAGCCTCCCCTTCCTTGCCCACGCTACCATGGAGCCAATGAACGCTACCGTTGATCCAAACAGCCGGGAAGTTTGGGTCGGGTCACAATCTCCGGACATGGCTCAGAAGTTTGCAGCTATTGGTCTTGGCATCGATGCCGACGAGATAACGGTACACAACCAGTTTCTCGGTGGTGGCTTCGGTCGCAGGGCAGCCCCGGACCATGTGCTGGAAGCAGCGCGAATTGCGCGTTCCGTCGGAAAACGAGTCAAGCTGGTATGGAGTCGTGAAGATGACACCCGCCATGACTTTTATCGGCCGCCGATGAAGTCGAGGCTCAGCGCCCGACTCGACGAAGACGGCAACGTGGAAAGCTGGCAGCATCATTTGGCAGGCCCCAGCCTGCTTCAGTCCTATGCGGGCTCACTGTCATCGGGAATGGTGCCTGGTTGGGTCCCCGATTTTCTGATCGATTTTGGCACCGGCATGGTCGCTAAAAAAGACAGCTCTTCCGTAGAAGGCGCCAAGGAACTGCCGTATCAATTTGCGCATATCGACGTGGGCTTTAAGAACGTGGAGACGCCGGTAAGACTAGGCTACTGGCGTTCAGTCGGGCACAGTCACACGGCGTTTGTTGTAGAGAGCTTTGTCGATGAACTCGCCCATGCAGCGGGAATAGATCCCCTGGCTTTTCGACTCCAAAACCTTCCCGGAGGCAGCCGACACCGAGAAGTGTTAATGGAGGTCAAAAAGCTCAGCGACTGGGGCAATGCACCCGCTGGCCACTTCCAGGGCGTTGCGGTTCACGAGTCTTTTCACTCGGTGGTCGCCGAGGTCGTTGAAATATCCATCGCCAATGGACAACCAAAACTTGAACGGGCTTATTGCGCCATTCACTGTGGCCAGGTTGTGAATCCAGATATTGTGCGCCAGCAAATGGAGAGTGGTGTGCTGTTTGGGTTAAGCGCAGCGATGAAAGGAGAGATCACCCTCAAGGAAGGCGCGGTGCAGCAGGGTAACTTCCATGACTACCCCGTGCTGAGAATGAACGAGGCACCCGCCGTAGACGTGGCTATCGTTAATAGCGATGCTCCCCCAACTGGCGTGGGCGAGCCCGCAACTCCGCCCGCACCCGCCGCTCTAGGCAATGCAATCTTTGCCGCTACCGGACAGCGTTTGCGCAACCTGCCCTTCAAGCTAGCCTAAATTAGGCTTTCAAATGTTGAGACAGGTCTCCTGACAAGCGCGGAATAATTTGCCGGGTGACGAAATGCCAACCGGCCTCGTCATAGGCAAAGTCATCTACGTAGCGGCCCGCCATCACCACTTGCAGGGGCAGCGATTCTGTTGCCTGTAACACGGTGAAGTAAGATCGCGCATCTGCCCTCTCACCCTGTACCTCAATCTGAACATTACTGGTGATATGGTGACTGAGTGGCGTACCGCAGTCATGAATTCGGGTAAATGCACCGTATAGACCAGCGATGGGTTCTCTACCCTCAGCATGAACCTCGCCATCAGGGCCGATGAACTTTGCCTTTGCTAGCAGTTCCCCGACAGCGGCCAAGTCGCCGCTGTCTATCAACTCTGCATAGCGGTAGATCAAATTTTCTATTGCTCGCTCCGGTGACATGGCACCTGCCCTCGCTGTATGAAATGAAAATTGGCAAAAAGAAATAGTACGATGCTCTCTTACAGTTTGCACTCTCCGGTTGGCTATTGAGCTATCTCCACCGCAGTGTTAATTAGTCCAGTTTCTTCCGTCGGTTACTCGACTTACAATACCCTTCAACGCCAGCGACCCAAACACCTTCCAATGCCACAGTTATTATCCAAGACGCTCGTCATTTTTACACTTCTGCTGGCCACAGCCTGCGGCAGCATCACCAGAAACCCGCTACCCGCCGAGGGCTATGACAAAGCTACGTTCCTGGGAAAAACGGATCTTCGCTACTGGGGCGACACCTCTCGATTGGAAAATGAGAACTATCTCTTAAGTACCCAAACCTCAGAAGAATTCAAGAAAAAGTATGCGGGTGTTTCCGGGCAAGAGCACAGTTATCTTGCCATATCAGGTGGCGGTGCCAATGGCGCCTACGGTGCAGGCGCATTGGTGGGCTGGAGCGCAAAAGGCGACCGACCTGACTTCGCTATTGTTACTGGCGTGAGTACCGGCGCCCTGATTGCGCCGTTCGCCTTCCTTGGCTCTGATTATGACGCACAACTCAAAGAGATTTACACCACGCTCGGAACAGACAAGGTGTTCAACATCAGGAGTGTCTTTAAAATTATAGGAGGAGACGGACTGGTGGACACCACTCCGTTTACGGCAACGCTCAGAACCTATGTTAACGATGAAATAATCGAAAAAATCGCTGCGGAATATCGCAAGGGCAGACTGCTTCTCATAGCGACTACAAACCTGGATGCAGGTCGCCCAGTCATCTGGAACATAGGACGTATTGCCGATAGTGGCCACCCCGATGCCCCTGAAATGATCAGGGATATCCTGCGCGCATCAGCATCGATTCCCGGAGCGTTTCCGCCGGTTTACATTCCGGTTGAGTCAAATGGCGTTAGTTACGACGAGATGCATGTAGACGGCGGCGCCGCAGCGCAAATGTTCCTTTATCCGAGCAGTCTGGACTGGCAAGACGTTATGGAAGCACTGAATGTTAAGGGAACCCCTCAGGCTTACCTCATCAGAAATTCAACCGTGCATCCGAGCTATGATCCAGTGAGCCCCAAGCTGACCATCATCGCCTCGCGTACCATCGACTCCCTCATTCGAACGCAGGGGGTCGGCGACGCCTACCGCATCTATGCACTCGCAGAGCGCGATGGTGTCAATGTGAACCTTACCTGGATCCCCACAAACGCTGTAGAAGATAACAGCGACGAGCCCTTCGACCCCGAATACATGTCCGAACTGTTCGAGTTCGGTTACCAGCGAGCATTAAGAGACGAGCTCTGGACCGAGCTCCATTTAGATTAGCCCTTAAAATACGGTCAGCTGGAAAGAGCTCTGGCTCGCTCTTCGCGGTAATTTCGCACCTCACCCCTGTTCACTGCAGCAATGAATTCCCTGACCTCACGCTTGATCTCCGGCGCGTAAAAATACAGACCCAAAATGTTTGGCACGGAGATCAGGAAAACCATAGCGTCTGAAAAATCCAACACTGCTTCGAGCTGAATCATGCAGCCCAATGCCAGGAAACCGCAAAACACGAGTTTAAATAGATTTTCACTCACGGGATGCTCACTGAACAAATAGGTCCATGCTTTTAGCCCGTAGTAAGACCAGGCAATGGAAGTAGAGAAGGCAAACAGCAAAGCCGCCACTGCCAAAGGATAAGGGGCCCAGCTGAAGTGGTGCTCAAAGGCTGCAGAGGTTAACGCAATACCCTCCAACCCTTGATCCATTAAGCCCGCAGGATAAGCCGTCACAACAATGACAAGCGAGCTCAGGGTACAGATGACGACTGTGTCTATAAACGGTTCCAGCAAAGACACCAGACCCTCAGAGGCCGGATGATCCGTCTGCACCGCCGAGTGCGCGATCGACGCCGAGCCAAGACCTGCCTCGTTGGAGAACAAGGCACGCTGGAAGCCGACAATAATGGCACCCACCATTCCACCGGTAGCGCTCTCCACACTAAAAGCGCTGCCGACGATCAAACCAATGGCAGCCGGAATATGTTCTGCACTCATGGCGATAATCACAACCGCGGAGAACATGTAAAGCACCGCCATAAACGGCACTACCTTGCCCGCTACCGCCGCTATCGATCGGATGCCCCCAACAATGACCACGCCCACCAAAGCGGCGATTGCCAGACCGAACAACCAGCCCTTGTCTGCAAAGTAACTTGAATCGCCACCGGTGATAGTGACAAATTGTACGTAGGCTTGATTGGACTGAAACATGTTGCCAATGCCAAGGCAGCCTATCACCAGAGATAGCGCATAGAACTTGCCTAGACCCTTACCCATCAAGGGGAAACCACGTTTTACCAGGTAGTGCTCGAGGTAATACATCGGGCCACCGGATACCGAGCCATCCGGGTTGTGCTTGCGATACTTCACACCCAGCGTGCACTCAACCAACTTGGTCGACATGGAAACAAAGCCCGCGACAATCAACCAGAACGCAGCTCCCGGCCCACCGATAACAATCGCCACGGCAACACCACCAATATTACCTATTCCAACAGTACCGGAGACTGCGGTCGCTACCGCTTTAAAATGGGATATTTCGCCGGGGGCATTAGGGTCGTGATAGTCACCTCTCACCAGGCGCAGAGCCAAGCCAAAGCCACGAATATTGATGAAGCCCATATACAAAGTGAAGAACGTTGCCGCCACCGCCAACCAGAGCACGATCCAAGGAATTTCAAAGCCGAAAAGCGGTAGCTTGTAAAACACGAAGGAAGAGAGCCATGCGGCAAACGGGCGAACAATAGACTCCACCGTTTCATCAATTCCAACGGCGAGCGCGGAACAGCTAAATCCGACACCTAGCGCCAGCAAAAGGAAGCTCTGCATACCCCTTACAATACTCATTCACCCTACCCGATTCTTATTCGTTAACTGCAGACTACCGCATAGGGTTAAAAATTGCCCGACTGATGGATTTGTTAACGAACAATGACCGCTAATGCCCTTGGGATCACAGCAGCGTAATGCGATATTTTAAACAGAATAAAGTCAACATCAGGAAAGCCCGTGACCAGTGCTATTGAAATCACCATCGAGAACCACATCGCCCACCTACAGTTGAATCGACCCGACGCACACAACGCCATCGATGGGCCAATTATGAATGGGCTATTAGACTTTGCCGGGCAAATGATGGACCCGGGCGAGGTTAGGGTGATCGTTATCTCAGGGAGAGGTAAAAGCTTTTGCGCCGGCATCGATATGAGCTCATTTGCGGAAATGGCCAGCGGCGATCTCAATTCAGAACGCGAGGACGTGACCGCGGCGATGAATGACTTGAGCCCTGCTGGCGCGAATCGGGCGCAGCAAATCGGCTGGTTATGGCAGGAAGTGCCCATACCCGTTATTGCCGCCGTTCACGGAGTCTCTTTGGGGGGTGGTTTCAATCTGGCTCTGGGTGCAGACATTCGTTTGATACACCCAGAAGCGTCGTTGGGGTTGGTGGAAATTACCTGGGGCCTTACCCCGGATATGTCGGCTACCCAATCCCTGCGACGCCTAACGTCGCTGGACAGAGCCAAGGAACTGGCATTAACCGGCCGCCGATTCACAGGCGAGCAGGCTCTTGATTATGGACTGGCCACGGAAGTCACTGCTACACCCATTGAAGATGCGCTGGCGCTGGCCGAAAAAATCGTTAATCGCAATCCCGACGCGGTTCGGGCTGTAAAGCAGGTACTGAATCAATCGGCGCTCGTTGGGGTTGCAGAAGGACTACAACAAGAAGCCGCTGCGAGTCAGGGGATATTGGGCTCCTCAAATCAAGTAGAGGCTATCTCTGCAAAATTTGAGCGTCGAGCCCCCTGCTTCAGCGACCCCAGTTGAGACTCTCGTTTTATAGCGGCGAGTTCTAACTACAGCTCCAGCGTTGATGGATGGAACATCTCCCGGAAGTCAGCCCGCCTCTTCACTAAACCCTGCTCGTGCACGTAACGCATCACGGCATCCAATTCCTTTTCGTTGGCTTTAATACCGTAAGGCCAGTAGTCATCACCCATCAACCGCTGGGTTTCTTCATACTCCTGGGTCACCCAGGGCAAAGACACTTTCAGCGAGGTGGTCGTTTCCAGGTCTGCATAGGCTAGCTGCTTCGCTCGGGTATACATGTCGTAAACAGCTCTGGGAAGTTCAGGATTTGCTTCGATGGCATTGGTACGAATCCCCACCACATGCATAATCGGAAACATGCCCGTCTTACGAAAATAGGCCTGCTCCGTTTGCTTAACATCGGGAAAGAGGCGTTTAATACGTGGGTCTCTGTCGATAAACGCACTGGGGCTTATAGCCGTAATCAGAGCGTCACACTCACCACTCAGTAGCAACTCCGACTCGTCTACCCCAGGCGGCCCAAGGCGCAGGGGAAACCCTTCCGGAAAGAAATACGGTGATTTCCCGCCTGCCTCAAACGCACTCCAACCGCTACCGGTGAGTTCGCCAGCGTCAGAGGACTTTGTGGTTTCAATCCAATCCATGTCATCGGCCTGAACCCCGTACTCGTCTTTGAGGAACCCACGAATCCAGGTGTTCGCACTCATGCCGTAGCCCGGTGTGCCTACCTTCTTGCCGATCAAATCTTTTGGAGAATCAATGCCGGAATCTGCTCGCACGAAAACATTGCGGTGCCTGAAAACCCGGGAGATGAAAACCGGTATCAGCGTGTAATCCCGAAAGTCATTGTTGATGAACCGATTCACGTAGGGAATGAGGCCAAGCTCAGTCACCTCATAGGGCTTGCTATCGCCAAAGGCAAATTCATTGACCGCATAAATATCCTGATAGTCAAAGCTGACGTTCGAGCCCGCTATGCCAACACGACCATCCATAATTCCACGCACTCGATCATAGTCGTAGCCCGCTACCTTGATGTCGCCCGCCACGGGAGCTGAATCCGTCGAGGAGGCCGCCAATGCGCCGGCAAGTGGCACTGAACCTGCGACAACAGCGGCTGACTTGATTAATGAGCGTCGGGTAGTTGATGTCATGAGAGACTCCAGTAAAAGCAGGACAAAAAAAAGGCCGCAGATTAAGCTGCGGCCACGATGATCTAATCTAACTTAGTGCCAGGACGTAAACGTGCGCACGGTCTCGATACTTTCCGGACGCAGGTTATCGATACCCTCATAGGGCTTGCCTTTGCCCAGCTTGTTATGAGGATATTTGCCGATGGTCATAAAGTGACGCTTGGCCATATCTTGAAAGCTGGCTCCACTCCACAGCGAGTGACCAATTAGCGGGTGCTCCTCGCGGGGGTCACGATAGACGTTGTAAACCCCGGCGGCAGCCGCTGGCATTCCCGGAGCGGCCATGTGCATCTTCCACTCTTGCTTGACGATCGCCCGAAGATTTTCATTCTGATACACGTACACGTAGTCACGGCGACCCTGGCCTTGGCCGTTGAGCAGCAGCGGTGTTTGGTCAATGCCATCGATTACTCGATCGCGTGGAATATACTTGTCCGCCTGAGCGACTCTGGCAAACGTCGTAAAGAGGTCAGACGCATGGACAATATCGCCGGCGGTCGTTCCCGCCTCGATTGCACCCGGCCAGCGTGCATAAGCGTCGACGCGAACGCCACCCTCCGTAAAGTCAGTTTTGCCGCCGCGATAAATCAGCTGATTAAGCCCCGACGTACCCTCGTAGTGATACATCAGGCCATTGTCCGCCATAAATACCACCAGTGTGTTTTCGGCAATACCAAGATTATCAACCTCGTCCATGATTTCGCCAAACCACTCGTCGATGGTTTCCAATTTCTCAGCCATGAAGCCGCCGTTCAGTGACTTAGCCTGCTCGGGGTGAACAAAGTTCAACGGATACAGCGGCCAGTATTGCAAAAAGAACGGCTCATCCTTGCCGGCCATTTCTTTCAGCTGCTCCATGGTCTGGCGTTGGTAACGCTCATTCATGCGCTCGTAGTGAGCTTGGGTCCAGGTCTCTCCCGGTTTAAGGTCGATCTCACGCGCAGTGCCGCCCGCACGCCCCTCAACGCCAGTTACCAAGCCACTGGGCTTGAAGTTCTGGTCAACCGCAAGCGCACCAGACTGGGTGCCTCCATACCAGCCTAACAAGTTGTTGGCCCTGGCAGCTTCTGGCGACATCAATGCGAGCTGCACCTGCTGATGCAGAGGAAACGCAGCAAAGTCAAAACCCTGGTTGTGAGGATAAGCTTCTTCAATATCACCCTGGTGCCATTTGCCAATGTGGGCTGTGTTGTAGCCGGCCTTGCCCAGGACTTCTGCAATCGTGACTTCGCTGGCACCCAGGCCTTCCCCAACCAGTGCCACTTTCACTTCCTTGATACCCGTGCGAATAGGCAATCGCCCCGTCAGGGTAGCTGCCCTTGTCGGCGTACAGGATGGTTCGGTGTACATGCGATTAAGCGCCATACCTTCACGCGCAAAATCATTAATATTGGGCGTCTTAACACCCATGACATCATTCATGGCAGGCTTGCCCATTTGGCCAAAGCTGACGTCGTCAATGAGTACAAAAAGGATATTGGGCCGTTTGCCGCCATTTTTTTCCCGGAGGTTGGCGAGCTTGCTGTCAATTTCCTTATTCTCCTTCGCCCAGGCCTCCTTATGATGCGCTTCAACGAACTTGTATTCGCCGTCGTGCACTATTGGCTTCGCCGCCAGCGCCGGCAACGCCAGACCAGCCAGCAGCCCACTTGCCAACATCAGGGGCTTATTCCAACTGAGTGGTTTTTTTATCATCATTCTCGGATTCCTCACTGAACTCACATCTTTATCTTTAGAGCCTAGCTAGCGCTAAGCCGAGCCGCAAGACTAGCCCATAAACCCGGGTTTGTCTTGCGCGGATAGGCCAGCGAACAAGCAATCATTGGTCGGTATATCTTGCTGCCAAAGGGCTAGCCAAATTGGCGCTGTCAGTCCTTAATAGCCAGCTGCCATGTTCACTACATTGAGCATTGGCTCACCTGCCACATATCGACGCAGGTTTTCAACGGCGATAATGGCTCCCCGATTCAGGCTATCACTGCCCGCCGCTGAAGAGTGCGGGGTGATGATGACGTTATCCATTTGCCACAAGGGGCTGTCTGCGGGCAACGGCTCAGGGTCAGTCACGTCAAGGCCAGCACCGTAGACCCTCCCCGACTCAAGTGCATCAATCAGCGCCATGGTGTCAGTGCTCTTGCCACGGCCAACGCTGATAAACAAAGACCCCTGCTTGACGCCAGCAAAGAAGGCCTCATCAAACAGCCCTGTGGTTTTGGCTGTCAGTGGCAGCGCATTTACCACAACATCCGCGTCGGCAGCTAACGCCATTAACTCATCGGACAGACCCACATAGCTGACATAATCGGGCCCTGATCGGGAGGAGTTTCGAATAGCCGTGACCTTCATGCCTAAACCGTGAGCACGCCAAGCCACTTCTGTGCCAATACCGCCTAGCCCCACCACAAGCAGGGTTTTACCCTTGAGCTCGCCAAAACGCACCTGCTGCCTGAGACCATTGTCCCATTTCGATTCCACCTGCGCGCGATGATAGGCGGGCAACCCGCGGGCTAGCGACAACACCATTGCAATGCTGTGCTCAGCAATCGCTGGGCCCGATAGGCGCTTGCCGTTGGTAAATGTTCGTCCGGATATCTGTTCGGCAGTTAAGCCAGCGCAGCGGTCCATTCCCACAAAGTAGTTATGAATCCATTTTAAATCGGCCGCAGAGGCCACTGTACCGGGGTGGCACAAGCCAATCACTGCGTCGACACCATCCAGCAACTTAACATCAGGTACAAAAGCCCCTGAATCATCGATCACCAATTCAACATCACCTGCGACCTTTTCCAGCTTCTGGAGGTAGTCAGGGGTAATTTGCACCAACATCGGTGGCGCCGTCACCAGCACTTTGGCCGGTTTCCAGCCTGCTGGACGAGCCATGGGCTCTGCAGCAGCTCTCAGGCCAAGCTCTTCTATTATTGCCGCGGCTTCGCTACTGGCCTCTGGCTCGGCCTGAGCGGAAAATCCAATCAAAACAAACGCCAGAAGAAAAAACCTGTAAACCATAGTCGCCTCACCCTGCTAGTCGGTCGTTAACATCATTTTCAGGGGACAATACCCCGTCTCGGCACTCACCTTACATCGCTTAGCGAAGCTATGCGATTAGAACATCTGTCCAGTTTTTGTCGCAAAGCCCGGTTGCGGATTCGGCGACCGATACTAAACTGAATGATGAAACACCCAACCAACAACCGGAGCGATACCAATGGCAGGAAAATACGAGCTAAAGAAAACAGCAAGCGGCAAGTTCATGTTCAATCTGAAGGCAGGAAACAGCCAGATTATTTTAACCAGCGAGCTTTATGAAAGTAAGAGCGCTGCTGAAAACGGTATTGCGTCTGTACAGAAAAACTCCCCGGACGATGCCCGATACGAACGCAAGGAATCAAAGAATGGCGACCCCTTCTTTGTGCTGAAGGCGACCAACGGCCAGGCGATAGGCAAGAGCGAGATGTACTCCTCAGCCTCAGCCATGGAAAATGGTGTCGAATCGGTGAAGAAGAACGGTCCAACGACGGATGTGGCAGACATCTGTTGAGCCAAACCTGCGGCAGCATTGCCGTCAGCGATAGGTGTGCACCATTGACCGAATGTTGTCTAGATTCTGACGACTGAAGAGAAGACCCATTCACCGCGTCGAGCCGTAACCTCTTAAGCACGTCCCTATCGTGCATCACTCTTGCCCTCTGTCTTGTGAGGGCTTTTTTTTGCGCCTCACATCGCTGAGACGCCCTGCCGTGATTTTGACGCCCTCGGTCATCAGCTTGGCGCGCTCGGCCATACAGAAAGGCAGCATTCTTCCTTAATCTGTTCCCATCAACTAGAGGAGCAGAACCATGGAACACGACATTGAATATGTATCAGATGCAGACTACCGCAACGTCATGCTGGACTTCAGCCCCCTGCCCGCAGCAGCGGCTTTTATGGAGGCTGTCTTCATCGCACCGGAGCAGAAACCCAGCACGGCCGACCTGATTCGAGACCTGCTGGACTAAACCCGAACTATCCCCCAGGGAGAGTTTGTCGAACGCAGCTCTGCATCTTATGGATAAACCCGCCAAACAAAAAAGCCCCCGCGATGCGGAGGCTTATTTGTTTGGTAGGACTACCCAGATTCGAACTGGGGACCTCTACCATTCTGTGGTACTCGATTGCAATGCACCAACATGACTCGGATGGAGAAGTTGTAGATTACCTACAGCTTTATGTCTCCTTCCATAATGGCACCATAGCACTCCTATGCCCGACAGAAGCATGGTGGGAGGTGATGCCGGAGACAATCATCTTCAGTCGCCTCTACGACATCGCAGAGCACACAGGCTGCCTGATTGGGTTGTCAGCAGCTGATACAGGTGCAGCGAGAGTTTGGGACCCTGAGTTGAATGAAGAACTGAAAGGGAAGGTGGTACTGTCGGAGCACCAGACGGTGCAGTGATTGATTTCCATCATCTATTCAAAGGAGCCCTGAGCGGCGCTTTTGTATCTATCTTAAGCATCGTAGCTCCCCTTGGAAGTAAATGTCGCTTAGGGACATGCTTTTGGCGTACTCAGCCAACGTATTTAAGTTGTGGCTTTGCCATTATAACCACTAGTTAATTAGGCCGGAACCGGTATGTAGAGAAGACGCGTTTTAGCACTTTACTTCGGGGCGCCGGTTTCGACTGATGTGATGGCAATAAAGCCAAGAGATAAAGAGGGTGTAGTCGCACATAGCGGAGAATTAGCCAATAGTGAGCATACTCCGGCCGCGCTCAGTCAAGAAATCAATCATACCGTTGGCAAGAGTTTTAAATGCCACCGCGAAAATATCCATACTAAAGGAGTGTGCAACATGAAACTAAATATGGTCTTAAAGAAGCAATTGTTTTTGTTTGCTGTCGTAAGCTCAAGCTATCTTGGCGCAGTTGCCGCAAATGCTGACAGCTACAACACAATAGCGTCCAGTGGTGAGAACTGCTCTCCCATGAGTTTGGACGATGCTATAAACCGCCCGATTCATTGGAGGCCTGGGTATGTGGCGAATCAGCATGATACTTATGGTGCTTGGGTTACCTGCCAAATGGTTAGAGAGCTGGTGGATTACCAATACACAGCTACCATCCGTCTTGCTAACTTCGGCAATGTTACAAGAGAGCCTGTTTGCTATTTGAAGGAATTTGATGCGTTTGGGAACCCTCTCAAGTCGATTCGAAGAAGCGTTTATTTATCTCCTGGATGGTCGAGCGCTGTTGTATTTCCTGTCGTGAATGTGGCTGACAGGGCTACAAGCTCCTTTAGTTTAGTGTGCAAGCTGCCGCCTAAAACTGCATTAGGTACTATTTATCAAGGTACATAGACGAGAGGTTTATCCATGAAGAATATCAATCCCAAGTTTTTACTATTGTCTATATGTATGCTCTCTATGGGCTATTCGGTGGCATATGTTTTGCAGCCATCTAGCCCACCCCCTCTGACTATCAGTAGTAATTCATCACAGCCTGCTGTTGAGAGCTCTTCACCAGTAGAGCTGCTTGATGGCCAGATAGCCCTGCAGTTACAAACTTCTGTTGCCAGTACTAAAGGAGAAATGAAAGCTCTAGCTTCCACTACTGATAAGGAAATGAAATTTCTAGCTTCTAGAGTAGAGTCACTGCAACGTCAATTGGATGAGTTAAGCATGGGTTTGATTACAGGTATAGCGAACGATTCAGATGGCGCTCTGAATCATAGCAGAATGGAATCCATATCAGCCCCAAAGGCTATTGAGAGTGGCGGAGTAACTAATAGTTATGCGATTGAAAAGTTTTATAATGATGAGAATGATTCATCAAGCGACCTTAAAAGTGATTCTGTTAACAGGGCTTTTGATTTTGAGGTTCTGCCGCATATAAATGTTTCCGACGTTGAGTGTAAAGCTAATATGTGCAGAGTCGATTACTCGGGAGAACTGTCTGGACCAAGCATGGATGGAGAGATGCTCATGGGCGAAATGCTATCTAGGGAGGCTGGTAGTTCCGATTATACGATTCACTATTCTCAGGATGATTATGGCAATAAGGCAGTATATCTAGAATTCGAGTGACTAAAAGCGCGAGCCAATCCGTAATGACAACTGGAACGGAGGCCAGCCATGACAAAAGCGGTCTTCCGCTGGTAGCTCTGCAGCTCATCCTGTTCAGCCATGTAGGCGCTCTGCTTCTCCGTAAGGTCCCGCAGGTTGGCTCTGGCTTGTTGCATATCCATGTGACTCAGGATAGCTCACATTCCACTTTTCTAAAAAATTGAGAATCGTAATTTGGCTTCTGATGTGAGGAGGGTGGTACCGGTAAGAGTTGCTATGTAGGCAGACCCCTCGGGCCCCCTAAATTTGCAATCCACACTTGGCCGCAATGGCAATAGAATGACGGCACAGGAGGATAGACGGTGCTAATTTAGATAGCGACACGGGTGGCCAAAACACCACGGCGCAGTCCATATGCAGTCCGGTATCATTGTCAAATGGATTTGGAGGCAATGCGGTTAACGCTTTAACCCCCGTAAATACTGAGGAAAGCGTGGTAGGACTACCCAGATTCGAACTGGGGACCTCTACCATGTCAAGGTAGCGCTCTAACCAACTGAGCTATAGTCCTAAAGAGGGCGGGCATTATAAGGCCAGTCCAGTAATTGCTCAACACCCTAATTGATCGACCACAAACCGGTGTCTAAGTGGACTACAAACCAGTAGAACAGAGTATATCGGATGCCACGGGGCGGCGGTTTAAGGTACTTAGCGCCAGCTCTGTTAGTGGTGGGTGTATCAACCAGTGCTTTGTGCTCGATGGAGAAGATGAGCGCTTTTTCCTTAAACGGAACTCCTCTAGCCACAGAGACATGCTGACGGCCGAAGCTCGAGCCCTCGAAACGCTCATCGACTGCCGCAGCTTGCGTGCACCCACCCCTATCGCTTCGGGTGAGGACGACATGCACAGCTGGCTAGTTCTGGAATACTTAGACTTAGTAAGCCCAGCCCCAAACACTAGCGCTCTGCTCGGTGAGGGTCTTGCCCGCCTTCATCAAAACTCGGCCGATAGATTCGGCTGGGACCAAAACAACTTCATCGGCACAACTATCCAGGTCAACAACTGGACAGCCGACTGGGTAAGCTTTTACACCCGGCAACGGCTTGGATTCCAGCTCGAACTGGCTAAATCCAACGGCGCAGAGGCGAATTTAGTCGATGCTGGCCAGCGCCTAATGGAGCAGACACACAAGCTCTTTAGCAGCTATAAACCCGTGCCGTCCCTGCTCCACGGCGACCTTTGGGCGGGTAACTGGGGCGCCAGCCCAAACGGGAAACCGGTGATTTTTGATCCCGCTGCTTACTACGGCGACCGTGAAGCCGATCTTGCAATGACCGAGCTATTTGGCGGGTTTGATGATCGTTTTTACCAGTCCTACCGTGGTACATGGGACATTGATCCCGGGTATACAACGCGTAAAGTGCTCTACAATCTGTATCACATTCTCAACCACTTCAATCTGTTTGGTGGCGGGTATGCCGCACAAGCCAGGGACATGATGGAACAGCTGAACGTAGAAGCCTCCTGAAACACAAAGACACTGACTTCTCCTCACAGGGAATGACGCGACCGAGTTAAGGAACCCGGAAAATGAACATCGAATTAACGACTGAACAAAAAGCCCTGCAGCAAGAAGTTCGGGATTACATGACAACAGTCATGACACCCGAGCTCATTGAGGAAATGAAGATTGATGACCTCAAAGAAGGCGGTGGCCCGGAGTTTCGCAAGCAGTACGCAAGAATGGGGGCTGACGGATGGATCGGATTGAGTTGGTCAAAAGCACTGGGCGGCAAGGAGCTTTCTCATATCGAGCAGTACATCTTCACTGACGAAGTGATTCGCTCCGGATTTGCCTATCCATTCCTGACGACCGAAGCGGTTGCACCGGTAATAGCAGCCAATGCAAATGAAGACGTTCAACAGGAAGTCGTCGGTGGCGTAAAACGCGGCGAAGTCACTATCGCCATTGGTTACTCAGAGCCCAACGCAGGCACTGATCTGGCGAGCCTTAGAACCAAGGCCGAGCCCGATGGTAACGACTGGATCATTAACGGCCAGAAAATGTGGACCAGTAACGCCCACTACGCCGATTACGTGTGGTTGGCTGCTCGCACGGACCCCGATGCAGACAAAAAACACAAGGGACTCACCATGTTCCTGGTGCCCACCAGCAGCGAGGGGTTTTCATGCACACCCGTAAGCACCCTGGGGGTTCGCACCAACGCCACTTACTACGAAAACGTGCGCATTCCCGACAAATATCGCGTGGGCGATGTCAACGCCGGCTGGAAACTGATCACCAGCCAGCTGAACGTGGAGCGCTTGTCGCTGTTTACCCACGGTCAGGTAGATTCCCTCTATCAAGGTGCTGCCCAATGGGCTGCACAAACCGACGCCAGCTCAGGGGGGAAAGTGATCGAACAGCCCTGGGTGCAACAAAATCTTGCCAAGGTAAAAACCGGGCTGGAAGCGCTAAAAATCATGTGCTGGAAGCAGGCCTGGTCGATGGATCAGGGGCCACTGGATATGGCTGACGCCTCCACCGCAAAAGTGTACGGAAGCGAATTCTTCGTTGAGCTCTATCGCTTGCTATTGGAAGTGATGGGCACAGCAGGCAGCATCGGCGCTGACTCCCAAGGGGCAGTGCTAAAAGGAAAAATCGAGTTTCGCTGGCGCGTTGGCTCAATTCTCACCTTTGGCGGCGGCACCAACGAAGTGCAGCGCGACATTATTGCAATGGCGGGGCTCTGGATGCCCCGCACACGCTAAGAGGACAGTACATTGGATTTCACGATATCAGAAGAATTAACCAGCGTTCAGCAACTCGCTCAACAAATTCTCGCAGACTTTACTGCAACCGACCAACTCAAAGCAGCAGAACAGCAAGGCGAGCGTTTCGATGCTGCGCTCTGGGAAGCACTGGCAACGGCTGGTCTGCTAGGACTTGATGCTGAAGAGAGCCAGGGCGGTATCAACCTGGGGTTTTACGCGCTCTGCGCATTGTGCGAAGAAGTCGGCCGTACGGCAGCGCCCGTACCTGTGGTTCCAGTGTTGGTAAGTGCCGCCGGCACCCTAAGACGTTTCGCCAATAACAAACAAAAAGAGCAATTCATCAGCGGTATCGTCAGTGGCGCTCACCTGGTGACCGCCGCACTGGAAGAATACGGAAACGACAACCCTGCGGCTCCCAACGCCCAGGCACAGCTTATGGAAGGAGGCTGCTCGATCACGGGCACCAAGATCTGCGTTAGCCAAGCGGCATCGGCAAAACGCATTCTGGTCTCGGCGCAGGCTGCGGAAGAACTCATTGTTGTGCTTATCGATCCGCAGGCAGCGGGCGTCTCGCTCACCCCCCAAGTGGTGACCAATGGAGAGACGCTCTATGAGCTGGCAATGGACGGTGTGCAGGTTCCAGATGAGGATATCATCGCCAGAGGCGGCAAAGCTCTGGAAGCAATGCAATGGGCCCAGCAGGCCACTCGCACAGCACTTTGCGCAATGACCGTGGGCATCAGCGATAAAATGATGCGTATGACGGGGTCATACACCACAGAGCGAGAGCAGTTTGGACGCCCTATTGCGACGTTCCAGGCCGTTAGTCATCGGGTAGCAGACTGCTACATCGATGTGGAATGCCTGCGCCTTGTTACCCAACAGGCGGCATCACTGATTGACCAAGGGCGGCCCGCGGAAGAGGCGGTACTCATTGCTAAAATTTGGTGTGGCGATACCGCGCACCGTGTGAGTCAGGCGTCTCAGCACTGCCACGGTGGCACCGGTGTAGACCGCGATTACCCCCTGTTCCGATACTGTCTGCAGGCACGGCAAATTGAGCTTAGCCTAGGCAATAGCGCCCAACTAACCGGTGAACTGGGTAACAGGATTGCCGAGGAGTTTCTCGCCTCTGCCTAACCGGCATTTAACGCAACATTTTGGTGGGAAAGTAACTGAGACAATCCCAAAGCGCATCTTCTGCTGCTTCGCGCTCACCAAGGTACCGCAAAACGTCTATCTCAAGCTGACAAGCGGTCTTTTGCCAAGGTATTTGCTCTCTCACTGCCTGTGCTATTGGCAACGCCTGTTTGGCATTACCTGAGCGCAATGCCACCATCGCCTGACTCAGGTCCCTGATGGGAGACGGCTCAGCAAATTCTGGCGCAGCGGGTAGCTCAACGCTGGTGCGCGCCGCCACCCAGGACACCGAATCCTGATAGAGCGCGCGCCATCTGCCGGTGTCCAACAAACCCTGCAGTATTTTTTGCCCTCCCCTGCGCTCATAGGGCCACAGCACAAAATCAGCCCCACTACTTTCGATAGCATCTATCCAACCTGGCTTGCCACTGAGTGAGCCCACATAGTGGTAATAGGTCTGTGCGTCATAGACTGTATCCGCTCGACCATCGATGAATACCTTGAGCTCTCCATCCGTTCGCCAGTGAACATACCCTCCCCAGTTATAAAGTGCATACACATTGCCACTGAATTTATTGGCCTGCATAAAACTGATCGTATCGTCAGGGTAACTGTATTCAGCCGTAAGATAATGAAAAGCCGGAGCCGACTGTAAGGGATAGGGCATAAGCCGAAAGCAGGCGAACAGCAATGCGGCAATAGCGAGCGCATATTGCAGAACACGAACTCGTAGTTCGCGAAACAGCAATGAGAAAAGAGGGGCAAGCATCAGCGCTAGCGATATCGCGAAAATAGGGATAAAACGGCGCGAGGTGAGGGCCATTGCTAACGTCAGGGCGGTGAGCACCAGGCCTTCCCAGGGCACTCCCACAGCCCTGCGCACGCTGGGCACTGCGTAAAGACACCCCACAAGCGGGGCCCACATAAAGTAAAAAAACAAGGGGGAACGAATTCCGCCAGGACGGAAGGGATCGTGCCATTCGCCGAGTTCGCGATAGGGGGAGCTGGAATCAAACGCGTAAACCAATGGATACAGAAACGTCTTAAAACCAGAGGGATTAAAAGCACTGGCCGCTACACAGATCA
Organism: Halioglobus sp.; assembly: GCA_039986455.1. Lineage (GTDB taxonomy): Bacteria > Pseudomonadota > Gammaproteobacteria > Pseudomonadales > Halieaceae > Halioglobus. The sequence goes on from JBDWQQ010000113.1 coordinate 37,664, forward strand.
GCCCAGTGACAAATGCAATTTTGAATGCGTCCAGACTAAAATTTCGCCAAGGGAAAATCAGGATACCCAGGGCCATAAGGCCAAAAAAGAATCCTCCATGGAGATTCACCCAAACAACGAACACGATAGCCAGTAGCCATCGTTTCGGTTCCTGACCCAGCAGCAAATGTATTAGCAGGCAGAAAAAAAGCAGCGTGTATAAGTGAGGCCGGACATCGATAAAAGGGGCAGCGATCGCGACCGCAATACTGGAACAGGCAAGCGCAGCGAAAGCGCTCTGTGTTTGACGAAAGAGGGACAACTGCAACAACACAAAGGTTGCCACCAGCACCACCCATTTCCAGTAGACAATACTGGTCAAACCAAAAGCAGATACCCAGCTGTAGTAAACAACATCAGCTAGCCACTCGTGATTAAGCCAATCACCACCATGGTGACTATAAGACCAGTCATCCACCATCCACGGAGTGCCTGTCTGAAACAGCTCGCGGCCCGCCGCAAGATGCCACCACAAATCTGACCCGGCCATTTCAGTGAAGCCGAAGGAAAGAAATAGCAAGGCGCCTGCAGCCAGTAAAATGGGATTAAGGAGGTCGAATTCGCGACCTGTTGGCGCAGGCGAAGAATCAGCTCTATTCATCAATGGGGCTATCTATGACCGGGTGATAACCCTTGAGAACGTACAAAGACCTGCCTTTGCTCTCCTGGTAGGTCCGAGCGAGGTATTCACCAATAATGCCCAGACAAATTAGCTGCACACCGCCCAAAAACAGAACAATGATGATTAGAGATGGATAACCCGGCACAGGATTGCCAAACAGCATAGTGCGCACCAGCAAAAACAGGCCGTACAGAAATGAAACTGAAGATGTCGCCAAACCCAGATAGGTTGCAATTTTTAACGGCGCTGCAGAAAAGGAGGTAATGCCCTCAAGAGCAAAATTCCAAAGTCGCAAGTAACTCCACTTGGATTCCCCGCCAGCGCGAGGCTCTCGATCATAGTGCACCGCTTTCTGAGGAAAGCCTATCCAGCTGTACAAGCCCTTCATATACCGGTGACGTTCTGGCTGCGCTTTCAATGCCTCCACCGCACGTCGGCTCAACAGGCGAAAATCTCCCACGTCCTGCGGGATTTCCACATCACTCAAAGCACTCATTACGCGGTAGAACCAGCTTGCGGTGTGACGCTTCAGCAACGAATCTCCGTGACGCTCATCACGCAACCCATAAACCACATCGTAACCCTGCTTCCATTGCTCTATGAACCGGGGAATGACTTCCGGCGGGTCCTGTAAATCGGCATCGATAACAATGACGGCATCACCTCTGGCGTGATCCAGACCCGCGGATAGGGCCACCTCTTTGCCAAAGTTGCGACTCAGCTCTAACAACGCGACCCTGGGGTCGCCCTCGCGGAGCTTGTGCAACAAGTTAAGAAAACCCTGGTCACTGCCGTCATCAACATACAAAACTTCAAAGGCAAGCCCACATTGTTCAAGAACAGCAGTAAGGCGCTGATGAAACAGTTCCAGCACTTCAGTTTCGTTGTAGACAGGCACCACCACTGTCAGCACTTGTGAATCAGCGTGTTCTTTCATTAGCTTCTGAATACCCATCGGTTTGCCAGGATAAAATTCCAGATTATCACCGCAACTGAGGCAACGGCCTGGGCCCACAAATAATGCCACTCAAGTGCCTGCACGCACAGGACCATAATGGCACCGTTAATCATAAAGCCGCAGGCGATCATCACCAGATACCGCAATAGCGTGCGACCATGAGGCGGCGGCTGGTAATCCGCACCGCCGGCGAATGTCCATCCGTAGTGCATAAAGTAGTTGAAGCTGACTGCCAACACAAAGCCAACACTGCTGGCCAAGGTGCTGTTCCAACCCATCTGGTTCACGCCCAGGTATAGGCAACCGTAATGGATCAGCGCAGTGAGCCCTCCAACAAGCGAGAAGCGCAGCGATAAATTCAGCAGACTCCGTTTACTTGCGGACACGGAATACCTTCACATCACCAACGAACAGCTGAAAATTCCCGTACCACTGCTTGTGCAACAGGAGTTCAGGCATGAAATGCATCAGGTCAAATGCCTGGGCTGGCTCAAGCAGAGGGTGCTTACCCGACAGGGCGCGGCGATAAAAGGCCGCATATTCAGGTTTGGTTTTTACCAGTTTCTCCAGATCGCTCACTAAAGGACCATTCAACTCGTTCGCAAATGCCGTGTCGTACCAATTTTCGCTCAGCACCAAAAAGTCGGCCTGCTTTAACTGCTCAGCCTCCCCTGCAGCATATTCAGGACGGAACAGTGCCGCTCTCAAGCCTGCAGGAGGGCTCACATAAAAGCTGGTGAACATCGCAGACTCTGAATGCTGCTGATACCACGGTCGCATTATCTTCCTCGGGTCCTGGTGATAATCCACCACCATGTCCCACGCGAGCAGAGCGGGCCACGCCAGAAAAAGCAGCAGAAACCATGGTCGCCGACCCCAGGAAGTTGAATGCAAGCCCAGTGCAGCCAAAAGGCAGGCGGCAGGTATCAAGGGTAAGTAGTGGCGGTAGTAAGTCACGGGAGCGAGAAATGCCATGAATAGGAGAAACGCCAGGACCGGCAACAGGCAGACCCATAATCGCGTATAGGCCGGGTGATCGAGCAGATAGCGAACGCCTTTCGGCAAAAAAAGACAGGCGGGTATGCCAATGCCCAAAGCGGTAACCGCCGGCACATTCACAAGGTTTCTCAGCCACTTGTTTTCCCCTATAGCGGCATAGCCACTACCAAAGCGACCGCCTGCGCCACTGGTTGTATAGGCAAAAATCAAGTCAACCTGAATAACCCCCCACAACATTAGCGGCAATATCGCCCATAAAATTTTCATGGGCATACTGGCCTGACGCCAGGGAACAATTATGAGGTACGCCGCGACAATGGCAACAAGGCCGAGTTTGGGAAAAACAGGATTAGTCATCGCCGCCAACCCCACGGACACCGTTAACACCAAGAGCACCAGACGCCGCCTTGAGTAGCCTGCGCTGAGCTCTTTCCATGCGTTAACAGGCAGCGTGGCAGCATAGGCAAATAACGCAAATACCCAATACTTGGTCCACACCGCGAACAGCGCAAACAATGGACTAGCAAGCAGCCCCGTGCGCGGCCCTCGCCTGCACCCCCAAATCAAGACAGCAATAAACAGATAGATAAAAAACGTAGAAGCCGCATCCACCGTGCCACTCTGTGATTGGCTAATATGGAAGCCGGAAACAGCCAGTAAGCCACCTGCTGTCCAAGCCACTGCCGGCGCACCGGGCGAAAGCTGCAGTCCAATGCAAACCAGGATCAAGACAGTGAGAGAGCCGAGAAGAGCGGAATAGCTTCTCGCCACAAGAATGTGACCGGGACTATGGCAGTAGGACTTCACCGCTCGCGGGTCTCCACTGATACCGGGTGCCGGGGCGTGGCCGATCGCGGAGGCAATCGCGATCGTTTGTTGACCAATGAAAGTCGAGTAGGAAAACCCGACCATGGCCGCGCGACAGGAGCCTCCTTCATCGAAATTAATCAGGGTAAAACTGCCCGGATGATCCCAGTCCCATCCCAGCGTTTGAGCTGAGTAAAGCCGTGGCAGCAGGGCTAGAAAAAACAGAGCGGCAAAGATCCAGCCCGGATGGCATTTTGTCCTTACTGTTTCGACCCCCATGTGCACCCGCAGCCCTTATTCACTAAGCACCCAGTATCCGGTCCTAAAGCATTTAAATAAAGGCTGAAACTTCACTTTCACCAAATCGTCAGGCGTTTTCCTATCACCTTCAGATCAATGGATTGAAAGACGCAGAGCAAAGGCGGCGAGTTTATTGTGCAACGCCGGCACTCAGTACAACGGGAGGCCCCCAAAAGACCGCAATAGAAAGGCTATATTCCGCCTTCATTGCCCGCTACACTGCACAGCTAGAAGCGACAGACGTCTCGCGTGCGATTTCGCGACAGATTGCAAAGAACGACAGGGCTACCACCCTGTCATAGCGGTTTTTCCAGCTCCGGTTCAAACCAAGGCCACACGCTGTACATTGGAGAAAAGACTCGGCCAGTTCGCTTCAGGTGAATTGGGCGAGCCCATCGATTTTTCGATGGCGAGAAAATTTAAAGCTCTAAGGGACCGAGTCAGGTACTACATGGGCATGTCCAAACATAATTTTTGATTTATCTTTTAAGAAGGAAAACAGCATGCGACGTATTGCATCCACTCTTGCTATTGCCGGACTGGCCCTGGCAGGCACTATTCATTCAGCGGTTGCCGACACTAACCCTGCTCTAGTGCAGGCCGTTGAAGCACGCAGCGGAGAAGATCGCGCTAGAGACTCCGCGCGCCATCCCGTTGAAACCCTCACGTTTTTTCAGGTTGAGCCGGGCATGACCATTGCTGAAGGGCTCCCTGGCGGCGGTTGGTACAGCAACATTCTCGCTAACTACCTCGGGAGTGAGGCAACGCTTTACGGTTTGAATTACCCCAATCGCATGTGGTCGCTTTTCCCCAATCGCACTGACGAATGGCGAAAGACTCGCAGTGAAGCAACCGGAAAATTCCCGGACGTGGTAGCAGGGTTTACTGATAACGGCATTGAGACTGCCGGCTATACCTTCAACACATTCCCACCGGAAGCTTTCGGCAGTGTCGACCGTGTCTTATTGATACGCGCGCTGCACAACCTGAACCGCTTTGACGCCACTGCTGGTACGTTGAGTCAGGCGCTGGCGAATGTTCGCGGCATGTTAAAGGATGACGGTCTCGTAGGCGTCGTACAACACCGTCTACCCGAGTCTGCGGCAGAAGAAGGTGCCGACGGCAGCCGCGGCTACCTGAAGCAATCCACCGTACTAGCCGCATTCGAGGCGGCAGGTTTTGAATTGGTGGCTAAAAGCGAAATCAACGCCAATCCTAAAGACAAGCCTGCTGCAGGCGACATTGTGTGGCGACTGCCCCCCTCCTTAAGTGGGAGCAAAGACGATCCTGAGAAGCGCGCAGCAATGCAAGCCATTGGTGAGTCAGACCGCATGACGCTCCTGTTTCGCAAAGCCTCATAGCACCATTGCTTCACGGGGGCTTGCCCAGAGCCCCCGCAACCACCAACAGCCGCAGCGCCAGTAATAACTTTAAGTTATCACAAGACATAATAAAATATCATAATGGAATTTCTTGCTCTGCTGATCGGCCTGCCTATACTCAACAGGCAGGCGACAGATTGAGCTTCACGCATGGGTTGAGTCTCGATTACCGAATGTCGACTGCAATCGTGGGGGACGCGCGTGGACATTTGTCAGAGATGGCCACAGCCATAAGGACGTTATCCGGTAGCGGGCCGGAACAAATACAGCCTGGGCGGCGTTAAACGCATTACCCCCAAGCGCCGCTGAGGCTATCCCTCAGCGGCGCTTTTTTAGTTTCCGTGCCTTGAAAATGCAACGTTTTCAATAACAATGCGCTATGCTTGCGAGACTATCTAAGGAATCCTCATGGCCAGCATTCAACAATTGCTGCAGGACATTGATGCGTCACCCGGTGGCCCAGAAATTACTGCGGTATTCGACTTCGACGGCACTATCATTGCCGGATACTCCGCCACCGTGTTTATACGTGAGCAGTTTCGCAGAGGTGACGTTTCACCTCGCGAGTTCCTGGAAATCATGGGTGCGATGACTAATTTCGGCATGGGTAACCTGGGTTTCTCGGGCATGATGGCAGTCAATGCTCAATTCATGCGCGGTATCGAAGAAGAGACGTACTATGAAGTGGGTGAGCAGCTCTACACCCGACAAATTGCCCGCCGCATCTACCCGGAATCCCGCGCCCTGGTAGACGCCCACCTCGCCAAAGGTCACACAGTTGCCATCATTTCCTCTGCAACGCCGTATCAAGTTGCGCCCGCCGCCCAGGACTTAGGTATCGAACACGTTTTGTGCACCCACCTGGAGGTCTCTGAAGGCAAGTTCACTGGCGCCGTTGTCAGGCCAACCTGCTTTGGCCAGGGCAAGGTCGACGCAGCGGAAGGTCTCGCTGCTGAGGTAAATGGTGATCTCGATCAGAGCTTCTTCTATTCGGACAGCACGGACGATCAACTACTGTTAGAGAGGGTCGGCAATCCCGTCGCCTTGAACCCCAGTGAGAAGCTTGATCGACTGGCGCGCAAAAACAAATGGCCTGTGGCCAGCTTCGGCAGTCGCGGCCGCCCCAGTCTGGGGCAGTTTGTTAGATCCATCGCCGCCACCAGCAGCCTGGTGACCAGTTTTGTAGCTGGCCTGCCAATTTATGCACTCACTGGCTCCAAGAGAGACTCAGTGAATTTTTCATTCTCCCTATTTGCCGACACAGCCAGCGCGCTAATCGGACTGGAGCTGAACGTAACAGGTGAAGAGAACCTTTGGTCGCACCGTCCCTGTGTGTTTGTTTTTAACCACCAGAGTAAAGCCGATGTGGTTATTATCGCCAGGCTATTGCGGCGTGACATTGCCGGGATTGGAAAAAAAGAAATTAAACGTGAGCAGCCGCTCATTGGAAAAGTGATGGAGTTTGGCGGGGTCGTATTTATCGACCGGGCCAATTCCAAAAACGCCATTGAGTCCATAGCCCCTCTTGTTGACACCATGCGCGAAGACGGTAAATCGGTAGTGCTTGCGCCCGAAGGCACCCGTACCGTGTCTCCTACCCTTGCACCCTTCAAAAAGGGCGCTTTTCACATTGCGATGCAGGCGGGGGTTCCCATTGTGCCCATCGTCATTCGCAATGCGGGCGACGTCGCCCCCAAAGGCGACTTTGTATTCCGCTCGGCGACGGTCGATGTCGAAGTACTACCTGCAGTAGACACCGACAACTGGTCAACCGAGACCATCGACCAGCATGTCACTGAGGTGAGAAACATGTTCGCCCGAAGTCTGGGCCAGCCTGAACAGCCGATTAATACAGCGACCAAAAAGAAGCCTGGGCGAAAAAAGGCAACTGCCAAGAAGAAAGCCCCCGCGCGGAAAAAAGTGACAGCCACTGCGACTAAAGCAAAAAAAGCGACGGTGAAAAAAACCGCCGCGAAGAGAAAGGCAGCCGCCAAGGCCAGACCAAAGGCCAAACCGAAATCCGCAAAATAACCGCTACCTAGGAAACCCGCTTGAACCTGGAAGACATCTATAACAAGAAGAGCCCGTGGCCAAAGCGTGAGTCACAACAAGTCCTGTTTATCCTTGACGTGCGCAACGATACGGAAGAGTCGATCTTGCGAGGCTGGATCCAACATTTCGGCGACCAGGAAAATAAATCTTTCGAAGCCCCCCAGGTCTGTATCGACCTAAAAGACGAGCGCACTGGTTTCGACAGCGGTCAACTTGTGATGTCGCTGGCGCTGCCGGCAGACACCTTGATTGCACCGTTGAGAGTCGTCTGGACACCTTCTGATGAAGGCAAAATCAGTCTGGGTCGATTGCGACATCTTATTCTCGGCGATCCTCGAAAGCCCTCCAACCGACGGGGCAAAAAAATCCTCGAAGAGCACCCAGAAAGAGTGCACGTGGTTGCGGGACAGCCAGACACAATGGCTAACTTGCGGCAACGATTCGAGGAAACCAATACGGTAACCGACGATTCAGCCCAGGAAGATTTCGCCAACTTTGTTGCCCGCCAGGCGGCCGTTGTCCTGGATATCAGCGAGCGGCATGTAAAGGGTGGGCGTTACAAAGTACCGCGTCACGTTTCCGCCGCCATCATGGCCAATAACGATTACAACGAAGAAGTGCAGCGACTCGCAGATGCCCAGGGCAAGGCAAAAGAAGAGTTAATGAAGGAAGCTGCCACATACATGAAAGAGATGGTCTCTACGCCCTCCTCTTTCTGGCTCGATGTCTACGCCCGTTTTAATACCTTTTGCCTTGGCCTGGGCTACGAAGACGACATTGTCTATGACCAGGCCTCCGTGGAAAAAATGCGCCAGATCGTGCGCAGCAATCCGGCAATACTGTTATGGACGCATAAAACGTATCTGGATGGCATGGTCGTTCCGAAAGTAATGTACGACAACGACTTCCCCATGCCGCATATGTTCGGCGGTGCTAACCTCAATTTCCCCGGGCTAGGTCACCTGCTTCACCGCGCCGGTGCTATTTTCATAAAGCGTAGTTTCCAGGATAACGAACTGTACAAACTCACGCTGCGCTATTACATCGGTTACCTGATGGAAAAGCGTTTCCCTATGAACTGGGCCTTTGAAGGGACGCGCTCACGAATGGGCAAGTTAATGCCTCCCCGCTATGGCCTGCTGAAATACGTTCTTGAGGCGTGTCACACCACGGGTGCACAAAACATTCATATCATTCCGATCTCTATCAGCTACGACATTATTCGCGATGTTGAAGAATACGCGACCGAGCAAACCGGACGCGGCAAAGGCGCAGAATCGCTCAAGTGGTTCATTGGCTACGTGCGCAGCCTGGCACGGCCAATGGGCAAGGTTTACATGGATATTGGCGAACCCGTAGTGCTCCCCCAAGCACCTGAGCCAGACGACAAACTGGCACTGTCAAAAATTGCTTTCGAAGTGGCGGTTGAAGCCAATGAAGTGACTCCAATCACTTTCCCTTCCCTGGTCACCATGAGTCTTCTTGGAGCCGCGCCTAAAGCACTCACTGAAGATGAAGTTATTGAAGATCTGAGGTCTCTACTGGCCTGGTCCGAGAGTCGAAACCTGCGCATTTCTGACGATTTCAACCGCGCCTTTGCCGACCAGATGGAAGGTTTACTAGGGATAATGATCGACGAGAATATTGTCACCCGCTACGACGAGGGACCCGAGATAGTTTACGGCATAGGCCTGGAGCAACACCCGGTCGCCAGCTATTACCGCAACACGGTCATCCACTTCTTCGTCAACAAGGCCATTATCGAACTGGCGCTGATTCGAGCAAGCGAAGAAACACAGGACAGCGCGCTGGAGGTTTTCTGGAAGGAAGTGGATGATATCCGTGATCTGTTCAAGTTCGAATTTTTCTATGCCCCAACCGAAGAGTTTCATCAGCAGATTCGTCAGGAAATGGCGCGCTACAGTGACGACTGGGAGGCGCTACTCGGACAAGGCGCTGCAGGTTTCAGCGCCATGCTTCAAAACATGTCACCCTTGGTCGCGCATGTCACTTTACTGACCTATACAGAGGCCTACTCTGTGGTTGCCTCCATGTTGGCAAGAAAAGAAGCCCACGAGTCATTGAATCAGGCAGACTGTATTAGTGACGCCCTCGCCTACGGACGCCAGGCATACCTGCAAAGACGAATTTCCAGCGAGTCCTCTATTGGCAAGCTGCTGTTCAAGAACGGTTATAAAATGCTGCAAAGTCGAAACCTGACCGAAGGCGGCGAAGAGTCATTGAAGGAACAAAGACTGGAGTTGGCGCGAGAACTTCGCGAACTGCTGCGCCGTATCGATTTGATACGGGCCGTGGGTGTCGCCAATCGCAGCTCGACCCCTTAAGGAATCACTATGAAAGCATTGAATGTGGCAGTACTGGGTGGCGGCTCCTGGGGCACCACGGTTGCGTCTTTAGTCGCGCGAAACACCGACGTGACGCTTTGGGCGCGCAATCCCGACACTGTTGAAGAAATTAATACAACGCGCAGCAATCAGAAGTATCTGCCCGGCGCCACTCTCCCTGACCGCCTGAGTGCAACCAACGACGTCGGCGAAGCCGTTCGCAATGCGGACGTCGTGGTCATGGGTATCCCGTCGCAAAATTTTCGAGCCGTGCTGCAGGATGTCAGTCAACACATTCGCGCGTGGGTCCCGGTGATCAGCTTGACCAAGGGTCTGGAGCTGAAAACCCGGATGCGTATGACCGAGATCATTCAGGAAGTTCTGCCGGGCCATCCAGTCGGTGTACTTACCGGGCCAAACCTCGCCAGGGAGATTATGGCGGGACAAGCCGCAGCCGGCGTTATCGCCATGGAAGACGAAATTATCGTTCAGGAACTGCAAAACGTATTCAAAAGCGGCTTGTTCCGCGTGTACACCAATACCGATGTCGTAGGATGTGAATTGGGCGGTGTGCTGAAAAACATCATCGCCATTGCGGTAGGCATGGGCGATGGACAAGGCGCAGGAGACAACACCCGGGCGGCATTGATTACCCGTGGCCTAGCTGAGGTCACCCGATTGGGTGTGGCAATGGGAGGTCGCCCGGAAACGTTTTCGGGTCTTGCTGGCATGGGCGACATGATCGCTACCTGCACCAGCCCCCAGAGTCGAAACCGTCATGTGGGCATCGAATTAGGCAAAGGCCGTGATATGGAAGCGATCATCGAAGAGATGACCATGGTCGCTGAGGGCGCCAAAAGTGCGCCGGCCGTGATGGCACTGGCGCAGGAATACAATGTTGAGATGCCCATCGCTTCGGACGTTTCAAGAGTGCTGGCGGGTGATGCAACCGCCAGCAGAGCATTCCGTGGGCTACTGCGCGTCACCGCAGGCGCAGAATCAGAACCGGGTTGAATCTGGCGATTTTTGCCCCGCTGAGGCAGAATGGGTGGCAGTGTCATTCTCGACGGGATGAGAATGACTATAAAAAGCGGGACTACAGACCATGGGCACAGCAAAGATAATCTTTGTCGCAGTGACTTTCCTCACTGCGATCTCCAGTGCTTTTGCAGGCACTTCGAAATTTACCGGCCTTCCTGGCAACCCGGAGCTCAAATCTGCCTCTGCGATCGTTCTGGATGAGTCTGGCAATCTGATTTACGGCAAGGACGTGGACACCGTGCGTCCTATCGCCTCAATCACCAAAGTAATGACAGCAATGGTGATACTGGATTCAGGCATCCCCCTGGATGAAAAGGTCACCATCACCAAGGCAGACAGGGACCTTATCCGTCTCACCGGGTCACGTCTTGAGTATGGCGCCACCTTAACGCGCAAGGAAATGATTCTCCTTGCGCTCATGTCTTCGGAAAACCGCGCTGCTACGGCATTGGGCAGAACCTATCCCGGCGGCATGGATAATTTTCTCGAGCACATGAATCGTAAAGCGCGAGCGCTGGGGATGACCAACTCCTACTTCGCAGACCCTGCGGGGCTGAAAACCGAAAACGTCTCCACCGCGGCTGATCTTGCGAAAATGGTCGCCGCGGCCGATGAGTATGCATTGATTACCGAAGCTACCACCACCACACGTAAAGACGTCTACCCCTACAAGGGCCGCGGCAACCTGACCTATGGCAACACCAACCGCTTGTTGAAAAACGCGAGCTGGGATATTGAACTGAGTAAAACTGGCTATATTAACGAAGCAGGTCGCTGCCTGGTGATGCAGGCGAATATTGAGGGGGAGGATGTCTCCATTGTACTACTCAACTCCTTTGGCAAATTAACCCCATTCGGTGACTCCAATCGCCTGCGAAAGTGGATGCTGGCAAACAGTTAATGACACACAGTGAGCCGATTTGACATGCCATACTCTCGAATAACCGCTGCCCTCATCGCCCTGGCAATGTCTGCGCACGCTCAGGCAGAGACGGCCAATCAGGAAAAGTACCCTCCCCTGGTCCAGGCCTTTTTCGGTAGCCTGATGCTCGACGATCAGAGTGGCGACTGGGAAGACATCAACGGCGAAGACATTGACATAAGCTTCCCCTCCTCCCTGCCCAGCGGAGGCATAGAAGCAGAATACACCTACTACGTTAGCGACCTGTTCAAGTGGGGAATCAATTCTGGCGGCAGTATTGGCTGGAAGAACAGTGATACCCGAATCTCCGGAACCATTGGCGGTGACGGCGCAAATATCCGTTTCGAATTAGACAACTCTCTTTTCCTTGGCGAACTTCATCTTGGCGGCTTCGTACGCGGCTATATCGGACCGAACGTATCTCTTTATGCTGCGGCTGGTCCGATGATCATGTACGGACAGCACCGGGTAGAGGACGAGGACGTTGTAAGCCCCTCTGGTGAGGGTGAGATCACCATTGACGATGACAAGGCCTCCAGCTTCGCCCTTGGACTCTACGGCCGCACAGGCATCGACTATCAATACAGCACCGGGCAGCATGTTGGCTTCAGCGTTCGCTACATGGCAGCAGAGATGGATTTTGATGATACCGTCGGCGACCTCGATATCAGTGGTCCGCAGTTCGTCCTCACCTACAGTCAGAGGCTGTAGCACGAAAGGCTCCGTTTCTACGATGAAGAGAAGCGCCCCTACAAGCTCATTGAAACACCTGCTAAGACTCCCGGGTTGCTTACTGATAGCCGCGTTGCTTCTTACGGCCTGCGGCTACCCTGGCTCTACCCTGCGCATGATGATCACCGATTACCGGCAATTTGAGCCAGAAGCTCTGCAACTGGTGATAGAAGAACGCTCGTCTATTCGCTTTGAGCTGGCGGATGTACCACCCCAACGAAAACCACTGGAAGCGCTGATCGCAAACGAAGCTGACCTGGCGCTAGTGGAAAACAATGTCGCTTTCGCCCGCGGAATACGCGCAGTATTGCCAGTGTTTGAAAGTGTGCTTCACCTGGCTGGTCGCGATGCTTATTTCTCCGAGGATCCCGAAAAAACGCTGAGCGGTGCCAACTTTTACATCGCTAACCGCTCTTCTGCCGGCGAAACTTTCGTCAAGCTGGTGATGCACAGAGAGGGCTATAGCCCAGATCAGTATAAAATCAGTCCAAACTTTGAGGACGGGGTGACTGACTTCATTGTTTATTTCGGTCCTATCAATCCCAACAACACTAGCTGGTTACGCCAGGGATTCTCACTCATGTCCCTGGACGATCAACTCAATCCCAAGCGTAAGTTCTATGAAGAAGGCATTGGATATAGCGCGCCAGGGATGAAGCCCATGATGATTCCAGCACTGACCTACGACGCACCGGGAAACGAAGAGGCACTGTTAACCGTTTCCGTGGATACCCTGCTGGTCACGCGCAAAGAGGTGTCTGAATCCGCTATTTACGAGTTAACCAAAACATTTTTGGAACAAAAGCCTCGCCTGACGGCGATTGCTCCTCACCTTTTTTCGGGTATCAATGAGTCTTTCGATCCGCTGAACCTGAATTTCCCACTGCACCCTGGCGCTCGCAGCTACCTTGAGCGGGATGATCCAAGCTTTATCGAGCGATACGCCGAAACCATTAACATGCTGGTCTACGTTACATTTTTGTTGATCTCAGCTTTTCTGGCTTTTGCTCGATGGAGGGAACGGAAGAAAAAGGACCGTGTGGACGTTTTCTACGAGCGGGTATTTCAAGTCAGGGACGGCACCAGCCACCTCGATACGCAAGAGCGATTACGCACTCTCAATGATATCGAAAGAGAAGCCTTTGAGTCTTTGATCAAGGAAAAGCTCTCCGCCAACGAGAGTTTCAGAATATTTACTGATTTACTGGCTCAAACAAGAGAAGAAATACGCAATGGAAGAAGCTAGATAAGCTTCGCCCCATTCCAAGAGAGAAGGCCGGGGAGAATCCCCGGCCCGACACCCGTTTAGAAGTAGAAATTCAAACCAAGGATTGGACCCTGCTGGTCGCCATCAAAGGCATAGCCGCTCAGGCCGCTACTGCCGTTGTCAAAGTCGGTCTCCAAATAGCGGTAGCCGACAAAGAACGAGCCCCAGTCACGATAACGGTAATCAAGAAAGCCAAGCGCATGTATTGATGAATTATCACTGTCGCCATAGCCATAGTCGCCACGGAAGCGCCAGCGCCAGCGGTCAGTCACATTAAATGTGTAACGTAAACCAGCCACGCCCTGCCACCAGTCGTCTCCACCGGAGATCCTTGCCGGTAACGGCAACAGTCCCGGGCCTCCGCTGCTAGTAATTTTCACGTCAACATCCTGATCGGCATACCTGACCGCGCCCAACACCTCCCAGGTGGAGGAGCCTGAGTCGGCGAACGTCCAAAGTGCACCCGCTTCCCACATGGTGTCCCTGAATTTGACATCCCCTTGAAGCGTGATCGGCCCCTCGCTGAGCCCCACAGTCGGATCCAACTTGGCGTAATTGTATTCGCCGAACAACGTCAGGTTACCTTTCTTGGCCTCAAGGTGAATAGCGAAGGCTCCGTCCAGGTTGTCCAGAATGTCGTCCTTGAAGTCCAGATCAAGCGGCGCTTCAACCCCGCCAATGGCGGCAGCACCCTCAATATTTTTCGCCCAAAGGTACATGGGGGCTACAGCAAACTCCCACTCTTCCTCCTCGGCGATTGCCGTTGAACCATAAGATGCTGACAGCATCACAGATGCGAGCGCGGTATTGCGTAATACTGGGAAGTTACTCATTGAATACTCCTTATTCCGAAGGTGGCAGAACGAGGTCATTGCCAAATGGCCAGTCCCCATAGAGCCAAGTATACCTCGATTTGCCCTTTAGGCGCCTAGTCTCAATGGTCTATACTATTCCACCAGAAAAACAATTCAAGTAACAGGGAGTTCAACGATGGGAACCCACAATCCATCCTACCTTGCAAAAGGTATGGCACTACTCAGTGCAAGTCTGGTCAGTATGGCAGCGCTCAGCGCCAAGCCGATTGTTCACGACGCTGAATACTACATTCTCGAAAAACAAAATGCCCAAGTCTGGGCGGAGCAGGACAAAGTCCTCGACGCCAAACTGGCCGACTCTCGTAAGAGCAACGGCAACAAGCCGCCGAACATTGTCTACATCCTGATTGACGATATAGGCTTTGGTGATCTGGGCAGCAAAACCCTGAACATGATTCGCGGCTACGAAACCCCTGCTATCAATCAGGTGGCCAAAGAAGGCATGCGAATGGCTCGCATGTATACAGAGCCTTCCTGTACCCCGACTCGAGTGGCCTTTATGACCGGCCGACAGCCCCATCGGAATGGCATGGGCAATACTGCCGTTGATATCTCCGGCTTTGGTCTCGCAAAAAACGAGGTAACGCTGGCAGAAATTCTCTCTGAGAACGGTTACAACACTGCCCACATCGGCAAGTGGCACATGGGCGACATCAAAGAGGCCTGGCCAAATTTCCAGGGCTTTGACTATGCTGCCTTCCCCATACACCAGCAGGGTCAGTTGACCATCTACCATGACGACTCGGCCAACGAAGAAGTTTCCATCGGTATTGGCGACAATAACTACGATGACCGTTACACCATGGACCGATGGTTGCGTACCGATGCGTCTGCCATGGCCCTGGGCGTTGAAGGCGTTCGTAACAAGCCGGTTCAGGAAGTTGGCATAAAAGCCGGCGAGCGCTGGACTGAGAAAAAGTACATGGAGATGAACTATCGCTATCAGGATCAGGCGATGGAGCACTTACGCAAAATGGCAAAACAGGACGAGCCCTTTTTCCTGAACTACTGGCCCCTGTATCCATTGACTGGCCCACGCACCGCTTACGACGAGTACACCACGCCAAACGGCGGTACCTACGTCGAAAAAATGAAGCTGGTCGATCAATGGATTGGCGACATGATGGCCGAGATGGAAACACTCGGCATTGCTGATAACACCATCGTCATCATCATGGGAGACAACGGTCACTTCACCAAGTACTCGCCGCAGTCTGGCTACACCCCTATGGTGTTCCGCGGCGGTAAAGGCTATACCACAGAAGGTGGCGTGCGCGTTGACGCCTTCGTACGCTGGCCCGGCATGATCGAGGCAGACAGCGTGGTGGGCGATATCGTTCACGTCGCCGACCTGTTCACCACGCTGGCCCGCATTGGCGGCGCTACCGATGACATTCCCAGGGACAGGATCATCGATGGCATCGACCAGACCTCTCTATGGCTTGAAGGTGATTCCCAGGGTCGTCGCGACTATGCCTTCTTGTATAACATCAATAAGCTGGAAGCCGTCATCAAAGAGCAGTACAAACTGGCGATACCCGGCGGCAATATCGAGAACGCGATTCTCGCTGATTTCTACGACCTATTCCGCGATACTCGCGAGGAATGGCCCGTGTCTACTGAGATCGGTGCCTGGGGCGGCGCCAAGTTTGTGCGGATGATACAGCGGCATATGGCAAGGAAGCAGAAATACCCCAGCGCAGGTCCTGCCACCGGCATGCCCTACGAGGGTATTACCAATCAGCGCCCTGAAACAAAGGCTGCTGTTCAGGAATTTCTATTCATGATGCAGACTCCGAAAACCTGATTTCTTGCAAGAACAGGAGCTCGAAGCTCGAGAAAGGCCGCTAACGCGGCCTTTTTTATGAGCGACAATGTCTCAGGTTAGCAATGCTGATGGCGATGTAAGATACTTCTGTGCTGTCCAATCCTTAACGAATGCTGAGTTCTGATCGTAGGAGCATCGACATGAAATTCAAAGCCCTCATCTTTTTTGCGGCCATAAGCGCAACCAGCAGCGCACTGTCTGCGCCCAAGCTGGTATTACAGATCACCGTAGACGGCCTGAGAGCCGATTTACTGCAACGCTATCAAGCTAGTTTCGAAAAAAAGGGCTTTCGTTACTTGCTGAAAAACGGTGCCGTTTTTACTAATGCAAGGTACTTGCACGCCAACACCGAAACCATCGTTGGCCACGCTACCCTCGCCACTGGCGCAACACCGGCTGTTCACGGGATGGTGGGCAATGTCTGGTACCACGCCGAAAGCGGTGAGTTGGGATACAACATTGAAGACCCAGAGGCACCGCTACTTGCAACCAGAAACAATGTCAGCAAAGGGGCTCAGATAGACCCAGCGCAAAAGCGCGCGCGCAGTAACGGTCGATCGCCACGCGGCATTCTGGCACCCACGTTAAGCGATACCATGCGTATCAGCTTACCGGGCAATGTTCGCGTGTTTGGCGTATCAGGTAAGGATCGCAGCGCCGTCGCCATGGCAGGGCATACCGGCACGGCCTACTGGTATTCCACCGACACCGGCGATTTTCAGACCAGCAGCTACTACATGAAGGGCTACCCGGCCTGGGTTAGCTCGTTCAACGAACAACGAAAAGCGGAGGCATTTAGCGGCAAACAATGGGAGCTCGGCTTTGCGCCGGGAAGCTATTTACTGGCCAATCAAGATGATCGGCCCTACGAAATTGACCTGAAGGGCTACGGCAAGACATTTCCCCACCCCTACGGCGACGCCTCTCACCCTCTGTTCTTTACCCGTCTACTGGTGAGTCCAGCCGGAGATCAGCTACTATCCGAGTTTGCCAAGACCTTGATCACTGCAGAAGGTATCGGTCAGGACAGCAGCACTGACTACCTTTCAGTGAGTTTTTCCGGCGTCGATGCAGTTAATCACTTCTTCGGCCCCTCCAGCCTGGAAAATGAAGACGCGGTTCGCCAGTTGGATCGCACTCTGGCTGACTTGCTAGGCTTTGTGGATCACGAGATCGGCCTTGATAATACGCTGATCGTACTATCGGCTGACCACGGTATGGCGGAAATGCCTGAGTACGCGACAGAGAAGGGCTTGCTGGCGAAGCGGCTTTACGCGCACGAAGTGCTGGCTATCGCGCGCCAATTCGCCAAAACGCGCTACGGTGATGAGGGCCTGGTCAAAGACTTCTTCAGGCCCTACCTCTATCTGAACCCGGATGTGCTGGCGCGCAAAAAACTGGACCGTGAGGAAGTGACCAAATCATTGGGGCTAGCCCTAACGGCTGTGGAAGGAATACGCAGCGCGGTGCCATCCGCTAGCGCGAGTGACTATGATGAGCTGGCAGTGGCCCACAATCATCACCCCAGTCGCTCAGGAGATCTATATATCTATCAAGAGCCTTACTGGTTTCTGTTCGAAAAAGGACCTATCGGTGTGATGCATGGCTCACCGTGGAGCTACGATCAGCAAGTACCCATTATTTTTACAGGGCCTGGTATTGAGGCAGGAACTTATGGAGAGCCGGTGCACCCTATCGACGTTGCACCCACACTGGCAAACCTGCTTGGCATTCCAGCGCCGGCCGCCTCTCAAGGCAACGCCCTGCCGCAAGTAATCAATCAGTAAATTATGGATATCCGGCTTCAACACGCTGTTTTTATATGCCTGGCAATGGCTGCATCGGCAATTGTAATCGCTGAGGAAAAGCCAAAGCCTCCACCCGCAGAGCCAACTGAGAGAGCCTTACGCATTGTTCCGCTAGTGACCAGCACTCCCCTCACCGGAACCGGAGTCGGTTTATCCACGTCCTATCTTTACGCTACCGACGAAGACTCCTCTAAATCACAGTTACAGGTAGGCGGTCAGTATTCAAATACCCACAGCGTTACTCTATTTCTGCGTAACAACGCTTTTTTCAAGGGTAATAGCATTATCTCCAATACCGCTATTCTTCCAGCCAAAACCAATAGCGAATTTAACGACGATGGCGGTGAAGACGTTCGTTATAAAATCGAATCCATTCTGGTAACACAAAAACTGCTGTTTCAAATGAAAGACAGTTTTTATGCTGGAGGTCGAGTCTTCTATAAAAACTCCGAGTACTCGCCCAACAACGAAGCAGGTAGAGACTTCCTGTTTAACAATGGCATTGTCGATCAGGAAAATGGCGGCCTGGGAGGCTCCCTATCCTGGGACTCACGCAAAAACAAATACTTCCCTAGAAACGCCTACTGGGTCGATGTGGATGCTGACGCCGTGCCCACCTGGCTTGGGGCAGATGACGACTACGGGAGGCTGACAGTCAACGCTCGCTACTATGGGCCGGCCTTGCGCGAGTCGGATGTGTGGGCACATCAGCTCTTCGGGCAGTACGCGAGTGATAAAACACCAGACGGCGACTTACCCACCCTGTCCGGAAAAAGCATTCTTCGTGGTTTTCCCGCTGGGCAGTTCAGAGCCCGCTACATGACCGGGGGCCAAACAGAGTATCGCTACTTACTAGAGGACACTCCCTTCAAATTAACCGCGTTCGCCGGTGTTGCCCAACTGCAGGGAGGGTCCTACGGCAACGCTGGGCGCGAACGGGACGACGACGGCACTTACTGGGCCGGCGGGATTGGATTGAGGTACGCCATTCAACGAAGAACAGGGGTCGATTTGCGACTGGACCTGGTCACAACCAGTGAGAACGAAGAGTCCGTCTATCTAACCCTCAACCAGGCGTTCTAACGACCTCACCCCTTCGTTAAAACGCTTCTGCCGCTATTCGCGGGTTTGGAGAAAGTCCTGAACGGTCTGACGGTAGGTCGCCAACCAGCGATCCAGAGTCGGCACCAGGTCTTCAAACTCAAGCTCGTCCTTACTTTTTTTGTCCGTCGTTCCGATACCCTTGGCAACGATCGCCATTAATCGTTCGCCCGTCAGGCTATCAGTGGCCTCCCCTTCGAACATCACGTCGATGTAGGTATTGAGGTTACCCGTGGCAGCCTTTGCGCCGCGAAACACAGCGCTAACGGGCACTAGATTATGGGCTTTCAAAGACTCAACTGATTTCTCGACGCCGGTAATTGCCAGTGACAGTTTGGCGACTTTGGGTCCCGCTTCAGTCGCCAGCACGCCTTCTTCCTCAAAAATTTGGTTTACACCGTCGCGCAAATAAGTAACAACCTGCTGGGAAATTTCACTGTTAGCGTCCATCTCTTCCCCGTAAACACTGACATCAACGAGCCGAACTTTCTCGTAGTGGCCTCTCTTAGTGTCATTTGAAAAAAGAAAAGCGTTTCTATCCTGGTCATAAACGAGGCTCTCGTAGTTCTCCATCCAACCGGAAAAGTCCTTCTTCTTTATTTTTTGTGCGAAAGCAGAGGGCGCGGATAGGGAAAGAACAGATGCCAACAAAACGACAATAGAGAAACGATACATAGGATTTTCCTTTGGTTACGGCTACCGAAGTAAGAGTGCCTTAGGTACTTATAAGCACAGAAGCCCAGATCGTCAACTATGACAGAACGCACTAAAGTGCATTGCATCGCAACGACAAACACTCTGCTAGCGCCAATTGCACGCGCGAGGGCTATACTCCAACCATAATGAAGCCAATTAAAACTCTCGCCAAGGTCCTGCTACTGGGTGGATGCCTGCTGTTGCTAACCGCTTTACTGGTGATGGCGTCTGCGTTTGCTTGGTTGAAATATGACAACGACAACGTCAAATGGGCGCTGGAGGAAGTTATCTCCCGCGTAGTTCAGCGCGAACTTCTTATCGAACAGGTTCATGAAATTGATCTGGGCGAAGACACCTTTCTACTTGCCAGCAATGTATCCCTGGCAAATCCCGCGTGGGCCTCCACGACACCGTTTGCGCGCAGCGATACCTTGCTGCTGGAAATCAATATTCCCTCACTATGGCAAGACGGTCCTATCGTCATACAGCGGGTTGAGTTCAGCAATGCGGAGTTAAACCTACTCTCCCATGAGATTCACCCTGCAACGTGGGAGTTTTGGCCGAACCAAGAAGACCTGAAAGACGATTCATCTAGCGACAGTCCATTTCCCCTCGTGATCAACGATGGCAGGGTAAGTGATGCAGTGGTGCATTATCAGGACGAAGATCAGGACATCAACATCGAGCTTAGCTCGCTACTCATCGACCAGAAAGCAGACGATGGCCTGATTGGGCTTGAACTGTCAGGGTCAGCCAACGGCCATCCGGTGAATGCATCAGGTCGCATTGGACCAGCCGAAGCATTGGTCACAGGACAGAACATTGAGATGGACCTCGTCGCCAACATCGCACAACTGAAGCTGCAAGCTATCGGCAATGCAGTTGATCTGGCTAATGCAAAAGGCCTGGCTATGGAAGTGAATGCCAGAGCACCCCGTAGTCGCGTGTTACTGGATATGTTGGGGATGCCTGAAGTCCGCGATGGCCCATTCCAGCTGCAAGCGAGACTCGAACCCAAGGGCGGAAATTTCAGCGTTAGCGCCATCGGCAAACTGGGAGATTTTGACCTAAGCCTCAAAGGGAGCGCCAAAAAGCCATTGGACCTGGATGGCGTCGATGCACAGCTATCGGTCGATGGTCCCTCGCTGGCTGAAGCGGGTGCGATGTTCGATGTGCACGACCTCGCCGATGAGCCCTACGTCATTAAAGCGCACGTTCGCCGAGACGCAGAGCTGTTCGAGCTCATTAGCGGCAGTGCTCTGATTGGCGACTCGCGACTGGAACTATCGGGCAAAATGCCCAAGTTTCCTGACATAGACGACTGGCAGCTTAATCTGGACAGCAAAAACTTGAACCTCGCGCTATTCGAAACGGCTTTGGGCCTTGAGGGAATACCCGACACTCCCTATCAACTGAGCGGTCAACTCAAACCCTCTCCCGACGGCATAGAACTGCTAAACCTCACCCTAATGGGTGAGAAGAGCCGCTTAAGCATCGCAGGCACCGTGGGTGAAGCGCCGAGCTATTACGGCACGCAACTTGATGCTGAATTGGCGGGAGACAGCGTCGCCGATATGGCCCCCTGGATAGGTCTCCAGGCAATGCCCAGGGAGGCTTTTGCGCTAAGCGGAGAGCTTGCTTACAACGCAGAAGGCTGGAGGCTATCGAAAGGAAAGTTTAGTTCCGCCAGCTTGTCCCTTGGCCTCAGCGGCGAAATGAACCGTTTGATCAACGCCGGTAAGCTTGACGCACAGCTAAACGTCTCTAGCGACAACCCAAGAACTACCCTGTCTGCCTACGGTAACGAAACAGAATGGGTGCCCGCTCTTCCGTTGGCGTTTTCCGCCAACATCAGCGGCACGCCTGAATCGATCAATATTGACTCGGGTAATTTTAACTTGGGTAAACACAGCGGCACTCTAAGCGGAAATTTGGGAAATCTTCAAAATTTAAGTCAAATTCAGCTTTCGGTCGCCGCCGCTGGGCCTGCGCTGGAGCAGCTTGTTCCAGTAGAGTTGCCACTCTTACAAACGCCGCTTGAGTATCAGCTGAGCGGGGAACTAATCGTTCAGGCTTCAGGTCTTGACACTAAAAGTCTGACGCTGAAACTGCCGAAGCAGCAGCTCGAAGCGACAGCAAATGCCTCAATTGACTGGACCACCGAAACTATCATCAGCGCTGAATTTTCGGCAAAGGGTCAAAGTAGTCACAAGATAAGCAGCGCAATTGGCCGAACCCCCCAGGCTCTCGATATGCCGTTACACCTAAACGCCACTCTTCATGCGACCCAAAAAAGTATCGTGCTGGACTCGATTGACCTGGCGATAGGTCCGAGTGACCTCGCAGGTCGCGTGGAACTGCGGCCCGGCGACATCACAGCGATCAATGCCAAACTGAGTTCCAGAAAAGTTGACTTGCGTTTTTTACTTCCGGACCTCGAGAAGATTGAGGAAGAGAAGCAAGCAGAGATCAAGGCGGGTGAGTCTTTCGATGTCGACGACTTTACTGACGAGCTGACCAAGTCTGAGCTGCGAGAGCGCCTGATTGCCGATACAGCAATAAATGCACAGATACTGAACCAGTACGAGGGCAACCTTGACTACAGAGTTGAACGAATCTATCTGAACGACGAGGCCAGCACCACCGTTGACATTATGCTGAGACTGAACGAGGGCAGTCTCTCTAGTGAGTCCTTCGTTTGGGATGGCAGTTACTCCTCGGGAAGTGCCGACTTTGCTGTTGCGTCGATAAATGAAGCGTTACAAGCAGAAATCAACGTGCAAGGTGAAAGGCTACCATTCTTGTGGCTCCTCGCAGGCGAGCCCACTAATGAAGGCGACTCGATTTATCGAGCCCGGTTCGACAGCACCGGCAAAGACCTTCGAGAACTGGCATCCAACCTTAACGGCGCTTTGATGTTTCGCGACGAGGGAGGCAAGCTAGATAACAACGATCTGGATTTGTTAATGGGGGATCTGTTGGGTGAAATATTGGACCGGCTAAATCCTGCTACCGAGGTTAAACCCTATACCACCGTTGAGTGCAATGCCGGCGCTATTACTGCACGTAATGGCGTTATCGAAATTATCCCAGGCATTATTCTGCGCTCCGACAAACTTGATTACGTTGCCGCCGGAGGCATTAACCTCAATAACGAAGCGATCGATCTCGCCTTCAGTACACGTTCGCGCAAGGGCTTAGGAATAAGCGCAGGGCGCACACTGACTAACTACATAAAGCTGGGCGGCACACTGGCGAATCCACGCTTGGTGCTTGATGCCAAAGGTGCAGCAGTGTCGGGAGGTGCCGCAATAGCGACAGCGGGCTGGTCAATTGTGGCTGAGAGTATGTGGGATCGCTGGGTACTCACATCGGGTGACCAATGTATGCGCTTAATCAAAAATGCTCGTAAAGACAAAGATCGCAACTACGAGGACCTGTGGCGAACTGCCAAGAACCAAAACTAGGTTCTACTATGGCAAAACTATCGCGATGGGTAGAGTCTCCCTTCAGCGATGACTAAACGGGGTACAACTCTGCCACTACCGCTTCATTGGTCTATCGATAGCAAACGCAAACAGCCGAAAAGATAATGAGCGCCAGATATTTCACCGGCGCCCGCAGTACCATTTAGAAAATATTGAACTTAAGGAGACGTAAGGTATGCCAACCAAGCGCCGATGCGAATGGCCACCTTGCTGATGACGTGAACCGGCTTGCCCTTGGCGGTGTAAACCGCCATGGTGCCTCCCGCCCCTTGCGGCAAGCGCCTGGCGAAATCCTCATCATCCAGTTTTGCAACAACCGCCCAACGGTCTGTCACAGGTGCACCGGTAAGCGCAGGCAACTGGTTGCTAGCGCTCAGTTGTGACTGGGCACCCACAGATATGACTCGAAGGACTTCACCTGAAAAGGTGCGCCCTGGAACGCCATTGAATACGAAATCAACCGAATCTCCCACAGCCACATAACGCGCAGAACTCTGGCTCAAACTGGAAAGAATGAGATTGCTTTCGCTGGAGACGAAGGCCATTGGGGACGCCAGCGGTACCGTAGTCACAATAGCACCCGGCCGCAGCTGCAAGTTAATGACATAACCCTCATAGGGCGCAACGACGGTGCTTTCCTTCAACTGCCACTTGGCGTTGTCCAATTGTGCTTCTGACGCATCAATGCCCGCTTGCGCGGCATCGCGATTGGCCGTCCAGGTATCAAGGTCAATTTGAGCTGCCGACTGCACTTTCAACAGTTTGGATGCCCGGTCCATATTGACTTCAGCCAGTCGTAATTCTGCCTCATGGCGACGCACCTGCGCCTCCAACTGCCTGATACTGATTTCAAACGGTTCGGGGTCTATCTGAAACAAGGTTTCGCCTGCAGCTATGGTTGTCAGGGGTTCAATAGGCACAGCAACCACTTCACCACGTACCTCCGGCACAATTGGAATAATGTAGCGGAACATTCTGGCATCGCTCGCCATTGGCGAGAATGTGTACCACATGAAAACGATGGCCCCGATCATCGCAACACCCACCCCTGCGAAGGCGCAAATATTACCGACCGTTTTCTTGAGCAATCCCAGCTTATTGAAAATCAGGACATACAGAAGGCCATAGAGAATTGATATAAAGGCAATCATGCGCCGGCCTCCATTTGCTGCAAGCGGGCTTCAAGATCAGCCACCCTTTGTTCAAGCACTGCGGTTGAAAACACGGGTTTAGTCTTGGCCCAAACAAGGGCTATAAACCAACCCAAACCAAGCGTCAGCAAACCTATCCAGGCGAGCATGCTAATAGCATCGGCCTGGGGATGATCCGCAGCGCGAGCGATATTCCCAGGGACATTACCGATAACCACAATCAGCCAGATCCCCGCTGAAACGAGGATCCCTATTACAATTAGCGCAAATATTTCCAACATGCTGGCATTTCCTAGTATCTGTTAGACGAGTTGCAAGGCAATCAAGATAACTCTGCCAGCAGTGACTAGCAAGCAAGGACAGGATCGGCTTGACCCCCGCCAGATGGACTGAAACACTGTGACACCGCCTTAGAGGCCATTTTTGAGCTTTATCCTAAGACGGGCTCGCCGATCTGGCCTAGCTGCAAATGCAAAAGAACAGGAATCCCGTGCAAGATAACAATACCTCGTTTTTACAGAATCTCCTGAGAAAAGCCTGTGACATAGAACCCACTGAAGTTCGCGCAACGCTAGCGTCATTCACTCTGGTTTTAGTGCTCATGGGCTCTTACTACATTTTACGGCCAGTGAGAGACGCCATGGCCAGTGACTGGACAGATGCCGAAGTAAGCTGGCTCTGGACCTTCACCTTTTTCTTCAGCGCTATTGCCGTATCACTCTACGGAGCGGCGGTGGCTCGAATCAATGTCCGCAAGTTAGTGCCCGGTATTTATGGCTTTTTTGCACTCAGCTTTGTCGCTTTTTACATCGGCACCCAGGTGTTGTCAGACCGGACCCTGGTCGATAAAAGTTTTTACGTTTGGGTGAGCGTTTTCAGTCTGTTCCATATCTCGGTGTTCTGGACGTTTATGGCTGACACCTTTAGCCAGCCGCAATCGACTCGCCTATTCGCCTTTATCGGGGCTGGCGCGAGTGTAGGCGCTATTGCCGGGCCGGCATTGGCCACACTACTGGCTGGGCAAGGAAATACGGACCCACTACTGTTGATTGCCAGCGTGACTATTGTTGCCACGCTGCCTCTAATCATCTGGGTTCAGCGCTTAAAGCTCAGTGAACTGGGTAACCAGCGTGTTTCGGCAGGACAAAAAGATTTCGATTACATCGGTGGTAACCCTCTGGCAGGTTTCGCAGAGTTCGTGAAGAGTCCCTACCTGCTGGGTATCGGTCTGTTTATTTTCCTTTATACCTCTATCGGCTCTTTTGTTTACTTTGAACTCAAGAACCTCATGGCAGATTACAGTCGCGCAGAGCGCACCCAGATCTGGGCCAGCATGGACCTGGTCGTCAATATTCTCACGCTGGGTATTGCGATGTTTGCCACTGGCAGAATGGCAAGCCGACTGGGGTTGTCTTTCACGCTGGCCAGTGTGCCCATGATGATCGCGTTGGGGATGATCATGTTAATGGCGGCACCTGCCGTAGCGACGGTAGTGGCTTTGCAAGTCGCGCGACGTGCAGGCAACTATGCGATATCAAGGCCAGCCCGGGAGATGCTGTTCACTGCCGTCGATAGAGAGACCCGCTTTAAGGCCAAGCCGGTGATCGATATTGTGGTTTATCGCGGAGGAGACATGCTCAATGCCTGGGGCTTTACGGCACTCACCCAGGGCCTGGGTCTGGGAATCGCAGCGACGGCTGGCGTGGGGGCGGTTATTGCATTGCTTTGGGCCGCTACCGGGATTGCCTTAGGCAAATCATTTGCAAACAGAGGCGTGGTTGCCGAAGGCTAGAAAAAGCTGATTAGTCTTCGGACACCCATTGTATTGCATTAAGCACCAGGTTCCTGGTGTTGTCGTTTTGCCAATTTTTGTGGAAGTGACCGCCTGTATAGCCAAATCCTCGCCCACCCTCGGGGCGTTCGTAAGCCCAGGCGGTAACTTGCGGAACACCAGCGGCGACCATTTTTCGCACCGCATCGTTACCGCTGTGCGGTCCATTGCGACGATCCATGGTGGACTCCGGTGCCACTGCACTCAATATGTCCGTAACGCCTTGCTCAGCAAAGCGCATATTGAAATACCACTCGTCTAACAGGGTAAACGGCTCAACGCCTAAAGTAGTCGGGTGCTGGGGCAATGCCGTGTACTTTGCGACCCAGTGCGGGTTTACCGACCAATTTGTCTCAAAGTATCCGCCTGTGGCATTGAGCATTGCAGAAGCGGCAGCACTGCCTTTAGGAACTTCTACACAGTAATGCAACGCGACAATACCGACGCCTTCTCCTATCAAGCGATTGAATGTGTCCAGATGATCGTTGACCAAATGACCTCTACCACCATCGCAGTACATCACCACGGCAGCGGCATTTTCAAAAACAGAGTCATCCTCCGGCCAACCGCCATACACATTGACGGTTTCATAATCCGGCCTGCGCTCTCGCAAGGCACTGGCCAGTAACTCTGATCCCGCTTTATGCTCATGGGCACCCGAGCCATGACTGTCTTCTCCCGCCAGAAACACCACTTTAGCCACCGCGGGCTGAGTCGCACCATGCTGCTGCACACTTACCTCCGGTGCACCGCAGGCGCTGGTTAACAGCACAGTGCAAATCAGCACGGCCCTGAGCATGAAACATTTCATTGGGGTACTCTCCATCGATCTACACTACATTACTGTGTATGCCTATTTTCAGCCTGGTTTAGCCTAACAGCTAAAGGCGTTTTTGGAACAGCTAGCGGCTGCAATTCAATTGACGGCAACGGTGAGTTGCCTGGATCGTGCCGCGATGCAAGCCCCGCATGCTGGGCCTGCCCCTGGGAGGCAATGCCGACGAGTGGCATAACCCGGTATTCCTGACATTGCTCGAAAACGGGGTCGAGCTCCTGATTAATGGAGAATAAGTGCTGCTACAGTTGAATTATTGAGCCATGAGCCGCTGATCAACCATCAAGCAGCCTTAAAACATTCCCACCGCGGCTACCGTGGCTATACTTCATGCTCCCCCGAATATGAAAAGGTGTGATCATGGCAACTGCTGAAGAATATGGCCTTGGCCCCAACGAATTCCCACGAGGCTGGTTCGTCGTCGCTGAGAGCTCCGAGCTGGACGCTGGACCGATGGCGGTGCGTTTTTGGGGCCGCGATTTGGCCCTATACCGCGGCGAGAGCGGCAAGCCCGTGATGCTGGATGCCTATTGCGCCCACATGGGCACCCATATTACCGCCAGCACCAGTGCCATGATTGTCAAAAACGGCGAACAGATCGAAGGCGACTCTATTCGCTGTCCCTATCATGGCTGGCGCTATAACGAGTTTGGCGACGTAGACGATATCCCCTACCACGATGGCCCCTGCCCCAAATCCGCCTCCATTCAGTCCTATCCGGTTGTCGACAACATGGGCTGCATCATGGCGTGGTTTGATCCCGATGGACGAGAGCCTGACTACGATGCCCCCTTCCTCAAAGAATGGGACGATCCTCAGTGGGTTAATTGGAAGCTGGATCACCTGGGCGTGCTGGACATTCATTCTCAGGAAATTCTCGACAATATGGCTGATTGCCGCCACCTTGGCCCTACCCATGGCGCCCCCAGTGAATACTTTGAAAACGAAATGAAAGACGAGGTTTATGTGCAGCGCCAAGGTGGGGAGATGCAGCTGTATGACACCTACCTCTACACCACCACCTGGTACACAGGCCCGGGCATATTGTTATCCAAGCAGGTATGGGCAGACACCGTCGTTTATGAATTGATTGCCAACACGCCGGTTGAAGACGGCCAAACCCAGTGCTGGCACGGTTGTATTTACAAAGGAAGCGCTAGCCCCGCAACCGCCGAAGATGCAGAGGCTGCACTTGGCATTCAGGCTGGCGCATTGGAAGCCTTTGGAGCCGATTTCAACGTGTGGGCCAATAAGCGCCCGGCATTGAAAATCATGCAGATGAAAACGGACGGCCCATTCCGCACTGGCCGCAAGTGGTACTCGCAGTTTTTTGCTACTCCCGAAGATGCGGCAACGATCCGCGAAGAAGTGAATGGTTTTCACCCGACAGTGGGCATGGTCAGCCCCGCTGAAGCAAACCATAACATTGACGACGGTTTGCCCATTTAGGTAACTGACCGCCGTTATCACACACTTGTCGTCGTTCCTGCATACGCGGGCATGACGATAAGTGTGAAAGCTCCCTACACTCCCCTAATCAGGGGCTAAGCAACAGTTCCGTATCTGTATTTTCTGAAATCGCTTTATCCGAGAACCACCAGTAGCGCTTTTCGTTGCTCAGCCATGCATCCAGGAAATTTTTGTTCCAAGGGTCAAACCAGCGTTCACTAGCGCCGCCCGGGTAATGGGCCTCTACTTTTTCATCGTCGGACAAATCTATTACCAGACGCATGGAGTCAATGGATCGAGCGGTGTAATCCTCGCCAAACAAGTACATGCCCCGTCGCAAGGTTTCTGATGATCCTTCGAAGCGATGCGTACCACCTCCTATCCAATGAGCCGCTTTTTCACCCGGGATGAAAGGGTGGAACAAGGTGATGCTGTGCGCCTCACCCCAGTGCCAATTGGCAGGATCATCACCAAACTGGTCACTGATTTCGGCCAGCGCCAGGCGGCCCGCACGCATCACCAGATCATCTCTAGACTCTTGCTTATCAGTACGACTGTCGTCAAACCATTGCTTATCGTTTTGCTCGTACATTTGAAAGAAGCGCTCTTTCCAATAGTACTGATTGTTCAGGTAGTCCTTTAGCAGCTGCGCACCCATGTCGTCAGCAAAGGTTTCGCTGACCAGGTTGCGCAGCACCGACTGGAATACCAATGGGGCGGCTGCATCTTTCTCATCAAAATAATCCCAACGACGAAGCAGGTCGGCCAGTTCCGACAATTCAGCGTCCCGGCTGAACAGCTCAGCCATTGAGGGCGCCATGCGCTCAGCCAACAAGTTTTTGATATCGGTGGTCGCGGCCCAGTGATCGTCGGCACTGATTGTATCTGGGACCATCAACTCCATCAGTCGACGATAACGCCAGGCATCGGAAAAATGGGTGGAGTACACGTGCGGGTAATCCGCATCAGTGACCCGGTGATTGGCCGAACCCACCCAGTTTTTCTCAGGATTAAGCTGCAATGGCATCTCTTGGGCCGGAATGCGTTGCGGCCAGTTGTCCTCGCCCGTCACGATCAGGGGCACCAATCCATCACCGCGACTGCGCTGGGGCACCACACCAGATCCCAAGCGGGCAACGCTTCCATTTACATCAGCAACAATGTAGTTAAGAGGCGTCGATATTTTGCCAATCGCCGTCAATGCTTCATCCACAGATTGCGCAATGAGCAATTCACGATTACCGCTATCCGGACCTGCATATGCAGGCACAGACCAGCGCAGGGAAAGCACCTTCCCATCATCCATCGTCATACCGTGATCAGAAATAACTGCACCACGATTAGTTTCACGGATGGTCATGGTCTCGACCCGGTAGCCGCCCTCCGCTTCGCGGTCTGATATTTTCAGCTTCTCAGTCCGCACAGTAAAAGGTATCGAGCGATCCCCTTCCAGATAACGGTCTTTATCCGCGGGATCAACGACCTCCACATAAATATCCGCCATGTCGGCATAACCATTAGTCGCGCCCCAGGCAATGTATTCGTTACGACCCAGACCAAACCCCGGGCCGCCCGGAGTAGCACCACCTACCGCCCGTAACTCTGGAGTAATCAGGGCCATCGGATACCAGAAGCCGGGCAGGTGACGGGCGTCCAGATGCGGGTCACTTTGCAGAATGGGTGCGCCGCCAGCGGACTTAAGATCATTGGTAGCCCAGGCATTACTCCCCATTGCATAACGAACGTCAAAATCACTGAACAAGCTATCGTCATAGCTCAGATCAATACCTTCAAGCGCAACGGCAGTATCGTCTCGAAAGTCTGGCTCGGTACGCGGATCATCCGGGTTAATATTGATGGGATACAACTGCGCTGCGCGCTCTGCGCCCAGTTGATCGTACAACTTTAGAGTTAGCAGCTCTTGCTTCCAGTTGACGGTACTGCTCCAAACGCGGAACTGCTGGATAGCAATCATGTCGCGCAAGGTCCAGGGCTTCACCTCATGAGCCATAATGCCAAGCATGACTGGAAACTCGTCTTTACGGGTATTGATGTAATCGTTGATACCGTTCAGATAGCGCTGCAGGTAATTGCGCTCTTCAATACTGATCTGGTCGACGTAGTCGCTGGCAAAGCCGCTAATATCGATCAGGCGGATAATGCGATCATTCTTGAGTCCGCGCTCACCAATGAACTCGGCCAAACGACCGTGAGCCAGATGTTTGTATAGCTCAAGCTGGAACAGACGATCCTGCGCATGCAGAAACCCCTGTGCCGTGAGGGCATCGTCCAGGGAGTGCGCATAGACATAGGGTACACCGTCATCACCTCGCAGTACGCGCACTTCATCACTGAGAGAAGGCACATCAACCAAGCCCTCGCGTTGGGGGGCATCAATGTGCGGTACATAAAGAATCGCGATGCCCGCGAGTAAGAGCAGCCCCATCAGGATTTTTTTCATCATCATGCTTCCTTTTTCGCGACAGATTGAGCGATTAACGTGCGATGACTGGAATATACTCCAAATTGGAGTATATTCCATCTCCATGACCTCACTACCCAAACTGAGTCCAACTTCTTATGCCCTCCTAGGCCTGCTAGCCCGGGCGCCCGCTTCTGCCTACGACCTCAATACAGTGATGCAAACCAGCCTGATCCGAGTGTTCTGGCCAAGAGCAGAGAGCCACGTCTACTCAGAACCCAAGAAGCTACTGGCCCACGGATTAGTCAGTGAAGCAAAGCAGCAATCGGGTGGACGCTCGCGAACCGTTTACTCGATCACAGCGGCAGGACAAGAGGCGCTCAGCGAATGGATAAAGCGAGAAGCGAACGCTGAGCACCGCAGCCAGGCGGAGTTCGTGCTAAAACTGATTCTTGCTGATGCTGGCAGCGCCAAGGATGCGCAGACAACATCGCTCAAAGCGCTGGAGACCTGTCGCGCTGAGATTAGTACGGCGATCGATGGCATCGAGGCCATACTGAGTGGCAGCGAGCCCGCTGCATCTGGAATGCCGTGGAATGGTATCGCGATTAACCTGATGACCGACATCCTGGCAGCTCGCTACCGCTGGAGCGAATATGCCGCGACGGCGACAGCCCAGGCGTCCGACGCGCAGTCGGCTGATGAAAAGCGCCAGCAAGGTGAAGTCGCCTACCGGCGCGCGCTGGACACTTTGCGCCAATTACAGGAAACTCCGAACGACTGAAGTGGTCAAAATTTCCAGAGCCTACATTCAGCCACCCCCTAGCTGGGTATAACATTCACTTTCCTGAAAATAAACAGATGCCATCTATGAAACGACTGCTACTGACTCTTCTAGCCCTGACGCTAATTCCCGCCTGCGCCACCAGCCCGACAGGGCGCTCGCAGCTCATGCTGATCTCGCCAGAATCCGCCATCGTCGAGTCGAAAAAAGCCTACCTGAGCACCGTGGGTGAACTGGAAAAAGAGAACAAACTGGTCGACGACCCGAAAATGGTCGACCGGGTCGCTACGATCACTGGCCGACTGGTCACAGTCGCCAAGCAGAAGTATCCCCAATCAGCGAATTGGGAGTGGAGCGTAGCGATCATCGACGACCCCAAAACGGTCAATGCCTGGTGCATGGCCGGCGGTCGTATGGCGGTTTATACCGGCTTGTTCAGCAAACTCAATCTTACTGACGACGAATTTGCCCAGATCATGGGTCACGAAATTTCCCACGCGCTGGCCAATCACACGGCCGAGCGCATGTCTCGCGCGATGGCAACATCCATAGGCGTCGTTGCCGTAGGCGTGGCCGCAGACAATCACGGTGCGGCGCTTCTGGGTGCAGCGGCGGCGGCCAAAGTAGCACTTGAATTACCCAACAGTCGAACCGCCGAACTGGAGGCAGACAATCTGGGAATGCGCCTGGCAACACAGGCAGGTTACGAGCCTGACGCCGCGGTGACTTTGTGGCAGAAAATGGCCAAGTCAGGTGGATCAGCGCCGCCGGAATTTCTGAGTACCCACCCTGCCCCGGGGAATCGCGAAGCGGCTTTGGCGGGAATGATCCCCGAAATGCGTAGCCTGAATCCCGACGGCGCAATGGCGCCCGTCTCTCCCGTACAAATCGTACGCTAATCAACCGCTATCAGCCCACGCCTGGAATGAGGGTGTGGGCTACATCCGTTTGGACTGAACGATTCGAAACCTGCTGGCGACAAACGCCAGGTCCGCCAGGCAGGCATTGCCGGCAGGATTCAAACCAGTGACATGATAGTCCGAGTAGGCGGCGGCAAAGTTGATTGGCATGCCAATCAGGTTGCATGCAACGGAAGCACCTGCATCGTTGTATGCCGCTTCAGCAGTGTCGAGAAAGCTCTCTCGAGTGGAATACACATGCGACGTAATAGCGCCGCATTCCCGGGCATTGGTGGTCGCGTCTCGCAAACAGTCGTCAGCTGACTCACCCCTGATAATGAAAGATACCGGGCCAAATATTTCATCGCGGTAAATCTCCCGTGCCGCTGTAGTCACTTCCATTATCATCGGCGATGCAGTGCGCGCGTTCGGGAAATCGGGATAGTCGATGGGCGCTGAATCTCTTAATAGAAGCCCATGCTGTTTGGCCAACTCCCGATAGCGGTCCAGCGTTTCGAGAATGGCATCGTCGACCAGCGTGCCACACAGCACCTGGGGATTCTGCAGATGCTTTTCTACCGCTTGCACAATCGCAGTAGCCACGTCATCAAAACTCACCCGCTCTGAGCCTGCGACAATACCGTCGGCGGGGATATGAATATTCTGCACGCTGGTGCACATCTGCGCTGAAGCCTGACAAAGTGAATGGGCGATCGCAGACGCCATAGCAGTCAAATCCTCGCAGGACTCAATCACAACGGAGTTACAACCTGCCGTCTCGGTGTAAACCTGCTTGTCGCTGCAGTTTTGCTCTATCCATCGCCCAAACGCGGGACTACCGGTGAAATCAATAATGGCAGTCATCGGGTGTTCCAGCAGCGCCATGGTGGCTGGCTCTTCACGGGTATCGGCAACCATTGAAACCAGGTTCGGATCAAAGCCCGCTTCGCTTAAAACCTCGCGAGCGACTGTGGTAAGTAGCGCGACCGGTAAAATGGCCGAGGGATGTGGCTTGAGCACTACCGGGTTACCCGTTGCGAGACTTGCGCACAGGGCGGGATAACCATTCCAAAGAGGGAACGTGGCGCAGCAAACGACCACCCCAACACCTCGCGGCATTATGCGGTAGGTTTTACGTAAACGTGCAGCGCCGCTTTTACCAAACTGACGCTCCCACTGCGCAGTTTCTGGCACATCGCTCATCGCCTTGTGGGCATAGGCAAGTGCTTCCAAACCACGGTCCAGCGCATTCGCACCACTGCCGGCGAACGCCATGATGTAGCTCTGTCCCGAGGTATGCATTGTCGCGTGGGCGTTTTCAAAAAGCTGATCCCCGCAACGATCGAGAATCTCCAGGCAAATTCCAATGCGAGTCTGCGGCGCTGCGTTGCGCCAATCGGGCATACCGTGACCAATCGCCTGATAAAGTGCATCTACATCCATTTTTGGATAGCTGATACCCAGAGACTCGCCAGTGTAAGGCGAAACCTCAGCACCGGTGCGACCCTCTTCACCGGGCTGCTGCAGTGAGTAGTCGGTACCGAGCAAGGCCTCAAAATTCACTTTACCGGCGGCTGGTTTTTCCTGACCCCAAATTTTACTACTGGGACTTTCGGGATACGCGGTCCAGGAATAACGTTTGCTGCATGCATCCAGCGCCTTATTCAGGGTGTCTCGATGTTTTTGATACAAAGCCGACATCAGGTCTCCCGATACAAGTCTTCGCCCCTCGCCCACGTGGCGTGAAAGCCGAAGGGAACCCGGTGAGGTAGCTGCACCCGACACACAGGGCCGGACTCAATATCCTGAGCGTCGAACACCAGGCATTCTGACTTCCAGGTATTGCTGTCTGTGACCATAGTAATCACGTAGCCATCATCTTCGACGCTGGTCCGGTCCGCGCCAGGCTTGGGAGCAAAAACCGCTTCACTGCCGAATACACCCTGTCCGTAATCCCATTGCCAGGACGTGCCGGTATCGTTGTCGTATTTCACCAAGCCGGTAAAGCGCAACGTATGGCCACCCTCATGCAACAGGGGAATGCGCTGATGATAGGAGTACTTGCTCTTAACGCCGTGGAATATTGGATTGGACTTGTTAAATTCGGTATTGAGCAAATCGATATCGCCTTCTTTTACTTCACCCGTACGCAAATTGAAACGCCAGCGATAAGCGTTCGCTTCCAAACGCATGTAGGCGAGCATGTGTGCCAGTTCACCTTCGCCGGGCTGCGCATCAGGCATGGGATTCAGCGAGCGACAGCCGTCCATAACCACCCAATCACCCTCCTCCCAACAGTTAGTTACATGCAAAATGTAACAGGGCTGACACTCAAACCAACGAATCTCATCACTTTGCCCTCGCCGCGGGATAATGCCAAAGCGAGTCGGTATGTCCTGATGAAAAGTCAGCACGCGGTGCTTGTGACGTCTTAACACCTCCATGTCATGAAAAAACGGTAAGTCGTGAAGCACGGCATAATTTGTGGTGAAGCCGATATCGTGGGGTAATCTTGGCCCGGGCAATTCAATAGGCACCTCGTGTTGCAAACGGCCATTGGCATCGGCAACACCGTAGGTCATGTAAGGCAGTTCATCCCCATAATCAAAAAAGATGAGCTCGCCGGTGCTCCAATCGACTTTAGAGTGAGCGGACAAGCGCAGCTGTTCCCGGCCAACTAGCTGATAGTGGCTTTTGGTATCCAGCGTTTGGCTATCAAGACGATAGGGGTGTCCGGCGTTGTACCAGAGCGTCATGATGTCGCCGTTGTACCAGAACACGTCCGTATTAGATGTATCCTTGATGCCAAACTGGGAAATACTGTAATCAAACGGTCCCATCACACCTGGCGACACTGACTTACCGTCTGCTGCTTCCTGCGCAAATGCGGAGGTCTCAACCCAGCGATTACGATAAGAAGCCTTGCCGTTTTTGAAATACACCCCGTGAACCATGCCGTCGCCATCAAAGGGATGGTGACGATTCTTTGACTCAAACACGGGGTTAGGACCATTACGGAAATAGGCGCCCTCAAGATCCGCAGGCATCTCTCCTAACACCTCAAGCCCGTCTGCAGAAATTTCTTCCGTGGTTGGCGCATATACGCCATGCAGATAAGGATTATCCGAGTTATAGATCCACTGGGGCGTGTCATCAAATTGCGCAACTCCACCCAGGCACCGATCCACGTGGGGGAATTCATTAAACTTCTGTGCCAGGCTCATCATTATTCTCCTGTCTGTGAACAGTCTGCTCCGATTAGGTAGCGACTACCGTTCATCATTTTCAAACTTCATCGCGCATCACCCAATACCAGTGATGACATCACTCGCGTTGTTCTAACGCTCGATCAACAACGCACTACCGGCACCACCCGCACCGCTGGCGGCAACAATACCGCGACTAAAATCTCGCCGTTCCAACTCATCCAAAAGCACGCCAGTCATAATCGCGCCGGTTGCACCCATGGGGTGACCCAAGGCAATTACGCCACCATTTACATTGAGCTTGCTATCGGCAATGCCCAGATCTGTCTGGCACTTAACCACTGTCGCGGCGAAGGCCTCATGCAGCTCAAATAAATCGATCTCATCGGCAGACAAACGTTGTTGTTCCATCAACTTCTCGGTGGCGGCGACACAGCCCGTCAGCACCTGAAGCGGATCGGCGTTCGCGGTAGCTGCGGCAACAATTCTTGCACGTGGCGCGATACCCAACTTCTCGCCGACCGACGCATCTCCCAGTAATAGTAGAGAAGCAGCATCAGCCATGGCTGGTGAATTACCCGCCGTGTGAATGTGCTCGATGGCTGCGAGATCAGAGTTGGCAGCCAGTTGCAGTGCGTCGATGCCCTTCCCGCCTATGCCTGCAAAGGCAGGGGGGAGTTCACCCAATGCCTCTATCGTCGCGTCGCCACGAATACACTCGTCCTCGCTGACGGTAATGTCCTTTACCGGGTTATAGACCGGCACGATAGATTTAAAATAACCATTGTCCCGAGCATGCGCCGCTCGCTGCTGACTCTGCACCGCAATCCCGTCAGCCTGTTCCCGACTAACATCATTGAGCGTGGCAATCAGATCGGCACCGCTTCCCATCATCAACATTTGGCACTGTGCGGCAAAGGCAGGATCGATAAACGCTTTTGCCTTATCGGATAACATCGGTACTCGCGACATCATTTCTACGCCACCTGCGACAATCGCAGTTTCCTGGCCCGCCGCAATTTTCAACATTCCGATACTGATAGCGTCGATACTAGACGAGCAGAAGCGATTGACCGTCATGCCTCCAACGCTACTGGGCCAGCCGGCATACATGACGGAAGTTTTGGCTATGTTCGCCGCTTGCTCACCATGCTGCGTGACGCAACCCAATAACACCTCACCCACCATCACAGGGTCCAGACCGGTTCGCTCTGCCAAGCTTGCGTATAAGCTTTTTAACAACTCATGCGGCAGAAGATCATGCAGGCCGCCAGTTTCCTTGGCCCTGGCTCGCGGTGAGCGAATAGCATCGTAGATGAATACGTCTTTCACGCACCCACTCCCACAACAAAACTGGCGCAGGTGGTGGTACTGCCGCCCACATTGAAAGTGATCATATTTTCCGCCTTGCCAAGCTGATAAGGGCCAGCGCGCCCTGTCACCTGACGTGCGCAATCCAAGACCATACGAACGCCAGTGGCACCCACTGGATGGCCAAGGCCAATCAGGCCGCCGCTAGGATTAATCGGGAAGTTTCCGTCCCTGCCGATCCGGCCCTCTTCTATTGCTTTCCAGCTTTCACCGGGAGCGGTCAAGCCCGCGTGATCAATCGCCATGTATTCGGTCATCGTGAAACAGTCATGGGTTTCCAACCCGTCCAGCTGCGATGCGCCTGCAAAACCCGCGCGCTGCGCAGCCTCTTGCAAACACTGGGCGGCGTGGGGAAACACCAACGGAGCCTCTGCACTGATTTCCAGTTTGCGTGACAGCAAAATCGGTGCAGACCGATGGCCCCAGCCCTTGATGCGCGGAATATCATGCAGAGACAGTCCGTGCTTGGCAGCGTATTCCTTTGCTTTGGATTCACTGGCGAGAATGACGCAGGCCGCGCCGTCGGTAATTTGGCCGCAGTCCTGTTTACGGACCCGCCCCTCAATCACCGGATTAAGCTCATCGTCGCAACTAAAGGCCCCTTCGGGGAATTCCCACTTGCGAGTTTGCGCCCTGGGATTGAGTTTCCCGTTGGCAAAATTAATCTCGGCAATGCTATTGAGGTGATCAGACTTTATGCCATAGCGTCGGTCGTATTCATCGGTGAGACGATCAAACATGTGCGGCCAGGGGAAATCACATTCTTCTGCTGTCGCCTCTTTGCCATTCCAGGCCGCACTCCCCAGGTACTCCGCTCCGGTTTTGCCATCGACATTGCGCATCAATTCCAGGCCAAGTACACAGGCCACCTGGTAATGACCAGCCTCTATGTCGCGCATGGCTGACATAATGGCAATTGAGCCAGAGGCGCAGGCAGCCTCATGCCTGGACGTCGGCAGCGCCGCCAGTTCTGGATAAACCTGACCAAAGAAGCCGCCTAACAGACCCTGACGAGCAAACAACTCAGCCACAAAATTGCCGACATGACCGACTTCAATCTCTCCCGGTTCTATATCTGCATTTTCTACTGCCTCACGCAGTGATTCCTCAAACATCTCATAGATGCCTTTACCCTCTCTGGCCCAGTTGCGAGCAAAATCAGATTGGCTGCCACCCAGTATGTAAATATTAGTACTCATTCATGACTCCTGCTTTTCCGACAGCGCATCTTGCAAGGCGAAGCGCTGAACTTTGCCCAAAGGGTTACGAGGCAACTGGTCTATCAACTCGATCCGCTCTGGCATTTTGAATTTGGCAAAACCCTGGCCCAGTAAAAATTGCTGCAACTCTTCCAGGTTCGGCGCCTGGGCATCCGGTTGTACAACCAGCACCGCACAAATTTTTTCCCCCAGGCGCTCATCGGCATAGGCGCAGACCGCTGCTTCAACCAATGCGGGATGATGTTCCAGAGCGACATCCAACTCCGCGGGAGAAATTTTCATGCCGCCTCGATTAATAATGTCTTTACAGCGCCCCACAATGCGATAGTAATTACCGCCTTCTCCGCAAATCTCTACCAGGTCACCGCTGCGAAAATAACCATCGTCAGCAAACACGCCCTTATTATCAGACGCGTAGTAACCGTCAAAGACTGTCGCTCCACTAATGAGCAGTTCGCCCGTATCGCCAACGTCGCCCAACTCCCTGCCCGATTCGGGGTCAGCGACCTTGGTTTGAATTAATGCGCCGGTCTCAGGCTTGCGGAACATACTGGCACGCACTTCAGGCTCTGACGCATCTTCGGGCGTCGAAAACAGTGAAATCCCCTCATTAGAGCCGTAAAAATTTACGATCGCTTTTTGATAATCACCATCGAAGGTTTCGATCATGGAAGGCGCTAGCGGAGCCGAGCCCGAACCAATTCGGCGCAGCGCACTGAAATCAAATTGGCGCCACATATCAGGAGACTTGGCCAACTGGTTCAGCAGCGCTGGGGGCGCGATCGTAAACGTGACGTTCTCGTCCTGCAGCTGCTGCAGATAGAGCGGCGGATCCAGCGGGTGGTGAAGTATGATTGCAGCGCCCACTAATGCAGCGGGAAACAGAAAACCTCCCAGAGCCGCCATATTTACCAGCGGAAAGGGATTTAGCAAAATGTCCCCTCCCGTGATACTGCCAGCTGCGGCACTGCAGCGGCCGGAAGCTTTCCACATATTGTGTGAGCGAGGCACACCCTTAGGTGTGCCCGTAGTGCCAGAGGTCCAACAAATACTCAAAATACGGTTAGCGTCATCGTCGGGGAACGTTGGAGAAACCGTTGAGGCGGTCGTATCCAGCACCAGGTCGCTACCGAATTCCAACACGGTGAGATTTGGCAGTGCCTGTCGGGCGGCACTTCCCAGCTCAGTCTTGGCCAGACGCGGCATAGTGACCATGGCCTTGGGCTGCAATACATCGGCAAGCATTTGCAATTCGTGACGGCCGTATTGAACGGGCACCGGTGAGGCAATCAGACCCAGCATGGAGGCGGCGTAGTAGACCACCATGAGTTCTACCACATTCGGCAATTGCACAATCACCGCGTCATCTTCAACCAGTCCCAATGCCCGCCAGCGGATAGCCAGATTAACGCTTGCAGCTTCCAGCTCTGCCCAGTTCAAGCTAAGGGGTTGATCACCCGTCAAATCAAACCGGTTAGGCTGATCTTTGACGGCCAACGCATGGGGTTTATTACGGGCGTGCTCCGCGAGCAGCGAATGCAGCGTTTCTCCGTCCCAGTGACCACTTGAGGTCAGCTCGCTTATTCTGCGCTCAGGTGTGGTTTTCATTACAATTGACCGCGCTATATTTATGCTTTTATAAAAAGACCTAGTGTAGAGTATACTCCCGTTTTGTTCCAGCGCAGTGATAGGCCAAGGCTATGAAATTCAGTGTTGTCACCCCCCTTTGGCAAGACCGCCCAGCCTCAGAAAACCTCCAAATTGCCGCCTTGGCGGATCGCCTCGGCTTTGATGAACTCTGGATAGGAGAAATGGCGACCTATGACGCTTTCGCCTTTGCCACGGCCGCGGGTCTGCAAACCACGCAGATTCAGCTAACCATCGGACCTCTGTCCGTTTCAGTGCGTACGCCCATGACAATGGCCATGGGAATTACCTCTGTCGCCGACATCACCGGCAGAAGTACTGGAGTTGCCCTGGGTGCTTCCAGCACAGTGGTCGTTGAAGAGTGGCATGGACGGGAACGCGCTCGCACCGCCACCCATCTCGCTGAAAGCGCGCAAATTTTGCGGACGCTGCTATCCGGCGAGAAGGCAAACTTCGCAGGCGAATGCGCAAGCTGCAAAGGATATAAGTTGCGCCTTGACCCTGTGGATGGGCCAATCACAATAGCAGCGTTTGGGCCTGCAGCCATTCGCGCCGCCGCCCGTCATGCCGATCGCATGCTACTCAATATGGTAACGCCAGCTAGTCTTCACAGCCTGAAAGAACAACTTATCAGCGCGGCCGAAAAAGCCGATCGGCCAACACCCGACATTGCGGCTTGGCTTCCCTGCGCCGTCAATCCGCAACGCGAAACCATTGATCAACTCAAACGCGCCATTGTTGGCTACCTCGCAGCACCAGGCTATGGCGAGATGATGATGCAAGCGGGCTTCGAAGAGCTGGTGAACTACGCACGTACCCGGCCGCATCCAAGCGAACTCCTCGCTGCAATGCCTGATGAGCTCATCGCAGCGATTGGCCTCATCGGCGATACAGGGGCAATTCAGGCGCGTGTGGATGAGTATCGCGAAGCTGGTGCTAACGAGATATGCCTGGTGCCCGCAACGGCGGGAGACGAACTCGGTCAGAGAACACTGGAAACCATGCGCGCAAGCATTCAATAAGCCCTCAAAAACTACCCCTTTGGAGTAATCGTCTGACCTCTTGTTTTCAGTAAACTACGCTGCATTCTCAAGCAGCGGCTTTGCATTGAGCCACCGACATAGACCATCGATGAGGGCTAGAAAATGTTAGTAGGTGTACCTAAGGAAATTAAAACCCTGGAATTCCGTGTTGGCCTGACAACCGGTTCGGCCGAGGAACTGGTTCATCACGGGCACCAGGTCATCGTGCAGAGCGGGGCTGGCGAAGGCATAGGCCTTTCCGACCAGATGTATCGCGACGCCGGCGCCGAAATCGTCGCCACAGCGGAGGAAATTTTCGAGCGCGCTGACATGATCGTTAAGGTCAAGGAACCACAGCCCAACGAGTGCAAAATGCTACGTGAAGGCCAGGTCTTATTCACCTACCTGCATCTGGCGCCCGACCCAGAGCAAACCAAGCTACTCAAAGAGTCAGGTTGCATTGCAATCGCCTACGAAACCGTCACCGACAACAACGGCCACCTTCCGCTGCTGTCACCGATGAGCGAAGTTGCCGGCCGCATGTCTATTCAGGCGGGCGCTCACGCACTCGAGAAGCATAAAGGTGGCTCGGGCATGCTTCTGGGCGGCGTACCCGGCGTTGAGGCAGCAAGGGTCGTCGTGATTGGCGGCGGCGTAGTGGGCACCAATGCCATTCGAATGGCGATGGGTATGGAAGCGCATGTGACGGTTCTCGATCGCTCACTGGATCGCCTGAAAGAACTGGATTTCCAGTTTGGTTGCATGCTGAACACGATTTACTCAACGCGCGAGGCCCTGTGGAAACACGTGACCGCAGCTGACCTCGTGATTGGCGCAGTGCTCGTACCAGGAGCCGCCGCGCCGAAACTGGTTACCCGC
The DNA here is from genome assembly GCA_039986455.1 of Halioglobus sp. Lineage (GTDB taxonomy): Bacteria > Pseudomonadota > Gammaproteobacteria > Pseudomonadales > Halieaceae > Halioglobus. The sequence continues at coordinate 79,642 of JBDWQQ010000113.1, forward strand.
GAGATGTTGGCAGCCATGCGCCCGGGCTCTGTTGTGGTTGATGTTGCTATCGACCAGGGTGGTTGCTTCGAAACCAGCCGCGCAACCACGCACTCAGACCCCACCTATGTTGAAGAGGGCGTCGTGCACTACTGTGTTGCCAATATGCCAGGAGGCGTGGCGCGCACATCCACCTTTGCCCTTAACAACGCCACCCTGCCCTACACGCTGGCACTGGCAGACAAGGGCTACAAGCAAGCACTAACGGACGATGCTCATTTGCGCCACGGACTAAACGTGCACTGTGGTGATATCACTTACCAGGCAGTGGCGGACGTTCTTGGCTATGACTACGTGCCCACCGAGACAATACTGGGACTTTAATAACGCCACTATTCCAGTTAATGTGACAGTGAGTCAGTTCAGGGCGGGCGATTCTATCGCTGCGCCCTGCCGTAGTTTCGTTCGATTGATCAGGAGATTTCCATGAAAATCAAAGGCCTTATATTTTCTGCGCTATTGGCCCTCACCCTGCCGGCTACCAGTTTTGCCGACAAACCTGAATGGGCCGGCGAAGGCGGTAAGCCCAGCGATCGCGAAAAACAAGAACACAAGGAAGAAATGACTTCCAAAAACGAAGACAAAAAAGATAAGGGAAAAAATAAAGACAAGAAGAACAAAAACGACAGCGATAAAGATTGGGATGACATCGAAGACGACGTCCGCGACAAAGTCGCGAATGAAGTAGACCGAAAAATTCGCGGCGATTAACTGAAAAAGGGTTTTAACCGCCTAGAGAATTTCTTCGTTGTGCTGCCCTAACATGGGCGGCGCGGCGCGATACTCGACTGGCGTTCGCGACAACTTGATGGGGTTACCCACCAGCTGCAAATCAGGATTGAGAGGGTGGGTAAGGTTCACCTGCATCTCGCGGGCCTGAACTTGTGGCTCCGCAAAGACCTCTTCCACTGTATTGATAGGTCCCGCAGGCACGTTGGCAAATTCCAGTAACGCAATCCACTCGGCTTTATCACGCTCCAGCATTTTGACCTGTAACAAAGGAACCAGTGCATCGCGATTCTGAACTCGAAGACGATTGGTTTGAAAACGGTCGTCATCCGCTAACTCCGGGGCCCCTATCACTTTGCAGTAACGCCGAAACTGACCATCATTGCCCACCGCTACAATCAGGTAGCCATCTTTGGCGACGAAGCTTTGGTAGGGAACGATATTAGGATGAGCGTTGCCCAACCGCGAAGGGTTCAATCCACCTACGAGGTAGTTGGTCGCCTGGTTGGCGAGGGTAGCGGCGGTAACATCCAGCAAAGCCAGGTCCACGTGCTGCCCAAGACCCGACTGCACCCGCTCAGCCAGCGCAGCCTGAATGCCAATCACCGCATAAAGACCGGTCATTATATCGGTCAGCGCAACGCCCACTTTTTGCGGCCCAGCGCCAGGTTCACCATCGGCTGCACCGGTGACACTCATCAGGCCACCCATGGCCTGCACCAGAAAATCGTAGCCCGGGCGATTGGCCAGCGGGCCATCCTGGCCGAAGCCTGTTATCGAGCAATACACCAGGCCCGGATTAAGCTCAGCGAGCGTCGCGTAATCCAGTCCGTATTTAGCGGCACCGCCAACCTTGAAGTTCTCGATAACCACATCAGAATCTAGCGCTAGTTCACGCAACTTGTCCTGCCCCTCAGGGGTGCGCATATCAATACACACCGAGCGCTTGTTGCGGTTGGCACACATGAAATAGGCGGATTCTTCTGTCGCTTGCCCGTGGTCATCGGCCATGTAGGGTGGGCCCCATTGGCGGGTATCGTCCCCACCCTCAGGGTTTTCGACCTTAATGACCTCGGCGCCCAGGTCACCCAACACCTGGCTGGCCCAGGGCCCGGCGAGAATCCGAGACAGGTCCAGCACCTTGATATTTGAGAGCGCTCCCACTAGAAAGCCGGGATATCAGTTTGAGTACGACCCAGAATCAATGCATGCACATCGTGGGTGCCCTCATAGGTGTTCACTACTTCCAGATTCACCATATGCCTCATGATAGGGTACTCATCGGAAATGCCGTTGCCGCCCAACATGTCGCGGGCCGAGCGGGCGATAGCCAAAGATTTACCGCAGGAATTGCGCTTGATCAGAGAAATCAGTTCCGGCGCGATGTCTCCGGCGTCCATCAACTGACCGGCTCGCAAACAACCCTGCAGCGCCAGACTAATCTCTGTTTGCATATCGGCAAGCTTTAACTGCACCAACTGCTTGGAGGCTAGCGGCACACCGAACTGCTTGCGATCCATGGTGTAGTCTCGAGCCGCATGCCAACAGGTTTCGGCCGCGCCCAAAGCACCCCATGCGATACCGTAGCGCGCGTTGTTCAGGCAACCAAAGGGGCCCTTCAGGCCTTCCACATTTGGCAGCAGGTTTTCTTCAGGAACGAACACCTCGTCCATGACGATCTCGCCGGTGACGGAGGCGCGTAACGCTAACTTGCCTTCGATTTTCGGTGCAGAAAGTCCGTCCATGCCTTTTTCGAGGATAAACCCGCGAATCTTGTCGTCGTCCGTTTTGGCCCAAACGACGAACACGTCGGCAAAAGGACTGTTGGTAATCCACATTTTGGCGCCGCTGAGACTGTATCCGCCATCCACACTGCGGGCGCGGGTGACCATACTACCGGGGTCGGAGCCATGATCAGGCTCGGTCAGGCCAAAGCAGCCAATCCACTCACCCGTCGCCAATTTCGGCAGGTACTTCTCTCGCTGGGTTTCGTTGCCATAGGCATAAATGGGATACATCACCAGAGATGACTGAACGCTCATCATTGAGCGGTAGCCGGAATCGACCCGCTCGACTTCCCGGGCGACCAAACCATAGGAGATGTAGTCCACGCCCGGACAGCCGTATCCGTCGATGGTAGAGCCCAGCAGGCCCAATTCGCCCATTTCCTTGAAGATCGCCAGGTCTGTCTCCTCAGCGCGAAAAGCCCCACGCACCCTGGGTAACAGTTTTTCCTGGGCATATTGCCTGGCACTCTGCTGCACCATTCGCTGCTCGTCAGAGAGTTGCTGATCCAGCAGGAAAGGATCTTGCCAGTTGAGTTTCTGCCACTTTTTGCCGGCCATGGGGGCGCTCCGCGATTAATAGGAATGGGACGGAAGAATAGCAGGCGGCTTTTGATATAAATAATATATATATTAAATACTTATAATATATTTTAGATATATTAAAATAACGCTCCGACATCTGATTCTGCGGGGCTAAAAGTCTCAAGGGAATGACGAGGGCCCACAGTGGATTTACGCAAGCTTGAAATTTTCGCGGCGGTCGCAGAAACCGGAAGCTTTAGTGCCGGCGCCGATCAGCTGCATATGGCGCAACCCGCCGTTAGCATTGCCGTGCGCAAGCTGGAGGAGTCCCTGGGAGTCACGCTGTTTGATCGCAGCGGCAGGGCTATCGCATTGACGGCCGAGGGCCAGCAACTCTTGGGACGGGCTCACTCCATATTGCAGCAAGTGGAGGATCTTGCCGTGTCGGCCGGAGACCTCTCCGGGCTACTCAGGGGAGAACTGAGCATCTCCTGCCCCTCCATGCTGGCGACCTACTTCCTGCCCGACCTGCTAAGCGGCTTTCTGACTGAACACTCTGGCCTCACTGCATCGGTGACCCAGGCCGGCACCACAGAGATAGAAGATAGGCTACTGCGAGATGAGATCGAACTGGGCGTCACCACCGCCAGCGGCTCAGGAGAATTGGAGCGACTACCACTGATCAACGAGCAAATGGTGGTCTGCGTTTCAGAGACTCACCCCTGGGCACGCCGACGCTATGTTGGCATTGAAGATTTGCAGGCCACCCCCATGGTTGTGTATGAAAGCGGCTACTTCATCAGAGCGCAGCTAGACCAACTGTGTCATGCAGCAGCGATAGAGCCCGAGCTAAGAATGCAGAGCAACTTCCTGCCGCTGCTGGTACGTATGGTTAAGCAGGGCATTGGGGTGACCGTAGGACTGCGCACGATGGCCGATCAAGAGCCCGGTATTATTGGCATCCCCATCTCTCCAAGAGTTGAAGTCCCCATGGCCCTGGCAAAGCGCCGGGGCCGAACGATATCTCGCGCCAATCAGGCATTTCTGGATTGGGTCGCTTTGCAGTTATGATGTGAGCTTTATAGCCACGTACTTTTCAAATGCCAGCACTTAATACCTTCAGTCGCCACCTGGCCAAACTGATTCCCGCCACCGGTAGCCCCGAGTTCCCTGCAATGCTGGTGGACATGCTGCGCAATCTTGTACCCGTTGATGATGCCAGTATTATCGTTTATCCAAACACCGACCTACCGATCGTTGAGTACTTCGAGGTTCACGAGGACTCCGGAAAATCGACGCTCGATGTTTTCGTCAAAGGCGCCTTCCTGCTAGACCCCTACTATTTGTCAGCCACCGCAAACAAACAATTCGGCGTATTTCGTCTCAGGGAGCTTTCGCCTACTGGCTTCAAAGACAGCGAATACTATAAAGCCTGGTACCGCAATTGTGGTTATCAAGATGAATGTGGCTTTGTCATTCCTACCAGCGGCGAAGGCTTCGTCAATATTGCACTGGGCAAAACCGCCACTCGCGCCACTTTCAGTAAGCGCGAGCGTACCTTGCTGGCTGACGTCTACCCGACGATAGAGGCCCTGTGCCAAAAGCACTGGAATCAATCGGGTGATGACAGCGGTGTAAACCTCAGAGCGCAACTACACAGCGCCCTGCAGTCCTTTGGCTCCAGCCTGCTGACAGAGCGAGAAACGCAGGTCATCAATCTGGTGCTCCACGGGCACAGCACCAAAACCGTGGCGGAAAAACTCTCTATCTCCATGGAGACGGTAAAGCTTCACCGCAAGCATGCCTACGCAAAACTGGAAGTTTCCTCACAGGCTGAGCTTTTCTACCTGTTTCTGGACTCGGTGATGAGCGCCAGGGATTATGAAGGCGGCGACACACTGGTGGCCTATATGCAGCCACCTCCCAAGAATTGAGATCCAAATGAGTCGATCAATTTCCCCCGAGATCGCTAAAGAGCTGCAGGATTTGATCCAACGCGGGTTGCAGGCCCTATCCAGCGGCCGGGTTGAAGAGGCCGGAGAGTGCTGTCAGAAAGCCCTAAAAATAAAGCCCGACCTGGTTGAGGCGCATTTCCTGGTAGGCCTGGTGGGCCTTGAAGCCCAAGACAGGGCAACCGCCTTTCGCGCCTTTCAGTCCGTCGTCAAATTAGACAGAGATCACGCCCCAGCCTGGGCAAATCTCGCTCGGATGCATATGTCAGAAGGCCAGGTGAACAAAGCTGACGCTGCCCTGCGCGAGACATCACGAATCAAGCCTACGGACCCGATTGTCCTCGACCTGATTGGAATGACACTGTCTCAGATGGGTGAGCACAATGTGGCCAAAGCTTTTTTTGCGCGCGCCAACACCACAAAGCCCAACCACCCACCTTACATGCTCAACCTTGCCAATAACCTGGTGCATCACGGTGAAACTGAAACGGCCGATATCATATTTCGCGACGTTATCAGGATTCAGCCCGACTCACCGCAGGCACACTGGGCGCTGGCCGGTTCGACCAAGGCCACCGGACATGCGCACATTGAGGAAATGCAAAACCTCGCAAAACGTAATACTAACCCCAGAGCTCTCGCCTTCTATCAATACGCGATCGGTAAGGAGTACGAAGACCTAAAGGAATGGGACAGTGCATTTGAAGCATTTAGCACTGGAGCCGCCGCCCGTCGAAAGACGATCGAATACGACGAGGCAGCCGAGATAGCCATGTTTGACTATCTTGAGCAAGCCTACACTCGGGAATGGCTTGATGAACTCCCGCCCGGTCACCCGGACAGTTCACCAATTTTTGTACTGGGACAGCCTCGCACTGGTACAACTTTAATCGAAAGGATTATCGCCGCCCATTCACAAGTTCATTCTGCAGGAGAGCTACAGCATTTTGGCCTGGCTTTGCGCCGCCTTGCCAACTACCGTAATCCCAAGCGCTTCACGCGAGAATTGTTTCACCGCGCGCAGCAATTACAAGCAGCTGACATCGGTGGTCGGTATTTACAGACCAGCGGCAGGATGCGAGGAAAGAAACCCCGCTTCGTGGACAAACTGCCACAAAACTACCTGATGATCCCCCTGATTTTGGCGGCGCTACCCAATGCCAAAATAGTCCACCTGGTTCGCGATCCGATGGACGCCTGCTTCGCCAGCTTCAAACAGTTGTTTGCAGATGCCTATCTCCACTCCTATCAGCAGGATGAAATGGCTAGGCATCACGCCCGCTATCTTAGGCTTATGGATGTTTGGCGTGAGCGTTTCCCAGACCGCTTTTTCGATATTCGCTATGAGGAAACAGCCAGAAACCTGGAGCCCAATGCCCGCGAACTCATCAATTATCTGGAGCTACCCTGGGAAGACGCATGTCTGGACTTTCACCAACAGGAGGGGGCCGTGCCCACCGCCAGTGCAGTACAAGTGCGCGAACCGGCCCACACCCGCTCCATCGGACGCTGGCGCAACTACGAAGGCCAGTTGCAGGAAATGCTTGGCGAACTGGAAAAGGCCGGTGTTTCTTCCAATTAGTCGCCTTTCGATATTTCTACCCTATAGGGGTATATTATTACCACTACGGTTTGGCTAGTTTAGAGATACCTAACTATACAAGCAGAAGCACTGACTGTGCATTCTGCATACACAAGAACATGGCGCCCGTAAGCGACTCAGCAATTCAAAATATCAAAGTGGGGACACAATGACTCGCACCAATAGAAGCCACTCGCGTGGCAGCAAGCCCAAGAAGAACAGTATGGCCAAGGCCGTCTCAGCCGCCGTACTGACCACAACAATTGCCACACCCGCCTTCTCTCAGAGCCTGGAAGAAGTCATCGTAACCGCCACCAAGCGCAGTGAGTCCATTCAGGATGTACCGCTGGCGATTACTGCCCTATCGGGCGAATTTATCAATAAGGTCAATCTGGATGATGTGAAAGACCTGGTGTCCTTCACACCCGGTGTAACCGGTAATAGCCAGGATAGTTTTATCGACGCAATTAGCGTGCGCGGTATTCGTACCCAGGACTTCGGCGTTGGCGGCGACCCCTCATCGGCATTTTTCAAAAATGACTTGTATGAAGGCCGCAACGGCTCCGCAGTAACCAGTCTGTACGACATCGACAGGGCAGAAATTCTGCGTGGTCCGCAGGGCTTCCTGTTCGGTCGCAGCTCGGTTGGCGGCGCTTTCAGTGTCCACACCACGCGCGCGGAAGTCGGAGGCACCAATTCAGGCTTTATTAATCTTGACGTCGCGGAACGCAACCGAATCGCGGCAGATGGCGCCATCAACCTGCCAATGACAGACAACATGGCCATGCGCCTTGCCGGCTACTATTCCACGGAAGACGGCTTCGCCAAGAACCTCTACCCCGGTTCTGACGACCTGATTGAGCACGACAAATGGGCACTGCGCTGGTCTACCAGTTATGAGCGAGATCGCCTGGGTGTATACACCACTGTCGAGTACGAGGAACGCGAGCAATCCGGATCCGTCTATCGCGCCATCGATGAGGGCGACATCTGGGAAGCATTCTCCTCAAACATCACTGACGACACCACCCTGCGCGGCAGCGACGAAGAGATTGACTCGGACCAGTTTGGCGGTGATAACGACGACGCCGACATCCTTACTCTAGGTATGCGCATCGACTATGAGTTTGATTTCGCCACATTGACATCTAACACCGGCTATAAGGATCACGATTACTTTTATCGTGAGGATTACGATGGCACTCCGCTCAACGTCAACAACTATGGCCAGGATCAGGAAGGTGAATACTTCCAGCAAGAACTGCGCCTGACCTCCAATGGAGAGGGAAATTTGAGCTGGTATGCCGGCGCCTCGTACTACAAGGAAGAAATTGAAACCACCTTCAGCTCTGTCGGTGAGGAAGATCTTTTCTGCCAGTATTACGGCAACTACTATTACTCTGACTACGCTGGCTATCAATTTACTGGATGTGAACAGCTTTACGCATACTATGGTTATGACTTTACCCCACACCCAGAGGGCATACTCAGTGAGCCTGGCACCATTAAGGGCGAGTACGACGGCTGGGCAACCTACCTGAATCTCGACTACTACATCACCGAGAATTTTGATGTGGAAATCGGCGTGCGCTATACCGAAGATACCAAAGACTTCTCAACTTCGGTTCCTACTCCGGAAAGCGACCTCGGCCCTTACTGGTTCTGGGGCTTTTCAACCAGTGACTACCTGCAGGACGAACAGTCCTGGGATGACACCACCTGGCGCGCCTTGGCCAAGTGGCGCCCCAGCGATGACTCGATGATATTTGCCAGCTATACCCAGGGTTTCAAGTCCGGTGGTTTCGGTAGTTTCTCCATCGTCGATCGCAATGGCATTGCGCCAGACTTTGGCACCACGGATATCGCCCCGGGTGATGGCTACAAGCCAGACACCTTCGACCCGGAAACCGTAGATTCCTATGAAATTGGCTACAAAAGCACTCTGTTCGATGGCCAGGCTAATCTGGATTTGACCGCCTTCTACTATGAGTACCAGGATCTGCAGATCCTCTACTATGATGGCGGCGCGTCATTGGTGGACAACGTCGGTGAAGTCGAAGCCTGGGGTGTAGAGGGGTCGATAACGAGCGCATTGGGCGATTACTTTACGCTTTATGTTTCAGCCGGCTACCTGGACTCCGAGGCCAATGAACTGGAGTTGATTTGCGGTGGCACCACTGACTGTGAGGGCAGCCCTTTGTTCTGGGCCCCGGAGTGGTCAGCGGCGATGATGCTGGACGCCAACTTCCCCGTTAGCGGCGGAGCGTTCACCGGCAGTCTTGAGGCGTACTACGAAGGCGAACGCGGTGGCGACTGGACCGCAACCCCCGAAAACTACATCGATGCTTACACCGATGTGGCGCTTCGCGCGGGTTACGAATCGGAGAATGGTTGGTATGTACAGGCCTATGTCGAAAACCTGACGGACGAGTTCACCTGGGACGGCCAGAACATCAACGGCGGAGTCTTGCCGTCACACTTCTTCGGACCCAAGCGTCCGCGCACTTTTGGTATGCGAGTGGGAATGGATTGGGATTGAGTTAGCCCAGCAAGAAAACAAAGAGCCCGCGGTTTTTACCGCGGGCTTTTTTTTGCGCGGACTCAGCACATGTAGCGACAGATTTTAAGCCAATAGCTTGACTCTCTGTCCGTGACTATTAGCCGATCAGCAAAAACCCTACTGCACTAATCGCCGCGCCCAGCAACGCATACGGTAGCTGCGACAGCGCATGCTCATAGGATGGACAACCGCTGCCCTGAGCCGCCAGCACCGTAGAGTCACTGTAAAAACAGGCCATGCTGCCAAAGCCGCTGGCGGAAAATAGCGCGCCCGCCATTAATGGAATACTCACTCCCAACTCCTGCGCCAACGGAAACACCACTGGAATTGCAATAGCGAACACGCCCCAGTTAGATCCGGTCGTGAAGGACACGAAGGCCATGGTGATAAATACCAGCACTGGCAGCATCTTCGCCGTCATGTAGGGCGACACGCTGGTAATCACATACTCAGTGAACCCCAGGGCATTGTTCGCTTCGATGAAAGTAAACACCGCCACCAAGATGCAAAGCACTGGCAGCATAGTGCGCAACCCGTCCATTACCGTGTCGAACATTTCGTAAAGCGTTAGCGTTCGGGTGACAAGATACTGCACCATGGTTATCAGAATGCCTGCTATTACACCGATTAAGAGATCGATATCGGATATCACGGTGAAAAACACCAGCGCGAAAATAGGCACGAAGAAGAGTGAAGCCCCTCCACGCTTGTCGCCCTCACCGTGGTAGGGCTCCTCCATTTCGATATCTGCGGAGGTTCCGGGGGGCGCTAGTTCACCGGTTGTTTCCGCTCTGGCCTCGGCGGCTTTCATAGTGCCCCATAGGGGGATAACGCCCACAATGACCAAAGGCACTATGGCAAGCGCCACGAAGGGATAGAACATATAGGGAATGGACTGGATAAACAGGTTAATGCCCTCCCCGCTTTCGGCCACGCCATTTTTCTCCAATAACCCGGCAAAGTAGACGCCCCAGGTAGAGATAGGAATGATCAGGCAGGTCGGTGCCGCAGTAGAGTCCACGACGTAAGACAGCATTTCCCGGGAAGTTTTGTATTTATCAGTGACTTTCTTCATGGACGAGGAAACTGTCAGTGCGTTGAGGTAGTCATCAAGAAAAATGACCATGCCCAGCGCCCAGGTTGAGAGCAAACTGCCGCGTTTGCTACTCACTCTTGCACTCACCAGGTCACCAAAGGCGCGGGCACCTCCTGCTCGTACCAACAGAGCAATGAAACTACCGTATAGACCGCACACCATGAGAACCCAACCAGTATTCTCATCCTGCATGACCGTCAGTACAGCTTCAGAAAGCGATCCTACAAAACCGACTCCATCGGCGATCAAAAATGCAACGATTGCTCCGGCAGTCACTGCCGCGATGGTTCTGTGAGTGACAATAGCGACGGTCAGAACAACGATAACGGGTATCAGGCTGATCGCCCCATAGTTTTCCATTCAATGCATCCCTGAGTATTCAAATGGGTGCGACTTCGCGCACTTTAAGAGCAAGTGTATCACCACGCCTCAGAGTTGTTCATGCGGCGTTATTTTCTTGCTGTGATGCACATCAGCGAGGCTATAATAGCGACCTGTACTCGAGAGTTTCCCCGATGAGATTTGTTCCCGTCACTTTAGCCTTTTTCCTGCTGCCAAATCTGGCAGCCCAAGCGGCAACAGATTTCGATGAAATTCGTGATCAACTCAAAAAGAGCGTGAGCAACTCCTCTGTCGGCGCCGGTTACGCACAAATGCTTAACTTTTTCGTAGAGCCCGATATCAGCGCATCCAAACTCAGTGCAGATGATACCGACTACGACGTTTTTAAGATTCCGCTTCAGTATCAGATTCCGATGGATCAAAGCGATTGGGAGATCGCTATTCGTGCAACCTTGAGCCACGCGAAGGCAGACAGTATTACGGACACCGGCGCTTTCGGCGTGGTGGACTCTGAATGGCAAGCCGATAGCGGACAAGTCGGCGCGGGATTGATCATGCCTTTCAACAACGACTGGTCAGGTTTCGTCAGCGCCGAGTTTGGTATTAGCCGACTGAAAAATGAAGCCGATTATTTGGAGGAAGGACCCGGGCAGGGCCTGAACCCGGAAATTGCCGACGGCATCATATTCAACTGGGATACCAATGCCAGAGTCGGCGGTCTGACCGGTGGAATCAACTACGCTAAAGAAATCGCCGACAAGTGCCCTCTGGATGTTACAGGGCGTTACACTTTTAGCCATATCGCCAGCTACTCAGAATCCAGAGACTTGCCTTCCTTCAGTGAAAATACGGGCACCTTTTCGCTCAAGGCCGATCTGATTCACCCTTATGGCGTAGCTATTGCCGATCTACCGGTGTTCGGCAAAGTCCATGTCGGGGGCACCGCGTTCACTGGCAACAACAGGAACGCTTTGGGCTTTAGCCATTTCTACGAACTGGGATATTCAGTAGGTCTGGACATATCCAGGCTAGGGTACCGGGTTAAGAGCTTCAACATTGGTTACCAATGGATTCAGGGTCGCGATGTAGACGGTTACTCGCTGCTATTCGGCTGGGAACTCTAGGCACTTAAGGGCCGCAACGCACGACCCTGAAGCTATAAGCAGGCATCGTACTCCAAAGGCGTCACCTGACTGTCGAAGGTATCCATCTCCTGCTGTTTGAGAATCACAAACACCTTCTGAAACTCGCTGCCGAGGTAGGCGGCAATAGGCTCGGACTGCTCAAAGCAATGCAGTGCGTTTGGCCAGTAGCGCGGAAGGCTTGGTGGAACCTGCTCGTAAGCATTTCCCTCAAGCGGCTCGGGCGCCGCTAGCGTGTTCTCTATTCCGTGCAAGATACCCGCAAGAATCCCTGACATCACCAGATACGGATTGGCGTCCGCCCCGGCAACGCGATGCTCAATACGAGTGGCTACGGGTGCATCACCCGGCACGCGAACTGACACTGTGCGATTTTCGTAGCCCCAGGTGGGGGCCATCGGCGCGTGTGTACCGCGGCGAAAGCGACGATAGGAATTCAGATTAGGCGCGAACAGCAGCATGCTGTCCGCCATCATATCCAGGCAACCCGCGATAGCCTGACGCAGTAGCGGTGTTCCTGCTGCGCTGCCATCATCGAACACGTTGTTGCCATCATTATCGATAAGACTGCAATGAACGTGCATGCCATTACCGGCGATATCGCCGAAGGGTTTAGCCATAAACGTAGCAATGAGGCCATGCTTTTTCGCTACGCCGCGAATGACACGCTGCAGCATAACCGCCTGGTCTGCGGCGACGACTGCATCGTTGGTATGGTAGAGGTTGATCTCGTATTGAGAGGGCGCAGATTCTTTTATCAGGGTATCGATGGGCAAACCCTGGGCGGTACAGGCGTCACGAATGTCATGCATTAGATCAGCTTCGTCTTCCATCAAATCGATGCCATAGGTTTGACCAGACCCCAGCGCACCTCCCACTCTGTCCTGCTGCGTGTGCAGCGGACGGCCAATGCCGTCTTCGTCCGGATACAAAAGGTGAAACTCCATCTCACTGGCCATAACCGGAGTGAGCCCCAGAGCGGCAAGGCGATCCATCAAACCCTGGAGCATATAGCGAGGATCATAGGAACACGCCGATCTATCGATATTGGTCATCGACATCATCACCTGCCCGGTGGGGCGCTTTAACCATGGCGCTGGCACCAATGTTCGCTGATCGGGTACGCACCAGCCGTCGCCATCACCACTGTCGAACACCCATTCTTCTGCGTCCCTTCCCCAAACGTCAAAAGCGAGTGTGCTTAGAGGCATTTTCAGGCCGCCCGCCATGACTTTACCTATCTTGTCACGGGTCACCCACTTGCCGCGCAGGCCACCACAAAGATCCATCAACATCACTTCGAAGATTTCGATATCCGGATATTGGTCGAGAAAGGACTGCAGTTGATCGTTGTTTTCCGGCATTTCTGGTTCCTGTGTCCCCGGTTAAAACACCACCTTTGGGGTAATTTCTTGAGCGAATCACTATGCCACACTATTTAACAACGATGCGCAAACCTCGGCCATACCACTTCAGGGTATAGCTCAGGCGCCACTAACAATGCATTCCATCAAGGAGGCAACGCCATGAACATGCAAGCCAACACAGGCAACTTGAAGCAGCTGGATCAGTCCCATTACCTGCATCCTTTTACTGACTTCAAAGACTACGCAACCAACGGTGGTCGTGTTTTCTCTCGCGCCGAGCACGTTTATATTTACGACAGCAACGGCCACAAAATGCTCGATGGTATGTCCGGGCTTTGGTGTTGCAATCTCGGTTACAGCCAACAGGCGATTGTAGACGCTGTCACGGAGCAGATGCAGAAACTGCCCTACTACAACAGTTTCTTCCAGTGCGCTAACGAACCGGCGATCGAACTGGCCAAAGCGCTGGTGGATATCACAGAAGAGCGCTTTAACCACGTATTTTTTACCAACTCAGGTTCAGAGGCTAACGATACCAACCTGCGCTTGGTGAGCCGTTACTACCAGGTTCAAGGCCGCCCAGAGAAAAAGCACATTATCAGCCGCAACAACGCCTACCACGGCTCTACAATAGCCGCAGCATCGCTAGGCGGAATGAGCGGCATGCACGAACAAACGAATGGCCTCGATTACGTTCATCACATCGATCAGCCGCATTGGTTCGCGGTAGGCCCGGACGAGGACCCTAACGAGTTCGGTCTGCGTGTTGCACGGCAGCTGGAAGAAAAAATTGACGAGCTGGGCGAAGAAAATGTCGCTGCATTTATCGCTGAACCCGTTCAAGGCGCGGGCGGCGTTATCATTCCACCCGATTCCTATTGGCCAGAAGTTCAGCGTATTTGTGATGAACGTGACATCCTGCTGATTGCAGACGAAGTCATCTGTGGCTTTGGCCGCACCGGGAAATGGTTCGGCTCAGAAACATACGGTATCAAGCCCGATCTAATGACATTCGCAAAAGCAGTGACCAATGGTTTCCAACCACTGGGTGGTGTCATGGTCAGCGACAAAGTGACTGATGTATTAATGTCCAAGGAGGGCGAGTTCGCCCACGGCCTGACTTACTCAGGACATCCCGCGGCGGCAGCCGCAGGCGTTGCGACATTGAAAATCCTTAACGAAGGAAATGTCATTGCCGATGCTGCAGAAAATCTCGCGCCACACTTTCAGGCTCGTCTTCAGCAACTGACGGATCACCGTCTGGTGGGTCAGGTGCGAGGACGAGGCATGTTCGCCGCGGTTGAGTTAGTCAAAGACAAGTCGTCCCGTGAAAAGCTCGCTCCGGATTCAGCTGGCGCGGTGTACTGCCGCAACACGGCTAATGAACTGGGTTTGATGGTGCGACAAACAGGCGACGCGATGATCATCGCACCACCCCTGGTTTGCAGCACTGGCGAAATCGATTCATTAGTGGATATGTTAGTCCAATCGCTGGATGCGACCGCTACACACTACGGCATGTAAACAAACACTGGCGCTGAATCCATTCGGCGCCGTCGCAGGCAAGATACACCCGCCAAATCTGTAGCCCGACACGGGGTCTCAGGTTTGGCGCACTAGCGCTTTTTACTCGCCTCTTTTTCTTCTTCATCGTCCAGATGTCTTGAAGCCTCTGCCGCCAATCTACCAACCGTTTCAATCGCTTCGTCCATGGTGAAGTGCCCCTTGTTCTGGTATTGATCGAACAGGTTAATGTAACGGTCAGACTTGCGACCCAACACCATCAGTCTCACGTAAAAACTATCCTCAACAGCGGGCTTGCGAATCCAGTCAACAAAAAACACCAGTACACTGAGCGGGCTCATCACAAGGTCTCGGAACGCGTCTGCAGCCAGCTTCATCTGAAAAACCATCAGATGCTTCAAGGCGCGTCCAAAGTTAACTTGCGCTTTGGAATCTTCCGGCTCATCAAAAAATCGGGTCTTGCGCTTTGGATTTTTCATTGGGCGGTTTCCCTACAGAGCGATAGCCATCGGTCCAGTGTAGCTGTGTGAAATTTGTCACGCAGTAAGATTAAATTCAGTTGGCGGCTGAAGTCACGATGAGGAATGTTAAGGGGAACTAATGAACCCCGCTCAAAAGCTTCCTTGAGACTGATGGTCGACAAACAACCAATACCAAGCCCCGCCTCTACCGCGCGCTTGATAGCCTCCGTGTGCTGCAGCTCCATCGATATGTTCAGGTCCGTCAGAATCCCGTGCATCGCTCGCTCAAAGGTTTGGCGAGTACCCGAGCCCGGTTCCCTGACGATCCAGCGTTGAGCAATCAACTGCTCATCAGACACCGGGACATTCCCTGCCAACGGATGATCGGGCGCGGCAAACACCTGCAACTCATCTTCCCGCCAATGAATCGTCTCTAGACGAGGATGGTTCAGTTCACCCTCGATCATACCCAGATCCAATTCAAAATCCGCCACCTGACCCGCAATTGTTTCTGTATTGGCTACCTGCAACGCCACATCGGCCTCTGCGTAACGTTCGCGAAAGGCTGCAATCATCGGCACCGCCAAATAGTTGCCAATGGTCAATGTCGCACCAATGCGCAAGGCACCACTGACCTCCTCAGTATTCAATGCGGCCTCAAAGTCCTGCGCTTGGGCCAGCAATCGCTCTGCACGGGGGCGAAGCTGACGGCCCAGCTCACTTAGCTGTAACCGTTTTCCCAGGCGATCGAACAGCTGCACTTCAAATTGCTGTTCCAGTTCTTTCAGCGAGCCACTGGCGGCAGACTGGGACATGGCCAGGGACTCGGCGGCGCGGCTGACATTTTCAAAGCGAGCGGTCGCAAGAAACACCTGGAGCTGCCTAAGAGTGAACCTCATATTGATATTTCCGATTAATTAAATCGAATATATCTGTTTTACAGATTATAGGCCAGTCCCTATTCTGATCACCAATGACACAACAGGTACAGAGCAATGGCATCACTGCTGCGTGAACAGGTAACCGAAGTACACCACTGGACAGACAACTTGTTCAGCTTCAAGACCACCAGAGATCAGGGCTTTCGCTTCAAGAACGGCTTCTTCACCATGATTGGCCTGGAGCATGACGGCAAGCCACTGATGCGTGCCTACAGCCTGGCGAGCGCTAATCACGAGGATGAGCTGGAATTTTTTAGCATTAAGGTCCAGGACGGGCCATTGACGTCAAAGCTGCAGAACATCCAGCCCGGCGATGAATTGCTGGTGAATAGCAAGGCAACGGGCACGCTGGTTCCCGATAACCTGCTTCCCGGTAAAAACCTTTACCTGATAGCGACAGGCACTGGACTTGCGCCCTTCCTCAGCATTATTCGCGACCCTGAGATTTACGAGGCCTACGACAAGGTCATTCTCACTCATGGATGTCGCGAGGTGGAGGAGCTCGCCTATCAGGAACTCATCACTGAACCCCTGCCCAATCACGAGTACCTGGGCGAGGATATACGTGACAAGCTGATTTACTACCCAACAGTGACCCGCGAGAAGTACGTCAACAACGGCCGCCTCACCGACCTACTGCGCATTGGCAAGCTGGAGCGTGACATAGGTCTTCCCGCGATTGATCCGCAAAATGATCGATTCATGATTTGTGGCAGTCCCAGCATGCTAAAAGATATTGGCAAGCTACTAGACAGCCGTGGCTTCCGCGAGACCCGAAACGGTGAAGTCGGCGAGTATGTGATTGAGCGGGCCTTCGTAGAGAGCTAATCCTCTTCGGTGTTGTCGGTTTCTGGCACCAGCGGGAAAAAGTCATAGCGCTGTGTGCCGACGCTGACTTCCAGCAACAAGCCTCCGCGCACCTGCACAAACATAGCCACGTCCGGATGATACCCGGGCGTTACTGCCTTACCTGTTTTAGCAACAGCGGCGTTAGCCTGACCGGTGAATTCGAATCGACCTCGCTTGAACTGGTCTAGCGGGCCTTCAGTACGGAAAAACAGTATCTTCCGGTCAGCCTGCACACCAAGGTTCACGCCAACGAAAACCTCGGTCATCAGCGCCCGGCCGGTAACCTCACCCTTTTCAAACAACCAACCATTGCCGAAAGCGCCGCCAAACCCACCGCCGGCTCTCCAGTTGGATGGAAAAATGGCATAAGCCAGGGCCTCACTGAAGAAAGGGGCCAGTTCCTCATGTTCGCGAAAGGAAGCAATCGCCTCATCCACAGACTCAGCCCTTTCCTGATCATAAACGACGGGCTCCATGACACAGCCCGACAATGAAGAGATGACCACGATCACAGCAAGAGCAACTAACAATCTCATCGCTTGCACTCCAGGTGCCCGGTAAGCACATCCGAGCCACCCGAAACGTTACCAAGAATATCGACCCGGCCGAATATGCCGGAGCGATGGACAATGGTGAGCCCGCTGTAGCAATGTTGCCACCAACCACGATCACCGAAGAAGTTGCGCAAGGGAAAGTCGACGGTGGCTTCCAGGTAGTTCAGAAAGTGGCTGGTGTTTTTTCCGCGACTTTCCTGTTTGCGCTGCTCGACGATAGGCACCTTATCTGCGTAAGAGAAACCATAGCCGAACCCGTAGCGGAACACCTCGCGATTACTCCACGGGGAATACCCTGTTCCCATCAGCATGATGTAGGGGTTAATTTCCCAGAAATCTTCCTGGTAATCTTTTTCAAAGCGTCGGTTGACCGATACCCGACCCCAAACGTCCAGGCGCTTACCATCGAGTGCAAGCTTGCTGAGGGTCAAGCCTGCAAGGTAGGTTTCGACATCGTTATTCTGTTCGATCGCACCCCGATGAACTTTGTGAAATGTATGCTCTGCTGTGTATCCGGCATTCATACGCCAGCTCCACTCTCCGCCTCTTTCAGGGTCACGACGAGCTGCCTCTCGATCATCCAATACATTGCCGAAGGCGTAGGCGACACCCACCATGGCGGTGGCCAGGTGATCTTCGTCTACCAGTGGGCTATCCGACACTTCATCATCCAGGCCGTCCACCGCAAAATTGGCAAACAGACGCATACGTTTGGACAGGCGATAGCTGGTATTGATGCCCGCACGCCATCGGGTAGAAGCTCCCGGATGGTAAACGGGTAGGTCCTCTCGCGACTCCGCGTCCGATACGCCGTAATAATAGTCGGTCAGTGCTTCATCCCAGTGCACATAACTGGCAAAGGGAGACAGCGTCCACTTGTTTACAATCCAGTTGTAACGATAGGTGAGATCCAATTCCTCACCGTTATGTCTGTCCAGGGTGTCCTGCAACCAGGTCAAAGAAAGGCTTCCCCAATCCCCGTTGATACTAGCTCGCAAGCCCCCATCCAGGCTTTGCTCACGCTCTTCAACCCCAGCGAAAAAATCATCTCTCTCCGGTTCGAGGCGATCAAAACGATAAGCCAACAATGCATCCACACTGAAGTGACCGGAGTCGAACAGATGAATACCCGCGGTGCTGCCATGTGCGAAGAGATACCGCCCTTCATAGTAGTAAAAAGGCAGAATGTCCGAGTCTTCTTCCGTTTCGACCGAACTGATATCCCCAATACCTTTATACGCACTGTCACCCCAACGCCAACCGAAGCCCAGACCCAAGGTACCCTCGGGCACATCGGCGGTCGCAATCTCGGTCACCGGGTTCGTTGCATATACAGTCGGCGCAAACGCACAGAATGAAACGAAAAGAACGGGTCGAAGCAGCCAGGCGCAGCTTCCATAACAGCGGCTCAAAACATTTCCATTGATTCGTTCAGACAGGTGACGGTCTTCCAGCAATTACGCACGATTGATAGGTCTGCATGCTAACACTGATCAAGTAATGAATGACAAAAATGCCCCTACACCAAGCCCTTGGTAGGCCCAGGCGACTGCTGTGGTCAATCGTATTGGCTGCAATAGTCGTTGTCAGCGTCTGGGAACCGCATTACCTTGTGGTCTTAACTATTGTCTTAACTAATTCATTACAGCTGGGAGAAGGCCTATGTCAGAGACACGTCAGGTACTCAACAAGGAAAACATGGGAATTGCCGAGGGACTACCGCTGCAAGCCTCCGATGGCGGCGTGGAAGAGCTGCGTAAAGATATACAGCGCCTAATGGATATGGAGGCGATCAGACAGCTGAAGCACGCTTACTTCCGCTGTATAGACACCGCCAATCTGGAAGAGCTGTCTACCTTGTTTCATGACGACGTTCAGGTGGACTTCAAGGGCGGCAACTATCACCTGCAATACAACGGCAAGGCAGAGTACGTTGCGGGCATGGAGCAGTCGTTTACCAAACAGTCCATTGGCCAGCATCATGGCCACCATCCGGAAATTCAGATGCTGTCAGAGACAGAGGCCACAGGCATCTGGTATCTGGAGGACAAATTTTGGGTGATCAATCACAAGTACTACACGACGGGTACTTTGCTTTACTGGGACCGATATGTGAAAGAAAACGGTAAGTGGCTCATCAGGGACACACGCTACGAGCGACTCTATGAATTCACCGAGCAGCTGGCCGAAGAGGTTAAGCCCAGTTCACATTACCTGGGCGTGCATGGCGCAGAGCCACAGTTTTAACCGATGATTCCCGCTAACGCGGGAATAACATGGAGTTTTCTCTAACGGGCCTTAACCCAACATATCTTCTGCGACGAAGTATTTAGGGTCTTCGATCACGTTCACTTCAACCAGGCTACCGGCCTTGCGCAGCAGCTGCTTGCACTCACCCGACAAGTGCACAAGGTGCAGGGTTTTGCCCGAATTCAGATAGCGCTCAGCAAGCGTATCGATAGCCTCCAAACCAGAGTGATCGCAAACACGCGAGCCTGCAAAATCGATTACCACGTCTTCGTTGGATTCCGCCGGATCGAATTGCTCCAAAAAGGACGTCACGGAACCGAAGAACAGCGGACCGGACACCGCGTACACGGTAGAACCCTTGTGGTCTTCACGGGCCTGAACATTAATGTGCTTGGCGTGCTCCCAGGCAAATACCAGGGCAGACACAATCACACCCACGACGACTGCAACCGCGAGATCCGTCGCCACTGTTACCGCAGACACCAGAATGAGAACCAGGGCGTCAGACTTGGGCACCTTCCGTAATACCCGGAAGCTACTCCATTCGAAAGTACCTATCACCACGATAAACATCACCCCGATTAGCGCGGCCAGTGGTATCTGCTCAATCAACGATGAAGCGACCAAAATGAACGCCAGTAGGAACAGTGCCGCAGAGATACCCGAGAGACGTCCGCGCCCGCCTGAGTTCACGTTAATCATACTCTGCCCAATCATCGCGCAGCCACCCATACCACCGAAAAAGCCGGTCGTCACGTTAGCCACGCCCTGAGCAACACACTCTTTGTTGCCACGTCCGCGTGACTCGGTAATTTCATCAACCAGTCGTAATGTCAGCAAAGATTCGATCAAGCCAATGGCAGCGAGAATCACTGAGTACGGCAGGATAATAATAAATGTCTCCCAACTCAGAGGAACCATCGGGATATGAAACTCTGGCAAGCCGCCTTTGATCGACGCAACATCGCCCACTACTTTGGTATCCAGGCTCAAACCCACCACCAAGAGGCTGACCACGACAATGGCTGCCAACGAAGAAGGAATAGCGGTCGTCAGGCGCGGCAGGAAGTGGATGATTGCCATGGTCAAGGCAACAAGCCCCATCAGCATGTAAAGCTGCTGGCCCTCAAGCCAGGCGACATCGATTATGCTGCCTTCCATAAAGGTACCCGCCAGCCAACCGGCTTCTCCGGGCGTTCCAAACTGACCCAGCTGGGCGAGGAAAATCACAATCGCCAAACCATTCACAAAGCCCAACATGACCGGGTGAGGCACCATTCGGATAAATTTACCCAGGCGCATGGCACCCGCTGCCACTTGTAAAACACCCATCAGCACCACAGTCGCAAACAGGTACTCCACGCCATGATCGGCAACCAGCGCCACCATCACGACGGCGAGCGCTCCTGTCGCGCCAGAGATCATGCCGGGACGGCCGCCGATGCAAGCGGTGATCAGGCCAACCATGAAGGCGGCATACAAACCCACCAGTGGTTCGACACCCGCCACAAAGGCAAATGCAACCGCTTCCGGCACCAGTGCCAGGGCTACTGTCAGGCCGGATAAGACGTCATTTTTGACGGTCGAGACTTTACTTGGATGGATCTCAAACATCGGAATTCTCACCTAAAATTTGCAGTAACGTGCGGTCAGGCACGCGGGTCAGGAACCGATCGGCGGAGTGGTTGTTATGCGCAGACAGGAAAGGGCGCGAATTGTAGGCTAAACACCGCTCTTGGGCCAGTGTAGCGCGGTGTGAAAAATAACAGCGTTGGCAAGGCTCTGGGGTGCCTTGTCATCCCTTGAAGCATTGTTAATCCCCGCCCATGGAGTCACGTGAACTTCGCGTGAGCCGGGATACTTATCCCTCCCAACATGAGAAAGATGACGAAGTGAGTGCTGAGCGCTAGACTGATCTCTAACTTGCTAAGGTGGACAAAGGTATGACACTTCTTATCGTCGGCGTATTACTCTGGTCAGTGGTTCATTTTATCCCCTCAGTCGGTCTGCCATTTAAGCAGTCGCTAGTCGCCAAGCTTGGCGAGAACGGTTACAAGGGCGTGTTTTCACTGCTTCTGGTCGCGGCACTGTTACTCATCGTTTTCGGTTGGCGAAGCATCGATCAACCCATTCACCTCTACACCCTGCCCCTCTGGACACGCCACCTGGGCATGCTGCTAATCGTTATCGCCTTTGTCCTTTTTGTGGCGGCAGGCGTACCCACCCGAATCAAGCAGGTGATCCGGCACCCCCAACTGACCGGCCTACTGATCTGGGCCGCGGCCCACCTCATGATGAACGGCGATAGCCGTTCACTGGTGCTGTTTGGTGGCCTGGGCATCTGGGCATTACTGGAGATGGTGTTCATCAATCAACGTGAGGGTCAGTGGGTGAAGCCCGAAGTGCCTGGCATGGGTCAAGAGATCAAAATTCTGGTGATTAGCGCGGTGGTCGTTGCCGTCGTGATATTCGCGCACCCCTGGCTGGCAGGAGTCGCCATTATATAGGGCCCAAAACACAACTATCGGGGCACAGCGCTAGTCAGCTATCCGCTGTGAATTGCATATCTTGCCCCTAAGCTGACGCGCAGTTGATGTTGATAAGGCCCCGCCAAAAGAGTATTTTTGTGGGCCTCAGAACATCCCGGGCCTGACCCTCTCAACTGGAATACAACATGCCAATGAAAACAACTCTATCCACCCTCGCTGCCGCTTCTTTGCTGGCTGTGAGCGTAGCAACTGCAGATACTCTGGAACTGGCCGATGGAACTCTGCTCGAAGGGGACCTTGTAGGCAGCAGCAACGGCATTATCATGTTCAATACCGGTGACGAGATCGAGGCTTATCCTGAATCCGAAGTGGTCGGTATTTACCTGAGCGACGGAGTGGCCACTCGGCAGCAGCAGCAAGAGAAACAGCCACAGACCATCACGGTAACCGAAGGGACTCGACTGGTCATTCGTATGTCTGAAACGATTGATACCAAGCGTCACTCTGCCGGCCACCGTTTTCGCGGCCAACTCGAGAGCGCATTGGTCGTCAATGGAGTCACCGTCGCACGCCGCGGTACCACGGTCTACGGGCGTATTGTCGGGGCCTCCCAAGCTGGACGACTTGGCGGTTCTTCCGACATGACCGTTGAATTCACCGACCTGCTGGTTGACGACCAAATGCACACCATGCGCACTCAGGGTCTGAAGGCCCAGGGTAAGAATGAAGCTGGCCGCACGGCGGGCCGCACTGCAAGGGCTGCAGCACTGGGCGGACTTTACGGCGGCAGCTCCAGCGCGAAGAAAGGTGCCAAGGTGGGTTTAGGTGCATCCATACTAACGTCAGGCTCTAGCATCAACATCCCTGCAGGAACGCTGGTTGAAACCAACCTGGCCGCGCCATTGAACCTGCCCTATCCCGGCTAGTTAAAACTGCCCTAGCGCTTTTCCAACTTCATGGAAAAAGCTCATGCGCCGATTGATACGCTCAACAGCAACATCATCCGGCGCTATCTTCAATGCCAGATTCAGCTGCTCTAGCGCCGGCGGCATCGCACCATTGAGGAAAAAGTATTCGGCCCGCGACTGATGCAGCCCGAAACGATTTCCTGCCAGTCCCTGGACTTCTGCGAGCCAATACCAAAGGGTCACGTTGGTCGGCTTAAGCTTGGCATGCTCTGTCAGGACCTGATCTGCTTCTGTATAGCGGCCAGCCTTGAAATAAGCCTTACCCAACTGAATCGTAATCGGATGATTGCCCGGCACCAGCTCTACGCCCTTCTTCAGTTTCTTTATAGCCGTATCGTACTTTTCTTCCGCTAGATCAATATCGGTCTCTGCCAGAGCGTAGGTCATATTCGTCGGTTTAAATTCTCGCATGGGCGCGAGCAAGCTCCTCGCCTCCGAGAATTCTCCGTTCTGGCTGAGCGCCAGAACCAAGCCATACTGCGCGGCAACCGCTTCTGCGCCCTTACTTTCTTTGCGCTTCTTTCGAAAATGAGCCACTGCCTCTTCAGGCTCATCAATAAAGCTTAATTCCACTCTTGCGCGCATCAGATGAAACTCGGGATTATCCTGATACATGCGCACTGGATACTGCCCGGCACGATTACGCGCGTCAGCGATTCGACTTTCGGTTAATGGGTGAGTCATCAGAAACTCAGGCGGTCTACTGCCATATTTTCTGGAGTTAGCCTGCATGACCTCAAACATTCCGGCGGCCCCTTTAGGGTCAATACCCGCAGCCACCAGGTTCTGCATACCCACCCGATCGGCTTCCTGCTCATGCAGACGACTGTAACGCAGCGAGGCATCCTGAGATGCCGCCTGAGAGCCTGCTATCGCAGCAATGCCTGCGTCACCACCTCCGGCTGCCACCGCAACCATGCCCGCCAACATTCCCGCCAATGCCATTTTTCCGGACTTCGCCGCATTTTCCTGACTCCGCGAAAAATGGCGCTGACTGAGGTGGGCGAGTTCGTGCCCCAACACCGACGCCACCTGGGCCTCACTCTCGGCCGCCAGAATTAAACCGTTATGGACACCCACCACACCACCCGGGACAGCAAAGGCGTTGATGCTCTTATTATCGACTACGACGACCTCCAGACGACGATCCCGCAATTGACTGGTAACCGCCAGGCGATAAATAAGATTCTCGGTGTAATCCTGAATGAGCGGGTCGCTAAGCATCGGCGCCTGCCGACGAAACTGCATTAGCCACGCCCTACCCATCAAGTATTCCTGAGACAGCGAAACCGCATTGCCCTCGCCAAAGTCCGGTAGCACGTCATCCTGTGCCCGACTTTTACAGGCACCGAGAACCAGGCAAAGCCCGAGGATCACAACTCCCAGATAACGCATCGCTTGATTAGAGCTCATGATGTTCAATCAGACTTCCTTCGAATGTATCGGACGAGACCAGGCAAACTGGCTTTAAGGCTGCTTTTTTTGGCATTGATTTTGATAAATGTCTCTACGGCCGCCCAAACAGCTTCTTGAGTTCCTTGCCCGCCGCCTCAGAATCCTCAAACACAGCTTCACAGGGATTCACTGACGTCGCGACCCAGCGATCCCACATGCCCTCGGCGACAATAGACATTCCTCCGGTGAGTACCGCGGCACTGCCCGATACCACCACACCTTTGGCATTGACCCCTAAACGCGGGTGGCTAAAGTTGCCGCCCAACTTGAGATAAGGGGTGAGCGCTTTAGAAGCGCTGATTCCCAAGCCTTTGCGGGCGCGCGTATTAAACACCATGTTGAGCGTCTCGTCGCGCAAACTGAAGCCACCCCCTAACGCTATGTCCAGTTCTTCCGTGCGCAGCACCAGACCCGGGTTCACACTCACTACACCCTGATCGATCTCTACGCCGCCACCGTGGCAAATCATTTCCGTGTAATCTTTTTGCTGACTGGAAGGATCAATACGAGTAAACACTTCGCCCAGGACATCGCCAAACAAAAAGCCCAGCCCTCTATTGCTCATTTTCCCACCGCCACCACGCAACAAGATACTGCCGTCAAGACTCCCCGCTAGTTCGCGAACAGTGGCGCCCGAACCTGAGAGATTCACTCTGTAGTCAGACTTCTGTTCTGCCTTGGGGTTGCCCGTAAATAACCAGAACAACGGCAGGCGATGGCTTAACAGCTGCAAATTCACCCTGGCGCCCGGGTTCAGATTAGCGAGCTCCAGTGTGGCACTGCCGGTTGAAAAGTCGCCGCCCCATTCCAGCTTTTCACTCACGAGCGTGTTATCTGCGATGTTAAGCACAAACTCGCCGTTGCTGCGCAAATCATTGCGGGCAATGACCTCATCAACTTTAAATTCTAATCGACCTTCCAGTTGATCAAGCCAGTCGAGCCGAAGCGGTGACTCGGGGATAAGCCGCGCATTTAATTGAGTTCGAGTCAGCGGCGCATTCGAGTCCAGCTGGCTGGGAGGCGTCTCATCTTCGCGATCAACCTGTACTTCCTGGTCAAACGCTTTACCTAGAAAACGGAAATCTAGTTTTCCAGAATGTAGCTTCGCATTTAGCTGGCTTGGCGCGCCGGGCTGATACGACAGGTTACCGGCGAGATCACTGCGTCCAAGCTGAGCATCCAGACCACTCAGGGTGAAAGCGCCGTCCGCAGCCACTTTAATATCCGAATCAACAATAAAAGATTCATCCGGTAGCTGGGTCGTGAAGCCAAGCGTCTTGAGTGATCGGTAGGCGCGCTTGCCACTCAAATTAATATGCCCGGACAGTGCAGGTCCCTCATCGCCCAGCAGCACCTGCAGATCAGCATTGAGCTTATTATTGGCCAGTCGAACTTCCATATCATCGAGCCGTATAAGCGGCGGCTCGAAGACACTGTCGACATCGACGTCGAAAGGAGCATCCATTATTGCTCGTGTCGTCCAGGGCGACAGTAGCTCAGCAGCGGAACTGCCTCGCACTCGCGCGGACAAGGTAGCGCCACTTAACTCATCATCCAGCGGAATACGCGCAGAAACAGAAACACGCGAATCACCCGTTCGTCCGTTGAGCTTTTTCAGCTGCAGGGACTGACCGTCGGAAATGAGGCGCCCCTGCAATTGGACGGGTACGACTTCATCATTGACCGCCTTTATCGGGATTAGCTTTTTCAGATCAGGTGAATCCAGAACAAGATCCAGTGACATCCCTTTTAAGGTCGCAGGATTCCCGATGGAACCGTTGAGCGTGAGCTGACTTTCACCGGACTGCAATAAACCTTGTGTGAGTTGGATGCGGCGGCCAGACCCGGTGACATGAACCTGCAGCACCATCGGTAACGCTTCTTCAGCAGCGTCTTCATCTTCAAACCCCTGCAAAGGAAGATCGCCTTGCAGATTCAACCTAAAGTCTAGTCCACTAAAGGACAATGGATCGCCCACGACACCCGCAAGTTCAAGTTGCCAATTTTGATAGCTACCGTCGCCAGTCAGTGAGATCGACTTGCCTTGACGCTCGCTGCGCCCACGAAAACTGACTGGGGCTGAATCCCATAGACCCTCTATTTTCAGGTCGATCCCACCAGCTCCCTGTATTTGTCCGGCAAGGTCTGCCGTCAACTCGCCCATCGGATCCAGATAGCTCACCTTGCTATCGCTAACATGAGCCTGATCCACAACGAGGGGGAGCTGCACATCAACCCGCGGATCTGTGTTCTGTACATCGTCTTCTGTGCCCAAATCCCAGGAAGCGCCGTGTTGCTCCGAGTCCTCCAATGCCACTCGAAGGCCTTTAAGCTCCAGGTCCCTGATGACCACAGGCCCGTCACCCCACAGTGAAACGAGATCGAGATACACCCGACCGCTATCTAACTGCAACAAGTGCGGCGTTTTGGCCCAGTCAGGGTTCGCAATACTTAAACCTTCTACAACCACATTGGACTCACGGCGGATACGCAGGTCGCGGATATTGGCAATGCGAACCTGCCTGCCCAAAGACTCGGTAAGGTAATTCTCCAAACGCGTTGTATCGCTCAGCAAGTGATTAACCGCGGTTGCAGCGGCAATGACCAAAACGACGATGGCCAACAGAAGCAGCAACAGCACTTTTTTCACTGCCGAATTCACTGCGAGTTTTGCTCCCTATTCAAATACTCGTTCAATCGCTGGTTTGACTGATCTCCAAACAGAATATCGCAGGCATCTTTTAACCCCGGCGCACTCTCAATGGTTTCCCAGCGCGTTACCTGCTCGATTTTGGAGCGACGGCGCATGAAGTCCTCCAACTTGACAATCATTTCCCGCCGAGCTGCCAGCTCTATCTCGCAGCGAGTATATTCAGCGCTTTCAATAAGCAATGCTGCACAGCTTTCATCTTCACGGATACGTTCCAACAGGCCAAAGGCAGAGGTTCCATAGCGACGCCAAAAGCGTTCGGACAAAGGTTCGGAAGATGTGGGATCTGTGAGCGCATCGAGGTTCATCAAACGAGCCTGAAGCATAAATTCATCCCGTTGACTGCGCGAGGGTTCGCCGTACCACTGATTGTCCGGGTAGGGGATGATGACCCCCATAGCAGCGACTTTTTCAACGACCTCATCGCCCACGTTCAGGCAGTCAGTCAATTTGCCACCAAAGATAGTGAGGTGCCGGTGATGTTCACTCTGCTCGATAACATGTTTGCGTGATAACTGAACCCAGTCGGCCTCACCGTCTTCACCCTGTATCGCCAGGGGCCGCACTCCCACTCGTTCGGCGATCACATTTTCAGGACGCAGCGGCTCATCCAGATCCAACAGTGCGTTAACGTTATCCAATACAAACTGGCGATCCTCGGGCGTCACTCCAACCTGTGGATCTTTCACCTGAGTATCAGTCGTTCCAATGCAGGTTTTGGGGCCCATGGGAATCAGGAAAAACAAACGGCCATCGCTGGCAAAAAATGTCAGCACTCGCTTATTGTCGGTCACCTGATCCACAATCAAATGAATGCCCTTTGAGAACAGGTGATGATACTCGGTGCTCTCGCCCGTAAGCGTGTTATGTGCATCGGCATAGGGGCCGCAAGCATTAACTAAAACCCTGGATCGAATCTGCAACTCTTTACCGCTAATGCAGTCTCGAGCTGCGGTGTACCAAAGTTCCCCCACTCGACGATTAGCTGTCGATTCAACATAGTTTGTAGCGATGCAGCCATAGTTCAGCGAGGTGCGAATAAAGTTAAAGACAAATCGCGCATCGTTGTCGTAGAGGTAACAGTCGGAATACTCCAGACCGCCCGCCGCGTTACTGGTGTTAACCACTGGCTCGCGCCGTTCCAGATCACTCGCCGTATAGTAGCGCGGTGAAGCCGTTTTGAAGCGACCCATGATCCAGTAGAGGACTGCCCCCAGAAAAACGAAAAATGACCAGAACCTAAAGCCACGCTGAATAGTGGTGAAGAAACGAATTTCCTTCACCGTTGAAGGATAGGCCCGCATCAATTCGTTGCGCGATTTGCACAGCTTGTTCACCAAAAGGTACTCGTGGCTTTCCAGATATTTAATACCGCCCCAAGCCAGGTTAGAGGAGTTAGAGCTCACGCCGCTCGCAAAATCCTCTTTTTCTATCAACGCCACTTTCACGCCCCGACCGGCTAGCGCTGCCGCTGCAACCGCACCATTAATGCCGCCACCCACTATCAGCACGTCATAGACCTGTTCCGTGAGCTTCTCGAGATTACTGCCGCGCAGACTCACTGCCATTTTTCTAACCCCTTGGTGAATCGCAACACTCTACAATTTCCAGTGTTCCTCGCATAGGGCAACGAAACTGTTAGCACTGTCATTCAGTTGTTTTCCCGAGCGATAATAAAGCCCGACTTGCTTATCAATCGTACTGAAGGACACATCATCGATGACATGGAAGTCGGCGCAATCTTCATGCTCTCGCAGTAAACGCCGGTCGATGAAAGTGACCCCCATCCCCTCCTTCACCATATGAATGCGAAGTAGCAAGCTGCTGACCTCCCAGACGGTGCTGAATTGGTCGCGCAGGCGCTGAATAGAAGGGCGCAGATCCGGGTTATCCAGCGCCGACGTAATCAGGGGAGTCTGTTTTAGCGCTCCGGCATCGCCGTTTTTCATGTCCTCAAATCTGGGGTGTCCAGGACTAACCACCAGATGCCGTGAATCCGTGTATAGCGGAACCGTAGCAAACGCCTGCATGTCTTTTTGAAAAGGGCCAAAACCCAACTCTACGTTCCCCGCTAGCACCGCGTAGATGATATTGCGGGCCGGCATCTCCGCTATTTTCATCCGCACCTGAGGATTACGTCGGTAAAAGGCGCTGATGAGCCGCGGCGCACTAAAACGATTGATCGAGGCGCTCAGAGCAAGGTTCAGGGTCTCGGACTGCCCCTGGCGAAGCTGGGCGATATCCTCAAGGGTCTGCTGCTCGCCCGTGAGCACCTCAAAGGCATGGTCAAAAAGACGTCTTCCGGCATCGGTGAGACGCAACTCCTTCCCTCGCCGGATAAGCGCGGTTCCCACTTTACTCTCCAAGCCTGCCACCGCCTGACTCACAGCCGACTGACTAATATGCAGGGCTTCTGCCGCCCTGCGAAAGCCACCCTCCTCAATCACCGCCCGAAACGCTCGTAACTCACTGTTTTCTAAACGCATATAAGTCAGTCTGATACTTCGATAAGTAAGATTAACCCAACTAATCATTTGCAGCGCTATAATGTGAAAAATTACCAAATCAGGGATTCCCGAGCATGTCCGACAATCAATCTGTATTTTCCAATGACCTGGCAGGCGTTGTGGTGGGAGAGACCGCCATTTCCGATGTAAAAGGCGAGAGTGGCCTGCTCAGCTACAGAGGCATTGATATCAACGACCTCGTTGGCGTGCCCTTCCTCCATGTGGCCTGGCTGGTCGTTTTCGGAGAATGGCCCAACGAACGGGAAAAAAGTAACCTCAAGAGCTTCATGTACCAACATGCCCGACTCACCCACGCTGAACAGGACCTGCTGGGACAGGTTTCTCGCGACTTACACCCCATGCTAATGCTGCAAGGCTTGGTGCCTTTGTTGCAAATGCCAGACGAGGCCACACTGGGCAAGGGTCTGGACGCCGAGCACGGGATGTTCATCGCTGCCAAGGTGTCCGGACTCATTGCTGCCCACAACCGCCTTGGCCAGAACAAGGTCATTCTTCATCCGATTGCAGGCAAGCTGCGCCACGAAAACTTCCTGACCATGTTCCACGGTAAAGCGCCAACGGCAGAGCAGGTACGCATGCTGGATGCTGCACAAATTTTGCAGATGGAGCATAGCTTCAACGCCGGTACATTCGCCGGACGAGTGTGTGCCAGCACGCTAGCACCGGTTCAATCTTCCATCTCCGCCTCCATTGGCACACTTTTCGGCAAACTGCACGGCGGTGCCGACCAGGCAGCTCTGGAAATGGCGATGGAGGTCGGCAGCCCCGAAAACGCCGCGTCCTATGTGAAAGATTGTCTCGCCAACAAGGTAAAAATAATGGGTATGGGGCACCGCGAATACCGCACAGTGGACCCTCGAGCCAAGGTATTGAAACCCATGGCGGTGGAGCTTTGCCAAAATGACGAAAGCAAGAATCTGCTGGCAACCTTAGTGGCCATCGAAGAGGCCTGCCAGCAGGAATTTGGCGCCAAGGGTAAAGAGATTTGGGCCAATGTAGAGTTCTACAAAGGCGCTGTATTCCACAGTCTGGGGATTCCCACACAGTATTTCACTGCGATGTTTGCCATGGCGCGAGTGTATGGATATATCGCTCACTTCCTGGAATTCCGTGAAGAAAACCGCCTGATTCGCCCACGAGCCGCCTACGTTGGCAAAGCACCGGCGGCCAGAGACCAGTCCGCAGCCTAATACACAAGAACCTCGCTTAACGCCTCAAACAAAGGACCCCAGCATTAGCGGGGGTCCCGGCCCCCTCCTCCGGCACCTCATCCAGTAAAACCCCTGATTCCCGCTAAAGCGTCAATGGCCTATGCTTAGTGTTCAAAACAGTGCGCGACATACCCGCTCGCGACCCCGAAGCAGGAGCAATGCCAGTGATTCGGTTCACCCCCCTCTGCCTTTTCATTGGTGCACTCTGCGCCTGTGGCGATCAGAGTGCCGACCAGAATACCGGGCATACACTGGGCGCCCTACAAAGAGATCGCGTGATTTGTTATGTTGACCATCGCGACCAAACGCTTTCACAAGAGCCTCGATTAAGATGGCAGGCTATATAGTGACGGCCTTTTCGCCAATACAGTTACCAACCTGCAAACAGCGACGGAACTCCGCATGATTTTTCGCCAGTTGTTCGATATCGATTCTTCAACCTACACCTACTTGCTGGCCTGCGAGGAAACGCTTGAGGCTATCGTTATCGATTCTGTCTTCGAACAGCACTCCCGAGACTCTGCGCTGATTCGGGAGCTGGGTCTGAAAGTGCGCTACGCGCTAGACACCCACGTTCACGCCGACCACGTCACCGGTGCCTGGTTGATGAGTGAAAACCTGGGAGCACAATCGGTGATAGCCGCACAAGCGGGTGTCACTGGCGTCGATGTCACCGTAGGCGATGGTGATGTCCTCGGCTTCGGCAATTGCTCGGTCACCGTTAGGGCGACACCCGGTCATACCGATGGCTGCCTGACCTACGTCACGCGTGATCGAGATATGGCCTTTACCGGCGACTGTCTGTTAATTCGAGGCGCCGGACGCACAGACTTTCAGGCAGGCGATGCGCACCAAATGTGGAGCAGCATTCAAACCCAGATATTTTCCCTACCCGACAACTGCCTGCTCTATCCCGGGCACGATTACAGCGGAAGAACCGTTTCTACTGTAAAAGAAGAAAGGGCATTTAATCCGCGCATTGGCGGCGATGCACTGGAAGAGGATTTCGTCGGCTACATGAACAACCTGGCGCTACCTCACCCAAGGCTGATTGATATCGCCGTGCCAGCCAATCTGCGCAGCGGCCGCCCAGAGGGTGACAGGCAGCCGGATGTTGTTGACTGGGGCCCGGTGGTAGTCAACTTTGCCGGGGTGCCCGAAATTGCACCGGACTGGGTCGCGCGACACAGCCCAGACCTTTTCGTACTCGACGTTCGCAGTCGCGGTGAGTTCGATGGCCAGCTAGACCATATCAATAACGCGGTACTAATCCCTCTAGACGAACTGCGCGACAGACTGAGCGAGATACCGGACGACAAGCCAGTGGTCGCTGTCTGCCAGTCCGGCAAGCGCTCGGCAATGGCAACACAAATACTGCAACGATCGGGTTATCCACAATCGGCTAACCTAGCCGGGGGAATGATTCAGTGGCATCGCCTGGGACTACCCTGCGCCATGGGCGGATGAAAACTATGATCACTGCTGAAATACAAACAGAAGGAAAATAGCTGATGATTCAAGATGGCTTTCCACTCATGGGGATTTTGCTAGTTACACTCACTGTCGTGCTCGCCGCCATTGAAATGGGTTACCGCACAGGCAGATGGCGACTGGAGAAATTGGGTGGCAAGAACGAAAGCGAAGCCCAGCTAAGCGCTATGACCGGTGCTCACCTGGCGCTACTCGCTTTTATCATGGCCTTCTCGTTTAACATGGCCGCTGGGCATTTTCAGGAACGTCGGAGTCTGATTCAGGATGATGCCAACGCCTTGGGCACAGCCTATCTTCGCGCGGACTTGATTTCAGCCCCGGAGGCCGCGGCGATTCAAGCACTGTTAATCGAATACACAGCAGAAAGGGCGCGCATCCGCTCAGTGAACGAAGCCAACCACTTGCTAAAGCGCACGGATGAACTCCAAGCTGAAATGTGGAAAGAAGCGAAATCGCTGACCGAGCAGCAAACTCCGAACGTTCTCCATAGCCTTCTCATTCAATCCCTGAATGAGGTATTCGATGTGCATGAAGAGCGCGTAGCCGCTGGCCTGAAACACCGGGTGCCTTACAGTTTGTGGCTTGCTCTGGGCGCACTGCTAACCCTGGCGATGCTGGGTATAGGGTATTTTTCAGGCCTCAAGGGCCAACGTAACCCCATTGCCAGCACAGTTTTGGCACTCTCATTCTCACTGGTGCTGCTACTGATTGCCGATCTGGATCGTCCTACCGGTGGAATGGTTCGCGCAGATCAGTCCGCCATGAGCGACCTGCTTGAAAAGCTACAACAATCGAAATGAAAGCCGGTATAATCGCCCCGGTCTTACTCGCCGAAACCTTGCCATGAATAATCGAATTCTCAGCTGCCTTATAGTGGCAGTCCTAACTACCCTGTCCGCCTGTGGCGGCGGCGAATCAAATGTCGTCCAGGGCAACCGCGATGCCATTTTCCACTATGGTAATGGCTCCGAACCCCAGGGCCTTGACCCACATGTCGTCACGGGCGTGCCGGAAAACAAGCTGATTCGGGCGCTGTTCGAAGGACTGGCGGTTAAAAACCCCTACACGCTTGAGCCTGAGCCAGGCGTTGCCGAATCCTGGGATACATCGGAAGACGGCAAGGTCGTTACCTTCCACATCAACCCTCAGGCCAAATGGTCCAACGGCGAAAACGTTACGGCCAGTGACTATGTTTGGTCCTGGGAACGGGCTCTTAGCCCCAAGATGGGCAACCTTTATGCCTATATGCTATTTCCCATCGTCAACTCCGAGGCCTACGCGAAAGGCGAAATCGAGAGTTTTGAAAAAGTCGGTGTTAAAGCGCTGGACGACCAGACCTTACAGGTCACTCTGAACGCACCCACTCCCTACTTCATACAACTGATGGATCACTACTCCACCTTCGCGGTACACCCGGAAACCATCGAGAAATACGGCAGTAAAACAGACCGCTTCACCAAGTGGACTCGTGTCGAAAATATGGTTAACAACGGGCCATTTAACCTGAGTGAGTGGAAACTGAACCGACGCATCTCGATGGTGAAAAGTGATACTTACTGGGATAAAGATAGCGTAAAGCTGAACGGAGTCGTTTTCTATCCCACTGAAAACATCGTCTCCGAAGAACGCATGTTTAGAGTGGGGCAACTCCACTACACCCAGTCGATACCGCTGGACAAAATTCCTGTTTATCAAGGTATGCCCGATACACCCTATGTGCAGGCTCCATACCTGGGCACCTACTTTTACCTGCTAAATACAAATCGGCCTCCAGTGGATGACGTGCGTGTCCGCAAGGCACTGTCGATGTCAATCGATCGTGAAAAACTGAACAATACGGTATTGCAGAAAACTAACGTTGCCGCTTACAGCATCACGCCCCCTGATACGATGGGCTATAACCCACCGAAATTATTCGACTATGATCCCGCGCAAGCTAAAGAACTGCTCGCCGATGCGGGTTACCCCGACGGTGAGGGCTGGCCCGGGCTAGAGTTGATCTACAACACCTCAGAGAGTCATCGAAAAATTGCCGTCGCTCTTCAGCAAATGTGGAAAGAGACGCTTAATGTATCGGTTACGATTTCCAATCAGGAGTGGAAGGTTTACCTGGATTCAGTCACTCAAATGGATTTCCAAATCGCACGCAGGGGCTGGATCGGTGATTACGTCGATGCCAATAACTTTCTGGATCTTTATCTCACTGACGGTGGCAATAACAACACAGGCTTTTCCGACCCGCGCTACGATGAAATGATTTTGCAACTGGCCCCGCAGGCCACTAGCAGGGAAGAGCGCTACAAAATATTTTACGAGGCTGAAACCCTACTCATGGAGCAGATGCCCATTCTTCCCGTCTTCACCTACACCAGCAAACATCTGGTTCACCCTAGCGTGAAAGGTTTGCCATCCAACTTGATGGATTCGTTGAATCTAAAGTATGTATGGCTGGACCCAGACTGGGAAAAAGCTCAAGCCGCAGAAAACTAGACCGTGGCGCTCAAGGATATTCTAGTTTTAAACGCAGAGACCTGACAGGCGACACCAACGCTACGCAGTCGCTATTAAAATTACTGGCTGCG
The DNA here is from genome assembly GCA_039986455.1 of Halioglobus sp. Taxonomy (GTDB): domain Bacteria; phylum Pseudomonadota; class Gammaproteobacteria; order Pseudomonadales; family Halieaceae; genus Halioglobus. Next base: position 114,773 of record JBDWQQ010000113.1, read on the forward strand.
ACACGAGCTGTTTATTGCGCGGGAGGTATAAAGCGATGACGACCGGCAAAACGACAAGACTATGGGCCCGGACGGCCGTCAGCGTTTTGTTGGTGTTAACAGTAGCGGCCTGCAGCCAGCGCGAGTCAAACGTCGCCTCAGGCAACCGTCAAGGAGTGCTGCACTACGGCAATGGCACTGAACCGCAAGCGTTGGACCCTCATGTGATGACCGGCGCTCCTGACGTCAACATTGCAAGAGCGCTGTTCGAACCACTGGTTACGCGTCATCCGGATACCATGAAAATGGTGCCCGGTGTCGCACAACGCTGGGAAATATCCGACGATGGAAAGACCTACACTTTCTATCTTCGCTCAACGGCTCGCTGGTCGAATGGGGACAGTGTAACCGCCGAGGATTTCGCATGGTCCCTGCGCCGCTCATTACATCCGGACATGGGCAACCAACTGGCCTATGTGCTATTCCCCATCGCCGGCGCGCGGGACTTTGCCAGCGACAAAAATCGAGATCCGTCATCGCTGGGTATAGAGGTGTTAGATCAACTAACCCTGCAAATCAATCTCGAAAACCCGGACCCTTACTTCCTGGGGACCATGGGTGGATACGCAACCTACCCGGTGCATCGAGCCACGGTGGAAGCGCATGGCGAGGCAACAGCTCGATACACTCCGTGGACCAAAGTAAAAAATTTCGTGGGCAATGGGCCCTTCACCCTTAGCGAATGGAAGATCAATCGGCGAGTCGTAGCGACGCGCAGCGAAACCTACTGGGACCGTGATAACGTAAAACTCGAGGCGGTGGTGTTTCATCCTATCGAAAGCGCGACAGCCGAAGAAAAGATGTTTCGCGCCGGGCAACTTCACTTCACCGCACAGGTACCACTCAGCAAAATTCCAGCCTATCAGGCAATGCCAGATTCACCCTATCTACAGCGCAAGTGGCAGGGCACCTATTTTCTCCAACTGAATACAAGGCGGCCGCCTCTGGACGACCCCAGGGTTCGCAAAGCACTGGCTCTGGCCACTGACAGAGAGCGGATTATTGCCAAGGTACTGCTGCAAACTGAGATACCGAATTCCGTGATGGTGCCGGCAGAGACACCCGGGTATCGATCGCCGGCATCACTGAGCTATGCGCCTAATAAGGCTAGAGAACTGATGGCAGAGGCCGGTTATCCCAACGGCGATGGATGGCCTGGCATGGAGTTCATTTTCAACACCAGCGAAAACCACCGCAAGATAGCGGTCGTGCTGCAGCAAATGTGGAAGGACGAGCTCAATATCGACATCACACTCGCCAACCAGGAGTGGAAAGTTTTTTTGGATACCCTGGACGAGGGCGACTACGACATATCCCGAATGGGATGGATCGCCGACAGTCTGAGCCCGGCCACTTTTCTGGATATTTTTACCAGCGAAAACGGTATCAATCGCACGGGGTTCTCCAATGCACGATATGATGAAATAATGCTGGAATTGGTTCCTCCTACTGCGAACCAGCAGCAGCGCAATGCGCTAATGGAGGAGGCTGAGGCACTACTGCTAGAGGCCGCGCCAGTGGTTCCACTCTATACCTATAATAGTAAGCATCTGGTGCAACCCAGCGTTCAAGGAGCAACACCCAACGTGCTCGATATTCAGAACTTCAAATTTATTAGCCTGAATCCAGACACGCCCGTCTGGAAAAAAGGGGGTCAGTAATACTATGTGGCGATTCATAAGTTTCCGCCTACTGCAGGCGATTCCAGTGATTCTAGCGGTCATCACCGTAACGTTTTTCCTTGTGCGCATTGCGCCTGGCGGTCCCTTTGACAGTGAAAAGGCGGTCATGCCGGAAGTAAAAGCGGCCCTGGAAGCGCAATACCGTTTGGACCAGCCTTTATTTACACAATACACCGCCTACCTTGGCGACCTGGCACAAGGCGAATTTGGCCCCTCTTTCAAATATCCCGGCCGCAGCGTGAATGAACTCATTGGGGCCGGCCTGCCGGTCACCGCAGAACTTGGTTTTTACGCGCTTTTAGTGGCTGTCATCATTGGCGGCATTGCCGGTGTAATGGCCTCGCTTAAACCCAATACGGCGCAAGACTACTTACCGATGTCCGCTGCCATGATAGGTATCTGCATGCCCTCGTTCTTACTAGGGCCGGTATTGGTATTGGTGTTCGGTATCTACCTGGACTGGTTACCGGTGTCCGGCTGGGGGGACATCCCCGGTGACAAAATACTGCCAGCCATCACGCTGGGGTCGACCTACGCTGCTTACATTGCACGGCTGTCGCGGGCGGGGATGCTCGAGGTTATGTCCCAAGACTATATCCGCACCGCCAGGGCCAAAGGATTGCCGGAATGGCAGGTCGTGACTAAGCATGCGCTGCGAGGCGGTCTTATTCCAGTGGTCGCCTTCCTTGGGCCTGCCTTCGCAGGACTGCTGGCAGGTTCATTCGTTGTAGAGACCATCTTCCAAATTCCTGGTCTGGGTCGCTTCTATGTTCAGGCCGCGTTTAACCGGGACTACACAATGATTCTTGGGACAACGGTATTCCTGTCAACGCTTATTGTCATGTTCAACCTGCTGTCAGACATCCTGGCAGCCTGGATGAACCCCCGTTTACGCGCTCAGTTCGGGGAGAAGTGACATGACCACCGACGTCATTACTGACATTAACGAAGCCGAACAGGGCTCCTCTCTGTGGCACGACGCCTGGCTGCGCTTACGCAAAAACAAGTTGGCGCTGTTTGGCGGCGTTACCCTGCTGGTGTTTATCATTATCGCCATACTCACACCATTGATTGCCCCCTACTCCTATGAAACCCAGAATCTCGACCTGGGAGCGACGCCGCCTTCAGCCGCCCACTGGCTGGGCACTGACATTTTCGGCAGAGATTTGCTCACCCAGATTATGTACGGCGGACGAATTTCGCTGGCGGTTGGTTTCGTGGCAACCTCTGTTGCCCTGGTGATCGGCATCACCTGGGGCGCCATCGCGGGCTACGTGGGCGGGCGCGTCGATGCCGTGATGATGCGTCTGGTGGACATTCTCTATGCCCTGCCCTTCATGATCTTCATTGTGCTGCTAATGGTGGTATTTGGGCGCAACGTTCTGTTGCTGTTCCTGGCGATCGGTGCCGTGGAGTGGCTTACGATGGCCCGAATTATGCGCTCTCAAGTACAGCAGCTGCGCCAGCAGGAATTCGTGGAGGCGGCCATTTCGCTGGGGCTTCCGCCCAGCACGATCATCCGCCGCCACCTGATTCCCAACGCCCTAGGACCCATCATCGTATACACCACATTAACCATACCCTCGGTCATGCTGCTGGAAGCCTTCCTCAGCTTTCTGGGACTTGGCATACAGCCACCGCAAACTTCCTGGGGCCTGCTGATTTCTTACGGCGCTGAAACTATGGAGGAGTTCCCGTGGTTACTGATTTTCCCCGGACTGGCTTTAACCCTGACCTTATTTTCCCTCAATTTTCTGGGTGACGGCCTACGCGACGCACTCGACGTACGGAGGTCCAAGGACTGATGTCACTGCTTGAAGTAAATGACCTACAGGTAAGCTTCGTCACTCGGATGGGGACGAACAAGGCCGTCGACGGCATCTCTTTTTCCGTAGACACAGGCAAGATCACAGCGATTATCGGCGAATCAGGCTCAGGTAAATCAGTCGCCTGTTATTCCATGTTGGGACTCATTCCGCAACCGCCAGGACGCATTGACGGAGGCGAGGCGCTGTTTGAGGGCCAGGACCTTCTGCAAATGAGTGAAGCCCAGCTGCGAGAAATTCGCGGCCGCGATATCGCCATGATTTTTCAGGATCCGATGACCTGCCTTAACCCCTTCATGACCATTGGCAAACAATTAATGGAGCCGCTGCTCTATCACAAAGACGTAAGCAAAGAGCAGGCTAAAGAACGCGCCATTGAGCTGCTGGAGGAAGTGGGCATACGCGACCCTGAGGACACCTTTGAAAACTTCCCGCACCAGTTTTCCGGCGGCATGCGCCAGCGGGTGATGATAGCGATGGCATTGATTAACGAACCCAAGCTATTAATTGCCGATGAGCCCACCACGGCTCTTGATGTCACCATACAGGCCCAAATCCTAAAGTTGATTGCCGAACTGCAAACCAAGCGCGATATTGGTGTGATCTTTATCTCTCATGACCTGGCGGTCGTTGCAGATATCGCCGACCAAATCATCGTCATGCAGCAAGGGAAGGTGGTGGAAGGTGGTGATAGCCAGCATATTTTCCATAATGCGGAACATCCTTACACCAAGAAATTACTGGCTGCGATTCCCGCCGATAGTAAAGCACCCATGGAGGGGAAACCGGAGCCCATCATTCAGGTGCGTAACCTTTGCACCTGGTTTGAACAAGGCAAGCACAAGGAGCCTGTTAAAGCGGTCAACGACGTCAGCTTCGACATAAACCGTGGTGAGGTACTCGGTCTGGTCGGAGAATCCGGCTCTGGAAAATCTACCATCGGCCGATCGCTACTAAGGCTGGTACCGGTAACATCAGGTCAGGTGAGTTTTGACGGCACTGAAGTGACCGAACTGCAAGGCAACAACCTGAAAAAGTTTCGCCGCCGCATGCAAATGATCTTCCAGGATCCTTTTGCCTCGTTGAATCCGCGCATGACAGTGTTCGATACGCTCGCAGAACCGCTTCTCCTGCACGGCATTGAAACCAAAAAGACTGTATCCAATGGCGTATTAAAACTAATGGACGATGTCGGCTTGGCGCGCAACTTTGTCCGTAAATATCCTCATGAATTCTCAGGCGGACAACGACAGCGCATCGCGATCGGTCGCGCTCTGGCGACCAATCCTGAGTTTGTGGTTGCGGATGAACCGGTATCTGCATTGGACGTTACAATTCAGGCGCAAATACTCGATTTAATGCAAGACCTTGGCAAGGAGTATGGCCTGACAATGCTGTTTGTCTCCCACGACCTTGCCGTTGTAAGACACCTCGCCGACAGAATTCTGGTGCTCTATAAAGGAGAGATTGTCGAGCAAGGCACGGGGGATGATTTATTCGAACGTCCGCAGCAGGAATATACCAAGCAACTGTTGCAATCAATTCCTGGCCGCGCACTCTTGAGCTAATACATAACGGGTAGACAATGAATTTAAATGGAAAACACGTGGTAGTGACCGGCGCCACTGCAGGCATAGGCCACAGCAGTGCTTTGACGCTTGCAAAAATGGGCGCCGACCTCACCTTATTGAGTCGAAATCAATCTAAAGCAGAAGCGCTAGCCACTGAGATTGTCGCCGCAGGTGCCAATCCGCCGACACTGATCACCATGGATATGGCAGCGCTGGACAGCGTACGTGACGCGGCTAATCAATGCCTGGCACTCAACAAGCCTATTGATGTATTGCTCAATAATGCGGGTGTGGTCAATACGAGTCGCGTAGAAACGGTTGACGGTTTTGAAGAGACTCTGGCCGTTAATCATTTCGCGCCTTTCTTGCTAACGGGCATGTTATTACCCGCTCTGGAAGATGCCAGTAACGCGCGAATCGTCAACGTTGCCTCAGATGCACACAGCTTCGTTAAAAACATGGGATTCGACGACTTACACGCCGAGAACAGCTATAAAACCTTTCGTGAATACGGAAGATCCAAGCTTGCCAATATACTGTTCACTCGCAGTCTTGCCGAGCGATTACCGGAATCGATTACCGTCAACTGCCTTCACCCCGGGGCAGTAGCCACGTCGCTGGGATCACAAAACGACGGTTTTCTATCAAAGTTGCTGCCTGCACTACTAAAGCCTTTCTTCCGCAGCCCGGACCGGGGCGCAGAGACGTCCATTTATCTCTGCCAAAGCGATGAAGTGGCGACGGTCAGCGGCGCCTATTTTGCTAACTGTAAAAAAGCAAAGCCCAAGCCCTGGGCACAAGATGATGAAGCGGCAGAGCGGTTATGGACGCTCACTGAACAAAGCGTAGGTTTTACCTACCCGTAAACAAGGAATCGACAACAATGATAAGTCGTCAAACTTTGCGTATCTGGTCCGCAGGGTCGTTGATTGCGATCATTTCTGCTTGTAGCAGCCTGCAACCCGAACCCAAACCCAGTGAAGAGATCACCGTTGCACCCCCTGCGGAAAAACCCTGCGACTGTCCAAAGGTCGAATTACCGGGTTTGATTATCGGTGAAGTCGAGTACGCACTGGTTGGCAGTGATGGACCTCTGCAGAAAGCGCGGATTGATACTGGCGCAACGACGACTTCTGTCGGCTACAACGACCTGACGCCCTTTGAGCGAGACGGCGACAAGTGGATCAGATTCACCATCAAGGATCGACTGGACGGAGAAGTTTATAAATTCGAAAGGCCTCTTGTGCGTACGGCGGAAATTAAACGACATGGAGCGGAGCCCACACGCAGGCCGGTAGTTACTGTGCCTATCACCATCGGCGCGGTGACACGAACCATCGAGGTCACTCTCGCTGACCGTGACGCGTTTGACTATCCCGTACTCATTGGCCGGAACTTCATGGACGGTAAAGTATTGGTTGATGTAAGTCAGCGATTCGTCGCAACAGGTGCGACCGAGCAATGAACGCACACCGACAAATTATCGTCCTGGTCACTATTCTGGTGATCACGGGCTTCAGCATGATCGCCTACAAGCATCTAGTACTAGGCTTTCCGCTACTCGCCAGTGATTCTGAGACCGTGTGGAACATTGAGTCACGGCTAAACTTTGACGCCGTAGGCGGACCGGTGAAGGCACGCCTCAGTCTCCCCAGCGCTGTGCCGGGTGCAGAGCTGCTTCACGGTAGCAACGTTTCCTCGGGTTTCGACTCCGGCGTTAAGCGCGAAGATGGGCTGAACTACTTCGAATGGTCCAGGGATGACGCTCAGGCTGGCCCTCAGAGCGTGTTTTTACGCAATGAAATATTCTTTCGCGAGTCACCCAGTGTGACCTCGAACGCGCCTACAACACTAGATAAACCCTCGCTGGAAGGAGTAGCGGCGCAGGTACAGGCTGATTTCAGCGCTTCTATTAAAGAGAGAGGAATTCAAGGCGAGCTCATCGTCCTCGAGGTTCTGCGGGAACTCAACAACCCAGCCAGCAAGCACCTTGGCGTGCTTTTGCGAGACAACAAACAACGTTCCGAGCAACTGCAGTTAGGAATAGACCTGCTGGCGATGGAGGGCATAACAGCCACCATGGTTCGCGGTGTTCAGCTTGTGGATCGGCAAAAAGACCGCACCGCCCTGTTTATGCTCAAAGTGTGGCTGGACCAGCAGTGGAAGCTCTATGATCCACGAGAGCTTCAACATGTTGGATGGGACGAGTTCATTGTTTTTCAGGAAGGTAAGAACGCCTTGTTTGAAGTCGAAGGGGCTGAAAATTCGTCTTTGACATTCTCCGTGCTGCGCGAGCAACGCGCCGCATTCATGACCGCAGTAGAAGACGCCAACAAAGATCGTAGCCTGCTCGTCGATTTCTCTATCTACAGTTTGCCTGTTGCCCAACAAAGTACCTTCAAGCTGTTACTCCTTATGCCGCTGGGAGCACTAGTAGTCGTCATTCTGCGCAACCTTGTTGGCATACGCACCTCGGGCACTTTCATGCCAATACTGATCACCCTGGCTTTTCTGCAAACTGGCCTACTGATTGGATTGGCGCTGTTCCTGATGGTCGTTGGAACGGGTTTAATCGTGCGTTCCTACCTCACCCGACTCAATCTACTTCTGGTTCCCAGGATCGCTGCGGTGCTGGTTGTGGTTATTATTATTTATGGAGCCATTGGTATCGGGGGTCATAAATTGGGCTTTGAATGGAGTCTCAGCGTCACCGTTTTCCCAATGATCATCCTCTCCTGGACTATCGAGCGAATGTCGATTCTTTGGGATGAAGAAGGCCCGCACGAAGTCTTTATTCAGGGGGGCGGCAGTTTGCTCACTGCCTCATTGGCCTACGTGCTAATGAGTAACCAGATCGTTGCTGATTCGGTGTTTCTCTATCCGGAAGCACTGCTGATCCTGCTCGCGATCATCATCGGCATCGGCAGTTATAGTGGCTACCGATTATCAGACTTACGTCGCTTCGAACCCATGGAGCGCTACTGATGTTTGGCCTGGCCTCCCCCTCGCGTTTGCATGCGCTGGGGATTGTTGGCATGAATAAACGCAACTTCGTTTACATTGCCCAGAACAACCCTCGTCACCTCTACCCAAGAGTGGACGACAAGCTTAAGACAAAAATGTTATGTGCCGAACACGACGTAGCGGTGCCGCGCTTGATGGGTGTATGCAGCGTCCAGCGACATGTAAACCAGCTGCCTGAGTTTCTGGCCAACGATTCTCAGTTCTGTATCAAGCCCGCCAAGGGCAGCGGTGGTAAAGGCATCCTGGTGGTTACCGGTCGAGAAGGCGACAACTTTCTCAAACCCAGCGGAGCCATCGTCACTCAAGAGGACGTGGCTCGTCATGTCTCCAACACCCTCAGCGGCCTATACAGCCTGGGTGGAAAATCCGATGTAGCTGTTATCGAAGAACTGGTTCAGTTTACGGATGACTTTGAGGGTTTTAGCTTCGAAGGCGTTCCCGATGTCCGGGTGATCGTCTACCAGGGCTATCCCGTTATGGCTATGACGCGACTATCCACACGCGCTTCTGACGGCAAGGCCAACTTGCACCAGGGAGCCGTTGGCGTTGGCATCGATATCGCGACCGGTCGCGCACTCAAGGCCGTGCAACACGCCAGGCCGATTACCGAGCATCCAGATACTGGACGAACCTTGAACGAGCTGGTGATACCGCGCTGGGATGAGGTTCTAGAGCTGGCAGCAAAAGGGCATGAAATCACCGAGCTAGGCTATCTGGGCGCGGACATAGTCTTGGATCGCGATCGTGGTCCATTGCTCTTAGAGCTTAACGCGCGCCCCGGTCTGGCAATTCAGGTCGCCAATGGACGTGGCCTTGAGCCGCGAATACAAATAGCTGCTGAACAAGCCGCAGCCAGTAGACGAAATGTGCATGATCGTGTCCAGTTCGCCAAAGAGCACATCGCACCGCTATAGCCAGGCTCTGGGTCGACACGAGGATGATCAGCCGATCTTCAATCTCACTAAACAAGGTCTGCGCAAAGGCGGCATACCAGTATGAACATTGATCACGATTCTATTACGTCTGCGATACGCGAGGCCGCTGAAGAAGAAATCATGCCGCTTTGGCGAAACCTCCACGAACACCAAATTGAAATTAAAAGTCCTGGCGACGTGGTAACTGTGGCAGATCGCGCTTGCGAGGACAGGCTGAGCAGAGCCCTGATTGCGATGATTCCCGGTTCTCTGGTGATCGGCGAAGAGTCAGTGCACGGGGACGCTTCGCTAATGGATATACTGGAAGGCGAGCGTCCGGTGTGGGTCATCGACCCACTGGATGGCACCAGTAACTTCGCTGCCGGCGAGGGTCCGATTGCGGTTATGGTCTGCCTCATTCACAACCAAGAGACTCTCGGGGCCTGGATCTACGACCCGGTCAACGCCACCCTGCTGCAGGCCGAAGTCGGCGCGGGTTGCTCACTCGATGGCAAACAACTTTCAACCACGCCATTCACTGGAAATACACACAACATCAGCGGCGCATTATCAACCAAGTACTTGCCCGACACCATGAAACTTCAGGCTCATGAAGGCGCTCGCTCACTGGGCGTTACGCGAGCCAGCGGGTGTGCGGGTTTTGATTATCGCGCATTAGTCACCGGAGACTACCAATTCGTCTTTTACTACCGAACTTTGGTCTGGGACCATGCACCCGGTGTTCTCATTGCGCGTGAAGCCGGCGCGCATACTGGCCGCTTTGACGAAGAAAGCTATCTCCCGGCGTCAGAGAACGTCGGCTTGATTTGCGCGACTAACAAGAAAATATGGACAGAAGTTAAAGACTTGTTGGTCGACTCATCATTCGAGCCTGCTGCGCACTAGACTCATCGATTAATCCCTACCGTGAACAATAACAACGAGCATTAGAAAAGGAGAAAAGCAATGTCGAAGCAAGACAACAAAGCAGTCGTAGAAAGAATGTGGCACGCACTCAGTGAAATGGACTGGGAAACGATGAAAAGCTGCATGCATCCAGACATTCACTATCAGGATGTACCCAGTGACGATCCGGGAGCGGACGGACCGGAAAACTGCGTCAAACGATTGCAGATTGCGTTCAAGCACCTGAGTAAACAGGAGCAGGTCACCCATCATTTGGCGGTGGATGGAGACACTGTTTTTCTGGACCACACTGAGACATGGACTTTCACATCTGGCGAGACAGCCGCTCACACTTTTGCCAGCATGCATGAAATAAAAGATGGCCTGGTTTATCGGTGGAGTGACTATTGGGATATGCAGAAATTCGTTGGTCAATTTCCCGGTTGGTTTCTTGAGGAGATGATGAAGGCCTCGGCAGATGACTTTACCTAGTCTGTGAACCAGATTGCACCCATTTACAATACGCAATAAGCTGTGCCGCCTATTATTAACAGTACATTGACGGATACCCTGCATGTCTCTTGACGCGATCATCATCGGCGGAGGCCATAACGGTCTGGTCTGCGCCAGCTATCTGGCTCAGTCCGGCAAGAAAGTTCGGATTCTCGAACGCTGCGACGTCGTGGGTGGCGCAGCCATTACTGAAGAGTTCCATCCTGGCTTTCGCAATTCGGTGGCGTCATATACCGTCAGTCTTCTTAATCCGCGCATCATCGCCGATCTGGATCTGCATAGGCACGGCCTCAAGGTCATTGAGCGGCGGGTCAATAATCTGTGGCCCAACGACAACGGCGATTTTATTTCCTTCCCGGCGGGCAGCGAAGCTCTCAAAGCGGAGATCGCTCGTTACTCCCAGGACGATGCCAACGCGCTTGAGCGATATAGTCGGGACACCACGATGGTGGCAGACCTGATCCGTCACTATTTGTTGGAGACGCCGCCAAACGTCGGAGGCGGAATTCGTGACTTATTCAAAGCCGCAGGCTTTGCCAATCGATTGCGCAAGCTCTCGTTAGAAGACGAGCGCATCGTCATGGACATTTTCACCAAAAGCGTTGCTGATTTCCTTGCCCTCTACTTCGAAAACGATTTCGTCAAAGGTGCCTTTGCCTTTGATGGGCTGGTAGGGAATTACGCCGACACCCGCTCCCCGGGTTCAGCCTACGTGCTCATGCACCACGCCTTTGGTGAGGTCAATGGCAAGAAAGGAATATGGGGACACGCCATCGGCGGCATGGGTGCAATCACCCAGGCAATGGCCAGTGCGGCTCGAGAACGAGGGGTAGAAATTGAATTAAATGCAGCGGTCGAGCGCGTTCTGGTCGAGAACGGTAAAGCAACCGGTGTCATCTTGAAGGGCGGTGAAACCCTGAGGGCAAAGACAGTGGTATCCAACGTCAACCCGGCGTTGCTTTTTAACACTCTGGTTGACGCGGCCGAATTACCCGAAGACTTTGCCCGTCGTATGCAAAATTATCGCAACGGCTCAGGCACCTTTCGAATGAATGTCGCCCTTAGCGAACTGCCTAAATTTACCTGTCTGGAAAAACAGGAGCGCGCTACTCAAGATCATCTCACCGGTGGCATTGTGATCGGACCCACCATGGAGTATCTCAACAAGTCTTACCGCGACGCCAGAGAGTATGGCTGGTCGAAAGAGCCTTTGGTAGAAATGCTTATCCCCTCATTGGTGGACGACACTTTGGCTCCCGCTGGTCAGCACGTGGCCAGTCTCTTCTGCCAGCAGTTTGATCCGGACGTGGACTGGGATCAGCACAGGGATACCGCAGCAGAGCAAATTCTCGATCAGGTGGAAAAGTATGCGCCGGGCTTCAAAGCCAGCATAGTCGGCAGGCAGGTACTGAGCCCACTGGATCTTGAACGCAAGTTCGCGCTTAACCGCGGCGACATCATGCACGGCGCGCTTAACATCGACCAGATGTTCAGTGCCAGACCGGTGATGGGTCACGGTGACTACCGTGCCCCCATTAAGAATCTTTACATGTGCGGCGCTGGAACCCATCCCGGAGGCGGAGTGACCGGTGCGCCCGGGCACAATGCCGCCAAAGAAATACTTCGGGATATGTAATACACCATGGGGCTGATCAGGACTTTCCAGCCCCTGTTAGCTCATGCCTGATTTTTATCCTTCTGGCCTCTAGATACAGACCCGCTGCATTGCCAGCAATAATCAGACTGGCCCCGATCAGCAGGAATACGCTTACCGTTTCGCCATACAACCACCAGGCCAGCAGCATGATCAGCGGCAGGCGCAGATAGTCCATGGGCATCACCACAGCGGAATCCGCCAGCGACAGTGCGCGACTGAGGCAGTAGTGGGCAGCCAGCGCGGTTGTAGCGGCAACCAGCAACCAGAACCAGTCAGTGGACGCCGGCAAACGCAACTCCCCAACGATGGGCACTAGCGAAAACAGTCCCTGCATGGCGGTCATGTAAAACAAAATCACCAGGAAGCTATGGCTGTTACCTTGCAGTAACTGCGTCAGGCGACGGGTGGCAATGACATTAATGCCAAAGCCAAAGGCGCCCGCCAACATAATCAAACTCGCAGGATTAATCACCGCCGCGCCAGGGCGAAGAATGATCAGCACCCCTATCAGACCCAACACCAGGGATAACCAACGCCCGCGATTGAGCGATTCGCCCATAAACAGCGCCGCGAGCAAGGCTGCCCATAAGGGGGTAGTGAATTCCAAGGCAAAGACTTCAGCCAAAGGCAGGGCAGCAATGGCAATCAACCAGGCGCATTGCCCGGAAAAATGGGCGCTGTTGCGAAGGAAATGCCAGCCCATCACTTTGGGCTGCATGCGCACGCTGGCAAGACCACCCACCCTAATCAATAAACTAACGATCAAGATGAAGCCCAGCAGGCTACGCCAGAATAATATTTCAAGGGTCGCCAGGTTTGCGGTCAGCTCTCTGCTGGCTATCGCCAGCAAGCAAAAGCAGGCCAGTGCAACGACCATCCAGACAACCGCCAGGAATGTATTTTGGCGTAACTGCGCAGTGGGCATAGAGAAGTTGCCGAACGATCAGGGAGTCACAATATTAAAAGTTCCCGTTGGCTTGTCTAATAAACCAAAAAACTCTATCAAGCTCAGCTTACTGCCTTCAAACGACAATTCATCGGAGAACAACGCGTCCGTTAGTCCCACCTGCCCCAGTGTGAGGCGATTGAACATTGACCGGGAGAGAACCAGAGCAGCATCCGCGTCGCCTTGCTCGGTTACCTTGTAATGACGAAGCACTGAATTACGAATCTCAAGGCGGTAACGTTCATTCAGGTCCGTAAAGTAGAATTCTACGCTAAGGTCTTTGCCTCGCGCGCTCTCACCGTTAAGTTGCACTGCCATAGAGTCAAAGAAATTGCTGATGGCCGTATTGGCTAACACATCGGACATGGTCGTTATGTCCACGCCCTGCTCTACTGCACCATTGCGCAGCTCCCACGCGGCGCTCAAATAGACGTTTCGCCAGGGGCCCGACTCTGCCTGGTAACCCATTTGGTCATAACATACGGCCAGCATTTCACGCGCCTCGCTATTGTCCTCATCGGCAAACACCAAACGGTTTAGCAGTTCAGCAGACCAGCGATAGTCGCCATCTTTAAAGGCCGTCTCGGCTAGCTCGATGACTTTCCCCTGCCCTCCCATAGCCTCGACATAACGCGCTGAAGCCTGCTCATCGGGAAGCGGGTTGAGCGTGGCCGGATTGCCGTCGTACCAGCCCATGTACATTTGGTAGACCGCTTTGGCATTGTGGCGAACCGTTCCGTAATAGCCACGAGTAGCGAAGTTATCCGTCAGAGCGTCCGGCAGTTCGATCTGCTCGGCAATTTCCGCACTGGTGTAGCCCTGGTTCAACAGGCGCACCGATTGATCGTGCAAGTACTTGTAGGTATCTCGCTGCTTCTCAAGGAAGGACACCACGTTTTCATTGCCCCAGGCCGGCCAGTGATGACTGCCCAGATAAACATCTGCATCACCGAACAAGGAAATCGCCTCGTCGATAAACTTGGCCCAACTCAAGCCATCGCGCACATGGGCACCGCGCAGTGTGTAAAGGTTGTGCATGTTGCGCGATACCAGTTCAGCCCCCATGAAAGCCTTGTATTGGGGCAGGTAAAACGTGTACTCCGCAGGCGCTTCCGAACCAGGAACATTCTGGAACACCAACTGTACCCCGTCGATAACGCGAGTTTCGCCAGTAGTGTCGATGATATCAGTGGGCTGGAGAATTCCGTGGCTCCCCATGGCGGGTTCGCTACCGAGACCAGAACCAATATGGCCGCGCTCGTGCCGGGGTAGGTGAGTGCCGTACATGAAGCCGCCGCGGCGGCCCATCGCATACCCCGCGATGATGTTTTCTCGGGTGGCTGCCTCCATGAAACCAATCGGCGCGATCACTGGAATGTTCTGCTGCGCCACCTCTTCAACCGAGGCGATGCCAAGCGCACCTCCAAAGTGGTCAATGTGCGAATGGGTAAAAAGAATCGCCTTAATGGGCTTCGCTTCGAGATGCTCGCGGGCAAAAGCCAGCGCATGGGCCGCAGTTTCCTTGGCGGTCAATGGATCGACAATAATCCACCCATTGTCACTCTCGATGATCGTCATGTTCGATAGATCAAAGCCGCGTAACTGGTATACGCCGGGCACCACTTCGAACAAACCGCGGATGTTATTTAACCGTTCCTGGCGCCACAAACTTGGGTTCACCGACGCCGGGGCATCGCCCTCAATAAACTCATAAGAAGGAATGTCCCAAACCAGCCTGCCTGAATCGGTACGCACAACAGAACTATCGTCCGCCGCAATCAAACCCCGGTTAGCGTCTACAAAATCCCGCTGGTCCTCAAGTTCCAGACGCTCAGCAATCGCATCATTATGATCGCGAGTCACTTTTGTGGGTTCGCTAAAACCTTGAAAATCAATGGACGGTGAATCGTCAGAACAACCCATTAATGCAACCACGCCCAAACCGGCAATCCAGTGCTTTTTCATATCAGTGCTTGTTACCGCCCTCTTACGAGGGCGGCATCCTTAGTTTTTAAATCTAAAAATGTTAACGGGCTTTAACGCAAACAGCGCATCTAACAATTGCAGCCTATAAAGCCAGAATGGCCCGAAGCAAACTTGTTGCTCCAGTTACCGTTGGTTCACTGGTGATTACCAAGCCACCACCGTGCCATCTTTACGCATCTCAGTGGCACCCGCATAGCTGCCTTTCTCCTTATCCAGCATGATTGCCTGATAACCCCCAAAACGAACACCGCTGGCGTCGATTTGAACTTTATGGCCCATTGCCTCAAGGCGCTTCACGGTTTCATCCGCCACACCGGGCTCCAGAAAAAGTGTACCCAGTGGGTCGCCGTGAACGCCGGTGGGCTCGCTACCACCATCGTGGAGGAAACGAGCAGCATCACCGGCTTCCTGCACGTTCATTCCAAAGTCCAGCATGTTCACTAGAATCTGCGTATGACCCTGAGGCTGCATGGAACCGCCCATCAGTCCAAAGCTCATGACCGGCTCACCATCTTTCATAAGAAACGCGGGGATAATCGTGTGGAAAGGACGCTTATTTGGCTCATAGGCGTTGGGGTGCGCTGGGTCCAGCGAAAATAACTCACCCCTGTCCTGGAACATAAAGCCGGTGCCATCGGCCACCATTCCAGAACCCATACCCCGATAATTGGACTGGATCAATGACACCATCATGCCGTCCTTGTCCGCTACCGTCAGATAGGTTGTGTCGCCGTCTCCCTCCAGCTTCGGTTCGCCCGGCCCAAAGGAGGCAGAGGCTTTGTCAGGGTCAATCAATGCAAAACGCTCGCGCCCGTAGTCATCCGATAGCAGCCCCGCCAACGGTATTTCCGAAAAGTCCGGATCGGCGTAATAACGCGCCACATCTTCAAAGGCGAGGCGTTTGGCCTCTACCATGTAGTGAAAAACTTCCGCTGAGCCTCTGGACCATTGGGTAAGGTCGACATTTTTCAATATAGATAACATTTGCAGGGCGGCAAAGCCCTGGCCATTGGGCGGTAGTTCGTACAAATCATAGCCACGATAATTAACGCTACCGGGGCTTACCCAATCGCCGCGATGATCGCTGAAGTCCTCGTATGCCAGACCGCCTTCCATACTGTCAAAATAAGCTGCCATGCGCTTGGCCAGGCTGCCTTTATAGAAAGCATCACGCCCTTGCGATGCAATGGTTTCCAGCGTGTCTGCGAGATCTTCGTTGACGAATATTTCCCCTGCCGTTGGCGCGCGACCTCCACGGAACCAGGTTTCCTCAATGTTTTCCAAATGTGGGCTGTCAGCGTAGGTACGTTCGAAGAATGCCCAGCTTCGCTCCAGGTAGTAGGCAATAACCGGAGACACGGCAAAGCCATCACGCGCGTAATCGATAGCCGGAGCAAGTACCTGGTTCATTGGCAGGCTGCCAAAGCGTTCATGAATAGCAAACCATCCATCGACTGTACCCGGCACCGATACCGGTAATGGGCCGTGGCTGGGAATGCCCTCAAAATCATCCGCCAGTTCGCCGCGCTCCTTCATACCGGCAATCCGCGCCTGCAGTTGCGCCAGGCTTTGTCCTTGCGGAGAACGCCCGGAACCGTTGTAGCCATAGAGTTGCTTACTCTTGGGATCCCAGACGATGACAAAAATATCGCCGCCAATACCGTTACCTGTCGGCTCCATCAGTCCAAGCGCAGCATTAGCAGCAATCGCAGCATCAACGGCTGATCCGCCTTCTTTTAATACGTCCAGCGCGACTTGCGAAGCCAACGGATGCGCGGTCGCTGCCATCCCCTGACTACCGTAAACGGGACTGCGAGACCAGTTTTCTCCGACGGGCCGCCCGCCCGCCCCCAACTCAATAGCCACTGTGCTGTCCGCACTTGGGGGAGAGGAAGACGCGCACGCCAATAGGGTAAAAGAGAAGGCTAGGATCGTTAGCAGTTTGCATGACAGGTTTCTCATCGCACTCACAGTTATCTGATATTGAGTGACACAATATAGCGCAGATTGTGCCCGCGGGGGCAGCAGCTTACACTCGGCTAACCGTTGCAAACAAGATACCACCCATGACTGCGCTAATTGCTGGATTTACGTTGAGCTTGTCGCTCATTCTGGCGATTGGCGCGCAAAATGCCTTTGTTCTAAAGCAGGGTCTGAAAAAGAACCACGTTTTCCTGGTGAGCAGCATTTGTGCGCTGTCTGACGCCCTGCTAATTCTGGCGGGAGTGGCTGGCTTTGGCGTACTGACTACGAAATTTCCATCGATTGAAATTGTTGCCAGCTATGCAGGCGCGGCTTTTCTGATTGCCTATGGTACGCGTAGCTTTATCTCGGCCTTCACTCAGGAGCACGGGCTAGACCCTTCGGACTCCGTGTCACAAACCGCCTGGCAGGCGGCGCTCACCTGTCTGGCATTCACCTGGCTGAATCCGCACGTGTACCTGGATACCGTGGTGCTGATCGGTTCGATTTCCACCCAGTACGAGAACAAATGGATGTTCGGACTGGGAGCCTGCGCCGGGTCATTCGTCTTTTTCTTCAGCCTGGGTTACGGCGCAAGACTGCTCACCCCCATCTTTCATCGGCCAGTTGCATGGAAAATACTCGAGGCCATTATCGGCGTTGTGATGTACAGCATTGCCGCATCACTGCTGCTTGGACTTCCCAGCTAACCGACCTTACTTACCCCTAGTTGATTGCCTTATCAATTTGCAGTCGCAACTCGGCCAGCAAGGCGACGTCAGGCTGATAGACAACCGGGGAGATGCGCTCGGCCTTGCCGCGATACCGGTCTGCGATCTTGTGCGCGACCTCCGTGGGCGTCCCCACTACCGCAAAAGTATTTAGAATGTCATCGTCGATCAGCTCGTTGAGCTCAGCCCACTTGCCCTCTCGCATCATTTGGTTGGCATCACTTTGCAAGCTCTCCCAGCCGTGACACTTGAGCACAGGCAGATAAGCGGGCGTCGATGCATAGAATGCAATTTGATTACGCGCTGAGGCTATCGCCGCCTGCATACTTTCCTCGTCCAGGCCGGTGGCCGTAATGACCTGAGCAGAGACCTCATAATCGGCTCGCGCCTTGCCGGCCTTTTCCAAACCGCGTGAAATTGCCGCAAGCGAGAGCTCGTCCATCGACTGTGCCGTATTGAACGGATGAAGAAAATAGCCATCCCCCACTTCAGCCGCCACTTCCGTCATGATCGGCCCCACGCCAGCAATATAAATTTTCGGCACTCCGTACTGATTGGGCTCCGGAGCGAATACGGGTGACATCAACGTATGATTATAAAACTCACCCTCAAACTTCAATTTTTCACCCGTCTGCCAGCAGTCCCAGATTGCGCGCACAGCCTGAACCATTTCACGCATCCTGGATGCCGGCTTGCTCCAGGGCATGGAGAAACGACGTTCGATATGGGCTTTAACTTGAGCGCCCAAACCGAGGATAAAGCGCCCTTCGGATAGATTCTGCAGGTCGTTGCCCAAATAGGCGAGATTCATAGGATTGCGAGAGAAGGCCACAGCAATAGAGGTCATGAGCTCCATACGCTGAGTATTCATCGCCGCCGCTGCAACGGTGATAAACGGGTCACTCTGCCCTTCGAACGTGTAGGCGCCGTCAAAGCCCGCCTCCTCCAACTGCGACGCCATGCCGGCAACTCGGGCAGGGTCGAACATTAGCGAGCTATCTATCTTCATGTTATTCACCTCAGAGGAAATTTCTGCGCAAGAGTATTGGTTTTTGCACACAGAAATGACAGATTCCATGCGGACAGGATACATTGTCATCTGCGCTCAGGACTGCACCCGATTCCAATAATTTGTGGCCCTTCCCGCCATTGATCCCAGCGCATTAAAGGCCAAACTATGGCCCACTAAAAGTTTATCAGTGCCTCTACCCAAAGCAGCAATTGGAGGCCTCAGATTCAGTGAACAAACGGAGACCGCATGAGCCTTGATCAATTACACCAGCCCCCTTTGATGCCGCACCTGCTCGTTGAGGGACTGAATCGCTACAACGACGAACCCTGCCTGTTTCTCGGTGACAAAGTCGCCAGCTACAGGGATGTCAGAGAGCAAACCAGTCAGCTGGTTCAAGCTCTACAATCCAAGGGTCTGGGTAAAGGCAGTCGAGTCGCGATTATCTCGGCCAACCGGCCTGAGGTGCTCTCCAACATTGCCGCAATGCAGCTCACCGGTTGCATTGGCACGCCGCTACATCCGCTGGGATCACTGGATGATCACGCCTATGTTCTGGAAGCAGCCGAGGTTGAGACACTGGTGTTTGACTCATCCGTATTTTCAGAGGTAGCCGCGGCGCTAAAAGCACGGGTTCCCGGTCTGAAAAATCTGCTGGGCTTTGGCCCCAATGAGGTTGGCGACGACTATCTGGCGCTGGCAGAAAGTTTCACCCCTAAACCTTTGGTGGCGCCAGATTGTAGCGCGGAAGATGTTGCCTCGGTCAACTTTACCGGCGGCACCACCGGCAAACCAAAAGGTGTCATGAGCCCCCATAGGGTCAGCGCATACATGACCCAGATACAAATGGCAGAGTGGGAATTCCCTGATGAGCTGCGCATGCTAATGGCAACGCCACTGTCGCATGCCGCCGCTGCTTTCTTCATCCCGGTGTTGCAAAAAGGCGGCGCGTTCTATGTCATGCAGGGCTTTAGTCCGGACGAATTTTTCGACACGGTTAGAGATCACAAAATTACCTGCACCATGCTGGTTCCGGTCATGCTTTATTTCCTCCTGGATTCTCCGCGAGCCACCGATGGCTCCATGGACAGTATGGAAACCATTTTCTACGGTGCTTCCCCGATGAGTCCTACAAGACTGGCTGAGGGCATCGAAAAGTGGGGACAGATTTTCTACCAGTTCTTTGGCCAATCCGAATGTCCCATGGTGATCGCGAATATGCGCAAGGCAGACCACGACCCGTCTAAACCTGAACGGCTATCATCCTGTGGCCGCCCCACTCCCTGGGTGCATCTGGCCCTAATGGATAGCGAAGGCAATCAGGTTGCGGAGGGTGAGCCCGGTGAAATTTGCATTCGCGGCCCACTCATCATGAAGGGCTACAAAGATATGCCAGAGCAAACAGCTGAAGCCTTTGAAGGCGGCTGGCTGCACACAGGCGATGTCGGTCGATTAGACGAAGACGGTTTTCTTTACATCGTAGATCGCACCAAAGACATGATTGTCACCGGCGGCTTTAATGTGTTCCCCCGGGAAGTTGAAGATGTACTGGCCACCCATGAAGCTGTTGGCCAGGTTGTCGTGGTCGGCGTTCCCGATGAGCAATGGGGCGAATCAGTCAAAGCCGTTATCGTACTCAAGCCAGGGGCTGAAGAAAGCGAAGCGCTGGAAGCTGAATTGCAGGCGCTGGTGAAGGACAAAAAGGGATCGGTACAGGCTCCCAAGTCGGTCGATTTTGTCGCTGGCATACCGCTCACTCCAGTGGGCAAACCGGACAAGAAAGCGGTTAAAGCCCAATACTGGGAAGGCGCCGAACGCAGCGTGGGCTAAAGTACCGCCTGCAAGGATCCGTAATGTCACTGAAAAAAGCGTATTACAAGCTACTCGTTACTGGATTGGCGGCCACAGTGGCCGCCTGTTCTCCAGCGGAAGACCCCACGCTTTTTCCCGAGTATTCTGCGGCCACCGCGAAACCCATACCGGATAAACAGGCCACCGATTATAACCCTGACAGGAACCTTTATTGGGGCGACCTTCATATCCACACCGGCTACTCGACCGATGCCTACACCAACGGTGTGCGTGCCACCCCCGATGATGCCTATACCTTCGTGCGCGGCGGTGAGATACGCCATGCAGCCGGTTACGGCATTAAGCTTAAGCGCCCTTTGGACTTCGCCGCGGTCACTGATCACTCCGAGTATCTGGGTGTGCTTCTGGCCACGTCGCCAGACCTGCCACTGAATCAGCGAGACCTGCGTGACCGCCTGCTCGCCGACGGTGCTCTTGCCAATAGCTGGATGCAAATGAAAAGCATGTGGGGCTTCGATCTGGAGAATGCGATTGTGCCTGGCTGGGAGGCGATCTCCGCTAGCGCATGGCAGGAAATAATATCCGCGGCTGAGCGCAACAACGACCCGGGTCGCTTCACCAGTTTTATTGGTTACGAATGGACTTCGATGCCCGGTGAACGCAACCTTCATCGCAATGTCATTTACCGCGGCACCGCTGTACCCGAACTTCCCTATAGCTCGGTAGACTCTGAAGACCCGCGCGACCTGTGGGCGGCACTCGATCGCCAGCGGGAAACCGGCATGGATAATTTCGCCATCCCGCACAACGGGAACGTGAGCGACGGGCTTATGTACGATCAGGTCATGTTCGATGGTCAAGCCATGAATGCGAGCTACGCCGAAACGCGCATGCGCAACGAACCGATCAGCGAGATTTTTCAGGTAAAGGGCTCTTCGGAAACTCATCCCTTGCTCTCTGACGAAGATAATTTTGCCGGCTTTGAGATCTACGACACGATGCTCAGTGCCGGCCAGGAAGACGCCAAACCAAAGGGCTCTTACACCAGAGATGCTTTACGCACCGGCATTGAAATGTCTCACTCCGAGGGCTTCAACCCTTACCGATTCGGCGTCATCGGCAGCTCCGATGGCCATAACGCCAGCGCCCCGATAGAAGAAGATAGCTATCACGGCAAGCTACCGCTCATGGACGGTAGCGCAGGCATACGCATGCGCAAATCGCTGTGGATGCCAGAAGGCATGCCCGGCGGAGAACGTTGGAGCGCAGCCGGACTCGCCGCCGTTTGGGCCGAGGAAAATACGCGGGACTCCCTCTTTGATGCCATGCGCCGCAAGGAAACCTTCGCCACATCCGGGCCACGTATCGCCGTCCGCTTCTTCGGAGGATGGGACTTTCCAGACAGTCTGATCGATCAAGAGAACTGGATTGAGGTAGCGCGCTCCCAGGGCGTGGCTATGGGTAGCGATCTGCCACAGCGCACTGACCAGGCGCCAACGTTCGCGTTGTGGGCGATTCGTGACCCGGACAGCGGCAACCTCGATAGGCTACAGGTGATTAAAGGGTGGCTGGACAGCGAAGGAAAATCTTATGAGAAAGTATTCAATGTAGCTTGGTCGGGTGACCGGAAACTCGATGCTAGTGGCAAGCTGCCCGCTGTAGGCAACACCGTAAACGCCGCACAAGCCAGCTACCAGAACAACATAGGCACTGACCAATTGGCCACCGTGTGGTCAGATCCCGAGTTCGATCCCGAGGTAGAAGCCTTTTACTATGCCCGCGTCATTGAAATCCCTACCCCTCGGTGGACAACCTTTGATCGCAAGGCCCTGGGTATGGAACCGCCCGAACACAACAGCTTGCAGGAGCGAGCTGTCACTTCCGCTATCTGGTATAGACCCTGACGACAAAGATCAAGTCTAGACAGAATACTCTCTGACGCCGAACATAGTGCTCCCACCATTTCGGGGTTCACTATGAACGACCAGGCCAACGAAACCTACCGCGGACTCACCTATCCCTTTGGCCGCAAGCCCGACATCAAACCGGGAGAGCCCGTGCGGGTGGCCGAAGGCGTTTACTGGGTGCGCTTTGCCATGCCCATGTCTCTGGACCACATTAATCTCTGGCTGCTGGAAGACGGCGATGGTTGGACGGTGGTCGACACCTGCCTGAATATCGACAGTGCCCGGGAAACCTGGGAAAAATTGTTTTCCGGGTTTATGCAAAACAAACCAATAACCCGCGTGATTTGCACGCACCTGCACCCTGATCATGTTGGACTTGCCGGCTGGTTATGCGAGCGCTTTGGTGCCGAGCTATGGATGTCGCGAGAAGAATTTCTCATGTGCCGCACCATGGCTGCTGACACCGGCAGGCCAGCTCCGGAGGTGGCACTGCGCTTCTATACTGCCGCAGGCTGGAAAGAAGAGTGGCTGGAAAAGTACAAGAAAAAGTTCGGCAATTTCGGCCGCGCAATCTATGCGCTACCTGAAAGCTTTCGTCGTATGGTAGACAGGGAAACCATTACTATTGGGGACCACTATTGGCAGGTCATCGTCGGCCGCGGCCATTCCCCCGAACACGCAGCGCTGTATTGCCCGGGGCTCAAGCTACTGATTTCCGGCGACCAGGTGTTGCCGCGGATATCGCCCAATGTGAGCGTATTCCCGACTGAACCTATGGGTGACCCACTCAAAGAATGGCTGCGCACGCAGGCCGTTATCCGAGAAATTCTTCCCGATGACCTACTGGTACTGCCTGCACACGAAGCGCCCTTCAAGGGGCTCTACGTGCGCTTGAGCCAGATCATCGAAGGCCACAAACGTGACCTGATAAAACTGTTTAACTTCATGGTGGAGCCAACCCGAGCAGTCGACTGTTTTCCCGCTCTGTTCAAGCGCGAGATAAAAGGTGACAACATTAACCTCGCGACCGGCGAAACCATCGCCCACCTGAACTGTTTACTGGGCCGTCATAGAATTACCCGTAACAGGGATGAGCATGGTGTGGACTGGTATCAACAAATCGCCGAGACCGCTGAGTTTGACGAATAAATTTTCTTCCTGTGAGCGTTAGTACTCGATCAGCCTCTCGAAGCGGCTGAGTCACGCGGCGGGACGTAATGGCTCCACTTCCTCTGACGCCTGACGAACAAAATCATCCAACACTGGCGCTTCATGCTCTGAGACCCACTGGTCCCAACTGTAAGGCCACATCGCAGGGTCTCCGTCTCCATCGAGGTACCAACTCTGGCATCCGCCCACCCAGGCGGTCTTGCTCATGCCCGCTCGCAGGTAGGCGTTGAAACTGGTTTTCGCCTCCTGGGTTGCTTCCACCGCGGGCAGTTTGCCCTGTTTCCACAAATCGATCAGCTTGAGAATATAAGTCGATTGCACCTCGCTCATGGCAATCACTGAATAATTGCCAATGGGTGAATTGGGACCCAACATCAGAAAGAAATTTGGAAATCCCGGGATACACAGCGAGCGATATGCCTGTACCTTTTTAGCCCAGGTCTCATCAATCGAGACGCCATTGCGTCCGCGCAAATCCATCGGGCGCATAAAGTTGAATGGGCTAAAGCCAGTGGCAAGAATGATCACGTCCAGCGCTTTGGTAGCGCCGTCGGTCGTCACAATTCCCTGCTCGTTAATGCACTCTATTCCCGTTGTTTCAAGATGCACATTGTCGCGCTGAATCGCCTCGTAAAACGTACTGCTGATGATCAACCGTTTACAGCCAACAGAGTAGTCGGGAGTCAGCTTCGCGCGCAGCTGTGGATCGCGAACACTCTTGCGCAAATTGCGCTTGGCAGCCCAACTGATCAACGCATGCTGCAGCTTGCCGCCGGTGACAGCCTTGGTAAAGGTGTTACGCATCACGAAGGCATAGCGACGACTCAGGGCCGACAGCTTGGACTGCTTGCCAACCAGCGCGGCTTTGTCTTGCTCACTGTATTGCTTGTCGGGAACCGAAACGACCCATTGAGGTGTGCGCTGGAATACCGTCAGGTCACAGTCGATCTTTGAAATTTCCGATATTACCTGGCAGGCCGTTGAGCCCGTGCCAATCACCCCAACCCGCTTTCCGCGCAGGTCTACCTCATGATTCCACTTGGCGGTGTGCCACATTTCTCCGCTGAAGCTATCCAGGCCTTTAATATCCGGGTAGGCAGGATGATGCAAAATACCAGTGGCAGCCACCACAAAATCCACCACTAATTCGGCGTTTTTGCTGGTGCTCAAGTGCCACTTGCCATCCCGATAATGACACTGATCAAGAGACTCGTTAAAGCGTATTTGTTCGGTAAGGTCATGCTCCCGCGCGACCCCCTCAAAGTACGTCTGAATTTCATCACCGTGAGCAAACCGGTGACTCCAATCGGAGTTCCCACGAAAACTGTAAGTGTACATATGGGCAGGCACATCGCAGGCCACGCCGGGGTAGGTGTTTTCCCTCCACGTACCGCCTACCTTGTCTGCCTTTTCTAAAATCGTGATATCTGTGATACCGGCTTCACGCAGTTTGATTGCCATCAAGATGCCGCTCATTCCCGCACCAATGACCGCCACCGATGGATTGCTCTGATCGTTGTTAACCATATTCAGCTACCTCTCAAATTCTGCGGACATGTTATCGCCTGTCGCAATTCGACCGAATATGGCTCAGGGCCAAAAACTTATGAAAATCGGACAGAACCTGCTATCCTCATTTTTGCGCAGCAATAGGGTTAGCTCGTCATTGGCTTAGCCAATGAATTTGCCAACAAGAGATTCAATATGGTCCGCAAAGCCGATACCAGTCACCACATCAAAGCCATATCCCCGGCGCTGGGCGCCATGCAGACTATGGGCTTTTCCGCTGCAGACTGCTTGCGCAACACAGGCTTACAAGAGTCTGATTTGCGCCGACCCAGTACCGAACTCGGTTTCACGCTGGACCAGGAATTTCAGTTTCACCGTAACCTGCTGGAACTGACAGACAATCCGATGCTGGGCTTACTACTGGGCAAAGCCTATCAATTAGAAACCTACGGTCTACTGGGCTACGCCTTCATGAGCGCACCCACTCTGCGGCAGGCACTCGTCATCCTGAGGAATTACGGCCCGCTCACATTTTCCTTGTTCGACATGAACTTTATCGTCGAAGGTCCCCGCGCAACACTGCGTCTGTCGCCAGACATACCCATACCCGACGATTTACTCACCTACTACGTCGATCGCGATCTGACCGCTGCCGTCAACGGCGGCCAGGGGTCTCTAAGGGTGCCCATGGAACCACAGCACATCCAGTTGCTTCACTATGGTGAGGGCCAGCGCGAAATTTATGAACGCCACTTCCGCTGCCCCGTTTCGTTCTCTGCTCAAGCTTCTGAACTGCAGCTTGACGCCACCGTACTCGACACCGCGATGCCACTAAGGGACAGTGAGACATCCTCAACCTGCCAACAACAATGTCGCCTTTTGTTGGCACGCATGCGCTCAGGCAGTACCTTTGTCGATAAGGTGAGACAACTGATTCTCGCCCGCCCCGGTTACTTCCCTGATATCGACTATGTCGCGGAGAAACTGAACATGACCAGCCGAACATTAAGGCGGCGCCTCGCACAGGAAGACAGCAGCTTTCAGGATATCCTCGCCGAGGTGCGCTATGAATTGGCGCGAGAGTACCTGGCCACCTCTACTCTGCCCCTGGAAGAGATTTCTGTACTCCTGGGCTACAGCGCTCCCGGTAATTTCAGCAACGCGTTCAAACGCTGGCATGGCAGCTCGCCGCGCGAGTATCGGCAGGTAGCCTGCTGACATGCTGCGCGCACTCAAAACCTGGATTTATCGAACTTACTACCGCGTTTCCAGCGCGCGCCAATGGCGCGGCAAATTTCCCAACCCGGACACCAGCACCCTACAAATTTCCGGGCCAGCGGGCAGTATTGAAGCACGAATGTATACCGCCGCAGCCACTGGCGAACAACCTCTCATTCTGTATTTTCATGGGGGCGGCTGGGTCATTGGCGACTTGGAAACCCATCATCCCTTTTGCCAGGTATTGGCTCATAAAACCGGCGCAACAGTGCTCGCGCTGGACTATCGACTGGCGCCCGAGCACCCATGGCCCGCCGCCCAGGAGGACTGCCTCGCGGCTGCACAATGGGTGGCAATGCATTTAGCTGACCTGGGGCCAAATAACGGCAGTCTGGTTATCGCGGGCGACAGTGCAGGTGGTAACCTCACCGCATGTACCTGTCTGACGATGACCGCCGCTGCCAGAGAACAGGTGTGCGGCGCCGCGACGCTTTACCCCGCTGCAGATCACTACCTGCGGGACTGGCCGTCTTATCAGGAAAGAGCCAGAGCCTGTGCACTGACGAGTGCGCTTATGTTCTGGTTCTGGGATACCTACCTGGGCCAAACCAGTCCAGAACAGGCGCTGGCAGCACGACCGATGCAGGCAGAGAATCTAGCGTCGCTGCCCTCTCTGTTTAATATTACTGCAGAGCT
This sequence comes from Halioglobus sp., assembly GCA_039986455.1. Lineage (GTDB taxonomy): Bacteria > Pseudomonadota > Gammaproteobacteria > Pseudomonadales > Halieaceae > Halioglobus. Next base: position 141,851 of record JBDWQQ010000113.1, read on the forward strand.
GGACCCACTGCGTGACGAAGGACAGGCCTTTGCCGAAGCGGTCGAAGCGACCGGGGTTACAGTACAACACCGCCATTTTGCAGACGCTGCCCACGGCTTTGCCTGCTCGGAGGGTCCCACCGAAAACTTCAACGCTTTTATCGAGGACTTCGATCGCTGGCTAAAGGGGCTGAACTGATAACCGTTAAATTACCAAAGACCTTAGCGATTATTTTCTGCTAGAATTGCGCCCTCTCCAGCGGCCCACCAGAGTGCTGCGGACCAAATCACCGCCAAAAGGCCAGCTTGCTTCCGCAATTGGCAACGACACGCAGACACTTTAACTTACTCGCTCTTAAGGATAGATGTGTATGAGTCAGATGGTCGATTTGGTAATCTTCGGTGGCACCGGAGATCTCTCAACGCGCAAACTACTCCCTGCGCTGTACCAGTTACAGCGCCACCAACTGGCAGATCGCCTAAACCGGATTATTGCCACCGGTCGTGGTGAAATGGATCCGGAAACCTTCCGCAATGAAGCCCGAGCGAATCTGGAAAAATACTTGCCAGAAGATAGCTGGGACGAGGCCGTATGGGAGAGTTTCAAAGAACGACTGGACTATGTGAAAGTCGACGCGAGCAATGCTTCCGACTATGTCCAACTCGCAGGGCTGTTAAACCAAAGTGAAGCACATGGGCGTCTTTACTACCTCGCTACCCTGCCCTCTTTGTACGGAGAAATTTGTCAGCAGTTACACAGCGCCGATGTGGTCAATGAATCAAGCCGCGTAGTACTGGAGAAGCCCCTTGGTCACGACCTAGAATCCTGCAGAAGTATTAACGAGCAGGTTGCCAGGGTTTTCGATGAGGAAGCCACCTTTCGAATCGACCATTACCTGGGGAAGGAGACCGTACAGAACCTGTTGGCCCTGCGGTTTGGCAATCAACTGTTCCACCCCATGTGGAACAACACCTTTATCAGCAGTGTGCAGATCACGGTTGCCGAAGAAATTGGAGTAGCGGGCCGCGGTAGTTATTACGCGGACACCGGCGCCCTGCGCGACATGGTGCAGAACCACTTGCTACAGGTGCTGTCATTGGTGGCGATGGAGCCTCCTACCAGCCTCAAGGCGACCGACATTCGCGATGAAAAAATGAAGGTGTTGCGCTGTCTTGAACCCATAACGGGAGACAACGTCAAGGCGCGCACCGTGCGCGGCCGTTACAGCGCAGGCGCAGTCGCGGGGGAAGCGGTGAAAGGCTTCCTGGAAGAAGATGCCTTTCACGATGCCGATAACACAGAGACCTTTGTCGCCCTCAAAGCCAGCATCAACAACTGGCGCTGGGCTGGCGTGCCATTTTACCTGCGCACTGGCAAGCGGTTGTCGGGTCGCTATTCCGAAATTGTGATCGAATATCGCAGGCAGTCATTCTCGCTGTTTGCCAACGATCCCCAGGAATTGACCAACAAGCTGGTCATCCATTTGCAACCCGAAGAAAGCATTAGTCTTCACACCGTCAACAAAAAACCGGGCTTAACCAGCAAGTTAAAGTTGCAGCCTGTCGAACTGCACCTGACCGACGAATCCCAAAACAAGGGCGACAGCTACGACGCTTACGAACGCTTATTGCTGGATGCCATTCACGGCGACCAAACCTTGTTTATGCGACGCGATGAAGTGGAAACGGCCTGGCGCTGGATTGACTCCATCATTGGAGCCTGGGACGAGAACGGCACGCCGATCAAGTCCTACAATGCGGGCACTATGGGCCCCAATGCTGCGACAGCATTGCTGGCAGTCGATGGGTGTAGCTGGCATGAGTAAAACACACAACTTCGACACCCGATCAGAGCTGGACCAGGCCCTTGCGACTCACGTCGCCTCTCGATTAAAGCGCGATATCGAAAACCGGGGGGCTGCCAGTCTTGCCGTTTCTGGCGGCAGCACACCCAAGGGTTTTTTTGCGCAATTATCTGAAATTGATCTGGCATGGAATAAGGTCTGGATCACTCTGGTGGATGAGCGCTGGGTAGATACCGATAGCCCCGACTCAAATGAACGCCTGGTGCGGGAAAACCTGTTAAGAGATAAAGCGGCGACGGCAAACTTCATCGGCCTCAAGGCAAGTCCCGCAGACGCCAATCTCGGATTGGTGGAAATCACCCGGCGTATGGACAAACTTCCTTTGCCGCTGAGCTGCACCGTGCTGGGCATGGGCGCCGACGGCCACACTGCATCCTGGTTTCCGCAGGCCAGTAACCTCGCAGAACTGATTGACCCCGAAGGTAGCGTTTTGCTCGGAACCTGTGAGCCGATGACTGCGCCACACCAGCGCATGACTTTGACTCTCCCGGCGGTACTTCAAAGCAGTGAGATCATCGTTCATATCACGGGCACAGATAAACGCGCAGTTCTCGCTGAGGCCACAGCAAAGCAATACCCCATCGCCGCAATTATCGACCAAGACATCAACCCTGCAAGTATATGGTGGGCACCCTAATGATAGACCCAAGACTGAAAGCCATCACCGACAGAATTACACAGCGCAGTGTAGAAACACGCGCCGAATATTTGGAAAAAATCGACAGGATGCGAGGCCAGGGCCCCATGCGAGGCGCCCTGTCTTGTTCCAACCTTGCCCATGGCTTTGCCGCTTGCGGCGAGCAGGACAAGCAAGCGCTTAAACTCACCGAGTCTGCCAACATCGGCATTATTAATGCCTACAACGACATGCTGTCTGCTCATCAGCCTCTGGAAAATTACCCCGCGCTGATCAAGCAGGCTGCCCACGAAGTGGGTTGCACCGCGCAGGTGGCCGGCGGTGTACCGGCCATGTGTGATGGCGTCACCCAGGGCACGGCAGGCATGGAGCTCAGTTTGTTTAGCAGGGACATCATTGCGGGTGCTACCGCCATTGCCCTGTCTCACAATATGTTTGACGGGGCACTGTGCCTGGGCGTGTGTGACAAAATTGTGCCGGGGCTGCTGATCGGCGCTTTGTCCTTTGGCCACCTGCCTATCATTTTCGCTCCAGCTGGGCCCATGACGTCCGGCCTGTCTAACAAAGAAAAAGCCGCTGTACGCCAGCAATTTGCCGAGGGCAAAGTAGGTCGCGATGTACTGCTGGAAGCTGAATCTGCCGCTTATCACGGCGAAGGAACTTGCACCTTTTATGGCACTGCCAACAGCAACCAGATGCTGATGGAAGTGATGGGTATTCATATTCCCGGCGCAGCCTTTGAACCCCCAGGTACCCAGATGCGCGACACACTGACCCGCGCAGCCGCAGAACGTCTTTGCAAAATTACCGCACTCGGTAATGAGTACACGCCACTGGCGAACGTGGTCGATGAAAAGTGCATCGTCAATGCCATCGTCGCGCTACTCGCCACCGGCGGTTCCACAAACCACAGTATCCACTGGATAGCGATCGCGCGTGCCGCAGGCATCGTTGTCGATTGGCAGGACTTTAGTGAACTCTCTGCCATCACTCCACTGGTCGCGCGCGTCTATCCCAACGGCAGTGCCGACGTGAATCACTTTCACGCCGCAGGTGGTACCGGCTATGTCATTCGTACGCTACTGGAAAACGGCTTATTACACGAAGACGTGCAGACGAACTGGGGACCAGGCTTGTCCCGCTACACGCAGGAGCCGCGGTTAAATCAGGGCAAGCTGCATTACGTAGCCGGGGTTAGTGAAAGCGCCGACCCGGAAGTACTGCGTCCTGCCAATGCGCCGTTCTCCCCCGAGGGAGGCTTGAGCCTTTTAGAGGGTAACCTCGGGCGAAGCGTGATTAAAGTATCAGCGGTCGCTCCGGAGCACCAGGTAGTGGAAGCACCGGCTCGAGTCTTTGATGATCAGGCAGAACTGGCCCGGGCGTTTGAGGCCGGTGAACTGGAGCAAGACCTTATTGCCGTGGTTCGTTTTCAGGGGCCGGCGGCCAATGGCATGCCAGAGCTGCACAAAATGACGCCTTACCTTGGCATTCTGCAAGACCGCGGGTTCAAAGTGGCGCTGGTCACCGATGGGCGCATGTCCGGTGCCTCGGGCAAAGTGCCTGCGGCGATACACCTAACCCCGGAAGCACTTTCCGGCGGAAACATCGCCAAGGTTCGCGACGGCGACCTGCTTCGCCTGGATGCCAGCAAGGGTGAGCTGCAATGTCTGGTGTCTGAGCCAGAATGGCAGAGCCGAGAAGTGGCCACCCTCGCCTCAGCTGAAAACGAGAGTGGTACCGGGCGTGAGTTGTTCGCCCATATGCGGCGGGCAGTGTCCGATGCAGAGTCGGGCGCGGGCGTTTTCTAGTCAGTAATCTGGTTGAGAATAGCCAGCGTGCTGGCTTCATCCAGCAGACGCGGTACCGGATAATCCATGCACTCAGCGACCGCTGCCGCCGTCAGTGCTTCATGATCTTCCCGGCGAATCAGGTCTGAACGATCGGGAATGCCGACCTGGGTGCGCAGTTCGCGCACCGCGGCAATAAATTTGTGAGCTAGCTGCGCTTCCGACTCTCCGGGTTCACCCGCACCGATCACGACAGCCAGCTCGGCCAATCGAGGCTGTGCCTCTTCACGACAGTATTCCAGAACGTGAGGCAGTATCAGCGCATTGGCGAGGCCATGGGGAATGCCATACTTGCCGCCGATCTGATGCGCAATCGCGTGCACGCTGCCGACGAACACCTGGTTAATCGCCATGCCTGCGTAGTAAGCCGCTACCGCCATACCTTCGCGCGCTTGCAGATCATTTCCATCTGAGTAGGCGTTAACCAAATGTTCGAATACAAGCTTGACCCCAATGCGGCCATCCTCAAGACGAGTGCCACGTTCCCAGACCCCAATGTACGCTTCAATCGCGTGGGTTAAGGCGTCAATGCCGGTGGCGGCAGTGATGTGCGGGGGCAGCCCCAGCATTAACGATGCATCAAGCGCGGTGGCCTTGGGCAACATGCCGTTGCCGGACATCACGCTTTTCGCTTTGGTTTCAGCGTCTTTGACCACCGCTCCCGCGGTCCCCTCTGAACCGGTACCTGCGGTCGTGGGAATCGCGTAAATCGGTAATAGCTCGTGATTCACCTTTCCTAAACCTACCCACTCTCTGGGAGATTCATCAGACGTGGCGCAGGCCGCAATGATTTTCGCACAGTCCATCGCAGAACCACCGCCAACGGCAAGTATCATGTCGCAACCTTCCGCCTTCTGCACCGCCAGCCCAGCCTCTATTTGCTCAAAAGTAGGATCTGGCAGAACGCCATCGAACCAGGCGCAATCAACGCCCGCCTCGATCAAACCGGCGACCGCTTTATCGGCAACACCCAGTTGGCGCAGAGGCTTGTCGGTGACGATTAAAACTTTTTTCGGAGCAAGCGCAGCGATGTGCTGGCCTAATTGACGGCTACTGCCTTCCCCCACAAAAGCAATGTGCGTGGAGCCGGGCATAAAGCGGCTCATTACGCGCAGCATAAGGAGATACATACTGTGGCGAATCTTGCGAATAGTCGCGGTCATGACAATGTCCTGAATTCATCAAAGTACACAATAATAGCAGACCGCCAGGGCAATAGGACCCTGGCCGAGAGCGGCCTTACTCACCACTGCGCGGCAAGAAACGCGTCACCCAACACTGTACTTCCGTTCAGACTATGCACCTTACGGCCGCAGGCGTGCACCAGGTTTCGGCTGTACTCCACCTTAGCCACCTGGGAACCGGTGCACAAAATCAAAGCCGCCTCGGCCATCATTTCTACCGGCTCCACCATATCAGGCCGGCGTTTAGCAATCGCAAGCACCTGCTCTGAAACGTTGGTCAGCACAATATTATTGGGCGCCAGGGCATTCACAAAAATATTCTCTGCGGCGAGTTCATGGGCAAGCGCTTGCGTATAGCGATTAAGCGCCGCTTTGGTTGCGCCATAAGCGCCAATCACATGAGCCGCCATTTGCGAATCAGGATAGGGAGGCTCTCCCTGCTCAGCGGTGCGACTGCTAATGTTGACGCACCAACCTCGGCCTTTATCCCGCATACCCGGCAGGGCCTGTTGCAACAGCTCCACCGGTACATTGACGTTTAGATCATACATAGCATCACGCGCAGAGGAACTCACCTGGCTGGGCAAAACAAAGTCGGCCCGCGCAGCATTGTTAACCACAATATCAATCGCACCAAAGTGTTCACTGGCTCTTTGCACAAGGTCAGCTCGGGCTTGTCGATCCGCAAGATCACAAGGCAATGCGGCAGCGTGGCCGCCGTCTGCAGTGATCAGCTCAACGGTTTCTTCCAGTGTTCCCTCAAGCTGCCCGTGAGACCCCATGCGTGAGGCATTAACCACGACCGAAGCGCCTTCTGCAGCGAAGCGCTGAGCAATGGCGCGACCAATTCCGCGGCTGGCGCCTGTCACCAGCGCTACGCGGCCTTTGAGTTCTGACATTTGTTGCTCCTCAGTATTGTCGGTAACGACGCTGCACGTGACGCAAACGAATCAGAGCACGCTGCTGGCGTCGCTCCTCATGTACTGCTTTTGCTTCTGCCGACAGTTGCCGCTGAACATCAGCAAAAGCAAGCTGCTTTACGCTAAGGCTCGGCCAAAGTTCACGGGGAGGCGGCTCAGGATAAGTCCAGCGGATAGTGAGGTAACCGTGTGGCAGCCCTGTTGTGTCTACCCAGTTGGCAATACCGGGATTCTGATGCGACACCACCCAACGGTAAGCCCCGTCTTCGTCCTGCTCCAGCATGTGTCCGTTGAGATTAGATTGATAACTTTCAAAATCCAGCGACTCTCCCCAAAGGTTTGCCAGATGGAAACCCATAAAACTGGGCGGTACCGGCACGGTCGATTCAATCAACAAAGCCTCGTCTTCTTTCAACAGATAGACACCACCTGCATAAATGTTGGTGCTTTGGCCTCCACCGGTCGCCAGGCCCAGCGCGTTCGGCGCGTTCATATCATTGGTCGGCATAAAGGCCTTATCGTCATCACCGCCAATGGACGGCATGCCTGGCACTTTGCCGTAGGTCTCCAGCGTCACGGTATTAAAGGCGTTCCAGAAATGAACCTGATTGCGTGTGAGTTCACCGATTCGATCCATCAACGCTATCGCACCGTCGGGGTCCAGCGGCGGACGCGGCTCGCATTCAGAACCGATACGCAATATTTCTAAATCCAGCACGTCTTCGTTTGACCAGTCATGAAACAATTCGCGACAAGTCAGGTAGCGCCCGACGTACTCACGCTCATGACTTTCCCGGCAACTGAGCATAAAATTTCCGAGATAACCCTCGGGTCGCTGGGGTGCAACCAATATTTCAAACTGACCGTCGGGTTCTACTATCAAACTGTGGCAATCCAGAGTACTGGTATTGAGCCGGCTACCTGGGCGCATTTCAGCCAAAGATCCAGAGTCACCAGCGTGACCGCTGGACAATTCAAAAATAACGTACTGGGGCGCACGTTTGCCAGCTACAGGTTCCTCACCGCGCCAGTGCCTGCTGTCCAGAGCACGGCCCCTAATTCGGTAACTGTGATTACCATCAATTTCTGCAGACAAATAAACGGCGTCGCTATTATCAATGGTCGATCGATTCGTGGGCTGAATCGCACGCCGAAACCGAGGGTACAGTGGATCCGCGAGAGAACGTTCCAAGCTTCCCAACAAAAAACCCAGCACGTAGCGATAGCCCTCCGCCAGATTACGCTCTGTGGGAGGCGCGGGATAAAGCTCAGGCGTATCGATAGCATCACGCGCTTCCTTAAGCCTATCTATCATAGTGTCGAAGGCTTGCCGAAGCGCCTGCGCGCTTCCTTCCCCGGTCTTGTCTTCGTGCTCACTCTTCACGTTGTCTCCTCGACGCCTGGAACTTCCCAGTCGTAGTCCTTATAAAAGTCCGCCAATCGATGGTAAATTTCTTCGCCGCTAATACGAAACTCGCCCAGACTGTACTCAAACTGACTATGATGCGCTTTCTCACGCTCCGACTGCGCTTGCAGCCAGTCGTCATAAGCGCTCTGCAGGTCCAGACCTAGTGCCGCATAGACATCTGCAACCGCATTTCGCGGTGCGGTGGTCAAGGTGCGGTAGTCCATCACGAACTGACGAGTTTCAGGGTGATCAGAAAGCACCTCGCGGGGGTGGGTGAAATGCTCAAAAGAGATTTCAGTCAGCGCATCCAGCGACTCCTGACACGCTTCACGCGACCAGCCCTTACTTCGCCAATTCACTTCCACCAGTTTAAGGCAACTTGGAATGCAGTCAGTCGGCTTGCGCATCATCACTACAAAACGCGCATCGGGGAACGTGGCAATCAATGACTCTACCCAGCCACTCATGATTGGGTTTTTAGAGAGATGAATTTTGTCAGCACCATTGAGCAATAACTGACGCTTCACCAGTTCGCGGTAATGTCGCAACCAGCGCTGACGCCTTTTGGGCATCTCATCAACATGGAAAAAATCAACGACATTCATCATCGGAATTTCCAGCGACCATTGCTGCGAAACGAAAGCTGCCTGCATGGCAAAGCAGTCTTCCTCAGCATTCCACAAACTCATGTTGTGCATATGCCGATAGGGTCCAAAGGTCTTATCGTCCCACTTCACCAACTGGGCCATAAGACGACCACTCAAAAATCGGGTGTCCAACACCCCTACAAAGCGGATAATTTTTTTCTGCAGCAGAGAAGGGAAAAACATTTCCCAATACAGAAAATAGCTGAACTTGTCTCCGTCGGCACTCATCAGCCGGTGCATCAAGGTGGTACCACTGCGTGCATGACCGATAATGAAAACCGGCTGGCTCACCGGTTGCCGCCAAAGACGGGGGAATAGTAAATAGTCCAGCATGAAACATAAGCTGTGAAAAACGGTGACGAGGGGGACCCACACGAGGAGGCGCAACAACATGCGCGAGCGACCAGGCCAGTCTTTGAGGCTCCAGACATGGCGCACGACCCGCGACCAATACTGAAAATCAAAGTACATGTCGTGTCCCGGCAAAGCCCGCCGCAACGCTTAAAGCTTCGATCATAAAGACCTTACTGGCGCTGCATACGAAGGATTTGCTGTATAAGCTGAATGGCGTCTGCACTGAGTTGCTCGCGGCTATCAAAGTTGTTTCGCCAGATATTCTCACTGCTGGTTGTATTTCCTGCAACCGCCAAGGCCTGAACCATTAGCCAACCGCTGTAATTGAGGAAGTCCAGAGTGGCAAAGGTTTCCCGCCACTGCACTTGGCCGCGACCCAACTCACCCCGATGGCTCTCACTGAGACGCACATGCGTCAGGCGTTCGCCCGCAGCAGGAAGCGCACGCGCAGGATTGAACTCCTCGAGATGGGCATGAAAGGTATTATAAAGCACGCCGATATTACCCAGTCCTACATCCCGGCACATGCGCGCGGCCTCGGAGGCCGTATTGATCAGATAGGCATCAAAACGGCTCTGGAACTCGAGTGCCAGCGACACACCCGTTCCCGACGCATAGTCCGCAACCTCTCGCAAACAGCTGCGACTCCACTCCCATTCACGATCAGACGGGGGCTTGCCGCTGAAAATCCCCTGGGCCTGAAAAAGCCCACCACACAGCAGCTGACTACCGAGCATCGCGGACTCATCGACCCGGGCGCAGAGATAATCTGTCGCAGCGCGACGCGTGGATTCGTCAGTGGATAAAGGATTGGCGTTCGCAGGCAGCCGTGCACTGGTTGTCACTGCGAGCCCCAGATCACCCAGCGCTACAGCCAACAACTTCAGCGCAGAGTGCCCTTGACCGCAAACGGGAATCTCCACACCTTGATAGCCCTGGGAGGCCAGCATTTCTAAAACAGGAAGCTGCTCCACACCAGTCGCCTCGCCCCACAGGCGCATATCCATGCCAATTTTAACGTTCAATCAACCCCCGGCAATTTGCTAGTGACGGCTATGTTATTTAGCATGGCAGGTATTGAAATTATTGCCATTCATTTGATCCAGGTACCAAAAGCTTCAATGAGCATCTGCTAGACTGATATAAACCGTAGCGAGGAAGTCCATCATGAAACCAATGCAGATAGTGACAATACTAAGTGGCCTCGCGCTGCTCTTCCTGACAGGAACTGCCGGCGCTTCAGAGAGACTTGACGACGGCAAACGGATGTACGAGAAAGTTTGCTCTAGCTGTCACGAAACCGGTGTTGAGGGCGCCCCCATCGTGGGCAATAAAGAAGATTGGAGTGATCGATCCGATCTGTGGGAAGCCGTACTGGTTGAACACGCTGAGAAAGGCTTTGTTAAGATGCCGGCAAAGGGCAATGCGGAGTATGCCAGCGATTACGACGTTAGCGCAGCCGCTGAATACATGCTGACCCTAACCCACCCTGAGATGAAACATGACTAGGCATTAAAACCTGGATCGGGGCAGGGCGAGCACCGAAACGATCGCCAGTAGCAAGATGCCCGCAAGGCTCGCCAGAACAATAGAGTAACTTCCCGTCTGGTCGAAAACATATCCAGCCAGAGGAGCTCCAACGAGTCCCAGAGGCAGGAACAATGGACCCTGAGCGCCGTTCACCTGGCCGATAATCTGCGCTTCGAAGTAGCGACTGTTCAGGTAGGGGTGCATGGGTAGAAACGCACCGCCGCTGAACCCCATCATGGCAACACTCACGACGATCAAGAAGGTCACATCCGTCATCAACAGGATAATCAGGCCGACCAGTTTCACCAGGAGAATCGCGGCCGCGAACCAACGGGTATAGGGTCGCAGCTTATCTGCCAAAAGAGCGACAGTAAGCTTACCTAATGCACCACCGGTCCCTGCTACCGCCAAAAAAAGTCCCGCCTGAACGGCGGTAAATCCGCGACTGACGAACAGCGGTGGATAGCAGATAGTCAGGATCACCATCACGTTAAACGTCAGGGCTACGGTGATACCCACCATCCAGAACTCGGCCTGGCGATAAATCCCCCGATCTGCCTTGGCTTCCTGACTCTGGACGACTGCACCTGCATCAGCGGGAATCCCCAGTAATACCCACAACCACACTATCGCCAGTAGCACGATAGACATAATCGACAGCGCCTGTCGCCAATCAACTATCTGCAAAGCCGCACCGATCGCAGGCGGCAGAGTGATAGACGCTACGCTGATACCCAGGGCAGCAATCGCCAGTGCTCTGCCCTCTTTCCCAGGGTAAAGCTTTACCATTAACCCATTAACGACCACCGGACCATAGAAGGTGATGCCAATGGCGAAGCACAAAAAGCCTATACCAGCCTGCAGTAAAGAAGAGGAAAAGCTAATGGCCAAAAGAGAGAGCAGCGCGAATGCACTGCCACCCAGAATCATTCTACGAATGGGCCAGACATCAACCAGCCGCCCCACTAACGGCGCAATAATGCCGGGCACCACCAGCAATGCCACAGGCGCAATGTTCAAGGTAGCCACACCTACACCAAACTCTGTGGAAAGAGGCTCGACAAAAAAACCGAACAGGCCAATCAAACCCGCGCCTAAACCCAGACAGGTCATACCGGCCAGAGCTGGAAGCCAGGCTCTCGCTATTTGCATACGTTGATGCGACATCATTTAAGAGACAGTTCCGGCATCGACCAGCGATGCCGGAGCATTAGTTAGCTGCGCTTGGGTCCACCATTTTCACCAGGCCAGCGAGACCCGGAAATAGTGTCGGCATAAGGCAGGAACGCCTCCGCGTCCAACTCTCCTGCCAGGGTCATCTGGCGATCGAGGAAGATAGGCCACCACAGGTGAGCAGACAACTGTTCACGCATGGGCAGCAAACTTGCCAGAGGATCCCAGGGACTATCGCGAAGCACGAGCTCACCCTGAACTTCTTCTTTCCAGGCGGTACCGTATTTGCTCATCACGTGAACAACGTGGGGAGGGAAATCAAAGCCAGTGGCGGGACCACCAACGCTGACCGCGCGCGAATACTTCAGCCACCATTCATTCTGAATCCATTCCTCGGCACCTTCCACAGGCCCGGTAGAAACGCCTTTGAACTCTACAAAGGTATAACCCTGGTGCACGCAGCGAGCGCTGACCTGGGGACCCAGACGATAAAATTCTGTGGTGCAGGGATACTTAGGTTGGCCATTGGTTTCCTGACTAATGAAAATGGCCGACTCCTGATCAATACCGTAGCCCAGCGTGTACTCACCCGCCGTGCCATTGTAATCGGCATCTACCGTCGTCACGATGCCATACTCGGGTTCGTCGGGAACCGGGAAGTTGTAGATCGTCAGGTTGACGTTCGGATTCGCACCAGGGTCGATACCCGGTGGCAATAATTTGGCGATCGCTTCCGGGTCAGTCCGGTAAACGATTTTGAGCATGGGCCAGTTAACAATATCTCCCGGGTTTCCCTGGGGTGCACCTGATTCATTTGTCATTTTTTATTTCCTTTCTACTGAGATTCACCCCACCATCGCCGGAACTGGCGTGGTGCGATTTAGTATCATGTCGGCACGTGCGCGAATTTTCGCGTCCGTATCCTCGGTTGTTGCCAGCAGCCAAAATGCATCCTGCTCCAGACCTTTGATCGCCATTTCGGCGACTTCATCCGGATGTGTGGTCTGCATCTCAATGCCGTACTCCGCCGCCATTTTCTTCATATCATCAACAGAGTTGATTCCAGACTCATTACCTTCTACTTCTTTCTTCAAATCCTCGGGTCGCACGCGGCCCGAATTGAATAAACCGGTGTCGACCACATGAGGACCTGGGAAAAGTGCACTCACCTTCACCGGCAATCCACCCGCCTGACACTGGTAATGCAAATTTTCAGTAATCGCGTGCACGGTCGCTTTACTCGCAGTGTAGATCGGTGCATCGGGGAGAATGATCAACGCACCATTGCCCGAACCCGTCACCACGAAGTGTGCTTCTTTGCCTGAGGCGACAAGACGCGGCATGAATGCACGGATGCTATTAATCACGCCCCATACGTTCACATTCAAGCACCACTGCCAATCTTTCTCGGAGTAATCCCACATGGCACCGCTTTCACCGGCACCGATGCCCGCGTTGGCAAACACCAGATCCAGGCCGCCCAGTTTTGCCTCGGCCGCATCGGCCAATCCGTTAAGACTATCCACCGAGGTCACATCGCAATGTTCAACGATGGACTCTATACCCTCGGCAGCCAGATCTGCAGCCACCTGGTCCATGGCACTTTTATCCACGTCCCCCACAGCCACTTTTGCACCTCTGCTGCCCAGCGCAAAGGCCAATGAGCGACCTACGCCACTGGCACCGCCAGTAATTACCGCGACTTTACCGCTAAAGTCTTGCACTTACGCAATCTCCCTTTTGTCTTCGGAGGTGATGTAAAACTGGCGCACCCATTTACGGAACGTCACCAGCGGCTTATCTTCTTTACAGAATACCGGCCGCCGTCTGTGCACTTTATTCGCCCAGATAGGATAGTCGTCGCTCAATCCATCGATAATGCCCTTCATCACATCATCTCCAGCAACATCTTCTATTTCCCTGCGCACTATCAGCGTCCAGCGCATCAGGGTGTTGTGACTGTCGATGGGCTGGGGACTGTTGTACATAATCATTTCCGCGCCGGGGCCATAGCTATTGCGCACCATGGCAAAACCCGGGCTATAGGTCGTGGCGTGCAGGTGGCTGGGGAAATCGTTATTAGTCATATCCGAGTGCAAGTGCATGGTGCGTCCGTCAGGGTCGATAGTCACCTCAGACTCGGGAATCTCGCCCTGTGAGTGCACATAAGCAAAGTGCACCGGATCGCAGGAGTTCTCACAGATGTCCTGCACATGCGCGGGCACCAGGTGTTCGGTGTAGCGCGGTTCTGTCCACGCTGGATCGCCCAGCTCAGGCAACTCAGGCAGCGGCCACTGGGGAGCCGTATTTTCAGGGTGGAACCAGATGTAGATTTCACCGTTCTTTTCATCGGTGTGCCAGGTACGAAGTCGAGCGCGCTCCGGAATTTCATCGCAGTAGGGAATATGGGAGCACTTGCCATCGTCGGCATTAAACTGCCAACCATGGAAAGGACAGCGCACGGTCTCTCCAATCACTCGTCCCTCATGCCCAAGGTGCGCCCCAAGGTGCGGACAGAACGCGTCTTGCAGTGCTGGCTTGCCTGAGCGGGTACGGTAAAGCACCAGTTCGCGATCAAACGCTTTCACGGCCTTTACTTCTCCGACCGCCAGCTGATGCGAGCGCTCTACAGAAAACCAGCCCATGGGGTAATCCGGGGTGGTATTAGTTTTTGATTCACAGGCTTCCACGATTGTCATGGTCGTTCTCCGTTGCCTTGTCAGTCTTAAAAAGTGTTTGCGCTGAGCAATGCTCAGTGAAAAATAGAGACGTCTGGTCCGATGTCATCGGCCACCTGCTGCAGACGCTCGCGATCAAGGCCGTAAAACTTCACGGCGTTCTCGCCAAGAATTTTTCGGCCATCGGCTTCTGGCAGATTGCCGAAGGTGTCACGCAAGTACTGCCCGGTATTGGGCCAACTACCCTCGGGATGGGGATAGTCACTGCCCCACATAATTTTATCCAGGCCAATGTCGTCTCGCATATCGATATCGGGACGCAGGACGCAGGATGCGCCTATGCCGACATTTCGCTGGTAGTACTCGCTGGGGGTAAGCGACAGGTGTTCACGGAAGTTACCCAGTTTTGCTGAGATCTGTCCCTCACCGTAATGGAAATCCATGAGTCGCAACCAGGGTGGCAACATAAACATCGTGCCCCCTTCTACTATCATCACTTTCAATTTCGGGAAGCGCTCGAAGACGCCGCCCCAAATCATGAATGTCAGTGGACGGTATAACCACCACATGACTTCCGATACATAGATACCCATTGCTCCGGGTAGTTCCTCGCGCTTATCTTCAACCGGGAAGCCGGCACCGAAGTATTCCGCATGCGGCGCAGGTCCAGAGTGGAAATGCACAATCACACCCAGGTCTTCGCACACTTCCCAGAACGGGTCGTACTTCACATTGTGGTAGGGGTCGTTGTCATACCACAGCGTGGGGATCATCACCGCGCGCAGCCCGTTGTCGACACACCAACGCACCGCCTCGACCGCCTGATTTACATCCCACAACAACGGGATAGAGGCCACGCCGATGTGTCTGGCAGGGTCATTAGCGCAAAGCTCCGCTAGCCAGCGGTTGTGAGCCATGGCACCGGCCCACTGCAATTCGGGCACCATATCCTTGGGGGAAAGCCCCAGGCCAGCCCCAAACGGTGGCGTGTTTTTCTCGGTAATGCCGTCGGGGAAAATGACTTCTGCGGCGATGCCATCGCCGGCAAGCATCTTTACCCGTTCCTTATAGTTCCACGCACCGGTGAGTTCCTGCTTGATGGGAGCGCGCCACTCGTCGTTAATTTCCTTAATGAGAAATTGCGACTCGGACTTTTCCAGCATCTCAACGGTCATTGGCACCGCCACATCAAGCATCTCGTGGTACTTCGATTCCACATAGGGCTTGTAGTCAGCGATGGGCAGACCGGCATGGCAGTCGGTAGAAACGACCAGCAACTTGTCGGACATTGTCAGATTCACCTTTAAATTTTCTAGATACAATTACGCCACAAACGCGCAAACTTGCACATTTGTATACAAAATAGTTTAATGTCCTTCAGAATGCAACAGCATTACGGTCTTTTCATGGACACAATTGAGGCCCCCGTGGGGCGCCGCGAGAAGCGCAAACAAGAGATTCGTCAGCGGATCGAAGACGCAGCTTATCGACTTTTCCAGCAGCAGGGCATCGAGGACACCAGCATCGAGCAGATCTGTGTTGAGGCCGATGTTGCCAGGCGCACGTTCTATGGTCACTTCACCAATAAGCACGCCCTCCTCGGCGGGCTGGGTATTACCCGTCTTTATAGTCGATCCGAACCGATGCTGCGTGAACTAATGACGAATCACGCGAGCACCCGTGGGCGGCTCGAAGCGATGATTGATTACATTGAATCCAGCTTTGCCGGTATGAACGATATCGATAGGCAATTGGTGCTTGTTGGCCCCACAGCCTTCGCCGAGGATCAGGAACGTCAACGCGAGATTGGTAACTCCTCCATGGAAAGCTTTGCCCAGCTAATCAACGCAGGCATTGAACTGGGTGATGTAAGAACCGAATTCACGCCGCTAATGCTCGCTACCACCGTGGTAGGCACGCTTAATATGCTGACTATTAGTTGGTGCCTGGACAGCAACTACCCTGTCTTCGCCAAACTGGAAGAAGCCCGTAGTCTGTTCGAGCAACTGATCTGTAAAGACAACTCATAAGCGCAATTGCGTCATTGTCCCTCTCCCCCATCCGGCGCATGCTGCCCACCTGAAATTCGGGAGGTAAACTCATGGGACCACTCGCTGGTATCACCATCATTGAAATCGCTGGTTTAGGCCCCGGCCCTTTTGCAGCCATGTCACTTGCCGATATGGGTGCCAACGTTATCCGCGTCGAGCGACCCGGCGGCGGCCTATTTGCGGCTCAGCAGGATTCCAGGCTGGACGTTTTAAACCGCGGCAAACGCTGCATCGGAATTAACCTCAAAACGCCCGAAGGCGTTGAAACTGTGCTCAAGTTAATTGAAGAAGCAGATGGCCTGCTGGAAGGCAACCGCCCTGGGGTTATGGAACGACTGGGGCTAGGGCCTGAGGTTTGCCTGCAACGCAATCCGAAATTGGTCTACGGCCGGATGACCGGCTGGGGTCAGGACGGTCCGCTGGCAGGCGAGGTCGGCCACGATCTCAACTACGTTGCCCTGACCGGTGCGCTGCATGCAATGGGCCGCGCCGGCGAAAAACCCGCCATTCCCCTTAACCTGGTGGGCGACTTCGGCGGAGGCGGAATGATGCTCGCCTACGGTATGGTCTGTGCACTGCTGGAATCAAAAACCTCTGGGGCAGGCCAGGTCGTAGATGCCGCCATGGTGGACGGCGCCGCGACACTCATGGCCAGCTCCTACGCAGCAAATCAAGTGGGATTCTGGTCAGAAGAACGAGGCACCAATGTGCTCGACTCCGGTGCGCACTTCTACGAAGTGTACGAAACGGCTGACGGCAAGTACGTCACTATCGCATCGGTTGAACCCCAGTTTTACGCGGCCTTGATGGAAGCACTGGGCGAAGATGCCGAAGGCATGGAAAATCAGTGGGATATGGGCAACTGGCCTGCATTCAAAGCGAAACTGGAAACTGTATTCAAGCAACGCACACGCAAGCAGTGGGACAGCTTTTTTGACGGTCTGGATATCTGCTATGCACCGGTACTGTCCATGGCAGAGGTGCGTCATCACCCTCACCATCAAGCCAGGGGCACCTTCCTTGATGATGGGGAAGTATGGCAACCTGCGCCCGCACCGCGCTTTAGTCGCACGCAGGGAGAAGTGCAACGACCCCCGGCAGAAATAGGCGCGCACTCTACAGAAATTCTCAAGGAATTTGGATTCGAACAGGGCGCAATCGACGCCTTGCTCCAATCCGGCGCTGTTAAACAGACAAACTAAGGGAACACGTTATGACTCATCCAGAAGCAATACACTTTGGTGAAAATGATCTACCGTTTATCGATATCGGCGACGGCAGCCAGTTGAAAGTACTGCAGTTGAAGCGCGGTGAAGGACTTTGGATTATCGAAAACATTTTTCAG
The DNA here is from genome assembly GCA_039986455.1 of Halioglobus sp. Classification (GTDB taxonomy): domain Bacteria; phylum Pseudomonadota; class Gammaproteobacteria; order Pseudomonadales; family Halieaceae; genus Halioglobus. The sequence goes on from JBDWQQ010000113.1 coordinate 159,469, forward strand.
GCTGGCTACGAAGTCGACAAACACAAGCACACGGGTCCTGTCTGGGGTTATACCAGTTCCGGCGCGTGGAAATACAAGGAGTACGACTACGTCAATCGAGCAGGGTCGTTTCTTTACGAACCGGCAGGATCTGTGCACACCTTACAGTGCGTTGAAGACAACACGCGGGTGTGGTTCCAAATGTATGGCAGCAACATCAACCTGGATGCGGATGACAACATCACTTCGATCGTAGACGGTCAACTGACACTCGACTTCTATCTGGCCATGTGTGAAGAGCAGGGCCTGCCTCGTCCTAATGTGTTGGTGGAATAGTCGTGCACATCGATATATACAATCCTGAAAACTACACCTCGGGGATTCCCCACCAGCAATTCGCCTGGCTGAGGGAAAACGCGCCTATATACTGGCATGAGCACCCCCAGGGCGGAGGCTATTGGGTGGTCAGCAGGCATGCCGACGTTGTCACTGTGTCCCGCGATTTCAAGACCTACTCCGCCGAGCAGGGCTTCGTCATGGTCGATGACATGGACGACGATATTCTGGAGATGGTGCGCAATCAGCTTTTGGGAATGGATCCACCTCGCCACGCGCCGCTGCGCAGAGCAGTCATCACCCGCTTTACTTCGAAACGACTGGCGGCGCTGGAGCCGCATGTTCGGGAAATCGCGCGCGGCATAATGGACCGTGCCAGTAAACTGGATGATCTGAATTTCGTTGAAGATCTAGCCGGAGACTTGCCGACCGCCGTTATCTGCTCGCTGCTGGATATCCCCGAAGACATGTGGCCGCAAATTCGTCGCTGGTCTGATCTGTGTACCTCTGCGTCAGACCCTGACCTGGGCGGAACACCAGAAGAGGTCAACCAGGCGAGCATTGAAATGGGCACCTATGGCTTCCAACTTGCCTGCGAGCGAAAAGACAAAAACGGCGATGACCTTATCTCACTGCTCATTAACCAGGAAGTTGATGGGGAAAAAGTGTCTGAGGCAGAATTCGCCTCGCTGTTCGTGCAGATCGCCGTTGCCGGTAACGAGACTACCCGTGGGCTAATCAGCAGCGGGCTATACCTGCTGGCCAAACACCCGGACGCTTACCGCGAACTAGAAGCCAACCCGGAATTAATACCATCAGCGGTAGAAGAAATGCTGCGCTGGACCTGCCCTCTTCATTACTTCCGCCGCACCGCCACCTGCGACACAGAACTCGCCGGCCAGGCCATTACAGCCGGCGACAAGGTCGTGATGCTCTACAGTTCAGCTAACTTCGACGAAAGCGTGTTTACCAACCCCATGGATTTTGACATCCACAGGAATCCTAATCCCCATCTGGCCTTTGGCTATGGCATTCACCTCTGCCTTGGGGCGAATCTGGCTCGCATGGAGGCTCGGCTGTTTCTGGAGGAGTTTTTCCGTCAGTTTAGTGGGTTGGAACTGACCGGGGAGCCCACTTATATCTGCTCAAACATCGTGCACGGTTACAAGCAGATGCCGGCGAGACTACTACCGCGTAGTTAATGTAGTCGCAGATCATTGCACTGTGCTACCAGCGCGCGGCGTAGCCTCGAGTATCGACGTGCACAAAGCCGCCGTGGCGGCTGGTTTTACCGTAACGGCCAACGCCGCCAAAAATCAGGCTATTACCCGGACGACGCATGAACTCATCGGCAATCTCGGCCAGTAATGCTACATCCTCAAGATCCTGATCACCGTCGCCATCAAGGTCATCCATTGTGCCGTCGCCGTCGACATCGACAAACATATCCATGGCGTCTCCATAGACGTGCCTGCTGTTCGGAACGTTGCCAATGGATTTGTTGTACCAGGGCGTGCGGTAACCGCTAATCACCCCGAAGGTTGCCGCCGGATAACCGCGCTCCTGAACAGCAGCTAACAAACCTTCCAGAAGTACCAGCAGTGATTCTTTCACCGCCAAGTACTTGGGGTAGTCGCTTTTCTGCTTACACAAAAATTGGCGCACCGTGAAGTTGGGGCTAAGGCGCACGTCCAATAGCGCCTCGTTCACTTCGATAAAACCGACAGGCGCCCGATAAAGTTCAGGATAACGCGGGTGTCCCGGAGGGCTGTCGCCCATTCGATAACCATTGAGTGATCCATCGACAATCGCTGACGCCGGTACCATCACAAATACGTTGATCTTTCGAACTTCGCCAGAGGGGAGCTCTACATTGACGGGGTAAACGCCCGACGCCTGTGGCGCTTCGATATGCAAGGCATTGCCCTGCAACTTCATGTCGACATCGGATGAGGAGTGCAGCTTCGCTTGTTCAATATTGCCCGACAACGCGGGCAGCACTAATGCTTCTCCCGGTAACGCAATCACACTAAAGGGACTATAGGCCACGGCCAGTTCACGCACACCAAATACCAGAGACTCAGCTCTGACCGGGGCTGCGCATAGCAGCAGAAGCAGCGTAAGAGCGCGCAGCACTAGAGCACCTGTGGACGCGCGTTCAATGCGGCGAGCGCAACAGGGTCCTTGCTGTAGATGTCGTTGTGAAATTGCACTTTCCCATCACGCGTGGGGCTAGTGGTCCAATACATGAGCATGACATCAACCTCTCGGTCCAGATACACACGTTCCTGCGGTTTGGCGCTAGCCACCAGACTTTCTACCTGATTCAGAGACCAGTTTTGCGGATCATTCAACAACACCTCAGCAAACTCAAGCGGCTGCTTAACTCGCACACAACCAGAACTGAAAGCACGCGCACTGCGCGAGAAAAGATTGCGCGCGGGGGTGTCATGCAAATAGACCGCGTGTCGATTCGGGAAGATGAATTTCACCCGACCCAAGGCATTTTTCTCGCCGGGCTGCTGCACCACGCTAAACGGAAAGTTGTTGATGCTGTAGGAAGCCCAATCAAGCTTCATTGGGTCAGCCTGTTTACCGGACCGGTCGTACAGATGGTAATTATTGTCCAGAACATACTGGGGGTTGGCTTTGAACTTGGGCAACAGACTGCGGCCAATGATACTGCGCGGTACTGTCCAGATCGGATTAAATTCGAGGTACTTAAGCCGTGCCGTAAAAATGGGTGTTTGGTGTTGGATAGTTCCCACCATAACCGGGCTCTCCCAGTGCAGCTCCTGATCGCGCATGTAATACATCTCGAAGCCAGCGATGTTAACAATAATAAAATCGTCGGTGACGTCCTGAGCTATCCACCTGACACGATCCATGTTGATGCGCAGGGAGTTCACCCGCGCTTTATAGGTCATGTTTAAGAAAGTGTAGCTTTGGCGGCCCACAACTCCATCAACATCCAGACCATGATCCTGCTGAAACTGCCTGACTGCCGCTACCAGTGCAGGGTCGTATGCCCTGGAGACACTGCCGCCAGATTCTCCATAACCCAGCTCGGCCAATCGTGTTCTTACAGGGGGCACATTGGCATGATTCTGTCCGGGCTTGAGCACCACGTCGGTCGGAATGGCAGTAAATTGTCGCCTTGCATCCAGATCACGATAGTAGGCGAGCGCCGCCTTCATTTGCCGGTAAAAGGTCTGATTGGGTCTGGCTTGATCAACAATGGAAGCGATTTTTTGCTCGGCAATTGCTTTGCGCAAATTGGCAGAGACGCGTTCAGGCTCAAAATCGATTCGCGCGTAATTAAAGTTGGGGTCTATCTGGCTTGGGTTCACCTTGCCCTGCAATAAATGCCTGATGTACAACAATGTTCCGTCTGTGAGCAGGACATCAAATCGAGCGCGACTGCGATCGCGCTCAGGCCAATCGATATCACGCTTTGACCAAAGTGCCATCAGTTCGGAGTAGTGATAGTCCTCGGGATCCAGTCCGTCGGCATAACTCTCTTTCAGTAAGGCCAGCACCCGTGCCGCTTGCTCGCGACTCTGCCAGGCCGGCTGATATTCCAGGTCAAAGTAAAAAGCTTCAACGATGGCCGGCTGATACACCACACCGCCAGACGGCAAGTGACCTTCTCCATCCAATACCAGGTGCTCAGTGATTGCTTGTAGCTCATAGCGCATATCAGCCAATGAGGGCTGCGCCCAGGCCAATATGATCAGCAGCAAGGTTCTAATTATTAAACTCATCCCGTTGTTCCCCGAATACGACAGTACAGCAGCCTATCCCGTGACGGGGCCTGTGACAAATTTCCAGATTTTGTGCGCTGTAAACGCAGCGCAAAGCCGGTTCTCGGGGTATTATTAATCGTTTCTGCAATACATTTAGAGATTTGGCAATGGCGGCGTTTGGTACAGAGTTCACAGGGGAAATGGTTATCAGTCAGTACGAAGGCGGGCAGTGGTCCGACCTGGCGCTGGTGCCTGTGGAACCGTTCTCGCTGCACCCCGCCACTCATGTGCTGCACTATGCCAGCGAATGCTTTGAAGGGCTCAAAGCCTATCGCGCTGACAGTGGCGACATTCACCTGTTCCGGCCCGATCGTCACGTCACCCGAATGCTGAACAGCGCCGAGCAATTGCTGCTGCCGGTGCCCGACAAAGCGACCCTGACCCGCGCTCTGCACATGGCGGTTGCAGCGGTAACCCGTGAAATTCCCGCCAACCCGGGGGCCCTATACCTGCGCCCCACCCTGTTTGGCACCGAAGAAGACATTGGCGCAGCAGCGCGTCCCAGTCAGAAAGCCACGTTCTATGTGCTTACTTCACCGGTTGGCGATTATTTTGCAGGAGGCCTGAAGCCTCTTCGGGTCAAGGTTGATGACAAGGCACAACGCTCAACTCCCGACTTCGGTGAGGTTAAAACTGGCGGCAACTACGCAGCGGCTATGCGCCAGATTGTTAAGGCTCGCCAGGAGCTGGGGGCCGACCAGGTACTCTTTGCCCCCGGTGGCATCGTTCAGGAAACAGGCGCTGCAAACTTCATCCTGATTGAGGGCGGCGAACTCATCACCAAGCCACTGGATGGGTCAATTTTGCCCGGGGTCACGCGTGACAGCATCCTGGCCTTGGCCGCGGACGCTGGCCTCAAAATCACAGAGCGGGACTTTACCGTCGAAGAGTTACTGGAGCGGGCTCCTAACGGAGAGGCTGCATTAACGGGCACTGCGGCAGTGTTAACACCGGTCGGTGAGCTGCTGTTTAACGGCGAGTGCGTGCAAGTCGGCGACGGACAAATGGGCCCCTGGTCCAAGCAGTTGCGGGAGCAGCTGTGTGCGATACAAAGTGGCGCCGCCGAAGACACCCATGGCTGGCGAGCACCTCTGAATACCTGAAGCTCTCGCCCGACCCGCTAAACCATTCAGAACGCCGGTTTTCAAGCTGGCCTATGGTCGCTGTCTGCGTACGGATTCAGATGACCATTGAAGGAGTACCATTGTGTCCTACACCCGCCGTTATATCGCCGTAAACCCAGAAGATCAGAGCCTTGCGGTGGCAACAGACTCCGCCCCTGACCCTGCACCTAATGAAATCCTCATAAAAGTAGCGGCGGCTGGGCTAAATCGCGCCGATCTGCTGCAGCGCGCTGGCCTGTATCCGCCACCCGCAGACGCCTCCCCCATTATGGGACTGGAGGTCGCAGGCACCGTTCTCGCCGTTGGCGATCAGGTAACGAACTGGCAAGTGGGTGACCCTATTTGCGCTCTAACACATGGCGGCGGCTACGCCGATCACGCCGTGGCACCAGAAGGCCAATGCCTGCCCATACCTTCCGGCTTTAGCATGGTAGAGGCCGCGGCATTACCCGAAGCGCTCCTGACCGTATGGCACAACATTTTTCAGCGCGCTGCCATGCAGGCTGGCGACAATGTACTTATCCATGGCGGCGCGAGTGGCATCGGTACACTTGCCATTCAAATGGTGAACGCCATGGGCGGGAAGGTATACACTACCGCAGGCAGTGAAGAAAAGTGCGCTGCATTAGAAACACTGGGCGCGCTGAAAGCATTCAACTACCAAACTGAAGATTTCGAAGAAGCACTGTCAGAAGCGGGCCTTAAGGATCGCATCAATGTCATTCTCGACCTGGCGGGTGGCGATTTCATTCAGAAGAATATCAATGTGGCGGCCCCCGAAGGCCGTATCGTCAACATCGCCTTTATTCGTGGTTTTCAGGCCGAGGTGAATTTCGCGCCACTGCTCATCAAACGCATCACCCTCACGGGATCCACTCTGCGCAGCCAAAGCTTTGAGCAAAAAACAGTGATGTGTCGCGAAATTGGCGAGCATATCTATCCACATCTTGAGAAAGGCGATATCAAACCTCTAATCGATCGGGTATTTGAACTTGACGAGGTAGCCAACGCTCACGATCACATGCAAAGTGGCTCACACATGGGCAAGATCATACTCCGCACCTAGGAAACAACTATGCAAAGATTTGAAGATAAAGTCGCGTTGGTGACCGGCGCTGCTTCCGGCATCGGTCGAGCAAGTGCTATTAGGCTGGCGAGCGAAGGTTGTACCGTTTTTTTGGCGGACATCAATACTGACGGCCTGAACGAAACGGTGAGCGCCCTGCCAGAAGGCTGCACCAGCGGCACTTTTGAACTGAATGTAACGGACTCCGCGGCCTGCAACGCTGCCGTAGAAGCCTGTATCAGCACGTTCGGAAAGCTGGATATTCTCTGCAACATTGCCGGCATCGCCTTGTGCGACAACCTCACCAACATTACTGACGAGCAGTGGCATCGGGCGGTAGCAATTAACCTGGACGGTGTGTTTTTCATGTGCCGTGCTGCCCTACCCCACCTCATCGAGACCAAGGGCAATATCGTCAACATGTCATCTAGTGCAGGAGTGGTGGGTCAAGCTTACAACTCCGCCTACTGCGCCACCAAAGCGGGTGTGCTGATGTTCAGCAAATCCCTGGCCATCGAATACGGCAAGCAAGGTGTACGAGTCAATGCTGTCTGTCCGGGATTTGTAAAAACGCCACTTTCGGCCAATTTCAACATGCCCGAAGATGTCGACATGGACCTGATGGCAAAATTGATGCCATTAAGCGAAGGAGCCGAGCCCGAGGAAGTCGCCGCCAGTGTGGCCTATCTTGCCTCGGATGAAGCTCGCTTCATCAATGGCATCGGTCTGCCAATTGATGGCGCCCAGACTGCGGGCTAAAGCCGCAGGTTTTTGTCCAAAGCCCCGGCACTTTTAGGGGCAGGCATGGGTGCCATCATCTATTGCGAATCAGCGCCACTGCAGGGATGATAGGGACGCAAGGTTCGTCAAACTCCAAACGCAGACCAAGAGACAAATCGATTTCTTCATGAAACACCTGACCAAACTGATTTACCTGATGTGCATTCTTGGCATCACCGCCTGCGGTGATGCCACTACCCCCCAAGCGTCAGAAACTCCGCCCAAGCCCGATGCCACCGCCCAGCCCGCTACTAACGAAGCACCCGCGCCGGCAGTAGAGACCTTACCTTTCGCTCCGACCGAAAAGGAACAGCAACTGCAACCTGTTAAGGGTTTCCGCAGCGCCTGGACCGGGGATCTGGACACCATGGAAGAGAATCGGGTCATCCGAATGCTCACTGTATATAGCCCAGGCCGCTACTACGTGGATGAAAATGGTGAAGAAAAGGGCCTGGTCAAGGAAATGGCCCGGCGCTTTGAGGATTTCATTAACAAGCGAATGAAACGCAAAACGGTGCGGGTTAACGTTGCCATTATTCCCATGGCGAGAAGCCAATTGATCCCCGCTTTGCTGCAGGGTCATGGCGATGTTATCAACGCCAGCCTGTCGATCACCCCCGAGCGAGCTGAAATCATGGATTTCAGCATTCCAGCGACCAAACCCATTTCCGAGATTTTGATCACTGGCCCCGAGGCGGCCAAGCTGAGCTCAATCGATGATCTTTCCGGCAGAACCATATACCTACGCCAGTCCAGCAGCTATCGAGAAAGCGTAGAGAACCTGAATGCGAGGCTAGAAAGCGAGGGGAAGGAGCCGGTCAACATCACGTTGGTGTCTGAGTTTCTCGAAGACGACGACTTGATCGAAATGGTGGATAAGGGCTTGCTTCCCTGGGCGATCGTAGACGATTACAAGCTCGACTTATGGAAAGACGTATTCACCAATACCGTCGCCCGCAAGGATATTGTTTTTCGTGAAGGCGGCCGTATCGGCTGGGTCTTTCGCGAAGACAGCCCTCTGCTGGAGTCGGCAGTCAATGACTTCATGAAAAAGAACCGCGAAGGCACGCTGGTGGGCAATGTACTGAAGAATCGCTACATTCGCGATTTTGACTGGGCCGCTAATGCGCTGGACGATTCCGATTACGAACGCTTCCTGGACTTACAGCACATTTTTCAGAAGTACGGTGACCAATATCGGGTCGACTATCTGGTGGCCGCAGCTCAAGGTTATCAGGAATCCCGTCTCGATCAGAAGGCACGCAGCGGTGCGGGTGCTATTGGTGTGATGCAGTTACTGCCCAGTACAGCGAAGGACAAAAACGTAGCAATTCACGACATACACAATGTGGATTCCAACATTCACGCCGGCATCAAATATCTGGATTTCCTGCGCACTCGCTACTTCGACGACCCCGCGATTGACCCTCGCAATAAAACGCTACTGGCGCTGGCTGCTTACAACGCTGGTCCCACTCGCATGATTAACATGCGCAATAAAGCGAAGAAACTGGGCTATGACCCCAATCAGTGGTTCGACAATGTAGAGCTGGTCGCCGCGCAAGAAATTGGCAGGGAGACGGTGCAGTATGTGTCGAACATTTATAAATACTATATTGCTTACCGCTACACGCTGGACCAACAAGCAGGCCACGCCGAGGCGCGTCGACGTGCCGGCATGACCCCCTACCCTTCTTCTAACAAATAATCAGGGTTGTACCACGGGGCTTTCCAGTCGCGCCGCGGTATCGGCCATGCGCGACTGTAGCCAGTAAATCTCGTAGTCGTTTCTAACTCCCTCTTCGGCTGCCTCCATTAGCGCCGCCAGCGCCTGCTGCCTCAACTGTAGCGCGTCTCTATCCGCAGGCTCAGCTGCCAACAAAACCTCAACCACATGCAGGGTTTTCACTGGCTCGTTACTAAACAGATAGTTTTGGGCCAGGCTATTAAGCGCCTCCGCACCCGCAGCCGCCGCAAGGTCGGCATACACATCGCTTGCAGGCACAGGGTACAGCTCAGTGGTGCTGTCGAAGTGGAACCAGGTCATGTAGTAGTCCCAAATACTGCGCACCGCCCAATCCACCTTGCCGTGATTTTGCACCAGATCAAGATTTGGCGGCAACTGAATGTCTTTCATCAGCTGGTACACGGTTTTACCCGCGTTCATACCAGCAACCGTTTCATCATGCACATACTGCACGGCATCACGAATACGAAGCATATCGGCGCTAATTTTTTCAGCACCATAGGTGGGATCCAGATGACTGGGTACGACAGTTTCAATACCCAGTGGCATCAGAAAGTCCAATGACTTCACGTACTCCATTGGTTTGCGCACTTTTTCTCCACGCATGGTGAATACATTGGGAAACTGAGGAAACTGCGGGCCGAAGAAGTCGCCACTGAATAGAATTTTTTGTTGCGGCAACCAGAGCACAACATTATCTGCGCCCTCCGCACCAGGGGCCCCAAAGACCTGGAACTCGACTCCGCCCAAGGTGAAACTGTAGCTCTGCCAGTCATCTACCACCACATCGGGCTCAATGCCGCCGTAGCGCATCATTGCGATGTCGGGGCGGTCTTCCCAGGCTGGCATCCAGGGGAAAAGCGTTCGGTTTCGACTGTATTGGTAGGGTTCCAATTCCATCAAATAGCGTTGCTCTTCGGTAAACTGCCGGTGGGCAATAATGCGAGTGTCGTCTTCAGCAAAAAAGCGTGTACCGCCGATGTGGTCTGCGTGCGAATGACTCAGTACGATAGTGTGAATCGGTGCATCAGAAATCTCTTTCAGCGCCTTGAGCTGCTTTGGCGTCTGCAACACCAGGCCCGTATCAAAAAGCACATTGCCCTCATCAGTAGTGATCATCATGACGTTGCCCACACCTGTCGCCAGATAGACATTGTCAGCCACCTGCTCAACCTCGATAGGTCGCTTGATAAGCTCTACCGCACTGCCATGAGTGGCCTCGCCGTCATCGCCGCCTATTCGCTTGGTGGCGGCGTCACCAATCACGTTCAAGGCGGCCAGTTCAGCCTCTTTCTTGAGTCCCTTACCCGCGTCTTCGTCCAGAATAAGCCAAACGCCTGCGACGGCCGCTAGAACGATAACGATCAACAAGGCTTGCTTCACTGCGCCGCGTTGCTGATGGTGATTTGGCAATTGGTTTTTCATAGTGTTTCCTCAGGCACGTTTAGGGTGCTTGTTTCGGGTGCTACAAAAATAGGGGATGACCAGGCGCGCTGTTGTTCAGGTGCCAGACAATCATCGCTGGTGTCAGTGCGATAGTCTCCGTAGCAGGGGTCTACCGCGATACAAAGCCCTTCTTCGTCGTACTCACAACGGACATTGTCTGCGTTTATCATAGCGGTGGTTTCCTGAATCGCCCGGGCGTAGTAAATCGCCTCCCGGCCGCCAGTGAGGAAACCCTCATCCGTGAACTGGACGCTACAGCCAGCAGGGTCGTCCTTACAATCAAAAGTGCGCCAGGGGTCTTCGATGAGTTCGCCAACATCTTCATTGGCCTTGCGTTGAGGGCGAATCCGCACAACTTCAATGCGATCGATCAGATAACGCTCGTCACCGGGGTTGTAACATTCCCCACCACACAGCGTTTCGACCCGCTGCGCACCCAAGCCATCAATGGCATGCTGAGGACACCCAGGCTGCTGCTTGAACGCGCCGACCGCGCTCACTTTGAACATGGGGTTGATTGACGAGTTCACTTCCGAGCCCATGGGTATCCGCCCG
>JBDWQQ010000114.1:0-22729 GCA_039986455.1 Halioglobus sp.
CCCTGACTTCCTGACTATCGATCCAGGTAAAGCATCTGGTAGCCCTGAGCAGGTTCTTGAGGTACTTAACTCTGCGATCGCTGAGCACCAGGCGAACACTGGTTCTGATAAAGGTGGCATCGATTCACCAACATCCAGCACCAGCGCTTTCTTTGATATCACTGAAGAAACAGACGCGTTTTACTTGCAAGCAAACTTTGACTGGGGAATGTTCCTGGGTAATATCGGTGTGCGCTATGTTGATACCGACGTAGCTTCTAAAGGAAACACTGTAACTGACGGAGTAGTGACTCCGACCACTACAAAGGGTAGTTATGACTTTGTATTGCCAAGGTTTAACCTGGTTGCGAACGTTACCGATGATGTCCTCCTTCGCGGCAGCTGGGGTAAGGATATCCGTCGCCCTGACTTCGATAACCTGTCTACTTCGTTTTCGTTCAGTACAAGCCCCAACCCTGCTGTAGAGCTCGGTAACCCTGGCTTGGAACCTGAAGAAGTAGAATCGTTTGACTTGACGGCCGAATGGTACTTCGCACCACGCGCAGTGGTTAGTATCGGTTACTTCCACAAAGAGCGTGAGGGTCTGTTCGTAAGAAACGATTCTGACCCGGTAGAAGATGCCAACGGTTTCCGTGACACTACCCCTCCTTGTGAAGGCGGCGGTATCTTCAACCCCATCGCTGACCCCAACGTTTTCGCGCCTCCAGGCACGGAGCCAGGTGTTTGTGTACCGACATCGCAAACCATCAACGGTGGTGGCGAGACAACTCAGGACGGTATCGAACTGGTTGTTCAGTATGACCTCTCAGACTTTGAAGACAGCATCGGTTGGGCATCAGGCTTCGGCTTCCTTGCCAACTACACGACGCAAGAGTTCGAGGGAAGTGGTGAAGATTACCTGAGCGCATTCAGCCGTCCTACGACTGTATTTAACGCTCTTGGTGCCACCGATACTGTGACCATGGAAGCACCGCTGCTTGACCTATCCGAGAACGCGTACAACATTACCGCGTACTACGAGAAGTATGGTCTGTCTGCCAGGGTTCGTTACACATGGCGTGAAGCTCATCGCTCAGATGACTTCGGTAGTACTTCTAGCTACCCATGGGGCTTCCCAGTGGTACAAGAAGATCGTTCGCAGGTGAATGCTAGCCTTTCCTACGAAATTAACGACAACTTCGTTGTTGGCGTTGAAGCGATCAACATTACTGAAGAAGAGATCGAGCAAAGCTGTGTTAACGAAGGCGCGCTGCTGTGTTACCAGGGCCTGACCGATCGTCGCATAACTTTCGGTCTTAGCTACCGCATGTAATTGCACAAGAGAAAATTTGAAGATGTGAGCACCCCCCTGATGGCATTTTAATTCGCCTGCAAGCCCCCAGCACTTTTGCTGGGGGCTTTTTTATTGGGGGCTATATATTGCTAGAAAATTATTGCGATGCGTCTTTTGTGAGACGAGCTAATAGTGAGGCGTCTAGTAGTGAGACGCGCTAATAGCGATAGGTCGAATAGTGATAGGTCTTTAGACAGACGTTTATCAGAGGTGCGGAGAATGGGTGCGGGGATCTAGCCTAATTGGTGGCAGAGGTTGCCGCTAACTATTTCCGGGGTAGCATTCAAGAATGGTCATCTCTGATTCCGACTGGTACTCGAACTCTTCAATGCCTGCAGGACAAAAGAACCGGTCCCATGGGTTGAGTGTCATAGTTTGTCCGTCTGTTGTTATGCTTCCAGAACCTGTCACCACAACACCGTAAAAGAAAGAGGTTTGCGTTCGTTTGAAGTTTCGATTAACGGATGCGCGCTTGACGGTAAAGCAAGACGTCTTATCCTCACCGATCAATTCCTCAAGTTGGCTTCCGGTCTCGTCAGTGGTCAGGATCTTTGGAGGGCAACGAAATTCCGCATCGACCTTGTCGGGTGCGACGCTGTCAAAGTTAAATACATCAAGTGCGGTTTCAATATCTCTTCCCATGAATCGTGCGCCTTCTGGAATAACGTAACCACAGCGCGAAAATTCAAACCGAACGGCCAGGTCTGACGGTTCCATTATTTCAAGCATGAGTATGCCTTCACCCAGCGCGTGCGGCCGACCACCCGGTAACAGAAATACGTCGCCGGGTTTGACGGGAATTCGATCGAAGCATTGCTCTATTGAATCGATGTCTTGGGTTTCTATCCACTTTTTAAGGTCTTCACGTTTGGGTGGTCTTTGAAAACCCGCATAAATATAGGGGTCGCTTACATCATCTCGGATAGCGAGAATGACATAGGCTTCGGTTTTTCCTCTAGGGCGACCCAGTCGATCTTGAGCGAATGAGCGGGTAGGGTGCACCTGAAAATGAAGGCGAGTTGCGCTGTCCAGGTATTTTACCAGTGGGATATCATCCATCGAGCAACCACTATCGCTGCCAAGAAAGAAATCCGGATCGCCTTTTATCAGGTCACGAAAGGAAACGGCTTGGCCGTTTTCATCGTTTACTATCGCCAGCCCCTCTGAGATATCTTCGCGGCCAATGTTAACGGCTTCGACTGTTGAGCCAATCCAGTCTTCAGGAAAGCTTGAATCAGTTGGGTTAGCTTCTCCCTGAATGATGTCCAGCTGTTTGCCGCCTTGATAGGTGCGCCAAACTCGGTTGGCTGCAAACTTTATGATTTTTCTCACGCTTAGGGTTCCTCTTTTCTGCAAGAGAGCGGGTTTCAGAGGTGCTTTTTACAGGGCCCGCAAGGTTGCCAAAATACCGGTATAGCTCATGTAGCTCATCATCAAAGCGAAACAGAAAATGAACAAAAGAATGAGATTGGTGGTCTTGGAGAACTTGTGTTCTTTCATCAGCGAACTCAGGTTACCCAGGTAGAGGATGCACGCCACCGTGGCCGGCAGCACCAATGCTCCAAACGCCTGAGAGATCACCATGACGGAAATGGGTTTGGCGTCAAAAATAGGTACGATCAGTCCAAGTGATGAAATAACGAGGGCGATAATTCGATAACTCGGTTTTTTCAAATTAGGCCTGCGCTGGTGATAGTCATCCAGAAGCCACGGCAACAACGCCACGTTGGGAAACTGCGAAGAAATTCCTGCGGCGATCAGGCCAATGGTAAATACCGCAACGGCAAGGGAACCGGCGAGAGGCTCCAGGAGGTTAATCATTTGCGAGACGTTTTCCAGGGTGACTCCCTGAACGTGAAGTGACCCCGCGGCGGCTGCCATAATAGAAGCGCTGACAATAAACATCAGAAACGCCGAAAACAATGCGTCTCTATTCTGGGTATTTAGATCGTCCATGGTCCATCCCGCTTCCCTCACCAGGGTGGTTCTTAGAATGAATAGCCCGGAAAAAACGGTAGTGCCGACCATCGACGCTATAACGAGAAAGGCGCTTTTATCAGCGCCGGTATCGGGGATGTTGGGCACCATGCCGTGCATAATTTCCATGGCAGGTGGCATCAGAATGATAAAGTTGACCAGAAAACACAGCGCCATGATCGCGACAAAAACAGCCAATATCTTTTCGAAAGTTTCCGTCTTTCCCAACAGGAAAACGAAATACACAAAACTGATAAAGAACAGGGCGAAATAGACGGGCGCAATACCACCGTCCACGTAGTGTTTGGACCATTCGTGGCTGACGTCCGCAATAATGCCCATGACCCCGATCACGCTGCCACAGACTTGCGCTGTCAGTGTGACGATAAAGAACATCCCGACCGCGGGGTGAATGTATTGCCTGAAGGACTGTAGCGCGGTTTTGCCAGTCACCAGCGTGTATTTTCCGAACAGATGAATCAGGAAGTAAGTGATAGAGCAGGAGATAAACGTGGCCCATAGCAGGGACATGCCGTAATCGGCCCCGGCTTTGGCCATCGCAGTGACGCTGCCAGTGCCGACGGTGAACCCGAAAAGGAAAATGCCCGGCAGTAGTGACTTCAAAAGCGCTTTCATAGTTGGCATTCCTGTTGCCACCCCAATAAGAGGGGGCGATTGGGGGTTCAGCTTGGTCAGAACCGGTTAAAGGCGCTGCAAACTGTCGTCTGCTGGGGCGTTTCACGTTAACTGCGCTCAGTCCTTATTGTCAAGAACTGGTCGGAATCGGTTGCTGACAATTTGTGCTGACAGAATGCAGTGGTCGCTTCCTCTCGATCGTTTGACCCCTTCGCGACACTTTTACCTCTCCAGTTTGTGCCATTTTGAAGAGCTCAATGGGTGTGAGGTTCTATTAAATATTATTAATAAACAATAAGTTAACGTCAATTAATTGTTGAATATAGCAATGAAAGCCTGATGGCGAGTCAGGGTAGCCGACTGGTGATGCGTAACCCGGCTGACAGCGATTGCTCGGCCTGCAGATGCCCCGTTAATCGGGGGATTGGGGCCAGAAGATGACCTGCAATTAATTGGCTCAGTAGGCGTATTGGTAATACCAAAACTAGGAAATATATTTGCCAATTATATTGACATCAAATTGTGACCCTTCTACGATAACGGTCGCTGTAATAAACCTCTAACAAAACAGTGGTGGTCTCGCCGGACATGGCCCGAGGCACCGTACGGTGGGAGTCAACTTGGTAAACCTATTACGTAGATCATTACCCCAGACCAGCAGTATTCTTGCGATGGTGGTGCTGTTTGTCAGCGGTCCAATCAGCGCCCGAGATTACCTGGTGCACGATCAAGCCCAGTACTCCAAGGCCGCTCAGAATCTCTCTCCCGGGGATCGCCTCGTTCTGGCCAATGGCACTTGGGATAACTTCGAGATAGTTTTTGAAGGCAAGGGCACAGAAAAGAATCCTATTACCCTGACTGCGCAAGATAAGGGTAAAGTGGTTATCTCTGGGCAGTCCAATCTGCAACTTGCGGGCGAATACCTGGCGGTGTCTGGGTTGGTGTTTAAAAATGGCCATACGCCCACCGATTCAGTGATCTCCTATCGTAAGAACAAAACTGAGCTTGCAAACCACTCGCGTGTCACCGAAGTCGTTATCGATAATTTCAGCAACCCCGAACGGTTTGAAACCGATTACTGGGTGGCCATGTATGGCAAGCACAATCGCTTTGACCACAACCATCTGGAAGGCAAACGCAACAAAGGCGTAACGATGGCTGTCCGCCTGGACACCGAAGAGAGCCGCGAAAACCACCATCGTATCGACCACAACTATTTTGGTCCACGATCAGTTCTAGGGTCCAATGGGGGAGAAACCCTGCGGGTCGGAACCAGCCATTACTCGCTCTCAAACTCCTACACGCTCATCGAGAATAACTACTTTGACCGATGCGACGGTGAGGTGGAGATTGTCTCGGTGAAATCCGGTAGTAATCAGCTTAGGGGTAACCTTTTTTACGAATCCCGCGGCACGCTGACCTTGCGCCACGGCAACGATAATGTCGTTGAGCAAAACGTGTTTATGGGTAACAAAGTACCTCACACCGGCGGTATCCGGGTGATCAATAAGCGTCAGACTATTCGTAACAACTACCTCGAAGGGCTGACCGGCTATCGTTTTGGTGGCGCGATGGTAGTGATGAATGGTGTCCCAGACTCGCCGATCAATCGATATCACCAGGTAGATCAGGCGCTCATTGAGAATAACTCCCTGATCAATAGCGAGCACATACAGTTGGCTGCCGGAAGTGACGAGGAGCGCAGCGCGGCTCCCGTTAATAGCCAGTTTAGCGACAATCTGATTTATAACGAAAATGGACGAGACGTTTTCACATTGTATGACGATGTGAGCGGAATCGAATTTTCGGGCAATGTATTAAACGACGTAGATAAACCATCCATTGCATCGGGCTTTGCCAGCCAGGATGTGTCTATGGAGAAAGCGTCTAATGGCTTGTGGTACCCCAGTGCTTCGAAACTCGCCAATGTAGGTGTGAGTCGTGATCTGGTTGTTCTTGAAAAAAGCCAAACCGGAGCGTCCTGGTATCCGAAATCGGATTCATCGATACGCTTTGGAACCGGTAAAACACACGATGTCGATCCAACTCCGGGTGCTCTTGAAAGCGCCGTTAAGCAAGCAGCCGCAGGTGATACCCTTCGTCTTGGTGCCGGGGACTATCTGGTCAGCAAGGTGTTGATTGTTGATAAGCCACTGACACTGAGCGGTGGTGGTAAAGCGAAGATAGCGTTTGAAAGGTCGACTCTTTTCCAACTTGCGGACGGCGGTAGCTTGCAGCTAAAAGGTCTGTCGGTATCAGGTAAGAGCTCTCCGGATAACGTCGGCAATTCAGTTATTCGAAGCAGTCGTTACTCCATGCTCATCAACTATCAGATCAGCATAGAAGACTGTAATTTTACGGACTTGGACGTCAATCGCTTCTTTAACGTTTTGAGTGTTTCGAAGAGCACGATGGCCGACAGTATCACGATATCTAAATCGAGCTTCGATACAGTGAGCGGGGCAGTGCTCAAGCTCGATATGGAACGCGACGACTTTGGTATCTACAACGCTGAATACGTGCAAATTTCTGATTCCACCTTTAACAATGTGCAGGGTGCGGTTGTCGACCTATATCGCGGCGGAACTGATGAAAGCACATTTGGCCCCCACTTTTCACTGACTGGATCAAAGCTTTCAGGGGTTGGTATGGGCAGCAAAAATCGCTCGGCAGCCTCCGTGCTTTTGCATGGGGTTCAGGTGGCTTCTATTGAAAATAACGTTTTCTCTGATAGCGCGCCAATCAAGGTAATGCATACGGTGGCAGAGCCTATCACTCGAATAGCGAACAACACCTTCGCAGGAACCGCTTCCCCAGAGGTTGTTGAGCTCAATAGTCATAAAGAGAACACCGCGGTAATTGAAGCAAATACTGTAAAGGCAAGCCGTAACTAATCGCTTGTTCATTGTTGGTTGGATTGAAGGTAATAGGAGAACAGGTAATGCACACAGATGCTTTTCTTTCGGGAGCTGAAACTCCTACTGAGGTTGTTGACGAGGGCATCACGCGCCAAATTCTCGGATTTAATGGCCAGATCATGATGGTCAAAGTTTGGTTTGAAGAGGGTGCCCAAGGCTACGTGCATCAACATTTTCATTCGCAGGTGACTTACATAGAAAGCGGCGAATTTGATGTAACGGTTGGCGAAGAAACCCGAACCCTGGTCGAGGGCGACTGCTTTTTTATGCAGCCTAACGTAAAGCATGGCGCGGTGTGTACCAAAGCGGGTGTCCTGATTGATGTATTTAGCCCGGTCAGAGAAGACTTTTTGGGAGTAGATGAAAAATGAAGATGAAAAACCTGCGTTGGTGGGTGATTGCTCTTATTGCTCTGGCGACTGTGATCAATTACATCGACAGGCAGAGCCTGAACGTTCTATGGCCTGCGATATCGGCCGACCTTTACCCTGATAAATCAGATGATGAGCGCAAGGAAATTTACGCCTTTATCTCAGTGGTATTCGTGTTCTCTTATGCATTCGGTCAGGCTATTTTTGGCAAAATATTTGATTGGGTAGGCACGCGAATGGGCTTCGCACTCTCTATCGGTATTTGGTCTATTGCCACAGCAGCTCATGCTTTTGCGCGCGGATTGGTTACGTTTAGTATCTTTCGGGCCATATTGGGTGTGGCAGAGGCGGGCAACTGGCCAGGCGCCACAAAAGGTAATGCTGAATGGTTCCCGACCAAAGAGCGAGCCTTGGCACAAGGAATTTTCAACTCTGGTGCAGCGATCGGAGGAATTATCTCAATTCCGTTAATCGCTTATCTCACGATCTTTTTCAGCTGGAAGGCGATCTTTGTGCTGGTGGGCGTGGCCGGACTGTTATGGTTGATTCCGTGGATGATACTGGTAAAAGCGCCCCCCAAGAATCACCCCTGGATTACCGATGAAGAGCGTGACTATATTCTGACGGGTCAGGAAAATACCAAGACAGACGATGATGACGGTGAGGGGGAAGGCTACAATCCCACGACCTCTGAGATGTTGTCTCGCAAGCAAAGTTGGGCGGTTATTATTGCATCAGCGGCGATTGATCCCATCTGGTGGTTGTTCGTTTTCTGGATCCCCATCTACCTGTCTGAAGTCTACGGCATGGACGTGAAGACCATTGGTATTTACGGCTGGGTACCTTATGTGGGCGCGATGCTGGGCGCATGGTTTGGCGGATTGTTAGCGCAAAACCGACTCAAGTCCGGGTGGTCGGTAGACCGCACTCGCAAGGTCATTATCTCTTTGGGTTGTCTGATGATGCTGCCAGGTTTACTGGCGATGTCTAATCCGGGAGAACCGGTGAACGCTGTGCTACTGATGGCGTTGATTCTCTTCGGTTTCCAAACTGCGATTGGTAATGTCCAAACGCTACCCAGTGACTTTTATGGCGGCCGCTCTGTTGGAACCTTGGCAGGCTTCGCTGGCATGGCCGCAAAACTCGCCGCTGCGGCGCTCACGTCACTGGTCCCATGGCTGACATCAGGCGGTAACTATACGCCCGCATTCGTGATTGGCGCCGGACTGGCGATCACTGCGATGCTGAGTGTCTGGATATTGTGTCCGAAAATCGAACCGCTGGGTCCTAAGGCCTGAAATTGACACAAGTTGGCGAATACCGATTACTGCTAAAAGCCATTGATGGGATCGTTTATGAAACATGAGAACAAAGTGGCAGTAGTGACCGGCGGCGTGCGCGATATCGGCCGGGCAATCTCCCTGCGCCTCGCCGCTGAGGGTGCGAAAGTGGTGATTAATTATCATGGCAGCCACGATTTGGCTCAGCAGACCCTCGCTGAGGTTACTGCAGCGGGCGGTGACGCCATTCTTTATAAGGGCGACATGACATCGCAGTCAGACGTCGATGGCCTGATTGCGGCAACACAGCAGGCCTATGGTAGCTCGATTGATATTTTGGTGAATGTTGCGGGCGGCATGGTCGCTCGCAAAACGATTGACGAAATGGATCTGGATTTTTTCAACAAAGTCATTCAGCTGAACCTCAACAGCACTTTCCTGGTGACCAAGGCCGTTGTTCCTCACATGAGTTCAGGCGCGGCCATCGTTAACTTTGCCTCACAGGCGGGGCGCGATGGCGGAGGCCCAGGTGCATGTGCCTACGCGACATCAAAAGGCGCAGTAATGACATTTACTCGCTCTATGGCAAAGGAGCTTGGCCCACAGGGAATTCGAGTGAATTCGTTGTGCTGTGGTGTCATTAGCACGTTGTTCCACGACACCTTTAGCAAGCCAGAGGGGCGCAAGGCCATTGCAGGTAACACGCCGCTAAGGAGAGAGGGTTCCCCCGCTGAAGTTGCCGATACGGTTAGCTTCCTCGCCTCCAGCGAAGCCGCTTTTATAACTGGATCAAATATTGATGTTAATGGAGGACTTTTGTTCTCTTGAGCCCGAAGCGACTGGGCACCTAATACAGGGTTAGTGACAGGGCGTTGTGCCCCTGGTGTTATCTAATCGAATGAATTTCTAAATTGGGCTTGCAGTAACTCGTTACCAAGCCAGACACGTTAATTTTTAAGGAGTATGACATGACTAAACCAGTAATCGGTTTCATCGGACTCGGCCTGATGGGCGGAAATATGGTCGAAAATCTGCAAAAAAGAGGCTATGAACCTATTGTGCTAGACCTCAATGCAGAGGCTGTTGCGCAAGTGGTTGCCCGCGGTGGCTCTGAGGCCAAGTCAGCGGCTGAACTAGCTGCAGCTAGCGACGTGATCATGCTTTGCCTGACGACCTCAGCGGTGGTTGAGTCCATCGTCTATGGTGATGACGGCATTCTCGCGGGCATCAAAGAGGGCGCCGTGGTCGTTGACTTTGGAACGTCTATTCCTGCTTCTACCAGAAAAATTGGCGCAGATCTGGAAAAGAAAGGCGCCGGCATGATCGATGCCGCACTGGGTCGTACACCTGCGCACGCCAAAGACGGTTTGTTGAACATCATGGCTGCGGGCACCCCCGAAACCTTTGAGAAAATGAAGCCGCTGCTCCAAGAGCAGGGTGAAAATGTGTTTTATCTCGGGCCACTAGGCGCTGGCCATACCACCAAGTTGATCAATAACTTCATGGGCATGACCACTGTTTGCGCTATGTCACAAGCGTTTGCTGTTGCGGACCGCGCAGGCGTTGATCGTCAGCAACTTTTCGACATTATGTCGACAGGGCCTTCCAACTCGCCGTTCATGCAGTTCTGTAAAAATTATGCTGTGGATGGTGTCAGTGACCTTGGATTCTCTATTGCAAATGCCAACAAGGACTTGGGTTACTTCCTGCAGATGGTAGAAGACCTTGGATCAAGAGCGCAGATTGCAGAGGGAACCTCTGCAAATCTTCAGGCTGCCGTCGACGCGGGTATGGGAAATTCCAATGTTCCCGATATTTTCGATTACTTCCTCAAGCTTGAGAAGTAGGACCGCAGGTTAGAACATACGCTTGCTCTGGTGACTAAATAGGCCTTGAATTGACTATGGCAAAATCTATCGCAGTGATCGGTGAGTGTATGTTGGAACTCACTCAGCAGCCCGTGGGCTCACCCGGTAGTAGTCTGCCCATGAATCTGTCCTATGGTGGCGACACGCTCAACTGCGCGGTGTATTTAGCGCGGCAGGGCGTCTCGGTAGACTACGTGACCGCTTTGGGCGACGACCCTATGAGCGCCTGGATGGTGGAGCAGTGGCTGGCAGAGGGCGTAAAGTGTGAGCTTGTCGACTATCAGCCAAACGCAGTGCCCGGTCTGTATCTGGTGGATACCGATGACGAGGGTGAGCGTTCGTTCTACTATTGGCGAGACAGTGCCCCTGCGCGTAGATTGTTTGATGACCCCGCCAGTGCCGACCGACTCTTCGCAGAGTTAGCTGACAGGGCATGGTTGTGTCTTTCGGGTATTTCGCTGGCAATTTACAGTGAATCATCAAGACAGCGTTTGTTTTCGATGCTGGCGCGCTACCGTGACAATGGGGGCAAGGTAGTTTTCGATAGTAATTACCGGCCCAAGCTGTGGGCTAACCTGGCCGAAACTCAGCAAGCCTACGAAGCTATGTATCGTCTGACTGATATAGCGCTGCCGACGATAGAAGACGAGCAGCAGGTCTTTGGTGATACTGATCCCAACCAGATTATCGAACGTCTGCAGGGCTTGGGTGTCCAAGAGATAGGATTAAAAATGGGCGAGCAGGGCTGCCTGGTAACGACAGGGGAAATGCGTGAGCTTGTCGCCGCCAATAAGGTGGCAGTCGTCGACACAACGTCGGCGGGAGACTCATTCAACGCAGGCTATCTGGCAGGACGCATTAACGGCAACAGCCCATCGGCTGCTGCGCTGAACGGCCACCGCCTCGCCTCCGTAGTTATTCAACACCGCGGTGCTATCATTCCTTTGAGTGCCATGCCCGCTGAAGATTAAAAGGGCGGCTGAAAGAGCGCGCCATTCGAAGATTAAGCTTTCCACCTCGGATATACCAAATGACCAAGCTAAAAGTTTTTTTGCTTTTCCTCCTCTCGCTGACCGCGATGTTATCTATCCAAGCAAGATCACAGGAGCACCCCAAGTTGATTCTCACCCAGTCTGGTGTCGAGGCAATCAGGCAGAACCTGGGCCAGGTGCCACTGTTTGATGCAACCCTCCTAAAGGTCAAGAGCGAAGTCGATGCTGAAATGGAAAAAGGCATCGATACTCCAATTCCCAAAGACTTTTCTGGAGGCTATACGCACGAACGGCACAAGAAGAACTACCGAATCGCCCAGCAGGCCGGCGCACTGTTCCAGATTTTGCAGGAAGAAAAGTACGCCAAATACGTACGCGACATGCTGTTTCAGTACGAGTCCATGTACCAGCACCTGCCTGTTCATCCCAAGGAACGGTCCTATGCACGCGGAAAGCTTTTTTGGCAGTGTCTGAACGACAGTAATTGGTTACTGTATATGGCTCAAGCCTATGACACGATTTACGACTGGCTGCCCAAGGATGAACAGGAACAGTTAAACCAGAATTTGTTCCGCCCCTTTGCCGATTTTATCTCTCTCGAAAATCCGCAGTTTTACAATCGCGTCCATAATCACAGCACCTGGGGTAATGCTGCGGTGGGTATGATCGGACTTGTCATGGACGATGATGAGTTGATCGAAAGAGCGTTGTACGGAATTGACGACGACGGACTGGAAGTTGGCCTTAAGGATGATGACGGCGGATTCATTAAGGTTGAAGGGCAGAAAGTGGGCTTTCTCGCCAATCTGGAAGAGCCTTTTTCACCGGACGGTTATTACACCGAGGGCCCTTATTATCAGCGCTACGCAATGTCGCCATTCCTGGTTTTTGCTTTAGCGATGCACAACGCAAAGCCTGAAATGCGCGTTTTTGAGCATAAAAACAACGTATTGCTAAAGGCGGTCGATGCGTTATTAAACCTGTCTGACGCCGATGGCGATTTCTTTCCGCTTAACGACGGGCAAAAAGGCATGTCTTACTACTCTCCCAGTCTTGTGACTGCGGTTGATATTGCCTATCACTATGGAGAGCGCGATCCGCGGTTGCTCAGTGTCGCGGAGAAACAGAACCAAGTACTTCTCGATCAGTCGGGGCTTTCTGTAGCGATGGATATTCGTGACGGAAAAGCGAAACCGTTCATTAAGCAGTCGGTTAGCTTTACTGATGGCCCCAAAGGCGAGCAGGGCGGACTGACCCTGTTGCGCTATGGCTCTGAAGATCTGACGCTACTGTTTAAATACTCTGCTCAGGGATTGAGCCATGGTCACTATGACAAGCTCTCATTCTCTCTCTATGCACAGGGCGATGAAGTAATTCAAGATTACGGCCTCGCTCGGTTTGTTAACATTGAACAAAAAGGCGGCGGTAATTATCTACCGGAGAACCAGTCCTGGGCCAAGCAAAGCATTGCCCATAATACGGTCACCCAAAATCAAGCCTCGCACTTTGAGGGTGAGTACGAAATTGGCAGCACCTTCCATTCTGAGCTTAAATTTCTGGATACTTCGCGTGACGATGTTCAGATAGTGAGTGCGGTAGAAACGAACGCCTACCCTGGCACAGATCTGCAACGCACCATGGCAATGATCAAGCTCGATGAATTTTCAAAGCCCTTTGTAGTAGACATAATGCGAATCGATTCAGCGACGAAGAATCAGTACGATTTGCCTTACTATTTTATGGGTCAGGTGCTTGAAACCAGTTTTGACTATGAAACACCCAAAGTTCTGGAAACGCTGGGAGAGAAAAACGGTTATCAACATCTCTACCTTGAAGGGAAGGGCAAGCCGGCTGCACTCAGTAGTCAGTTTACGTGGCTGCAGGAAGGTAAGTTCTACACGCTCACCGCGGCTACTGCCCTGGCCGATGATCTAATTTTTGCCAGAATCGGGGCGAATGATCCAGACTTTAATTTGCGCAGGGATGCTGCCTTGATCATTCGCAGAGCAGACACTCAAAGCACGGTGTTCGCCTCCGTCATTGAGCCGCATGGGTTCTACAGCGCTATATCGGAGCTTTCAGTAGATCCGAAAAGCAGCGTTGCTCAAGTTTCGGTGGTGCACGACGATGCTGAATATACGGCCGTTAGAATAGAAGATCGAAAGCAGCAAACCAGCCTTTTGATTGTGGCCAATGGTGACGCAGCGTCCTCAGCGAAGCATAAGTTGAAGGTAGACGGTCAGGTACATCGCTGGACCGGCCCCTATCATTTTGTCGAGAAGCTATGAGCCGCCCGCTGCCTCGGCACGCTGTGCAATGTTCCGGGTCATAGCCTTGAATATCCATAAGTGAAAAGGGACCAGGGGATACCAGTACAATAGTCCCCATACTCCGGCCGGATGAAAATAGGCGGTGGCGTGTACCTCATGCGCGCCGTCTCGGGGCACCAGCTCGAATTCCAGTACTCCGGCACCGGGCAGCTTCATCTCCAGCAGTAGTGTCAGCTTGCGCTGCGGCTGTAGCGAGATCACACGCCAGGCATCAACCACATCACCCACTCTTAACTCATCAGGGTGACGTCTTTTACGACGGAAACTGGGGCCTCCAAGCAACCAGTCTGCCGCGCCTCGCAACCACCACAGTGGGTTGAGTGCAAAAAAATCATGGTCTTTTCCTACCTGGCAAATGACTTCCCATAACTTTTTGGGGTCTGCATTCGTCGTGTAATACCCCGTGGCCTGTTTTGCATAAAATGCGTAGCGGGGCTCGAAGTTGCGGCACTTGATAGAGCCCTCCACCCAATGCGCGGGTAGGGTGTGGTCATGCTCGGCTTGCAGCGCAGCGTTTATTGATTCTTCAAGGTTACTCAATTTTATGGGCAGCAATTTGCGCAAGGCGGTGTCGTCGGCCAAAACATCATGTTTAAGGCCATCGATCAGTGCTCGGGCAATATTGGTTGGAACCGTCGTCACCAGACGCAGCCAGTAGGATGACAATTTCGGTGTGAGCACGGGAACCGGGATGATGGCAATTTTTCGTCCCAGCAAAGTCGCCAGGCGCTGCATGATATCGGCGTAGGTCAGTACCTCTGGCCCAGCTGCGTCGTAAACGTTTCCTGCCGCTTGTGGGAGATCGGCTACCCCTGCGAGATAGGCCAGCAGGTCGGGCAGCGCAATGGGTGGCGAACGAGAGAACACCCATCTTGGGGTGATCATCAAGGGCAGGTTGTTGACCAGGTCGCGCATGACCTCAAAGGCTGCAGAGCCTGGCCCGACGATCATCCCGGCACGTATTTCTGTGACCGGAACTTTTCCCTGGCGCAAAACTTCTCCGGTTTCAAAGCGGGATTGAAGGTGCACCGACTCAGGGTTCTTTGGAATCAGCCCACCCAGATAAATAATTCGGCGCACACCCGCTTGTTCAGCTGCCACAGCGAAGTTTCGTGCCGCTTCAAGGTCCAGTTCTCCAAAATTTGATCCGGCGGCCATGGAATGCACCAGGTAATAGGCGACATCGACACCGACAAGCGCCGGTTCTAGCGACCTAGGCTGCAGGGCGTCAGCGCTGACGCATTCAACATCGCTCCATTCTCTGCCTTCCAGAACAGCGCGGTTGCGTGACACAGCGCGTACTCGTTGGCCGCGCGCCGTCAGAAACGGGACCAGGTTGGAACCTATGTATCCGCTGGCACCAAATACCAGGGCCAGAGGTGAATCATAGTCATCATTATTCATGGTGGCAGGGTAACACTCTCATGTCCGACGCTGGTACCCGACTGATCTGTACTCGTCGTCAGGCGCCTGATGTGCGGCAGCTAATGAATCAAGATCGGTAATCAGCCGTAATCGAATTCTCTGGTTGTTGTGCTAATTTTGTAGCATCGAGACAGGCGTTAGCTTTTTTTATCGATAGTTTGCCCGTTTCGAACTTCAATCATAAAAAGTATAAGCGCGGGAGCCTTGGTATGCATCACGCTCTTCAAGTCAGCATCCTCAAGGAACTCATCCAGCAAATTGATGAGAATAAGAACGTGGATGCGGGTGTTCAGTATAAAATGCCCACATCATCGTATGTTTGCCCCGATCTCGCTGCGAAAGAATGGCAAACCTTCTTCCGCAATCACCCGCAGTTGATCGGCTTTTCTGGAGACCTCGCCGGGCCGGGACATTACTTCACCATCGATGACTTCGGAGCACCCATACTTGCGACGCGTGACCAGAACGGAAAATTCCACGCCTTTTTAAACGCCTGTCGTCATAGAGGTGCCCGTGTTGCTGAGGACAAGAGAGGTGAAAAGAGCCTTTTTGTCTGCCCCTTCCATTCTTGGGGGTACTCGAGTGAAGGCGATTTAAAGGCCATTCCCCAGATGGATCATTTTGGTGAGATTGATAAGACCTGCCACGGCCTGGTGGAGTTGCCCTCAATAGAACGCGATGGATTCTTATGGGTGCATCCTCAGCCTGACGGTGAGCTGGATATAGACACGCTTCTGGGACCTCTGTCCGAAGAGCTCGCATCCGGTAAATTTGGCGACCTGGTGTATTGTGGCGAATCTACTATCGACATGAAACTGAACTGGAAACTCGCCAATGACACCTTTGGTGAGACCTACCACTTTCATAAACTTCATAAGAATACGCTGGGTCAGGCGTTTTACGGCGATCATCTGGCCTACGAAGAGATTGGTCAGAATCATCGTTTCGTGTTTGCGCGTAAATCGATTGATCAGCTAAGGGAATTGCCAGAGGATCAATGGCTGTTAGCGCAGGGCGCAACACTTGTTTACTATCTTTTCCCTAATATTCAGATCACCGTAGGGCTGGGCCGAGCCACCATGGTGCGTATTTACCCCGATCCCCACAACGCTGCCCATTCTATCACTCGCATCAGCCATTACTTTGCGCAAGAGACGATTGACAGAATCAACGCCTCAGCAGAGAACGACGACATCACACTCGTCACGGCGGATAACGTTTTCGAAAAGCGCACTGACCTGAATATTACGCTGACGCTAGATGCGATGATGGCGGTGTTTAATGATGCGATTGAAAAAGAAGATTACGTAATGGGTGAAAGCCAGCAAGAGGCGGCCGCAAGCGGGCTACTGAAATACAGTGTCTTTGGCAGGAATGAAGCGCCACTGCATCATTACCACCATACTTTTCGCAAGGCGTTAGATATGCCGCCGCTCAGGCAACTTTAGATCGGGCGTTAATGGTTGTGCATCCAATGTAGCTCTATCAGGCATTGAATAGTTCTAGATTCTCGCCTTCTGGTCTCACTGTTACCTTGTCGCCCAATGCGATGTTACCGCTGCGTATGATCTTGCAGCACAATCCTCCGTGACCCATCATGGCGGCCACGCCGCCCTTGCCAAGCGCCGTTTCCATTCTGGAGCAGGGGTGACATAGCGCTCCCGCTTCAAACAGGGCATCGCCAATTTCGAAACGCTGATAGCGCAGGGCACTCAGGTTAATGCCACAAATGACCAGGTTTCGGCGCAGCAGGCCCGGATGAAGTTCTTGTCTGCCCGTGAAGTGCATGATTTGAGCTATATACTCGCGCGAAATAATTGTGACCTGACGTGAAGATCCGTTGGCCTTTTTAGTTCGATGATCTCCTTCTAGACCGGCGCCCGCGATGGCCATGGCTTGTGCCGGTTCCAACAAATCAGCCCGGCGCTCGGGTCTTACTCCAATCCATTCTAGCTCCCCAGGGCGCAGGTCCCGGGCGAAGCGATCTAATGGGTTGCTACGTTTTTTCATGGGTTAGTATCTTAGCTGCGGGCGAGCGGTTTTGGGTAAGTGCGATTCCCGCCATAATTAATAAAAGTCCCGCGAATTGGCTGGGACTGGCGCTCTCGCCGAGAAACAAGACGCCCGCTGCGAACGCAATGGCAGGAATAATGTAATTAATAATCGACAAAAATGATGGGCCGCAATCTGATATCACGCGAAAGTAAGTCCAGGTGGCGATTCCTGTTGAGACGATGCCCAGTGTCAGGGTTGCAGCCAGCGCATTGAACGAGGGGGCAACCCATAAGGCTTGCTCCAGATAGATGCTAAAGGGGAGTAGCAGCAGCGTACCAACGCCCAGTGAGCCGGTTGCAACCACGATCGTGTTTATTGGCGGTAAACGTTTGGTGTATACGGCGTTACTGGCGTAGGACAGCGTTGCGGCCAGTACTGCGAGTTGTGCGAGCATGGCGCTGCCACCAATGCCCCTTAATGCTTCGCCGCCCACCAGGACAAGCACGCCACCAAACCCGAGCACGACGCCACAGAGCCTGCGCGGGGTTAAGGTATCTTCATGCACAAAGAAGTGGGCGAGCACCATGGTGCTGATTGGCATCAATGCCATGAGCAGGCCTGCCTGTGAACTGCTGATTTCGGTTTCTGCCCAGGTAATCAGAGAAAAAGGGATCAGGTTGCCCATAATAGTGAGCAACGCGAATCGTCCCCACCAACCAGACTCACTGGGCAAACGGTGCCCTTGCCAGCGCATCACCAGGAACAACGTCACTGCGCCCACTGCCAAACGTATGTTGACAATCGTCAACGGGGGAAAAGACTCAAGTGCGACTGCAATCCAGTAAAACGCAAAGCCCCAGGCGAAGCTCAGAAGAATTAGTAAAGCCCAGTGCTTTAGTTGCGGTGTTTGCATGTTAGGCAGGTGCCGGCGCTATTAAAGGTTGTCTTCAAAATATCGACTGAGGAGTGAATGTAAATGCAGTGAGGTACCTTCACCCTCGACAAGACCGTGACGCCTGTTGGGATACGCCATGAAATCAAACTGGCAATTATTTTTGATCAGCTCATTAACCAGACGCTCGCTCCCCTGATAGTGAACATTGTCATCGCCCGTGCCGTGTATCAACAGAAGCTTACCTTGCAGGTTCGCAGCGTGAGTGATGGGTGATGCAAGTCGATAAGCCTCTTCAAAATCTTCGAGAAGACCGGAATATCGTTCCTGATAGATAGAGTCGTAAAGACGTTGATCTGGCACAGGGGCCATTGAAACACCCACTTGGTATTGCTCGGGGTGCCGAAACAACATATTTAATGTCATAGAGCCGCCGCCGGAGTGACCCCAGATGCCGACTCGAGTGCTATCAATAAAGCTCCAGCGTTCGCAAATGGCAGTGAGCGCATCCGATTGGTCCTGCGAAGATAGAATGCCTACGCCGCCGTAGATTGAACGTCTCCATTGGTGCCCGCGGGGCGCAGCCGTGCCTCGATTGTCGATTGAAGATATGACGAAGCCTCGCTGCGACATTAGTACATGCCACATCGTGAGAGATCCATGCCAGGCGTCCACGACGGTTTGACCGGCGGGTTCCCCGTAAACGTAATTTATGATGGGATACTTCTTACCCTCATCCATGTTCGGTGGCTTTAGCAGGTAGCCATCCAGGCTGAGGCCATCAGAAGCTTCTACCGAATAGAACTCAAGCTCGCCCAACTGTAGCGCCGCTAGTTTGCCTGAGAGCTCCGCATTGTCTTCCAGCACACGATGAACTTTGTGGTCAGGCAGGGAAATGAGGTGGAATACCGGCGGCTGCAGAAAACTGGAGTAGGTGTGGATCGCCCAGCTGGAGTCCGCAGCGATCTGATACATATTCGCGCCTGTCAATTCTGCAGGGGTTACTTGCTCCATGCCACCGCTGCCATCGAGACGACTGCGCTGCAAATAGCGTTGAGAGACGTTGCTGGGCGAGGCAATAAAATAGAGCCAGCCGGTGGATTCATCAACCGATACCAGCTTGACCACATCGAAATCGCCCGGCGTGAGATCGGTAAAGGTCTGACCGTCCCGCGACACGCGGTAGATATGCTTCCAGCCATCGCGCTCGCTTTGCCAGACAAAGGCCGTTGAATCCTCTAGCCAAAGCGGACTTTCCAGTAACTCAATAAATGTCTCTTCTGTTTCTGCAAATACAGGCTCGACATGCCCACTTTCAGCATCGGCGTAGAAAACAATATTCGTGTCCTGCTTACGATTGAGTTGCTGGATAATGAGTTGCTCACTGTTGTCCGCCCAATCCATGCGAGGGATATACATATCTTTGGCTATGCCAGGCAGGTCCGCCCAGACCGTGTCAGGGCTGTCGATGCTGACAACTCCAATACGC
The DNA here is from genome assembly GCA_039986455.1 of Halioglobus sp. GTDB lineage: Bacteria > Pseudomonadota > Gammaproteobacteria > Pseudomonadales > Halieaceae > Halioglobus. The sequence continues at coordinate 19,507 of JBDWQQ010000114.1, forward strand.
GCAGCGGCGTTTTCTTCACCAACCTTGGGGTAGGGGATGGCTGTAACAGCAGGATACAGAGTGTCGGTATTGTTGATGATCAGGAAGTCCCGGGCGGCGCGGGTGTCGAGTTGCCAGTAGGCGATGCGACCGCTATCGGGGCTCCAGCGGAAGCCATCCTGAATGCTGAATTCTTCTTCGTAAGCCCAGTCAAACAGGCCGTTAATAACCGTGTCAGAAGCATCCGCGGTCAGCGCGCTGACTTCCCGGGTGGATAGGTCCTGATAGTAGATGTTATTGCGCCAAACGTAGGCGAACTTGGTTCCATCGGGAGAAAACTTACCGAACATCATCTGGCTCGTCCCCGCATGCTCCGCACCGAGTTGCCAGAGATCCCCATCGTCGCGATTGAGCATCCAGTAATCGCCACGGCTTTTCTCACGCCATACGTATTCGGCATCGGTGTAAATCAGAATTCTAGTTCCGTCATTGGACCAACGGTAGTCATCAACGACCAACGCCTTGTCGCTATTGTTAGGCGTCAGCTGTGGTAACGAGATCAGAACCTTCCGTTCGCCGGTAGAGGGGTCGTATTGCACGACCTCTTCATAAACCTTGATGTCGTTGCCATACTGATCTTTTTCGAGCTCAGCATTCTCATAGCCGGGCGCAGTTTCAAGGGCCGTGTAAGTTGCGCCTTGTTCTGCCCACCTTACAGCGCCCGGTCTTTTCACGTTGTAATCCCAATCGTCGAAGATAGCTTCATTGGTGAGCAACACTTGGCCGGAGTTCGAACGGTCTTTCTTTGCTGTCATAGTTTATGTACGCCTATCAAATTTTTGCTGAACGCATTTTGGCGGGTCTAGCCATAACCGAGGCTGCTACTGCGGGATTCAGCCTTCGTAACCAAAGGGGTCATTAACAGAGTGTGCCGGTTGCGTAAACCACTTTGGACCTGAATCGGTCATGTAAAAATGGTCCTCGTGACGAACGCCGAATTCTCCAGGAATACAAATCATTGGTTCGTTGCTAAAGCACATGCCTGCCTCAAGAATCGTTTTTTCATTCCTCACCAGGTACGGCCATTCGTGGATGTCTAGCCCGATACCGTGTCCGGTGCGATGGGGTAGGCCGGGGATCTGATAATCCGGCCCCAGGCCTTGAGCTTCCAGCACAGCCCTTGCTGCTTTATCGACTTCAAAGCAGGGCTGACCGATTTGCGCCGCAGCAAAAGCGGATGCCTGAGCGGCTTGCTCCAGATCCCAGATTTGGCGTTGCCGTTCATTGGCTTCTCCGTAAACGTAGGAGCGGGTAATGTCGGATATATAGCCCTCAATCTGACAGCCTGTATCGATGAGCACCATATCGTTGTTTTGCAGGACTTGGGGATCCTTCACGCCGTGCGGATAGGCGGTGGCCTCACCAAACAATACGATGCAGAAATAGGATCCTGAGGCGGCGCCCGCTGCTTTATGCGCATCATGAATGAACGCCTCTACCTCTGTGGTCGTGATACCGGTAGTTAGCATTCGCGCGGCGCTTTTATGCACTGCCAAAGTAATGTCTTTCGCTCTTTGCATCAGCGCCAGTTCCGCTGAGGACTTAATCATTCTGCAAGCGGCCGTTATCTCCGCTGCGTTAACGTAATGAAATTGAGGGTTGCTCTGCCTGATGCCATCGAAGGTGAAGAAAGCCGCTGCCTCATCTATGCCTATTGTTCCTGCATTCAGGCCCATTCGGCTGAGCGTTAAGCCAAACAGTGCGTATGGGCTTTCATCCTCTTCCCAGCAATTGACCGGGCCATTGATTGTCATGTACTCCAAAAGCGTGGCTTCTTCAAAAGTGGGCGCAATGTACTCCAGCTCACCACTCGCAGGAATAATGGCTCCCACCATTCTTTCGCTGGCCCCCCACCGAGTGCCAGTAAAGTAGTACAGGCTAGTGCCCGCATTAACGTAGATTGCCGCGATGCCTTTTTCCTGCATCAGTTTCTGCGCTTTAAGAATTCGGCCTTCGTATTCCTGAGCTGATATGGGCGCAATACCCATTGTCATATCGGCAATAGTTGCCAGCTCTCGTTCGGGCGTCGATCCACCAACTCCAATCGTCAAAGTGAGCTCCATTTTTTCGTCGGAAAGTATTAAGAGCGTTTTAGTATAGGTGAAAATGGGACGCCAATATGGGAAGAATTCCAGGCGTTGCTAAAATCTGCCCCGTCAGTAAGCTGTGGGTCCAAGTAACAAGCAGTATTCCCCGGAAGCAGGGGGCTGTATTAATCTGAATTCGAAGGTTATGCCCATGCGTAAACTCAATATGGCGTTTGTAGCGCTTTTACTGACGTATTTTCCACCTCTCGCAATTGCTGATTCAACGGAGGCCGCTTGCGAAGTGTATCCGCGTGGTGAAGATCACACCGAAGTGCTAATTCCCTGCAGTTTCAGTCAACGGCAGGGCTACATCACAATTACGCGATCCGATGGTGTTGTCCACGACCTGTCTCCTGTGGGTGATAGCCCGGGCAATTACGAAGATGGGAACGGCCACTCCGTTTTTCGGCAGAGTGGGCTTGGCGATCAGGGGCAGATATTCCGCTTTCCCAAGGAGAGCGTTTATGTGTATTGGGGTACTGGGCGACTAATGGCGGCAGAAGATGAGAACTGGACTGCGCCTTTTAGCACTCAAGACTATGAAGCCACCACGAAGCTCCGTTGCCGGGGTGCGCAGGATGAAGAGTATGGCAGTTGTCCAGCGGGAATAGCTCGAATGGATGATGGCCAGGCCTCGATTACCGTTCAAAATCAACTCGGTGAACAGTTCACCATTAATTTTCTGTCAGATCACGTGAACGCAACAAACCGTGAGGTCAGCGCGCGCATGGAGGGCGATGTGTGGATTATAGATTTTGCCGGCGGCGAGGTTTTGGAAGTACCGCTAGCTGCTATTGAAGGTGGTTAGAGCAGGCGCGAGGAAAATTGTGCGATACACGACTTTGTCTAGAAAATAGTTAGAGAGGAGGGGCATTGGTTTAATATTTCAGGACGTTTGTTTGGTGTGGGAGGCGCCTGAAATCGGAACACTTGGTAGAGTCATGAGTCGCGCGAACCCGGTGAGTGATTCTCTTAATGAAAAAAGTATGGTTGTCTGGCCTCGGCCCTTTTCTTGCAGTGTTGATCGGGTTAACTCTTGTGGGCTGTGGCGACTCCAGCGACCGCTCCTCCCCAGAACCAGACAACCCCGAACCACC
>JBDWQQ010000115.1:0-79231 GCA_039986455.1 Halioglobus sp.
ATTTGAAAGTAAAAGGGTTTATTGATGGGCGTCTTGTTCTGATTGAGGTAATCAACAAAGGCGTTAAGGCCGCCCTCGTAGCTGTAAATCTCTTCCTGGCCGCTACGCTCATCTTTCAGTGCGATACAGACCCCAGAGTTAAGGAAGGCTAATTCACGCAAGCGCTTACCGAGCTGATCGAAATGAAACTCGATATTAGTGAACGTTTCTGTAGAGGGGTGAAAGCGCACAGAAGTACCCGATGTCTCGGTGTCGCCGATGATTTCAAGGGGGGCAACGGGAACACCATGCCGGTAGATCTGCTCGTAGAGCTTACCTTCTCGCCGAATGGTCAATATGAGCTCTGAGGAGAGGGCGTTAACCACCGATACGCCAACACCGTGCAGCCCACCGGATACCTTGTAGGTATTGTCATCAAACTTGCCGCCCGCGTGGAGGACGGTCATGATCACTTCAGCTGCTGAAACGCCTTCTTCATGCATTTCAGTGGGAATGCCTCGGCCATCATCGCTGACAGTCACTGACTCGTCTGGATGAATAACGATATCAATGCGACTGCAGTGGCCTGCCAGCGCCTCATCGATGGAGTTATCCACGATCTCAAAGACCATGTGGTGCAGGCCAGTGCCATCGTCGGTATCACCAATGTACATTCCAGGGCGCTTACGCACGGCATCGAGGCCTTTAAGGACCTTAATACTCGAAGAATCGTAGTTCTGTTCCGTTTCGCTCATGTATCGCTCTCGTTATGCCTTCTATTTATAGTTACGGCGATAACCCACCTACGGGGGTTATCGAGCCATGTTCCACGTGGAACATCGCTAAATCTTGCTGGTTTTCCTGGGGCCAAACAGCCTCAATATCATTTTGATGAACGCAGGTAATAAAAACCTGTGCGTTCATACCCGCTAGTAAGCCGCAAACCAGGCTGCTGTGCTGCAGATCCAGCTCTGAGGGCAGGTCATCTACCAAATAAGTGCAGCTGCCACGGCCCATTTCCGCCATAAGCTGCCCTTGAGCCAACTTGAGACCACAAACCACCAGCTTCTGTTGGCCCCTGGAGAGGGTTTCTGCAGCAACGTACCCTTCGGTGAGAACCCGCACATCACCACGCTGAGGGCCCACATGAGTATAACCCTGCTCGATGTCGGTCAGCATGCTGTTTTCCAGAGCCTGCTGATAATCCAGTTGCTTGTCCCAGCCCTTTCTATAGCGCAGCTCCAGCCCGCTAAGGGACGGCGCTAACTGCGCCATAATCTCAAGAAACCTCGGTGTGAGCAGGTTAAAATACGATTCTCGGTAGCGACTCAGGGCTTCTCCTGACTGGGCCAGCTCATGAGTCCATACAGCCAGCTCTTCTGTCGCCATTTTAACACGCCGCAGCAGCTTATTGCGTTGTTTTATTCCTCTCTGAAAGCGCTGCCACTGGTCAAAAAAGCGATGTTCCACGTGGAACACACCCCAGTCCAAGTATTGCCGGCGTGCGCCGGGGGAGCCCGTCAGTAAATCGAAGCTGTCCGCGTTAATGACCTGTACTGGTAGATACTCAACCAGCTCTGCCACGGTTCGCACCGGTGAGCCGGCAATTTTGATCTTAACTTCACCGGTAACGCCTCTCTGCACCCCTAAAGTCGTACTTCTAGGCTCAAGGGCCCCAAAAACGGTGCAGTGATCTTGCCCGTGAGTAACAAGGGACTTAATGCTCCCTCTAAACGACCGGGCCATGCCCAACAGGTGAATAGCCTCTAAAACAGAGGTTTTGCCGCTGCCGTTGTGGCCAAAAAACACGTTAACACGCTGAAACCCCTCCAGCCTGACACCCAAAAGGTTACGAACGTGGTTTATTTGTAATCGCGAGAGGCTGGAATCGGCAGACATCAGCGCAAATAGACGAAATTAACGGCCAGGCCGCAGCACCTCTATGACTAGAGGCGCATGGGCATAACGACGTAGAGGGAGTCGCCTTCGTCAGATTCCTCGAGCAGGGCACTGCTATTGGGGTCTGAAAGGGACAGCTTTATTTGCTCTCCGCTCAAAACAGCCAACACATCCAGTAAATAGCTGACATTGAAGCCCACTTCCAGCGACTCGCCCTGATAATCAACAGGGACGGCCTCCTCAGCTTCTTCCTGTTCTGGGTTGTTGGCCACAATATCCAGGCTATTGTCGGTTAGTTTCAAGCGAACGCCTCGATATTTCTCGTTGGAGAGGATCGCTGTGCGAGTAAAGGCCTGGCGTAGCTCAAGGCGCGAGCCCAGTACAATTTTATTGGGCGCTCGGGGCAATACCCGCTGGTAGTCGGGGAATTTGCCATCCACCAACTTGGAGGTAAACGTGAACTCATCGGTTGTAGCCCGAATGTGGTTGCTGCCAATCACTATGGCAATATCGTCATCCTCGGCCAACAACAGGCGTGCTAGCTCCAGCACACCCTTACGGGGCAAAATAACCTGGGTATCGTCACTGGAGTCGATTTTTTCTGGCAGCGTACACAGAGCAAGCCGGTGGCCATCGGTCGCTACCACCTTTAATTGCTGGTCTTTAAGCTCCCAGAGCATGCCGTTCAGGTAATAACGAACATCCTGCTGCGCCATCGCAAAGCCGGTGCGATCTATCAAGCGCTTGAGCTGGCCTTGTTTCAAGGTGAACTGATGAGTACCCATACTGTCTTCGACATTGGGGAATTCTCGGGCAGGCAGCGTAGACAGCGTAAAGCGACTGCGTCCGGCCTTCACTGTGACCTTGCTGTCTTCCGCGGCAAAGCTGATATCGCAGCCCTCAGGCAGCGACTTACAAATGTCTACCAGCTTACGCGCCGGGACGGTGAGTTCACCTGAATCGCCCGCAGAAGAAAGCTGCACCCGACCGACAAGCTCAACCTCGAGGTCGGTACCGGTTAAAGAGAGACGGTCTCCATCCAACACCATTAATACGTTGGCAAGAATAGGCAAAGTCTGACGGCGTTCTACCACGCCGGCAACAAGGTTCAATGGCTTGAGTAATGCGTCCCGGGAAACTGTGAACTTCATATGCGTTGTTATTCCTCAACACGAAAAGGTGCCCTTTAAAGCACCCTATTTAATCAACAAAAGCTCCTACCGCTCTACTACCTCAAGTAGTGAGTGATCGCAGCAAGTTCTTATAATCTTCGCGAATATCCGAGTTGGTTTCACGAAGTTCCTTAATTTTACGACATGCGTGCAGAACTGTCGTGTGATCTCTGCCCCCAAAGCTGTCTCCAATCTCTGGAAGGCTGTGATTCGTCAATTCTTTGGCCAAGGCCATGGCGACCTGCCTGGGTCGTGCCACCGACCGACTGCGACGTCGAGACATCAGGTCCGCTACTTTGATCTTGTAGTACTCGGCCACAGTGCGCTGAATATTGTCCTGGCTCACCTGTTTGTCTTGCAGAGCCAATAGGTCCTTAAGGCTCTCTTTAATCAGGTCAATATCGATGTCTTTGCCGGTGAAGTGAGCGCTCGCTATCACTCTCTTAAGTGCCCCCTCCAGCTCTCTTACATTGGAGCGAATTTTCTGAGCAATGAAAAAGGCAGCGTCGGGGGGCAGGTTAATCCGCGCCTGCGTCGCTTTTTTCATTAAAATCGCCACTCGGGTCTCAAGCTCCGGCGGTTCCACGGCGACTGTAAGGCCCCAGCCGAAGCGCGACTTCAGGCGCTCTTCCAAACCATCAATTTCCTTGGGGTAGCGATCGCAAGTCAAAATCATTTGCTGACCGCCCTCAAGCAAGGCATTAAAGGTGTGAAAAAATTCTTCCTGTGAACGATCTTTCTTGGCAAAAAACTGGATGTCATCGATCAACAGCGCATCTACGGTCCGGTAGTAGCGCTTAAAATCACTGATTGCATTGAGCTGCAGGGCTTTTACCATATCAGCCACAAAGCGTTCCGAATGCAGGTACACCACTTTGGCATTGGGCTTATTCAACCGCAGTGCATTACCCACAGCGTGCATCAGGTGCGTTTTACCAAGGCCAACGCCCCCGTACAAAAATAGCGGGTTATAGGAGTCACCCGGGTTTTCAGCGACCTGCTTTGCAGCGGCCAAAGCCAACTGATTGGATTTGCCCTCTACGAAGTTGTCAAAGGTATAGGTCTCTACGAGGCTGTGTTGGTGTTGCAGTGAGCCTTCGATTTCGGCCTGCCTCGCCTGGGCGGCACCGCTTGTCACGGCACTTCTGGCCGCCGGCCTCATCGCAGGTGTCCCTGAGACGGCCACACCTGATACCGCGGGGGCCATATGCTCGACCTCGGGCGACGGAGGGGCGATAGCTCGCGCAACAACCGGCGCGCTGGCAGCTTTGGGCGTATTGCTACTTCCGATTTCCAGAACGACATCTAAAGCGCCGCCTGGCTCAAGCTCAGCGACCAACTCATTGATTCGTCGCGAAAATTTGTCGGAGACGAAGTCTTTTATGAAACGATTAGGTGCGAACAATGTTAACGATTGTCCGTCGGTGGTGGCCTCCAGGGGCCGAATCCATGTGTTGAACTGCTGCGAGGGCAATTCGTCCTGCAGTCTATCGACGCATTGCTGCCATACTACGCCAGGCAAAGCATTCCCCTTGAAGCGAACGAAGCCGTCCGCCTTCCTTCAAAAAGTGACAATTAAATTTATTTTTACCGGCTTGAATATCCCCTAACCGGACGAACGATAATACTCTCCGGCAGAGCACTTATCCACATTTATTTTATAGCTGCGCTTCTATATTTTAACTTTATTTTTCATACACTTATGTCGTTTTAGGGTGTTTTTTGATCAGCAATAAAAAAATATTTTTGTATAACCATTTTTGTGGATATCCTGTGCTTAAAGCGTGTAAACAATGTGGGGGGATTGTCGCAGGCCAGAGCCCGCCTGAGCCCTCCTGAAAAACGCCACGGCTTATCCATCTAACCTATTGATTACCTTGGAACGCCGCAAAACTACCGGAATGAGCCTATAAAAAAGACACGCTCCGCATTGAACTAGTGGCTCTATTTCAATAGAATACCCCACCTTTTTTCTGGCCAGTGGCTGTTCTCTACTACGAGCACCTTTGGCCCACAGTATTAACTAATTGGAATCTTGTCATGAAAAGAACATTTCAGCCCAGCGTACTGAAGCGCAAGCGTACTCACGGTTTCCGCTCACGCATGGCCACTAAAGGCGGGCGCGCAGTGCTTAATCGTCGTCGTGCCAAAGGTCGTAAGAGCCTGTCTGCTTAAGAGGACCTGCTCTGAGTGGGCACTGACAATAGCTTCGGCAAAGCCAGACGCCTACTCAATGCCCAAGACTATAGCCAGGTATTCGATGGCGCCGAGGCTAGAGCCTCTCATAAGCATCTACTGTTACTGGCAATCGCCAACAATAAACCCAGGCACCGTCTGGGTTTAGTCATAGCAAAAAAAAATATCCGCTTGGCAGCCCAGCGCAACCGGATTAAACGGATAGCCAGAGAAGTATTTCGGACCCTACCGGATTCGGAGCCCTCGTTATCGGAGCCCTCGTTAGATGTCATCTTGTTGGCCAGGCGCGGTCTTGATCGGTTGGATAATGAAGCGCTATCAACTATATTGCGGCAGCAGTGGCAGAAACTGATCAGTCACGCGTCCAAACCAGCTAAAGGCACGGAACACTGATGCGTCGCTTCTTTATATTCCTGATCTCCAGCTACAAGGTGCTACTAAGCCCCTTTCTGGGACATCACTGCCGGTTTTACCCCAGCTGCTCAAGCTACGCACAAGAAGCCATTACTCAACATGGTGTATTCAAGGGACTCTGGTTAGCCACACGCCGTCTCTCGAAATGTCACCCCTGGCATGAAGGGGGCGTCGATCCTGTCCCTCCTTGCAGCCACTCACACTAAGTCACAGATATCACTATGGATTTGCAACGCTCTCTGCTTATTGGCGCCATCGCCGTCTTGTCTTTCATGTTGCTGACCGAATGGGTCGCCTTCACAGATGACAAAACAGCCACCGAAACGGCTCAAACAACTCGGCTTATCGCTAACAATGATTCTGGCACCGCTGAACTACCGCAGCTTAGCGCCCCCACAATCACTTCGACCGATGAAGACGTGCCGTCTACTCCAGAACTTCTGGAGACTGAAAATCCGGCACAAGTGATCGAAAAAAATAACGCAAGCATTGTCCTCGTACGCACAGATAGCCTGCAGGTCGCTATCGACCTGCAGGGCGGCGACATTATCGAACTGGCACTGCCTCGCCACCTTGAACAAATCGACGACCCGGATGTACCGTTTGTCTTACTCGAACAGAATGAGAAACGAACCTATATTGCCCAAAGTGGCCTTATTGGCCCTAATGGCGTCGACAGCAATGGGCGAGCTACTTTTACCGCTGCTGCTGACAACTTCGAATTGGCTGAAGGCGACGACGAGTTAGTTGTCGACTTGAATCTCACCACAACTGAAGGGGTTAAAGTCACCAAACGTTTTACCTTCGTTCGTGGAGAATATTTGGTTGCCATCGATTACCTGGTCGTCAACAACAGCACTACCCGCTGGCAAGCTAACCTGTTCGGGCAAATCAAACGAGACAGCACACCTGCTCCCTCATCAAGCCAGTCAGGCATGGGGATGCAGCCTTTTCTTGGGGCCGCGATTACCCAGCCGGATGAACGTTTCACCAAATTTGATTTCGAGGATATGAAGGAAGAGCCCTTCAAGGCTCAGTTACCGGGTGGCTGGATAGCCATGATCCAACACTATTTCCTGAGTGCATGGGTTCCCAACAGTGACCAAAGCCACAACTACAGTACCCGTGTCACCCAATCAGGGTTCAATATTGCGGGCTTTACCAGCCCCGCTTTGACGCTGGACCCTGGCCAATCAGGCAGTACCGGCGCTGAGTTTTATGCAGGCCCTAAAGATCAGTATCGTCTCGCTGAAATCTCACCCTACCTGGACCTGGTTGTCGACTACGGCTGGCTCTGGTGGATAGCACAACCGCTATTCTGGCTATTGACCAAAATCCATTCCTTTGTCGGTAACTGGGGTACCTCCATTATCTTGCTTACCGTTATCGTCAAGGCTGCCTTCTTCAAGCTTTCTGCAACCAGTTATCGTTCAATGGCCAGAATGCGCAAAGTTCAGCCAAAAATGCTCGATATTCGGGAACAGTACGCCGACGACAAACAGAAACAGTCACAGGCGATGATGGAGCTCTATAAGAAAGAAAAGGTTAATCCCATGGGCGGTTGCCTGCCCATACTGGTGCAGATGCCAGTGTTCATTGCCCTTTACTGGGTGCTCATGGAGAGTGTTGAGCTTAGACACGCGCCCTTTGCACTTTGGATTAATGACCTCTCGGTGATGGATCCTTACTTCGTACTTCCCATCTTGATGGGCGCCAGCATGTGGTTCATGCAGCGGCTGAATCCGCCGCCCACCGACCCTATGCAGGCGAAAATCATGCAATGGCTTCCCATTGTGTTTACGTTCTTCTTCCTTTGGTTCCCCGCCGGTCTGGTTCTTTACTGGGTGGTCAACAACCTGCTCTCAATGGCTCAGCAGTACGTGATTACCAAGCAAATTGAGAAAGCAGACCCAGCCTGATTGTTAGCCCCGTTCCTATCAAGAAACGGGGCGTTATACTGAGGCAATGACGACATCCACCTCTTTTGATAGCGATACCATTGCCGCAATAGCCACGGCCCCGGGCCGAGGCGGCGTAGGTATCGTGAGACTATCGGGCCCCAGCGCCTTGGCCATTGGCGAGCAAATTAGCCAACAGACCCTGTCTCCCCGACATGCCCACTTCAGCCAATTCTATGATAACGACGGCAACAACCTGGATTCAGGAATAGCCCTCTTTTTTCCAGGACCTCATTCGTTCACCGGCGAGAACGTTGTAGAACTGCAGGGACACGGCGGCCCGGTCATTCTCGATTTATTGGTGAAAGCTTGCATCGCTCACGGCGCCCGTCAGGCCAGGCCCGGCGAATTTTCTGAACGCGCATACCTAAATGACAAAATAGATCTCACTCAGGCAGAAGCCATAGCAGACCTGATCAATAGCACCACCGAGCATGCTGCCTTAAATGCCAGCCGCTCACTGCAAGGCCTGTTCTCCAAAAAGATAGATGAACTGGTGCGTCTGGTCACAGGGTTAAGAGTCTATGTGGAAGCCGCCATCGATTTCCCGGAAGAAGAAATTGATTTTATTAAGGACGGCCAGGTTCGTGACCAGTTACTAGGCATCATCGAGCAACTCGGTGAGGTCAAAGATCAGGCCAAACAGGGATCCTTACTACGCGAAGGCATGAAACTGGTGATCGCTGGAAAGCCCAACGCCGGCAAGTCCAGTCTACTCAATTCACTGTCCGGCCAAGATTCAGCCATCGTCACGCCCATCGAAGGTACAACTAGAGACGTTCTCAGAGAACATATTCAAATAGACGGGATGCCGCTGCATATCGTCGATACCGCCGGCCTGCGTGACAGCGCGGACGAAGTTGAACAAGAAGGCATCCGCCGGGCCTGGCATGAAATGGAATCCGCCGATCATATCCTTTTAGTCGTTGACGGTTCTAATCACGAACACGACAACGATGATCCCTCTGTGATTTGGCCAGAATTCAGTAACCATCTGGGTAGAGAAATCCCCATTACAATCATTCGAAACAAGTGCGATCTGAGCTCACGCCCTCCTTCTTCTACCTTCGCGAACAACAGTTACGTTATTGAACTGTCCGCCAAGACAGGCGCGGGAATGAGTTTACTCAAAGAACACCTGAAAACCTGTATGGGTTACCAACAAGAAAACGAATCAAACTTCAGTGCGCGTAGAAGGCACCTACTGTCGCTTGAGGCAGCGGGCGACGCCCTGGCTGCAGGAAAATTTCAATTGGAGAACGCGGGTGCCGGTGAGCTTTTAGCAGAAGATTTAAGAGCTTGTCAGAATCACCTGGGTGAAATAACCGGCGCCGTTAACTCTGACCAGTTACTGGGTGAAATCTTTTCCAGCTTCTGTATCGGTAAATAACAACGGGCTACAGACAGACAACCAAGGACATATCCACAGTCTTGTCCTCAATCAATGATTTAACGACAACTTATACAGGCGCCATCCCCAACAAGAACCGCTGTCAAAAATGTGGAACACAGAACGTGCTAAATCGTTGTATAAGCATGGGGAAATCAAAGTGACTACTTTTTGGATAACTCAACTAAATCGAAAGATTCATCAAAAGACACCAACTTATCTTCAGGCCATCCCCTGCCTGGTAAGCCGTTTTCAAGCCCAGTTTCAGGACATACTAGGGGGTTTATACTTTCTCTAAGTGATTGTTATTTATCGACTAAACAGAGTTAAACACAGAAAAGTAGCTGCCTAATAATAACAACAACAATAATCCTTAAATACATACACTACATATATAACTATATATATTTACTTATAAGACAATAGAAAAACGTTGAACAAGTAAAATCTGCTTTCCTAATGACTTCGCGCATTTTTGTGAAGACATTTTTCTGCAACACTGAGACCAGAAATTAAGATCAGGTTAACCAGTGGCATTGTCTCAACATTTCAATCAGAACCACCTGAGCTCCCTGTGTCAGACCCTATCACTGGGAAACCCATTGAGAGGGCCTGTAACGGTGACTGGTGGCTTTCATCACACCATGTGGAGGCTTGATACCAATACCGGTTCTTACGCTCTCAAACAGCTATCTGAGGACTTTGATCAAAATACCCGTTGTCGTTCCATTCACTTCGAAGCAACTGAAGCAGTGGCTCGGAAGTTTGCATCGATTGGTATACCCGCCGTCAGTGCATTGCTGCACAATGGCGAGGCACTCCAATCTATCGATGAAAAACACTATCTGATTTATCCCTGGGTCGATGCTAAAGCCTTGCACCGCGAACACATTGATCGAGTCCATGTGCAAGAGGTAGCAGAACTTCTCGCTAGCATGCACTTGGCTGATATTGATATACCGGATTTACAACAGCAGGTTTTCGAAGTGCATCAGGAGGAAAAGCTAACAACCCTGGTCGAGTTCGCCCGCAGTCGAAATTCATCCCGAGCGAAAGAACTTAGCGAGCACCTACCTTTGTTCTTGCAGCAAATCGCCAGACAACAAAAAGCCATTGCTTACCTATCTGCTCATTCGGTAACCAGTCATGGGGACATGGATCACAAGAACGTGTTGTGGGATTCACAGGATAAGCCACTCATTATCGATTGGGAGTCGGCGAGAAAGTTGAACCCGACTCATGAAGTTATCCTTGAGGCACTCGACTGGAGTGGGATTACTCTCGACTTCAATGAAACACTTTTTGATGAGTTTGTAAGGGCCTACTTGAAGGCAGGGGGTATAGGCAGTTTTGATGACGTCGAGGCGGCCTTACATTGTGTGATTGCCGATTGGGTCAACTGGCTTATGTACAATGTAGGCCGCTCAATCGATGTTGAACATCCGGAGCAACGCCTTGTTGGGGTTGAACAGGTAGATCATGCCCTGGCCACATTGTTGCGACTTGAGCGGATAGTACCGAGATTGCTGGCAAGGCTGCGCTAAGTGGGAGAGTAGAATGAACATTGAGTGTTATTCAGGTGTTTGATTTAAGCGCCTGTCATGTAGAACGTAATGCAGATCAAGATTATGAACTGCAATGGCGGACGCTACCCCCAAACCACACTGTGTCGGTTTATATGTCAGATGATCCCGATTTTTACTATCAAACTGAAAATCCAGGAAACCCTATCCTGACCACCAGCGCACATCATGCCCTAGTTAAAAACACTGACCCATCGGTTCGACATTACTTCTATCTTCTATCCGATCAAGGAGAAGGCGCCATTCTCGCTGAGCGAAAGCTTGAACTAGAGGGTACGCCCAATTTTCGCGACCTTGGCGGTTATGAAGCGGCTTGTGGTAGGAAACTAAAGTGGGGAAAGCTCTATCGTTCCAGCAAACTGTCTTCGCTGACCGACGAGGACCTTCACTATGTTAACCGCTTGGGATTGTCTTTGGTGTGTGATTTTCGCCAGGTGATGGAGCAGCAGTTAGAACCAACCTTTCTCGGCCAAAAAAGCAGACATCACTATGCCAGTTTGCCAGTGACCCCCGGGAGTCGAAGTAGTTTTATGGAGAACCTGCATCAGGGCATCATCGCTGTTGATGATGCTTCAGGCTTTATGGAAGACATGAACAGGGATTTGGTGGCTAATCAAATGCCTCAGTATGCAGAAATGTTTCAACTTATTTTATCAGGCGACCGGCCTACATTGATCCACTGCGCCTCGGGGAAAGATCGTACTGGTTTTGGAGCGGCGCTTATTCTGGATGTGTTAGGTGTCGACGAGGATGTCATCGTAGATGACTATTTGTTGACTAATCGCTACCTGCCAATTGATGAAGAGGTAAGGCATTTATCGACTCAGTTTAAAGATGAATCGGGAGAGGCAGTATCTGAACATGTGCTTCGACCAATGATGGAAGTGCGGCCTGAGTATATCCGTGCCTGCTTTGATGAAATTCGAAAACATTATTTATCAAAAGAGCATTTTTACGAGTCTGCACTCAACCTGGATGAAAATACCCGAAAAAATTTAAGGGACCGATTCCTACATTAATAATGCAGTTTTGAAGAGGACTTCTTTATACTCGTTTACTGTTATTCCACTGAATTTTTTTGAGAGAACACTTAAATTATTTTAGGTTTTTTTCCAACCGCAAGGCTATTTTCTCTAACCTCTTGCAAGCTTTTTCCAGGTTTTCATCACCTCGCTTTGCCATATCAGATTCCTCATTATTTTCTTGCATACTCGCCCACAGTGGATCTACAAGGGCTTCGACATAGGCCTCAATCTTGTCAGCACTGTAATTACGGCCTTTGAGCGTTCTAATACCGTATTCCAGCCCCCCAAAAAAGAGATCACGTAATGCTGATAACTCTAGATCTTGTTTGATATAGCCACGTTCTATACCTTCGCGGATAGCATTGTCGAAGATTCGGGTGTAACGGAGGTTCAGGTCGTATAAAGGTGAGCTCTTGTAATCCAAATAATAATTAACGTTAACCGAAAGATAGACCTGAATAAGTCTCATCATTAGCGCATGGTTAGCCATTAATGAGCGTAGGTGGTTCTTGGCTAGAAACAACAAGCGTTCGCGCGTGCCCATGATGTCCTGAACACCTTCTTGTGCAGAGGTGATTAGCTCACTATAAAACTCGTCTAGAATGGCAAGTAGTAAGTCGTTTTTCGTGTTGAAGTAATGAAATAAAGTACCTTCCGATAGGCCGGCCTGCGCTGCTATTTTTCGTGTCGATGAGCCATGAAATCCTTCCTCTGCGAATAATTGCGTCGCGGCTTCCAGAATGTCAGATTCTCTCTGTTCTACACGGGTCCGAGGTTTGTTTTTTTCTTTACTGGTCATTGTTGTGGTCTTATTTGAGTAACACTTGATATTAATATAGTATCACAATTTTTTTCCACAACCTTGGATCAATGAGGTTCGCTATGCTAAATCCATTTGAAACCGAAGAGCGCAAAGCGTTTCGCGAAACTATTCGGCGCTACGTTGAATCTGAGATTAAACCTTATATTGATGAATGGGATGAAGCCGGTGACTTTCCCTGGAGGCTGCATGAGGAATTAGGCGCCATGGGATATTTCGGTTTTGGGGTCTCTGATGCTTACGGCGGACTGGGCTTTGATGATGCATTCATGCGAGTCGCTTCCTCAGAGGAAATGGCAAAGGCGGGCGGTAGCAGTGTCTGGGCGGGAGTAGGGGGCCGCAGTATCTCGATAGGGCCCATAGAACACCTTGCCAGCGATAAAATTAGGGATCGAGTTCTGGAAGACATTGTCCTGGGTCGTAAAGGCTCCTGTCTTGCGATCACTGAGCCCAGTGGTGGCTCTGATGTAGCAAATATGCAGACTACCGCCGCACGTGACGGTGATGAATGGGTTATCAATGGCTCCAAGACGTTTATCACCGGCGGTATGAAAGGAGATTATTTTGTCGTTGGTGCCCGCACAGGTGGTAAAGGCCTGGTAGGTATTTCATTGTTTTTTGTTGACGCCGATACTCCCGGGTTTACCCGTACACCTTTGGATAGAAAAATGGGTTGGTGGGCTTCAGATCAAGCCACGCTTTATTTCGATAACTGTCGTGTCCCAGCAGGTCATCTGATGGGTGAGGAAAACCACGGTTTTACCGCCATCATGAAAAATTTTAATTACGAGCGCCTGTCGTTGATTGCCGGTGCTCTGGGAATGATGAAAACTTGCCTTGATGAATCAATCAGCTATGCCCAGGAAAGAAAAACGTTTGGTAAGCCGCTAATAGAGCATCAGGTGATTCGCCACAAAATTGCAGAGATGTCGGCCAGGGTGGATCAAATTGAGTCATACATGAATATCATGTGTTGGCAGATCAACGAAGGTGAAATGCCGGTGGCTGAGATTTGTAAAGGTAAGTTCGCTGCCACTAAAGCACTGGAGTTTGTTGCATCTGAAGCAATGCAAATTTTCGGCGGAGCGGCCTATCTACGCGGAAATCCCGTGGAACGAATTTATCGTGAAGTAAAGGTGTTTGCGATAGGCGGAGGTTCGGAGGAAATTATGAGGGACCTGGCTGTCCGCCAGATGGGTTTATAGTTTGGTGTAAAAATTAGCCCCGGGGCGAGTCATCCCGGGGCTCTAATTTCAGGATCGCGCGCCCAACCCCATCATCTTTCCAATGATTCCCAGCATCACTTCATCAGCTCCACCACCAATAGAAGTAAGACGCATATCTCGCATTGATCTGCCAACGGGGTTATCCCACATGTAGCCCATTCCGCCCCAAAACTGTAAGCACTCCGTAGGAATGCTATTACACAGTTTACCCGCTTTCAGTTTGGCATAAGACGCCAGTAGCGTTGGATCTTCCCCGTTGATGTACGTCTCACAGGCTCGATAGGTCAGCGCTCTCAGCGACTCTACCTCCATCTGCATTTCAGCTAATTTCATATTGATAATTTGATTATTCAGTAGAGGCTTTCCAAAGGCCTGGCGCTGGCTGGTGTACTCGATGGTTTCCTTAATGCAATTTTCCAAACCTTTGATGGTGATTGCGCTGCCTGCGATCCGCTCTTCCTGAAACTGCATCATCTGGTAGGTAAAGCCCTTGCCTTCTTCACCAATCAGGTAGCGTTGCGGTACGACCACATCATCCAAAAATAATTGGGCAGTATCTGATGCGCGCATACCCAGTTTGTTGAGCCTCGGGGAGGTTGAAAAGCCTGGCGTGTTGGTAGGAACGATAATCAGCGACTTGTTACTGTGCTTTTGATCGTCTGAGGTATTTGCCAAAAGACAGATGTAGTCTGCTTGAGTGGAATTGGTGATCCACATTTTAGTGCCGTTGATGACGTAGTCATCACCGCGTTTTACGGCTGTGGTTTTAATGGCAGCCACGTCGGAACCGGCATGGGGTTCGCTGACTCCAATGGCACTCACCATATCGCCAGCAATTGCAGGGGTCAGAAATTCACGTTTTAACTCGTCGGAGCCAAACCTGGCCAGAGCAGGGGTTGCCATATCCGTTTGCACAGCAATTGCCAGTGGTACAGAACCGTGCGCGGCACTTCCCCACTCTTCCTGGGCGACCAGCGCATAGCTGTAATCGAGACCCAGACCGCCATATTCCTCAGGTTTATGAATACCCAGCAAACCCAGGTCGCCGGCCTTCTTGAAGACTTCATGGGCAGGGAAAATACCGGCTTCTTCCCATTCTTCTACGTATGGATTGATTTCTTTTTCCACGAACTGTGAAACGGTGCGGCGAATCTCGTTGTGTTGCTCGGTAAACTGCATGGGTGGTTAACCTCTGGATAAAACAGCGGGTTTCTAAGGGTTCTGAGTATAACCCAACGTATTTAAAGTAACACTTAAAGACCGTTAGCTTGCACTCATGCCTGTCTTAACCTTTTCTCTTGGCCTAAACCTGATTAATCTAGGGCTTATAGATTTCAGATAATTAAACGCTATGTCCAATCTTCCCAGGCTTCGTTTTATTCCGTTTCGCCGCACCGACCTGGTACACATGTGTCTGGCGGGTGGGGACCTCACGGATCAACAACAGGAAAGTTTCTCGCAAGGGCTAAGCAAGATAGAGTCCTTTTTTCGAGGAGAATTTCATCAGCTAAAACAAGAGTTGAAGCACGCTTACAGCCCAGTGGATCCGGATGCTGATACCCGAGCAGTGGAAGAATTCAGAGACGAGCAAGCAGCGGGCCGGTTGGCCATTCTTCTGGGACAGATATTGGATCGCGCAAATTATGAGCGCGTAAGCAGGGCGCAGTTAGAATCTGCTTTTGATAGGACCTCCCTTTTCAACTTGAAGCTACATGTCGATTTGGACGAGTTTGATGAAGCCCTGCTATTCACCCGTGGCGCCTCCCCGCGCACGGAAGAGCTTAGCTACCTGTTTGGTCTTTGGCGTAAAACCGTGGAATTTGTGAACTATGATCGGGTAGTTCTTTACCTTCGGTTTAAGGAAGACATCGACGCCCAAAGCACATTGGGTGGGTGCCAACCGGGCTCGACTATGATCAAGCTGTTCCAAAACGTGCCTGGTGCAGATGTAGAGATGCTTTTCCCCAATACCCGCGTGGGTATGAGGCTCTGGGATAAAATTTTGATCGGTGTTCCCGCCTTAGTGAGCGGTGGCATTGTGATGACGACCAAGCTCGGTACAACCCTGTTGTTATTGGGTTCTTTACTGGGTTTCTGGCTGGGTACCAGTAGTGAGCCTGTTGAGCTCAATAAAGCGACGGTACTGGTACTACTGGCGGGACTGGGAGCGCTTGGCGGCTACCTATGGAAACAGTATTCCAGTTTTAAGAACCGCAAGGTTCGCTTTGCCCAGGCATTGACCGAGAGCCTTTACTTTAAGTTATTGGACAACAATGCAGGTGTCATATTCAGATTACTCGACGAAGCCGAAGACTCAGAGTGTAACGAGAGTTTATTGGCCTACTATTTTTTGTTGGCTGCCGGTGGTGCACTGTCAGCAGAAGCACTGGATAAGAGAATAGAGCAGTGGTTTGAACAGCAGTGGCAATCGACCCTGGATTTCGAAATCGACGATGCGCTTAACAAACTGCTACAGCTTGGGCTGGCCAAGCGCAGCGGTGAGGAATGGATTGCAGTGGTGGAAGATGGAAAAGCCGAGTTAATTGAGTAACCCCTATCACTCGCGGTGTAATCGTCGGTAATCGAAAACATCGACGGTTTGTGAAAGACTATTTCCAGTGCAAGGTAGCGCTTTAGCGAACACGGATGTTCGCACCCCTTCAGCAATTCTTCTTATGTGCTCACGACATCTATTTTTATCTTCACTGTAAGTGAGGTTTCACTTGCTCTTCAAACAAGCGCAGGCTCCGCCAGCCCCATTTGATCGGTACGCCACCACATAACGGCGCCAAATGCAGTGAGCCGGTGCTTTTGATGGCCTCAACAGCTTGTTGAGGTGTCAGTATTCGATATTTCCCTTCGGCCTTGAGCTCCTGCAGATCGGCGGCGAAGGACTCAGCATAAGCCCGCCGGTTCGCGTGCCGCCAGGCGCCATAGGCGGTGGCATCATAGAGCAGGTAAGGGCCGATTTGATCCCACGCTGCCTCCGTATCCTCCGCAATAAAGGTGGTTGCAGGCTCTCGAGGAAAAATCGTCATTCCCCAATGGGATAAGCGAGCGCACTCATCTCTGTAAATTTTATCGAGTTTAGGATCATCGATTGCCGGACTAAACATCAAACCAAGTCGAGCCGCTCTTCTTGCGGCCGCGGGACTGTTGCCACCAATCAAAATAAGGGCCTGCAGTGGTGATTCCGGGCAGGGAGCAAGGCGGGTGTCTTTGCCATTACTCAAGGCGATATTTCCACTGAGCAAAGCGCACATTAAATCAAGTTTGCTATCAAAAATTTTGCCCCGGGTTTTCCAGTCTACCCCGGCAATGAGGTATTCCTCTTCTCGATAGCCCAGGCCGCAGGTCGCAGAGAAGCGGCCCCCTGAAGCCAGATCCAGGACAGCGATGTCTTCTGCTAATCTTAGCGGATCATGCAACGGGACCAGTAGTGCACTTACACTTATGCGAATGCGTTGAGTGACTGCAGCCATCATTCCCGCCAGTTGCAGCGGCGCGGAAAGAAACCCATCTTCAGTGGCGTGATGCTCGGAAAGTCCAATAACGTCGAAGCCAACCTCGTCGGCCCAGGCGGCCATTTCGATGGCTGCCTGATAGCGCTGAGCCTGACTATCGGGGCAATCGGGGGAACTGCGCATATCAAAACGCAATACGATGTTGCGCTGAGAATTAATGTCCATGGTCAGTTCGAGCTGTCCGCCTGTTGAGATTCGTCTATGCTTTTCTTCGCGGCGAGCCATTGGCCAATCATGACGCCCATATTTAACGGGTTGTAGGCGTCCTCTTCATACTTAAACAGGCCATTGCCGGCGTAGTGAAGAATCGTAATGTTGGGTTCCTCGTAGATCTTGTTGTCACCCAGGTCCTCCATACGATTCATAATTTCGGCAAACACCCAGCCTTTTTCTTCATCAATGCTGTACCAGCGGACCGGAAAGGCGGTCATGCTGCTGGCCGGCCATTGGTTCATGGTATCGGTAATCCAGTCATGAATGCGCTGTCGGCCCCAATAGCGACCGTAGTTGTGTTCGAAATAGGTGGCGTCTTCGGTAAAGCAGTTGGACCAGTCAGACCAGTCTTTGGTTTGCGCCCCCTTAAGAGCCCCAGCCTGGAATTTATCGAAGGCTTTCTCAATTTCCTTACGCTTCCACCTCGCCATAGTCCTTCTCCTGTTTGATTGCTCACAATTGCGGCCAACAAGTATTACTCAGCGCATTGGATGAGTGTAGCTAATGAGGAAAACAGTGGCGGCTGGTACAGCCGTTTGAGCCGACGAGAAAGCGCTAAGAAGCGGGGCTTGATGCCCCGCGACAGGGTGATAACCGTGTTACAACAAAGGGGCAATCACCAGGCTGACAATAGCCATTACGTTGATCAGAATATTCATGGCTGGACCAGAGGTGTCTTTGAAGGGGTCACCTACCGTATCGCCAACGACCACCGCCGAATGCGTTTCCGAGCCTTTGCCGCCCAGATTGCCTTTTTCGACAAACTTCTTGGCGTTGTCCCAGGCGCCGCCGGCGTTAGCCATCATGAGTGCCATCAATACACAAGCCAGCAGTGCGCCACCCAGCATACCGCCTAAAGCAGCAGCGCCCAGTCCAAAGCCAACCAGAACAGGTGTTGCGACTGCAATAGCGCCGGGAGCGATCATTCGCCTCAGTGCCGCTGTCGTGGCAATATCGACACAGCGAGCCGTATCAGGCTCCGCGGTACCTTCTAACAGACCCGGTATCTCGCGAAACTGGCGGCGAATCTCGGTGATCATGTCAAAAGCGGCTTCACCCACAGCAGTCATGGTGATAGACGCAATCAGGAAGGGCACTGTGCCGCCGATAAACATACCCACCAATACCGTCGGATTGGTTATCTCCAGCGAAAAGTTGGGGTTGTTTGCCTGCACCGTTTCTACAAACGCTGCAATGATGGCCAGCGCTGCCAGGGCTGCTGCGCCGATGGCAAAACCCTTACCAATGGCCGCCGTGGTATTGCCCACCTCGTCGAGACCGTCAGTAATTTTGCGGGTCTCTTCGCCCATGCCTGCCATCTCCGCGATGCCGCCTGCGTTATCGGCCACGGGGCCGTAGGCGTCAATTGCCATGGTGATACCCACCGTGGCCAGCATTCCGACGGCTGAGATACCAACGCCATAAAGTCCGGAGAGGCTGGTTGAGACCCAAATGATTGCCGCAAGAAATAGCACTGGCAGCACGACAGACTGCATGCCGACAGCCAAGCCAGTAATCATGACAGTGGCAGGTCCGGTCTCGCCTGATTTCGCGATGCGCTCTACTGGCTTGCCACCGGTGTAGTACTCGGTAATCAGTCCGATTAAGACACCGCCAACAGCACCTGCAACAACGGAGTACCAGATGTTAATTCCAATGCCCATACCCGACATCATGAAGTAGGCGATAACTGCGAAAATCACCGGTGCTGCTAGCGTGCCCGTGCGCAATGCCACTTCCGGTGCTGCACTGCTGCGGGCGCGGACAATGATAATGCCGCCCAGTGAGGCCAGTAAGCCGATCGTGGCCAGCGCCAGTGGCAGGAACATCATGGCGCTCTTTTCTTCCGCGCCGATTGCCATGGTCGAAGCAATGGCAATACAGGCGATCATAGAGCCGCAGTAGGACTCGAAAATGTCCGATCCCATGCCTGCAATATCGCCCACGTTATCGCCAACGTTGTCGGCAATGACGCCAGGGTTACGAGGGTCATCTTCGGGGATACCGGCTTCAATTTTTCCTACCAGGTCGGCACCCACGTCAGCGCTTTTGGTAAAGATGCCGCCACCGACTCGTGAGAACAGGGCCACGACCGACGCGCCCATGCCGAAGCCGTGGATGGCATGCGCTGTGTGCGGATCGCCGCCGAAGTACCAGTACAGGCTACCCAGACCGATCAGACCAAGAGAGGCAACACACAGGCCCATGATGGAGCCGCCGTAGAACGACACCGACAGGGCCATATCCTGACCATGGTTGTGGGCCGCAACGGCGGTGCGCACATTGGCTTTGGTTGCGGCGAACATGCCGAGGAAGCCCGCGGTCGCCGACGATAAAGCGCCTACGAGAAAAGAAATAGCGGTATTGGCGCCTAACGGCGACACAAAAATCGCGACTAGCAACACGGCACTAAAAATGGCGAGCATCTTATATTCGCGTTGCATGAACACCATGGCACCCAGATGAATCTGGTCGCCAATTTTCTTGACGATACCATCTCCGTGATTATGGCGAATCATGATGTGATAAATGATGAAGGCGACTGCTAAACCTGCCAGTCCGAGCAAGGGGGGTATTACATGATATCCAGACATCTGCTGACTCCATGTTGATTATTATTTGATCTTGCCCTGCCAGCTAACCAAATTTCAGTCACTGGCACAAGCCAGATGCAGAAGTCTATTGCACTTGTTTAGTGTCGCTATCGAGCACAAAATGCCTGTTCGCTTGAAACGAGATTCTTCTCTAATGATGTGGATGACAGTTGTTCTACTTGCCCTGGTCGTTTTGCTGGCCTTTACCCGGTTCTATTTAAACGGCCCTAATCTCAGCGACTTCGATAGCCCGCTGGGCGAGCAGTTTAAGGGGCAAGGTGACGCCACTGATGAGCATGACAACGTAGTTGCTTCACTTGCCATGGGTTCTGGCCCCATTCGCGAGGCGCCGCGAAAGCAACAACTGGCACTGATGCGTCAATACATGGATCAGATGTCTGATGGCGTCGAATTCGATTCCAGCTTTACTAAAGTGGACGCCGGCGGCGTTCCTGCGGAATGGGTTATTGCCCCGGGCGCGGATACGTCACGCCGTCTGCTTTATATCCACGGCGGGGCATTTGTCATGGGTAGTCCGCGCAGCCATCGTGTTATTACAAGTCGTTTCTCTGAGGTCTCAGGTTGCGCGGTGCTAGCCATCGATTATCGATTGATGCCCGAGCACCGGCGCAAAGCGGGTGTCGTCGATTGCCAGACCTCCTATGAATGGTTGCTAAAAAACGGCCCCGATGGCGTCTCCCCCGCGCAGCGAATGTATATCGCCGGAGATTCTGCCGGTGGTAACCTTGCCTTGATGATGGCGGCCTGGACCAGAGACCACGGATCGCGAAAAGCAGACGCGGTGGTCGCGCTGTCGCCAACCACTGATGCCACCTTTAGTGGCCCCAGTATGAAGGCCAATATTGAGACCGACGCAATGCTCGGTCCAATGTTCAAGGGCTTGGCGAAGATACCCCGCCCGCTGTTACTGTGGGGCGGCTGGGTGCAAAACCGCATCAATCCTGCAGACCCGTTGATTTCGCCTGTGTTTGGTAACCTGGACAATCTACCCCCCACGCTGGTTCATGCCAGTGAGGCGGAGATGCTGCGCGATGATGGCCGTCGTTACGTCAACCGCGCGGTGGCCCATGGCTCAGTCGCAAAATTACAGACCTGGCCGCGCGTGGTTCACGTTTGGCATATGTTTTATCCTCAACTCACCGAGGCTCGTGAGGCCTGGGAAGAAATCGAAAAATTCCTCGCGGATGTGGGGTAGGGAGCTGCGTAATGCATCATCGTGAAGACACATTTGCCGGGGCCGCGGGCCATACGATTTACTTCCAATACTGGAGGCCGGAAGAAGTACCCAAGGCCCTGCTGTTGGTGGTGCATGGTGCCGGTGAGCACAGCGCGCGATACGCGGCATTAGCCGAAACCTTCTGCGCTGCCGGCTATGGTGTCGCGGCTCTTGACCACGTGGGGCATGGCAAGTCAGATGGGACCTACGGTCACATGGCAGATTTCCAACATCACCTGGATACGCTGGAAATGTTTCGTCAGCGTGCCTCCGCGGACTTCCCCGGCTTGCCTGTTATTTTGCTGGGACACAGCATGGGCGGCCTGATTGCAGCGTGCTTTTTATTGGAGCACCAGCATCAGTTTGTGGGTTGTGCATTGTCAGGGCCTGCCATTAAATCAGATCTAGAACCCGGCCTCACCCAGATTGCACTGATACGCTTGCTCTCACTGTTGTTGCCGAAGCTTGGTGTCATGCAGCTGGATGCAGCAGGCGTTAGTCGCGACCCATCCGTAGTAGAGGCTTATAAAGCAGATCCGCTGATTAATCAGGGGAAAATGTCGGCACGGTTTGTGTCAGAGCTGTTTAAGGCGATGAACCGAATACAGGAAGAGGCCGCAACCATCACCCTGCCTTTAATGATTATGCATGGCGAGAATGACGTGATGACGGCCCCGTCCGGGTCGCGCTTTTTATATGAGTCTGTGGGCTCGGCCGATAAAACGCTCAAGCTTTACCCGGAGCTTTATCATGAAATTTTCAATGAGCCCGAACGGGAGCAGGTTATTGCTGACCTGCTAGCCTGGTGCGATCAGCAGCTCGCTACTTCGAAACAGGCTTAGCTTTTCTCAGCTCGGTGCTTGGCCAGCACCCACTCAAGAAAACGATGCACACCATCCACGGTGTGCTCGGTGCGCAGGGAGTGCATGGTTTCCCAGGCATGCTCTGCCCCTGGCATTTCCACGTAAACCACCGGCTGCGCTGAAGCTTCTTGAAGTTTTTCTGCGAATACCTTGCCATCGCGAACGGCGGCAAGGCTATCGTGACTGCCGTGCAGAACCATAAAGGGCGGTGCGTCTTTATGGACCTGGGCAACGGGGGACGCCAACTCCCATAGCGCCGGATTCTCCTCGAGCGTCTCATGCATCACTTTGCCCTTGAGGAATTTTTGGTAGACCTCACGATTAGGGTGCTGGTGATAACGAACCAGGAAGTCGTAGATACCGTAAAAAGGCACGGCCGCTTGTACGGTGGTGTCTGTCTCGGGGCTGTCTGGTTGAAGCTCCGCCTGGTTGGCAGTCAGCCCCATCAAGGCAGTCAGGTGCCCGCCTGCCGAGCCGCCCGTCACCGCGACGAAATCGGTGTCCATGCCGTACTCTTCACCGTTGTTCTTAATCCAGCACAGCGCTTTTTTGCAGTCCAGCAAGTGGGTGGGGAAGCCGACACTGGGGCTCAGCCGATAGTTGGCAGCGACACATATCCAGCCTTTACTGGCCATGTGATACATCAGCGGCAGAGCCTGGTGTTTTTTGTCGCCAATCATCCATGCGCCGCCATGAATCTGCAGTAACACCGGGCAACCGCCCTCGGGAATCACCTTTGGCCTGTAGATATCCAATTGCTGCCGTTGCCCAGCAGGGCCGTAGGGAATATTCCTGAGTACTTCCACCTCGGGCAGTGGCATCGCGGCTGGGTTTTTCCAGTCATCAAAGCTTACTTTTCGGCGTAGCGCGCTACTGCGATCAGCGGGTATTTCCTGTTGGTAGCTAAAGCCGAGGCCATCCAGGAGGGCACCCTCAACAGCATCTTTCGCCTGTGTAGACTTGAAAATGCTCCAAATCAGGCCGGCCCAGGTGATGACAAGAACGAACAGGGAGACGCTGCCCAGTGCAGTGTCCAGGCCGCCGCCCAGGGTAAACCCCCAGGCGAGTAGGGCCTGCAACGGTAGCCATATCCAGGCGAGCTCCGTTGCCATCAGGGCGGTACCAAAGGTCAGCCAGGGCACTGCCTTGCGTGGAGTTGTTCGCGACGAAAAGACCGTAATCATTGAAACCAGGTTGAAGATCGCGAGAAATGCCAACAGCCAATCCATAGTGCGAAGCCTTGATAATTAAATGTGTGAGGGCGAGCCACGGCTCGCGTGCGCAGTGACTGTACACAAGGGACTACCGCCTTGTCCAAAAGCAGCACCGGTGGCATTTTTACAGTCGAACAATTTTTGTACACCGGGCGCGCCACACGTATAATCGCGGCCCCAATGATGCCGGCAGGTGAGGTCAGCTTACGTGGAATACAAGCAACAGTTTGATGTGATCGTGATCGGTGGTGGCCATGCCGGTACCGAGGCGTGCCTGGCTTCGGCGCGCATGGGTTGTCGCACCCTGTTGTTGACTCACAGCGTCGATACATTGGGCCAGATGTCCTGTAATCCGGCGATCGGCGGTATTGGAAAAAGCCACCTGGTTAAGGAAGTTGATGCCCTTGGCGGTGCGATGGGACTGGCCACTGACCGCGCCGGCATTCAGTTTCGCACGCTTAACTCGCGTAAAGGCCCTGCCGTGCGTGCCACTCGTGCTCAAGCGGATCGCGTGCTTTACCGCAATGCCATACGCCAGATTCTCGAGAGCCAGGAGAACCTGAGCATTTTCCAGCAGGCAGTTGACGACCTGGTCATTGAAAACGGAGCTGTTGTTGGCGCCGTTACCCAGATGGGCGTTGTTTTTCGTGCCCCGCGGGTGGTTTTAACCACCGGGACCTTTCTGGGCGGTAAGTTGCATATTGGCATGGAGAACAGCTCAGGCGGCCGCGCCGGTGATCCTCCGTCCATCGCCCTGGCCCAGCGCTTGCGAGAGTTGCCGTTCAGGGTTGAGCGATTGAAAACCGGAACACCGCCGCGAATTGACGCGCGCAGTGTGGACTTTAGTGAGCTCGAAGAGCAGTGGGGCGATCAGCCATTGCCCGTTATGTCCTTTATGGGGAGTGTGGATGAGCACCCTGAGCAGCGCTGTTGCTGGATTACCCATACCAATGAACGTACCCACGATATTATCCGCGCAGGACTGGATCGCTCGCCGCTGTTCTCAGGCGTTATTGAGGGCGTAGGCCCCCGCTACTGCCCCAGTGTTGAAGATAAGATCCACCGCTTTGCCGATAAGAATTCCCACCAGGTATTTATTGAGCCTGAAGGGCTGACCACGCCGGAGCTCTACCCCAATGGAATCTCCACCAGCCTGCCTTTTGATGTGCAGATCGATCTGGTGCACTCCATTAAGGGGTTTGAGAACGCGCATATCACGCGCCCGGGCTATGCCATTGAGTACGACTTTTTCGACCCCCGAGACCTGAAATACTCGCTGGAAACCAAGGCTTTGCCCGGTCTTTATTTTGCCGGTCAGATCAACGGTACCACCGGCTATGAGGAAGCTGCCGCACAGGGTTTGTTGGCGGGGCTTAATGCCGCCTTGGCAATAAAGGGCGAGGAGCCCTGGTGCCCTCGCCGCGATGAGGCCTATATTGGGGTGTTGGTCGACGACCTGATTACCATGGGGACGATTGAGCCCTATCGCATGTTTACCTCTCGAGCTGAGCACCGCTTGCTGTTGCGAGAGGACAATGCTGATCTGAGGCTTACAGCAAAAGGCCGAGAAATTGGGTTGGTAGGCGATGCACGCTGGCAGCGCTTTGAAGAAAAAAGCGAGGCCATTGCCAGCGAGTCTGAGCGCCTGAAAAGCACCTGGTTGCAGCCCGGTAGTGCTGAGGCTGAGCAGTTGGCCGGTAAATTGACCAGCCCGCTGGCAAGGGAATATTCCCTGGCAGATCTGCTCAAGCGACCTGAGTTGGGTTATAGCGATGTTGCCAGCCTCAAAGGAGAGCCGACCGCAGATAGTCAAGCGGCAGAGCAGGTTGCTATTCAGGCCAAGTACGCCGGCTATATCGACCGCCAACAGGACGAAATAGACCGTCTGCGCCGCTACGAAAATACGGCCCTGCCTACAGACCTCGATTATGAGCAAGTCGATGGCCTTTCGAACGAGGTTAAGCAGAAATTGGGCGAGGCAAGGCCAGACACGCTGGCCAGAGCAAGCCGGATTCCTGGCGTTACAGCCGCAGCGGTTTCACTGTTGTTGATTTACCTGAAAAAGCGGGGCGCTCTTGGCGCTATCAAGGGCGGCGACGCGCGCAAGCTGGCCTGACTTGGATAAATCTCTCGCCAATCAACTGGCCCAGGGCTGTGATGCATTGGCAGTAGCAGGCGACGCCGCTACTCAAGAGCGCCTGCTGGCTTACCTGGAACTAATGATCAAATGGAACAAGGCCTATAACCTCACCGCTGTGCGCGACCCGCAACAAATGGTGACCAGGCACTTGTTGGATAGCTTATCGATAGCACCCTATATCCGTGGTGCAAAGCTGATTGATGTCGGTACGGGCGGCGGTTTGCCCGGTGTGCCTATGTCGATATTGTTCCCGGAGCGAGAATTTCACCTGCTCGATAGTAACGGTAAGAAAACCCGTTTCCTGTTTCAGGTGAAAACTGCGCTGGGCTTGGATAATATGAAGGTTCACCAGGCGCGGGTGGAGGCATTCGATTCACAAACTCCATTTGACGCGGTGCTCTCCCGGGCCTTTGCCTCTTTGGAGGATATGGTCGATGGCTGCCGTCACCTACTGTCCTCCGGTGGCCACTTCCTCGCGATGAAGGGCGCCTATCCAGGGGAAGAAATCGCCGTTGTGGAAGACCGCTGTCAGTTGGAGGCCGTGCACATCTTGAATGTGCCGGGCCTGGACGAGCAGCGCCACCTGGTGGATATGACTTTACGCTGAGCGCAGCGTTACAACCGTTACCAGGGGAAAGAGTGGCAAGAGTAATCGCAATTGCGAACCAGAAGGGCGGTGTCGGCAAGACCACGACCTGTATAAATCTGGCCGCCTCCCTGGCTGCCATGAAAAAGCGCGTTTTGTTGGTGGACCTTGATCCTCAGGGCAATGCCACCATGGGCAGTGGTATCGATAAATACGGTGTAGAGCGCAGTATTTACGATGTGCTGGTGCACCGTGCTCCCGTCAGCCAGGTTGCGCAGCATGCAGCCAATAGCGGCTACGATGTACTGCCATCCAATAGTGACCTGACCGCCGCAGAAGTGGAGCTGATTGAAGTTGAGCACAAGGAGCGCCGCCTCCGGGCTGCTCTTATCGAGGCATCGGGCTCCTATGACTACATGCTGATTGATTGTCCTCCCTCACTCAACATGCTCACGCTCAATGCGCTGGTTGCCGCTGACGGGGTAATCATCACAATGCAGTGTGAGTACTTTGCTTTGGAGGGCCTGTCAGACTTGGTTCGCACCATTTCCCAGATCGCTGACTCGGTGAACAGTGAGCTGCAGGTTGAGGGCATACTGCGCACCATGTACGACCCCCGCAACAGCCTGACCAACGAAGTCTCCAATCAGCTGCACAGTCACTTTGGCGAAAAGGTGTATCGCACGGTGGTGCCGCGTAATGTGCGTTTGGCGGAAGCGCCCAGCCATGGTATTCCGGCGATGTATTACGACAAATTCTCCCGCGGTTCCAAGGCCTACATGGCATTGGCGGGAGAAATTATCCGGCGCGAGGAAAAGCTCGCGCAGCAGGCTGCGGCACCCGCCTCAGCCCCGGTCACGGATTAACGGAGAGGCAGGATGTCGAAAAAACGCTCACTGGGGCGAGGCCTGGATGCATTGCTGGGGGCCAACGCGGCGGCCAGTCAAGCCGCCCAAGCTTCGGAATCTACCGTGCAGGAGGTGGCTGCGGACCCCGATAACCTGCTCAAGGAGCTGGCGGTTGATCTGATCCAGCGTGGCAAGTATCAGCCGCGCCGTGACATGGTGCCCGAATCGTTGCAGGAGCTGGCCGATAGCATCAAGGCGCAGGGCGTCATGCAGCCCATCGTGGTGCGACCGATCTCTGATCGAAAATACGAAATTATCGCCGGCGAGCGGCGCTGGCGCGCCACTCAGTTGGCGGGACTGGATACCATCCCCGCTGTCATTCGTGATGTCCCGGACGAAGCGGCTATTGCTATGGCGCTGATTGAGAACATCCAGCGCGAAGATCTCAACCCAATCGAAGAAGCGGCCTCACTGCAGCGCTTGCAGCAGGAATTTGAGCTCACTCAGCAGGAAGTGGCCGATGCGGTGGGTAAATCGCGATCAACGGTGACCAACTTGCTGCGCCTGATGAGCTTGCAGGAAGACGTTCGCAGGCTGGTTGAGCACGGCGATCTGGAAATGGGGCACGCTCGCGCGCTGCTGGCCCTGGAAGGGGGTGACCAGTCTCACGCTGCCGGCCAGGTTGTGGGCAAGGCCATGTCCGTGCGTCAAACGGAGGCTTTGGTGCGTAATTTGCTCGCAAGCAAGGGCAAACCGAAGCAGGAGAAGGGGCTGGACCCCAACATTCGGCACCTGCAAGACGACCTGGCTCAGCGGCTGGGGACCAAGGTGCAAATTCAGCACTCAGCGAAAGGCAAAGGCAAGCTGGTGCTCAATTACAGTTCGCTGGATCAGTTGGACGGAATTTTGGCGCACATCAAATAGTCGAATGTGCCCCGGTTGCCAATGAGGGCCCACGCGAGCGGCTCATTTACACAGGATATAGTGGTCAAAAAACAGCCAGACACTATATGGGCTGCCTCCGCGTGAATGATGCCCGAGCCGCGATAATTCCTATGGGATATTGGCGTTAGAAGCTCCTATTTTTAATGTCGATAGTGACTATCGTCTGGTTGAACCCACCCACCATTGCCCCTATAATGCGCGCGCCTTGAACGAGGATGAAACCCGTGTGGCTAGTGGAAAGGGGAGTAAGGCGAGGTTTTTATGGCCGGTGCTGAAATAGCGCGACCTCCTGTCCATCGCATTACCCTGGCGCAATTGGCGGTTTTGACGGCCTTGGGTTTGCCTTTATTGGCCTACGATCAGGTGATTGCCTGGTCCTTTGCCGCAGGTGGACTGATAGCGATTGTTCCTCAAGCGTATTTTGCCCGACTCGCCTTCCGTTGGCGGGGGGCGAAATCGGCCAAAGCGATGGCCCAATCCAGTTACGCTGGAGAGATAGGCAAGTTTTTATTGAGTGTTGCGGGGTTCGCCCTGGTGTTTGCAACCTTACGGCCGATTAGTGGCCTGTCGGTATTCGCCGGATACATCGCGATGCTGGCGATACAAATTATTGGTAGCTGGTTGTTGCTCTCTCGCAGCCAGTCAAGACAGAGATAGACGTAAGAGTCCTTATAGATGGCAGCTGCAGGCGAAGAACTGACAATCTCCGGATATATTGTCCACCACCTGACCAACCTTACCTATGGCAAGTTGCCAGCGGGCTTTGAGCGCCTTGCCGAAGATGGCAGCGTACAGGTTGTACCCGAGGGCGGTGTTTGGACGATGGCTCACGGCGGCGCTGAAGCGTCTGCGATGGGCTTCAACGCAATTCACGTGGATTCAATGATCTGGTCAATCGGCCTAGGCCTTGTGTTCTGCTTCCTGTTCCGCTCTGTGGCCAAGAAGGCTGAAGCCGGCGTTCCCAGCGGAATGGTCAACTTGTTCGAAATGATCGTCGAGTTTGTCGACAACACGGTCAAAGACACATTCCACGGCCACAACAAGCTGGTCGCGCCGCTTGCACTGACAATATTTGTCTGGGTTTTCCTGATGAACCTGATGGATATCATCCCGGTTGACCTGATCCCGCACACGCTGATGTTACTGGGCGTTCCCTATCAGAAAATTGTGCCGTCTACTGACCCTAATATCACCATGGGCATGGCGTTGGGCATCTTCATCCTGATGCTCTACTACTCAATTAAGGTTAAGGGCTTCGGCTTTGTGAAAGAGCTGACCATGAACCCCTTTAACCACTTTATGTTCATTCCCGTGAACCTGTTTATGGAAGTGGTTGGCCTGCTGGCCAAGCCCTTCTCCCTCGGCCTGCGTCTGTTCGGAAACATGTACGCTGGCGAGATGATCTTTATTCTGATTGCAGCCCTATTCAGCGCCGGTATCGCCTGGATGGTGCCCGCGGGACTGTTGCAGATTGGCTGGGCGATTTTCCATATTCTGGTAATCACTCTGCAGGCTTTCATTTTCATGGTGCTGACGATTGTGTATCTCAGCATGGCCCATGAAGATCACTAATTCACTTTAACTTTGTAACCTTTTGGTTATTTAACGCTAGGAGAAAACCATGGAATTAATCTACGTAGCTGCCGCCATCATGATGGGTCTGGGTGGTCTGGGTGCCGCGATCGGTGTTGGCCTGTTGGGCGGTAAGCTCATCGAAGGTTCCGCTCGTCAGCCTGAACTGGCTCCCAAACTGCAGGTAACCTTCTTCCTGGGCGCAGGCCTGGTAGACGCGATCCCCATTATTGGTGTTGGTATCGCGATGTACCTGATCTTCGTAGTTGCAGGTTAATAGAGACGAACCTAATCGGGATTGCCACTTTTTCAGCCAATCCCAACAACCTGTGAGGAGAAGAGCGTGAATATAAATCTTACGCTTGTCGGGCAGATGATCGCTTTTGTCTGTTTCGTCGTGTTCTGTATGAAGTATGTCTGGCCGCCGATTATTGCCGCCATGACTGAGCGCGAGAACAAAATTGCTGACGGCCTGGCTGCCGCTGATCGCGCCAGTCACGACCTCGAATTGGCTAAAGAGAAGGCAGTAGAGCGCCTGAAAGAAGCCAAGGAAGAGGCCTCGAGCATTATCGAGTCTGCTAACAAACGTGCTGGTCAGTTGGTTGAAGAAGCCAAGGACGCCGCCGTTGTAGAGGCTGATCGAGTGAAGGCATCTGCCCAAGCAGAGATCGAACAGGACGCCAACCGTGCACGCGAGCAACTTCGCGGCCAGGTGGCAGCCCTGTCCTTGGCTGGAGCTGAGAAAGTTCTGGGTTCCGCGATCGACCAGGAAGCTCACAACGAGCTGGTCGAAAAGCTGGCCGCAGAGCTTTAAGGCGAGGGAGCTATGGCTGAATTAAGCACACTGGCACGCCCATACGCCAAAGCAGCGTTTGAGTATGCCCGCGAGCATAACGCGTTGGCGCAGTGGTCAGAGCAATTGCTCACCGCTTCCGCTGTCGCAACGGACGAAGGTATGGCGGCGGTTTTGAACAATCCGTCGCTCACCGACGAACAGCAGGCGCAGACGATGACAGATGTCTGTGGTGATGCGTTGGGCGCAGAGGCGAAGAACTTCGTTTCAATTCTCGCCTCGAACAAGCGTCTGGCCTTGCTGCCGGAAATTTCGTCCCAGTTTGAGCTGTTCAAGGCCAACCAGGAAAAGTCAGTGGATGTAGAAGTGATCTCCGCCTTTGACTTGACTGAAGCCACGACGGTGAAGCTCGCTGACGTATTGGGCAAAAAACTTGAACGCGAAGTGAAGGTCAGTACTGCTACTGATAAGGACCTTCTGGGTGGCGTTTTAATTAGGGCCGGTGATCTGGTGATCGATGGCTCCGTGCGCGGCAGGCTGAACAAGCTCGCCGAAGCATTGAACTCCTAGAATTTAGGATTGAGGAAGAGAGCATGCAGCAACTGAATCCATCTGAAATTAGCGAGATTATCAAGTCGCGCATCGACGAACTCGATGTGTCTTCTGAAGCTCGCAACGAAGGCACCGTGGTATCGGTTACCGACGGTATCATTCGTATCCACGGTCTCGCCGAAGTGATGTACGGTGAGATGATTGAATTTGAAGGCGGCATCTACGGGATGGCGCTGAACCTGGAGCGCGACTCTGTTGGCGCGGTAATCCTGGGTGACTACAAGAGCCTGGCCGAAGGCCAGAGCTGCCGCTGTACGGGCCGTATTCTGGAAGTTCCAGTGGGTCCCGAACTACAGGGACGTGTTGTAGACGCGCTGGGTAGCCCCATTGATGGCAAAGGCCCCGTTAACGCGGCCATGACCGACGCGTTGGAAAAGGTAGCGCCCGGTGTAATTGCCCGTCAGTCCGTAGACCAGCCTGTACAAATCGGCTTGAAAGCGGTTGACGCTATGGTGCCGATTGGCCGTGGTCAGCGTGAGCTGATTATTGGTGACCGTCAGATTGGTAAGACTGCGATCGCAGTTGACGCCATCATTAACCAGAAAGGTTCCGGCATTAAGTGTGTGTACGTTGCGATTGGCCAGAAGGCCTCTTCTGTTGCAGCGGTTGTGCGTAAGCTTGAAGAGCACGGCGCCATGGAGCACACGATTGTTGTTGCAGCGACGGCGTCTGATCCTGCTGCGATGCAGTTCCTGGCTCCTTTTGCTGGCTGCACCATGGGTGAGTACTATCGTGACCGCGGCGAAGATGCCCTGATCATTTACGATGACCTGACCAAGCAGGCCTGGGCTTATCGCCAGATTTCACTGCTGTTGCGTCGTCCTCCGGGCCGTGAAGCTTATCCCGGTGATGTGTTCTACCTCCACTCGCGCCTGTTGGAGCGTGCGGCACGGGTTAATGCCAAGTACGTCGAAGACTTTACTAACGGTGAAGTGAAAGGCAAGACCGGCTCCCTGACAGCACTGCCTGTTATTGAGACTCAGGCCGGTGACGTTTCTGCCTTCGTACCGACTAACGTGATTTCGATTACGGATGGCCAGATCTTCCTGGAAGCGGACATGTTTAACGCCGGTGTGCGACCTGCGATGAATGCCGGTATTTCGGTATCTCGTGTAGGTGGTGCAGCACAGGCCAAAATCATTAAGAAACTGTCCGGCGGTATTCGTACCGCACTAGCACAGTATCGAGAGCTGGCTGCATTCTCCCAGTTCGCCTCTGACCTCGACGACGCGACCAAAGCCCAGTTGGACCACGGTGAGCGTGTGACCGAGTTGATGAAGCAGAAGCAGTACTCTCCGCAGAGCATCGCGGAAATGGGCCTGCTGCTGTATGCCGCTAACGAAGGGCTCTTGAGCGATGTCGATGTCGCCAAGATTGGCGACTTTGAAGATGCGCTGCTGTCCTATATGCACGCTGAGCACGGTGAGCTGATGGGCAACATCGTTCAGAGCGGCGACTACAACGACGAGATCGAGGGCGCTTTCAAGTCCGCGATCGAGAAGTTCAAGTCTACGCAGACCTGGTAGTAGAGCCCGAGGACCCTTAGATGGCAGCCGGAAAAGAAATACGGACCAAGATCTCGAGCATCCAGAGCACGCAGAAGATCACCAGCGCCATGGAAATGGTTGCTGCTTCGAAAATGCGTAAAGCTCAGGACCGCATGCAGTTGGGTAAGCCTTATGCTCGCCGCATGCGCTCTGTGGTCGGTCACATCGCTAACGCAGCTCCAGAGTACCAGCACATGTACATGGAAAAGCGTGAAGTGAAGCGCGTTGGATACATCATCATCTCCACCGATCGCGGCTTGTGTGGTGGCTTGAACATCAACCTGTTCAAGGCGGCAATCAAGTCCATGAAAGCGTGGAATGACCAGGGTGTAGAGATTGATCTCAGCCTGGTTGGCGCCAAGGCAACGGCATTCTTCAACAGTTACGGCGGCAATGTAATCGCTGCAGTGCGTGATCTGGGTGAAGAGCCTTCGCTGGCTGATTTGATCGGCGGTGTTAAGGCCATGCTGGATGCCTACGAAGAGGGCAAGATCGACCGCCTGTTTCTGGTCGGCAATGAGTTTGTGAACACCATGACTCAGGAGCCCAACGTTGAGCAGCTGCTTCCTCTGGAAGCTGAAGAAAGCGATGAGATGGCCCACCACTGGGACTACATCTATGAGCCGGATGCAAGAGAGCTGCTTGAAGGTTTGTTGACTCGTTACATAGAGTCTCAGGTTTATCAGGCGGTTGTGGAAAACGGTGCCTGTGAACAAGCGGCGCGTATGTTGGCAATGAAGAACGCTACAGACAATGCCGGTGACCTGATTGATGATCTCCAGCTTATTTACAACAAAGCGCGACAGTCAGCTATTACTCAGGAGCTGTCTGAGATTGTGAGTGGCGCTGCGGCCATTGGCTAAGCGGCAGCTCGACACGGCGTAAGAAGTGGTAACGAACTCGGCACAGGGCGACGCCCAGGGCCAGCAAGAATTGAATTTTGATATAGAGGATCCGAACATGAGCAGCGGACGTATCGTACAAATTATTGGCGCGGTAATTGACGTGGAATTTTCACGCGAAAATGTGCCCCAGGTTTACGACGCATTGGTCGTGCCTGAGAAAGATCTCACCCTGGAAGTTCAGCA
Source organism: Halioglobus sp. (assembly GCA_039986455.1). GTDB lineage: Bacteria > Pseudomonadota > Gammaproteobacteria > Pseudomonadales > Halieaceae > Halioglobus. Next base: position 33,439 of record JBDWQQ010000115.1, read on the forward strand.
GCAGCTGGGCGACGGCGTTGTTCGCGCCATTGCCATGGGTTCCTCCGAGGGCGTAAGCCGCGGGTTGGCTGTAGAAAATACCGGCGCTCCCATCTCAGTTCCCGTCGGAACCGAGACCCTGGGGCGGATTATGGATGTATTGGGCAACCCTATTGACGAGTGTGGCCCTATCGGCGAGAAAGAGCGCGCCGCTATTCACCGTAAAGCACCTACCTATGAAGAGTTATCCGCATCGGATGAACTGCTGGAAACCGGCATCAAGGTAATCGACCTGGTCTGTCCTTTCGCCAAGGGTGGTAAGGTCGGACTGTTCGGCGGTGCGGGTGTTGGTAAGACCGTTAACATGATGGAGCTGATCAACAACATTGCTACCGAGCACAGCGGCCTGTCAGTATTTGCTGGTGTGGGTGAGCGTACTCGTGAGGGTAACGATTTCTACTTCGAGATGCAGGAGTCCAACGTAGTAGACGTTGAGAACTTCTCCAACTCAAAAGTGGCGATGGTTTACGGCCAGATGAATGAGCCCCCTGGAAACCGTCTCCGTGTTGCATTGACTGGCCTCACCATGGCCGAGAAGTTCCGTGATGAAGGACGTGACGTTCTGTTGTTTGTTGACAACATCTACCGTTACACCCTGGCGGGAACTGAAGTATCAGCACTGTTGGGTCGTATGCCTTCAGCGGTGGGCTACCAGCCTACGCTGGCAGAAGAGATGGGTGTACTGCAGGAGCGCATTACCTCTACCAAGGTGGGTTCGATCACCTCTATCCAGGCGGTCTACGTACCGGCGGATGACTTGACTGACCCGTCGCCTGCAACCACCTTCGCTCACCTTGACTCCACCGTTGTACTGTCTCGTGACATTGCTGCTCGAGGTATTTACCCAGCGGTTGATCCTCTGGATTCAACGTCGCGCCAGCTTGATCCGCTGATCATTGGTGCAGATCACTACGAAACTGCTCGTGGTGTTCAGTCTGTACTGCAGCGTTACAAGGAGCTGAAGGACATCATTGCGATTCTGGGTATGGATGAGCTGTCTGAAGAAGACAAACAGTCTGTAAACCGGGCTCGTAAGATTGAACGCTTCTTGTCTCAGCCTTTCCACGTGGCAGAGATCTTTACCGGTTCTCCCGGTAAGTATGTGTCTTTGAAAGATACCATTACGGGCTTTAAAGGGATCTTGGCGGGTGAATACGATCACTTGCCAGAGCAGGCCTTCTACATGGTTGGCAGCATTGACGAAGCCGTTGAGAAAGCCAAGAACCTGTAATAGCAGTCAGTTAACGAGGCCAGAATTATGGCAATGACAATCCACTGCGATATCGTCAGCGCGGAAGAAGAAATTTTCTCCGGCCTGGTCGAGATGCTTGTAGCCACTGGTGGCGAAGGTGAGTTGGGTGTGAGCTATGGCCACGCCCCGCTGCTGACATCACTGGTTCCGGGCGCGGTACGTGTCGTCACCCAGGGCGGTGCCGAAGAAGTTTACTACGTCTCGGGCGGGTTCCTCGAAGTTCAGCCCGGTGTGGTTTCTATCCTTGCTGATACTGCACTTCGTGCACACGACGTGGACGAGGCTGCTGCTGAGGAAGCGCGGAAAGAAGCAGAGCATGCTCTGGCTAATCAGTCTGGCGATTTCGACTATGGCCGCGCATCGGCGCAGCTTGCCGAAGCCGCTGCCCAGTTGGCGACACTTCGCAAATTGAAAAATCGGGCGGGTCGCGGCTAGTTGCGATCTCAACCGGGTAGCCTGCCTTTATAGGGTTACCGAAAAAAAGCCTCGGCCTGATAGCCGGGGCTTTTTTGTTTACGGGGCCTTATCGTATGGCTCTTTATCCCTAAAGACCTCGCGCGATCACAACAGTTGCCACAGGGTGTCGAAGAGAATCTGCTGGGTAGAGGCGATGGCGGACGAATCGATAATAACCACCACCGGGTAGTTTTTGTCAGCCAGGGTAATCATTGCCACTTTGGGTGGGTAAATGGCAATGTAAGAAGCATCGGCGGTGTCGCTGGCGGGTAACCATTTCCGCTCTGCATATTCGGCCTCATCACCGCCTTCACCGACAGCAATAACCCGCACCCGGATACCACGATTCTCTCGCTGTTTGGTGAAATTCGGGAAAGGGCGATAGAGGTGCTCTCGCAGAGTTTTGGTGGATATAACAGAGTACCCACGCTCCGGATCGCCGGCGGTGCTGTTGAGGATATCCCTGAGTACCAGCTCCACCCCGTCGTCGCCCTCATAAAAGCGTACATTGCCGGGGCTGAATTCGGCCTGAGTCTGCTTTAGCTCCGGTATGACCTCGTTGCGCAGTTGGTCCATGGCCTGTGACAGCGCCTGTTGTTTTTGCTCGCCCAGCTGCAACAGCTGCTCAGGGTCTTCAGCCTGGAACACCCGGCGCTTGCCCCTGGGGAAATAGTTCACCACCCCTTTACCGGCTAATTGCTTGAGGGTTTCGTAAGTGCTGCCCCGGTTTACCCCCGACTCAGCGGCGACATCGCGAATGGATGCTGGCCCCAGGCTCAATAGGGCCCGGTAGATGCTGATTTCCCGGTCGTTAAGTCCGAGTTGATGTAAGCTGTCTAACTTCATTTGTTGTCAATTTATCTGTGACAAAAAGCGTTGTATTGATATTTTTGAGCATTAATATGAGCTTATCAACTAGTTTGTGTCAAAAATTTACTGACAGTTGGTGACAAAAGCCAACTGGGAACAGATTACATGAATCTCGAAATTATTATCCTCGCTGCTGGTCAGGGCACCCGCATGAAGTCTCCTTTACCCAAGGTTTTACACCCCGTTGCCGGCCAACCCATGCTGCAGCATGTGGTCAACGTAGCCCGCGGCTTGAAACCTTCAGCGATCCACGTGGTTGTCGGCCATGGTGCCCAGGACGTAAAAGATGCCATGGCCTCGCAGCCGCTGCAGTGGGTGGTTCAGGAGCAGCAGTTGGGCACCGGTCATGCGGTGCTGCAAGCGATGCCGGGTGTAGAGGACAGCAGTACGGTGCTGGTGCTCTACGGCGATGTGCCTTTGATTCGCCTCGAGACTCTGCAAGCTCTGGTTGAAAAAGCGATAGCGGCTCCGGCGTTGTTGACCGCCAGGGTGTTGGACCCCACCGGGTACGGACGTATTCTGCGAGGCGATGATGGCTCTGTCAGGGGCGTCGTGGAGCACAAGGATGCCAACCCGGAACAACTGCTGATCAATGAGATGAATACCGGTGTGCTTGCTGCGCCGGCCTCCGACCTCAAGCGATATTTGCCGGCGGTGGGTAATGCCAATAGTCAGGGGGAGTACTACCTGCCCGACGTGCTTGCGATGGCAGTTGCCGATGGCAAAAGCGTGGAAGCGCAGCTGGCTACCTCGGAATTAGAGGTACTGGGTGTTAATGACCGTCTGCAGTTAAATCAAGTCGAAAGAGAGTGCCAGCTCCGTCAAGCGCAGCAGCTACTGCGTGAAGGTGTGAGTGTGGCAGACGCAGCGCGCCTGGATGTTCGCGGCAGTCTGACATGCGGAGTTGATGTCAGCATCGATGTCAACGTGGTGATAGAAGGGAAGGTCACGCTCGGTGATGGCGTCTCCATTGGCCCCAATTGCGTTTTAAAGAATGTGAGTATCGCCGCTGGCGCATCCGTTCACGCGATGAGCCATCTTGAAGAAGCCCAGGTTGGCGCCAGTGCAAATGTGGGGCCCTACGCTCGTTTAAGGCCGGGAACCGTGCTGGCTGAAGGTGCCAGGGTCGGCAATTTTGTGGAGACCAAAAAGGCGACTATCGGCATCGGTAGCAAAGTGAATCACCTGAGTTACATCGGCGACTGCGAGATGGGTGCAGGGGTGAATGTGGGTGCCGGTACGATTACCTGCAACTACGACGGCGTTAACAAACATAAAACCCAGCTGGGTGACGGTGTTTTTATTGGCTCAAATAGCACGCTTGTCGCTCCCATCGAGGTCGGTGAAGGGGGCTTTGTGGGTGCAGGCTCGACGGTTACTAAAGCTGTCGGTGAAGAGGAGCTTGCGGTGAGCCGTGCAAAGCAGCGTAATATCTCGGGCTGGCAACGCCCCGGCAAAGACAGCGGGGAGGACTGACCATGTGTGGAATTGTGGCGGCGGCGGCCAGGCGTGAAGTATCTGAAATTTTGTTGGAAGGTTTGCGTAGGCTCGAGTACCGGGGCTACGACTCAGCGGGTATGGCGCTATTGGATAATGAGCGCAACCTGCTGATGCACAAACAGCTGGGTAAAGTGGCAGAGCTTGAGCGCGCCCAGCAAATGCAGCCTTATCTGGGTTGTACCGGTATCGCCCACACTCGCTGGGCGACCCATGGGGAGCCTTCTGCGGCTAATGCCCACCCTCATCTCTCGGGTCAACGATTGGCCCTGGTCCATAACGGTATCATCGAAAATCACGAGGCACTGCGCTTGGAGCTGTCTCAACAAGGCTATGAGTTCGCCTCTGCTACCGACAGCGAAGTAATTGTTCACTTACTCCATAGCACAATGAATAAAGGACACAGTCTGACCGAAGCCATGCAAATCACAGTCGCTCGGTTGGAGGGCGCCTATGCCTTGGCCGTGATAGATGTGGAGCACCCAGAGCAGGTTGTCGCGGCCCGCCAGGGTAGTCCATTGGTGATTGGCATTGGCATCGGTGAGAACTTTTTGGCCTCAGACCAAATGGCGTTGCGCCAGGTGACCGATCGCTTTATCTACCTGGAGGAGGGTGACCTGGCCGCAATATCCCCCTCATCGATAGCGATCTTTGATGAAGCGGGCAAGGAAGTGACGCGTGAGAAGACTCGCATTGAAGATGCGGTCGAGGCGGCTGACAAGGGCGATTTTGATCACTACATGATCAAGGAAATCTATGAGCAACCTCGTGCATTGGCAGCGACTCTTAACTTGGGTGCGGAGCATGAGATCGCTGACGAAGTGTTCGGTGAGGGTGCAGCAGCAATTTTTGACAAGGTGCAGGCGATACAAATTGTTGCCTGCGGTACCAGCTTCCACGCCGGCATGGTTGCGCGCTACTGGCTAGAAGAGCTCGCCGGTATTCCCTGCCAGATCGAAGTGGCCTCAGAGTTTCGTTACCGCACGCGAGTTCAACACGAAAACACACTGCTGGTCACGATATCGCAATCGGGAGAAACCGCCGATACCCTTGCTGCCATGCGCAATATTGCTCCCGGGGAGTTCCTGGGCAGCTTGGTCGTTGCCAATGTGGACAACAGCTCGCTGGTGCGGGAAAGCGACTTGGTATTTCTGACCCGGGCGGGTATTGAGATCGGCGTCGCATCTACCAAGGCATTTACCACCCAATTAGTGGGCCTTTTGATGTTGACGACGGTGTTGGGCCGCCGTCGCGCAATGCCCACAGAAAAAGCGAGAGAGCTGATCAACGCCCTTCATAATCTCCCCGACTACGTGCAGCAAACTTTGGAGCTTGATGGGGCCATCAAACAGATGTCTGAGTCGTTTATCCCCAAGCATCATGCTTTATTTCTGGGCAGGGGCATTCAATACCCTGTGGCCATGGAAGGTGCACTAAAGCTCAAGGAAATCTCTTATATCCACGCCGAAGCTTACCCCGCTGGAGAGCTGAAGCATGGCCCCTTAGCCTTGGTCGACGACGATATGCCCATTGTCGCGGTAGCACCCGGGGATGAGCTGTTGGAAAAGCTGAAGTCTAACCTCGAGGAGGTGCGTTCTCGCGGAGGTGAGCTGTTCGTTTTTGCCGACAGACAAGCGGGTTTTGCCAATGAGCCGCGGGTGAACGTTTTGAACATGCCCCATTGTCCTGAGGCTGTTAAGCCGATTGTTTATACGGTAGCGCTGCAGCTGTTGTCCTATCACGTGGCGGTGCAAAAAGGCACAGATGTGGATAAGCCGCGCAACTTGGCCAAGTCGGTTACCGTGGAATAGCTGCGTTTTTGTAACCCCGGGTCACAGCGGCGGCCTCGCTCCCTTGTGCTGCTATACTCATCCTCATTCTTATTAACAATGAATCGGGCCGGGCCACTGGATGGCATCTTGGGAAATGATGAATGACTGATCCTTCTGGGCCCGTGTCCAGCGCACCTTCGTTGCGCGATGTTTTTGTTCTGCTTGCCAGTTTGGTAATCACTTTTGCCGGTGCGCGATATGCGTCCAGCTTGCTGGTCCCGTTGCTGCTAGCGGTGTTCATTGCGATCATTTGCGCATCGCCCATCAGTTCTCTCAAACAACGAGGCTTACCCGGTTGGTTGGCCTCGATTGTGGTAGGCGCTTTCGCACTGTTTTTGTTATTGCTGATGGGGGCTCTGCTGGGTCGTGCCGGCGGTGCCTTTATCGGCGAACTACCGGGGTACCAACAGCAGTTTCAAGTATTGATGTCCGGCTGGCTTAATTGGTTTTCCCAGCGGGGCCTGGAGCTCGACACCAATGCTATGAGCGGCATGTTGAATCCAGCCACGGCTCTGGGATTCTTTGGCAGCTTCCTCAGCGGCCTGGGTGATGTGCTTGCTAACTTTGTGCTGATTCTTTTTACCGTTGTTTTTATTCTGGCAGACGCACCCAGCTTTCCCGGTAAGATGGCTGGCGGCGAAAGTCAGGGTTACCACCGATATATGGCGGCTTTTCAGGACCTTGTTCAGGCGATGAATAGTTATATCGTGACCAAAGCACTGGTGAGTTTACTAACCGGTGGATTGATTTGGCTCGGTCTCGCTTTGCTAGATGTGAAGTTCGCGGTGCTTTGGGCATTCCTCGCATTTTTACTGAATTTTGTGCCGAATATAGGCTCTACGGTAGCTGCGGTGCCCGCTGTTTTACTTTCACTGTTGGACATGGACCCTCTGCTGACCGGGGGTATTATCGTTCTCTATCTTCTGGTCAACACGCTGGTGGGTAACGTCATCGAGCCTCGTTGGATGGGGCAGCGCGTTGGGCTATCTACTCTGGCAGTGTTTCTCTCACTCATATTCTGGGGCTGGATGTTTGGGCCCGTTGGCATGTTTCTATCGGTGCCTCTGACCATGACGGTAAAATTTCTTGCCATGCAGAACCCGAGCACGATCTGGATATCGGTTCTCCTGTCCAACGAAGCCGGTGATGTGTCGCTGGCGGATGAAGTGATCACGGGTGACAGCGAAGTCTCGTAATTTGAAAAGGTTTGATCGATGGCTGACATGAATACTATTGAACAGCTCAGTGTAATGCGCGCTGAACTACAGCAACTCGAAGCGGCGCGGCTGACTCGCGAAAAAGCGGCGAGCGAACGGCTTCGATCAACCAGTACGGATGCGCCCGTGACGGATGAGGAACAACTGTCAGCGCAATTGTCTTCGTGGATGGAGCGAGATGGAGATATCGACCCTCAGGCGATTCTTGACGAATTGAAGGAGGGCGCGAGCCAGTGGCTTGAAGGATTTAATGAAGATTTGAAAGATACCCGGCCGTCCACTTTGTTGTTGGTCTTTGGACTGGGCGTATTGGCTGGAAAAATAACATCATAAGGAAGAACAATGTCTGATCCTATATTCAAATTGCAGCTACTGGCGCGGTCCGAGATAACCCTGACCGAGATTCATGCGAGAAGGGTTGCCGCGCGAACTATCTATCTGGGCGTTGCCCTGGTGCTCTGTCTCATTGGGCTGGCTATGTTCAATTTCGCCGGGTATCTGGCCCTTGAAGTGCGAATGACGCCTGCCATGGCGGCACTGTGTATGGCAGTCCTGAACGGGATAGCGGCGGCCATAGTGGTTTTCTTGAGTGGCAAAGCGGGGCCCTCTGAGGGCGAGGAGCGGATGGCTCGGGAAATTCGTGAGATGGCTTACAAAGAGGTAAGTCAGGACGTTGAAGAAGTGAAGGGTCGTTTAGAAAATTTGGCGACAGAAGTCAGCTCAATCGGAGAAAATGTGACGCGTGCAACCAGCGCTATTCGGTTCATGCTGGGCCTGCTGAAAAAAGACACTCATTGATTAGGCCTTCCTGTGAGCATTAAAAATAAACCAGTGCTGGTGTTACACCGCAAGTCGGCTAATCGACCAGAAATAAAAGCCGCAGTTAAAGCGGTTCGACGTAGCGGTATAGACCTGCAAGTTCGCATTCCCTGGAATAAGAAAGATAAGGTTGTTCTGGTTAAAGAGCTTTTGAAACGTGGCTGTAGTCGGGTGATCGCCGGCGGTGGCGATGGCACGATTAATGGCGTTGCCAGTGCGCTGGTCAAATCGAAACGTTCGAACTCAAACGTGGCTATGGGCATTTTGCCACTGGGCACCGCTAATGATCTTGCGCATGGCCTGGGTCTGCCCTGTGACGACCTCACGGAGTGTTTGCGTATTGCGTCTACGCGGGATGCCCGGCCTATGGACGTTGGCTTGATGAACGGCAATGTGTTTTGCAATGTTGCCAGTGGCGGCTTCGGCGCTGAGGTAACAGCAACCACGCCTCAAGATATAAAGGCGATGCTGGGTGGAGCGGCCTACACCCTTAATGGGCTGGTTAAACTTTGGCAAATGCAGCCCTATCGCGGCACTCTTCGTCTGCCCGATCAAGCGCCTATCGAAGGTGCAATGCTACTCATGGCCGTGGGCAATAATCGGCTTGCGGGTGGCGGTTTTGAAGTTGCACCTCTGGCTGTGCCTGATGATGGCAAGCTTGATTTAATGGTGATGTTGGAGGCCAGTGTTCAGGACTCCGCGAGGGTGCTGGCCGAACTCAAGGACCCAATGAACCCGGAAAATGTGGTGATTCGCTATGTGCAGGCCGAACGCTTTTCGATAGAAGCTGACCATCCATTGCACATCAACCTGGATGGAGAGCCAGTGCTGGTTCAAAATTTGGAATTCTCTACGCTTCCCGGCGCCCTTGGAGTTGTTTACTGAGCCTCGGGAACCAGCGTGCTTTGACCGCCCGGGCCTGCTCCTTTCGTGCATTTTTTGGTTTTAGCACTTGCTGACGCGCAAACTCTGGCGCAATAAACGGACCCGGAACAAGGCGATTGCTTTCAGCTAGAAGCAGCAGACTAATCGCTGTGCTTTAGGCAAGCCTGATAAACTGACGCGATGACTCTGTTCAGTATCCTCAAAAATATCCACGTGACCTGCGCTTTGCTCAGTATTTGTGGCTTTGCGCTGAGGGGTTACTGGGCGATTGCGAGTGACGACAGACGCGACGCCCGGCTAGTGAGAGTATTGCCACATTTGATTGATACCCTATTGCTCGCTTCGGCAGTAGCAATGCTTTTTATTTGGGGCGTCTCGCCGCTTGAGCTGCCCTGGGTGATGGCAAAGATAGTGGCGTTACTGGTCTACATCGGCCTGGGGATGGCAGTTATGCGTTTTGCGAAGAGCAGAGAGTGGCGTGTGACAGCCTATATTGCCGCGCTGGCAGTGGCAGCGTATATCGTATCGGTAGCCCTGTCCCATTCGCCATGGGGGCTATTTTTGGTGTTATTCGGATGAAGTTGGGCCGCCCTGAAGCGGGCGACCCTGAATACAATTAGCTGGGGTTAGCTGCTTTGTATTCCCGGATGGCTGTATTGAAGTCTCCGGCAACCGCTTCCTCAGCAGAGACGGCAGCGTTGTAGACTTCCTGGCTGGCCTGGTAGAGGTCTCCAGCGCCATCTTCACCTGCTTTTACGGCCGCTTCAGCCGCTGTCATCGCAGGCTCAAGGCACTTCATGTATTCGATGTTCTCAGCTTGAAAGGCCTTAACCGCTTTTTGGCCAGCCAGCATGTCTTCCATGGTAGCCGAGGCACCGTCAGGAACCGCAGGCGCCTCGGGAGCGGTGCAGTCGGCCGCCAGAGCGGATGTGCTGCCCAGAGCCAGTGCCAGGGCGGTGTACTTAAGTGCTTTCATGTGTCTTATCTCAACCAGTGTTTTAGGGTGCATAAATTTAACAGGACAAACTGTTTCTGCCAAGTTAGCCGGATTCGCCTATCCAGAGCTTGGGTAGGCCGTATTCTTTTTCCAGTGCTCTTGCCACTGATTCGGCAGTATTTCGGTCGGGAAGTTCCACCACTCGAACCCGGTAAACCGTTCTCCCACCGCTCTGGCCGGTAGTCACGATGACCTTCCCGTCTGCAGGTTCAAGCTTCTTAACCCAACTATCGGCAGTGGTTCTCTTACTGTAAGAGCTAAAATTGACGAACCAGCCGGTAGAGGTTGCTGAACTGCTGCTGGTTGCGGCTGCTGCTGGCTTGGGTGCGGCCGGCTGAGGTGCGGCCGGCCGAGGTGCTGCTTTGGGTGCCGGCGCGGGCTTCTGCAGTGCTTCCTGCTGGGCAGTTAGCTGCTTTTCAAGACCACTCACGATGGCTTGTAAGTTGCTGTTCTCCCTCAGGAGTTCATCCAATTGACCCTGCAGTTGCACGTTGCGTTCACTGGCCTGGGCTGCGGCTGCCCGGCTTGCAGTGACTTCTTTGGGCGGTGCCGAGGTCGCTAACTTGGCTTGTAACTGGCGGATTTCTTCCTGCATTGTCGCCCTTTGCTCGATAACGCCATAACCGCCTGCGCCTAGCAGGACCAAAGCAAAGACAGCGACGATAATCATGCCAAGGGAGATATTTAGTTCTCTCGCTTCCTCTTCTTCATATTCATCGTCGATTTCATCCCACTCTTCTTCGAGGTCGTTTTCTAACTCGTCGTTTAGCTGACTGGCGGGCGATATGATGGGGGGGAGGCTGTCTTCTGGCAATGGTGGTTCATCATCGAAGGCCCCTGGCGGGTTGGGCTCGGCATCCCAGAGGTCGGGCTCGGCCAATTCTTCGGGTTCTTCGGCGGGCTGACCCCAGGGGTCATCTTCTTCTAACTCGTCCTGGTCTTCTTCCAATTCCCAGGTGGTTTCTTCGGTATCAGAGTCAGCGGGCTCAGGTTCCAGGTCCTCTGCCTCATCGTCGTCTACCTCGGTATAGATAGCGGCGAAGTCGCTGTCGCGGTCTGAGTCTTCGTAATCCGCCTCTTCTTCGAAGTCGCTGAACAGATTCTCGTTGCGGTTCCAGTTGTCTTCCGGCTGGTTGCCGCCTTCTTCTTTGTTATTATCGTCGTCCCGGTCGCTCATGTTCGGACACTGCCCCGTTGCCCCGTTTGGGTGATAGTAGCAGACCTTGACCCTTTTTCTGTAGTCGTTTTGTGCGCATGGTGGGGTTTGCGCTGTGCCTCGGTTAGAATGCGCCGATGGACGTATCCGATATTCTCTCCCCCTTAAACGAGGCCCAGCGCGACGCCGTCGCTGCTGAAAGTCAAAATATGTTGGTGCTGGCTGGCGCCGGCAGTGGCAAAACCCGTGTCTTGGTGCATCGCATCGCTTGGCTTATTCGTGCCGAAGAGTTCTCCCCCTGGTCGATTCTTGCGGTGACGTTTACCAATAAAGCAGCCAAGGAAATGCGCACTCGCATTGAAGAAATGCTGCAGATTCCCAGCCATGGTATGTGGGTGGGCACTTTCCATGGCCTCGCCCACCGCCTGCTTAAAGCCCACTGGAAAGAGGCTGGCCTGCCTCAGAATTTCCAGATTCTGGACAGCGATGATCAGTTACGGCTGGTCAAGAGAGTCTGTCGAGAAATGGAACTGGACGAGAGCCGTTGGCCGCCCAAACAAGCGATGTGGTACATCAATTCTCAAAAGGACGAAGGGCTGCGTTCACAGCATATCGACGCACCCCATGGGGATCTCTATGCCCAGACCATGCTGCAGGTTTACCGAGCCTATGAGGCGGCCTGTGAGCGCACGGGAATGGTGGATTTTGCTGAGCTGCTGCTCCGGGCTCACGAGCTGTGGCTAAAAAGTCCGGAGGTCCTGGCTCATTATCAGGGGCGTTTCCGACAAATTCTGGTGGATGAGTTTCAGGATACCAATACGATTCAATATGCCTGGCTGCGCGTGCTGGCCGGGAAAGATATCCCAGTGATCGCGGTGGGCGATGATGATCAGTCCATCTACGGCTGGCGGGGTGCGAAAATCGAAAACATCCAGCGTTTTGGGGATGACTTCAAAGGGACGCGCACCGTGCGACTGGAGCAAAACTACCGCTCTACCCAAACTATCTTGCAGGCCGCCAATGGTGTCATCGCGTTCAACTTTGGGCGGCTTGGAAAGGAGCTCTGGACCTCGGGTGAGCAGGGCGAACCTATTACCCTCTATGCGGGCTTTAACGAGCATGATGAAGCTCGCTTTATCGTCGAACAGATAGAGAGCTGGATCTCAAACGGGAATATTCGCGCCTCAGTAGCGATTTTGTATCGCTCCAATGCGCAGTCCCGAGTGTTGGAGGAAGCGTTGATACGTGGCGCGATTCCGTATCGTATCTATGGCGGTCAGCGGTTCTATGAGCGGATGGAAATACGCAATGCGCTGGCTTATCTGCGGCTCCTTCAGAGCCGGGGAGACGATGCCGCTGTAGAGCGCGTAATCAATACCCCACCGCGGGGGATAGGCAGCAAAACACTGGATGTTGTTCGCAGCTGTGCACGCGGTCGAGAATTATCTCTGTGGCAGGCAATCGAGGTAGTGATTACTGAAAAGCTGCTACCGGCCAGGGCTCTTTCTGCGCTGGAAGGCTTCACTGTACTGATCAACGAGCTGGATTCTGGCACCGACGATTTAGCGCTGGAGCAGTTGGTTGAACTCGTTATTGATCATGCAGGCCTGATCGAATATCACCAGAAGGAGAAAGGTGAAAAAGGTCAGGCGCGGATAGAAAACCTGGAGGAGCTGGGCTCTGCCGCCAAACAGTTCATCAAAGACGAGTCCGAGGAAACGTCGCCACTGCAGCAGTTTCTGGATAATGCCGCTCTGGATGCGGGTGATGCCCAAGCTGACGAACATGAAGATAGCGTGCAGTTGATGACGCTGCACTCAGCCAAAGGACTGGAGTTTCCTTTGGTGTTCCTGGTGGGAATGGAGGAAAACCTGTTCCCGCATCGTATGTCCATTGAGGAGCCCGGGCGTTTAGAGGAGGAGCGGCGCCTTTGCTACGTGGGGATTACTCGGGCGATGGAGCAATTGATGATTACCTATGCCGAGTCGCGGCGACTGCACGGCAGTGAAAGCTTTAACGCGCCGTCACGGTTTATCCGCGAAATTCCTGCTGAGTTGCTGCAGGAAGTCCGTATTAACAACACCGTCTCCAGGCCCGTGAGCGCCCTTAGCCAGGCCGCGGTGCCTGAGACTGACCTGTGCTTGGGGCAGCGTGTTTACCATCAAATTTTTGGTGAAGGTACCGTGCTAAACTTTGAAGGCAGGGGCAGTAGCGCTCGGGTAGAAGTCAATTTTGACGCCGAGGGCAGTAAATGGCTGGTCTTACAGTACGCCAACCTGCAGCTGATATAACAAGGGAAACGCAATGGCACAGGGCGAAACGGAAAAACGCTTCACACCACTCATCATCCTCGCGTTGGTAGCAGCGCTGGTGGCCGTCCTCGGCCTGTGGGCTGCAGAAAAGGCAGGTAATCAGGGCGGTGGAGAAAGTGCGGGGGAGGTCGTTGCTACTTCCAATGAGCAGTTCGAGTGGAAGCTGGTAACCACGTGGCCCAAGAACTTTCCGGGGTTGGGCTCAGCGGCCGAAAACCTGGCCAAAATGGTGGATGAGATGAGCAATGGCCGTCTCAAGATACGGGTCTATGGCGGCGGTGAAATTGTGCCTGCGCTGGGTGTATTTGATGCGGTGTCGCAGGGGGTGGCCGATGCGGGTCACGGCGCTGCTTACTACTGGAAGGGCAAGGTGCCTTCGTCGGTGTTTTTTACCGCGGTACCTTTCGGCCTGAACGCTCAGGAAACCTTTGGCTGGCTGCATTACGGCGGTGGCCTGGAATTGTGGGAAGAGGCCTACGCCCCCTACAACCTGGTGCCTATGGGAGGCGGTAGCACCGGCGTGCAGATGGGCGGTTGGTTCAACAAAGAGATCAATTCCATCGAGGACCTTCAGGGCCTCAAAATGCGTATTCCTGGCCTGGCGGGTGAGGTTTTCACCGCGGCCGGGGGCACTTCCGTCACGTTACCGGGCAGCGAACTTTACACGTCTTTGCAGACCGGGGTTATTGATGCAGTGGAATGGGTAGGGCCTTATAACGACCGGATCCTGGGCTTTCACCAGGTCGCTAAGTATTACTATTATCCCGGCTGGCACGAGCCCGGCTCTGTCCTTGAATTTGTCATTAATAAAGACTCCCTGGAGGCACTGCCGCTAGATCTGCAGGCCATCGTGCGCCATGCCGCCAGAGCCTCCAGTCAGGACATGCTGGATGAATATACGGCACGCAACAATGAATCCCTGCGAGAGCTGATTGAGGATCACGGCGCAGAACTGCGTCGCTTCCCGGACGATGTGCTCAAGGCTTTATGGCTGGGGACGCGCGACGCAATGCAAAAATTGGTGGCCCAGGACCCCATGGCGGCCAAGGTCTATGCATCTTATTCAGAGTTTTACAAAGGCGTGCGAAACTACCACCACATCTCTGAGCAGGCTTATATCAATTTGCGCGACGTGGTGCTGGAAGACGAGGACTACTAGCCCTTGATAGCGCGTGTGCGGCCGTTGTCATCAATGGCGACGAAAACAAACTCACCCTCGGTTACCTTGATCGGCTCGCCATCGTGCTTTGAGTTGATCCAAACTTCTACGATGATACGAATTGAACTGCGTCCAATCTCCAGGACATCGCAGTAGCAGGTAACCACCGCGCCCACGTGCACCGGGGTAAGGAAAGCCATTGCGTCGATCGCAACCGTTGCGACGCGTCCCTGAGCAACCTCAGCGGCGGTGACCATGCCGGCAATATCCATTTGCGACATCAACCAGCCACCGAAAATGTCCCCATTGGGGTTAGTGTCTTTGGGCATGGCCACTGTCTGCAGGGCCAGTTCTCCGTGGGGCACGGGGGTGCTGTCGATGTCGTTCATTCCGGTTGCCTGATTATGTGTAGTGGAAGCCTGGTTACTTCTGCATCAGCGAGGGGAGCCAGGTAGCCATTTGAGGCCAGACCCACAGCGCCACCATTAGCAGGAGCTGGATGATTATAAAGGGTACTACCCCGCGGTAGATAGCCCCGGTAGGCACCGACTCAGGGGCCACGCCTCGCAAGTAGAACAGGGCGAAGCCAAATGGCGGTGTCAGGAACGAGGTCTGCAGGTTAAGCGCAATCATAATACCTAACCAGATGGGGTCTACGCCCATTGCGAGGAGAATGGGCCCCACGATTGGAACCACGACGAAGGTAATTTCAATAAAGTCGAGGATAAAGCCCAGCAGGAAAATGACCAGCATGACGACCAGTGTTGCGCCCATGACGCCGCCCGGCATATCCAGGAAGAACCCATGGATTAACTCTTCGCCGCCAAAACCTCGAAACACCAGTGAGAATATGGCCGCCCCAATCAGGATCATAAATACCATGCACGTGACTTCCATGGTGTTTATCACCGCCTCACGCAGACGTTGCAGCGTCATTTGACCTCTGGCAATAGCCAGTAGCAATGCACCAGCGGCACCAAAACCGGCTGCCTCTGTCGGCGTGGCCGCTCCCAGCAGAATCGAACCTAATACGAGCGCAATGAGCAGTAGTGGGGGCACCAGGCCGCTGGCAATTTGACTCGCGGATACCTCTTCTCTCTCTGCCGGCGGTGCCGACTCCGGATTAAGTCTGGCGTAAACGGTAAGGTAGAGAATGTAGAGGGCAACCAGCACCAGGCCGGGGATCAGGGCGCCCATGAACAAGTCGCCCACCGAAATGGTTTGGGTAGAGAACACGTTCATCTTTAGCTGCGCCTGTTGGTAGGCGTTGGCAAGAATGTCTCCCAGCAATACCAGGGCAATCGATGGGGGTATGATTTGGCCGAGTGTGCCGGTGGCGCAAATTGTGCCTGTCGCTAGCGATGGGCTGTAGCCCGCGCGCAACATACTGGGCAGTGACAACAAGCCCATGGTAACCACTGTGGCGCCGACGATGCCGGTACTGGCGGCCAAGAACATGCCCACCACGACCACTGAAATTCCCAGACCGCCTCGCATGCCGCCAAACAGCTTTGACATGCTGTCGAGTAGCTCCTCGGCAATGCGCGATTTCTCCAAAATGGTGCCCATCAGAATGAACAGCGGAACGGCGATCAACGTGGTGTTGTTGATGGTGCCAAACACCCGGCCCGGAAAGGCGGACAAAAATCCGGCGTCAAAAACGCCCCCGAGAATGCCGCCAACGGCGAAGGCCAGAGCGGTGCCCGCCAGTGTGAATGCAACGGGGTAGCCCAGCATCAATAACAGGCATACCGCCAGGAACATGTAGAGAGAAAGGTATTCCATGTTCAGGTATCGCCCTCAACCAACACCAGGGTGCTGCGTAAGGTTTCTGCGAGTGCCTGCAGCAACAGGTTGATGCCCATGGCAGGTATCAGTGCTTTTAACAGGTACACCGCTGCGATGCCGCCGAGCTCGGAGGAGGTTTCTCTCATTGCCCATGATTCACTGACAAAGTTCCAGCTGATACCGACAATAAACAGACAAAGGGGGATCAGGAAAATGACGCCTCCCAGCGCGTTAACCCAGGCTTTGCCTCGGTCTGAGAAATTTCGATAAAAGATATCAACTCGAACGTGTGCGCCTGTTTTCAATGCGTAAGCAGTCCCCAGCATGAACAGAGTTGCATGCATATAGGTGACGAGTTCCTGCGAAAATATGGAGCCGGTGTTGAATCCGTAGCGCATGATCACGATGGCGGTGATCAATACTGCCATCGCCAAAGCAAGCCAAGCCAGCACTCGCCCCGAGCGATCTGTAAAAGCGTCTATGGTTTGCACCAGCCTGTGCACAAACGACATGTTGATCGGGTCTTTTTTATTAGTCCGTGTGCAGAGTATCATAGCCCCCTTGCGAAAGGGGACACCCCAAGGCGCACCGACTCAAGACAGGCGATACCCAATGCTAACTGTGATTTCTCCGGCGAAAACGCTGGATTTTGATACTCCACCCACCACCCGTAAGGCCACCCAGCCTGTGTTTTTGGAACGGGCTTGTGAGCTTGTGGCGGATGCCAGGGATATGAGCCCCGATGACATTCGGGGGCTAATGGGTGTGAGTGAGAACATTGCCGAACTGAATCATGCGCGGTTTATGAATTGGTCTGCCCCGTTCACCC
The DNA here is from genome assembly GCA_039986455.1 of Halioglobus sp. GTDB lineage: Bacteria > Pseudomonadota > Gammaproteobacteria > Pseudomonadales > Halieaceae > Halioglobus. The sequence continues at coordinate 50,547 of JBDWQQ010000115.1, forward strand.
TGGACAATGCCAAGCAGTCAATTTTAGCGTTCAAAGGGGACGTCTATACCGGTTTGGAGGCAGAAACACTGAGTGCATCCGAACTCGGCTTTGCCCAAAAGCACCTGGGCATACTGTCTGGCCTTTACGGTCTGTTGCGTCCACTCGATTTAATGCAACCCTATCGACTCGAAATGGGTTTGAAGTTCGCCAACCGCGGCGGCAAGAACCTGTATGAATTCTGGGGTGATGAAATATCGCTTGCAGTGAACAGGCAGCTCAAAAAATCCGGCTCACCGGTGCTGGTGAACCTGGCATCCAATGAATACTTCAAGTCAGTGAAGGCAAAGCAGCTGGAAGGGGAAATCATTACGCCGGTGTTCAAGGACCTGAAGAACGGAAAATATAAGATCATCAGCTTTTACGCCAAGAAGGCCAGAGGCCAGATGGCGCGCTTTATTATTGAGAACGAATTGAATACGCCTGAGGGAATGAAGAGGTTTCGCACCGACGGTTATCGCTTCAATAAGGCCGAATCGACTGCGACCGATTGGGTTTTTACCCGGGATAAAGCGCCTGGCGCCCAATAGGCATATCGATGCAGTCGCTGCCGTTTTCTCAGTCCTGCGAAAACAATAAAGACGCTATCGCAGAGGTACTATCGAGAGTGTTTGCCTCTCGCCGGGAAGTCTTGGAAATCGCATCAGGCACTGGTCAGCACGCGGCGTGGTTTAGCGAGCGGCTTGCGCATTTACAGTGGCAGGCAACCGAACTCGCCTCGCATCTTGAGGTTCTTAAACCCCGATGTCAGCAGTACCTCGGAGACAATCTGTTGCCTCCCAAAGCCCTAGACGTCAGTGATCGCCCTTGGCCCGTTGAAAGTATTCCCCATGCGTTATTTACCGCCAATAGCCTGCATATCATGCCCTGGAATTCGGTAGAGGCGCTGTTTGCGGAGCTAGGTGAGCGGGCCGGTGCAGACACGCTGCTGGCAGTTTATGGGCCCTTCAATTACGGCGGAGAATACACATCTCCCAGTAATGCCAGCTTTGATCAATGGCTGGCGCAGCGGTCCAGTGAGAGTGCGATCAGGGATTTTGAAAAAGTGGATGCGCTCGCGCAACTCGCGGGCTTTGGGCTATTGGAAGATGTCGCAATGCCAGCGAACAATCGGCTGTTGGTTTGGCTTAAACGGTAAAGCTTACGACTGCTTGAAGGGCAGCAGTGTTGTTGCATCTTTGAGATACGCCTCGCTGTGGGGCTTCTCCCGACGGGTAAAATCTCCCACCGCGGCTGATAACTTCGGATCCGCAATCCAGTGATTGGAAAAAGTCTCTACCGGTCGAAAGCCACGCTGGATCTTATGTTCACCTTGGGCGCCTGGGTCGAAACGCTTTATCCCATGCTTGATACAAAACTCAATGCCCTGGTAATAACAGGCCTCGAAGTGGAGGCAGTCGAATTCCTGTTCACAGCCCCAGTAACGTCCGTAGAGCGTATCCGCTGAGCGAAAATACAGGGCAGCTGCTACCGGTTCTTCGCCGTTGTTCGCCAGCACCATGATCACTTGCTCACCCATACTGGCTGCAACGCGGGTGAAAAATTCTCGCGTCAGGTAGCCGCCGTGCCCACTGCGCTTGGCGTAGGTGTACTGATAGAAGTGGTAGAAGCGCTCCCAGTTCTGCTCACTAATATCATCGCCAACCAGTGTTACCAGCGCTAGCCCCTGGTCCGCTACCCGCTTGCGCTCACGCTTAAGCGACTTGCGTTTGCGACTGCTGAACTCAGCGAGAAACGCGTCAAAATTCTGATAGTCATTGTTAAACCAGTGAAACTGGGTAGCGCGGCGTTGATGAATGCCCTGCTTTAACAGTGATTCAGAAACCTCTTCGTAGGGAAACAGCAGATGCCAACTCGAAAGGTTTTGCTCCAGGCAGAACTGTTCCAAAGCACGACTGCTGAAATCCCATGCCTGTGCCGGAGTAAGCTCGGGCAGATGACACAGGCGGGGGCCGGTAGCCGGCGTGAAGGGTATTGCGCTGATCAGCTTAGGGTAATACTGCAGGCCGCTCTGCTCCCATGCCTGTGACCACGACCAGTCAAACACGTACTCGCCGTAGGAGTGAGATTTCAGGTAGAGCGGTAGCGCGGCAACGGCGCGTTGGCCATCGCGCAATATCATATGACAGGGTTGCCAGCCGTTTTCGGCGTTGGTACAGCCGGACTCTTCAAGCCCGAGCAAAAAATGGTGGCGTAGAAACGGATAGTCCACGCCGCAGAGTCCCTCCCACTCCTCTGGGTCGACCTGGGTCATGCTGGTGACAAATTCAGCGTTGAGTTGCACGGGTGTTCCGAGGCTAGAGGGCGAAGTTAAGGACCAGGCCTGCAAAAATCACAGCACCCACCCAGTTATTGTGCAAGAAGGCTTTGAAACAGGCTGCCGGATCTCGCTGGCGTATCAGGTATTGGTGATATACGCAGAGCACTGCTGCTCCGACCAGTCCCAGGTAATAAGGCGTACCGAGCTCAAATCGGTCACCTGCGATAAACATCAATAACAAAAAGGTTAGCTGAAGCAGGCCGATGATAAGGCGGTCGTGTTTGCCAAACAAAATGGCCGTCGATTTAATGCCCACGACCAGGTCGTCTTCGCGGTCGACCATGGCGTATTTAGTGTCGTAGGCCATCGTCCAAAGAAGATTGGCAAAGTACAGCAGCCATAGGTCTGCCGGTAGCTCGCCGGTTTGGGCGGCAAACGCCATGGGGATGCTCCAGGAAAATGCAGCGCCCAAAACCAGCTGCGGCAGGTGCGTGTAGCGCTTCATAAAGGGGTAGGTGGACGCCAGCGCTACGGCGATAAACGAGAGCTTCACCGTGAGCGCATTGGTAAACAGAACCAGAATAAAAGCTACCGCGAGCAAGCCAGCAAACAAGATCCTTGCTTCCCCCACAGAAACAGTCCCCGTGACCAGAGGTCGGGTCGAGGTGCGGTTAACCTCGCCATCCCAATGCCGGTCGGCCAGGTCGTTAATCACGCAGCCCGCGGAACGCATCAGAAACGTACCCAGGGTAAAAATAAGCAGTAAGTCCCAGCTTGGCCATCCGTCAGCAGCGATCCACAGCGCCCATAGCGCGGGCCACAACAGCAACAGGGTGCCGATCGGCTTGTCGAAGCGAATCAGTTGCAATAGAGCCTGGAGTTTTGAGTCGGACAGCATCTTGGTGTTTCTGGGAAATCGGCGCTCAGCTTACTGTTTTGCGCTGACAATTGCAGCGCTGACTTTTCCGCGCTGGGTTCGGTGCACAGGCAGCACAGCGGGCCAGGGCGTGAACTTATTCAGAAATACTTCGCTGACCATCAGGCCCGACCCTTGTATCGAGAATCGAGACCGACGGGCCCAGGCCTCATCGGCTTGATGCAGCGCTTCTGGAATGTAATCGCAGTTACCTGCAATGCGCGACACCTCAAAGGGGCTGCGGCGCATCCCTGAGTCCTTGAACAAAATGGCGCCCAGAGGCCTGTTCTGTAAACGACGCAGGTGGGCAAGACTGCCGGTGAGGCTGGAGATGGGCAGAACACTGCGTGCAAACACCACGGCTTGGTCTCCCTGGTGCAATGCCACTTCCCTGACGATCGCCAGTTGTCGGTGCTCAAGACGCAGCAATCTGCGCTCAGAGGCCAGCGGTACCTCCCAGCCCTGATAAAGCCGAACGACGTGAAATGGGCCGCGCTGTTGGTCGATAAGCCTGCCGGTCAGCGAGCCATCGTCTAAAAGCCAGCGCCGAATAGGGGTAGCCAGATCACCGGTAGTGAGTTGCTTTACCGGGCGCCATAGAGGCTCGCTGCGCACGCGGTGGCGAGCGCGAAGGGGGTGGGCATTGGTGGCGAGAGGGTGGCGAGTCATGGAAAAACGAGGATGCGTTATCGGGGTCTCCCTTGCAAGGCGCAGGTGGCTTAATTTGCCATCCTGTGGAGCACAGATTGCCCTTGCACAATTTTCACACAACCCTATAGTGTTGCTCCCGAATTTTATTTTCCCTGAGTGCCTTAAGTGGCTGGCAGGGAAGGAATTTCCAGCAGTTAAGAGCAAGTGAGAACGACGATGAGTAGATGGGAATGTATTGTCTGTGGCCTGATATATGACGAGAAAGAAGGCTGGCCCGATGACGGCATTGCGCCGGGAACAAAATGGGAAGACGTACCTGAAGATTGGCTCTGCCCGGACTGTGGTGTAGGCAAGGAAGACTTTGAGCTACTGGAGGAGTCTCCGGTGGACGATACTCCGCACCACGAGGAGCCGGTCGTCGATGAGGTTCATGCCCCTGTGGTCATCATCGGAACAGGTTTGGCGGGTTATGGTTTGGCCAAGGAATTCCGCAAACACGACCAGGATACTCCGCTGATTCTGATTACTTCTGACGATGGTCGGTCTTATTCGAAGCCGATGCTGTCTACCGGCTACACCAAGGATATGTCGACAGATGACCTGGCGCAGATGGATGCTGGCAGTATGGGACGCATGCTCAAGGCCAGTGTCTGGACCATGACCAAGGTCAGTGGCATAGACACCGGCAACCAGCTGATCAAAGTGGGTGATGCTGAAACAGCCGTGCATTACAGCAAACTAGTGTTGGCGCTGGGCGCCGACGTGATTCGTCCTCCCATCGAAGGCGACGCGCTGGATAAGGTCTACTCCGTCAATGACCTGCTGGACTACGACGACTTCCGCATCGCGATGAAGAAGAACGACGTTAAGAAAGTGTGTTTGATTGGTGGCGGATTGATCGGTTGTGAGTACACCAACGACCTGATTAATGGTGGCTTTGAAACTGAAACCGTCGACCCGCTGGCGTATTGTCTGCCTACACTATTGCCGGAGCCTGCGGGCAGAGCAGTACAGACCGCCCTGGAAGAAAAGGGTGCGAAGTTCCACTTCGGACCATTAGTGACAGCTGTGAACAATGCAGAAAATGGCGTGAGCGTTAGTCTCAACAACGGTGAAACCATTAGCGCTGATCTTGTAGTTTCAGCGGTGGGCGTGCGCCCTCAGGTTGCACTGGCCCAGGCATCGGGCATCGATACTAATCGTGGCGTTGTCACCAATCGTTTGTTGGAGACCAGCGCGCCGAACGTTTATGCCATGGGCGACTGCGCCGAGGTAAACGGCCACGTCCTGGTTTATGTCGCGCCCTTGATGGCTCAGGCGAGAGCACTTGCCAAGACCCTGACCGGTGAGCCGACACAAGTGAGCTATCCCGCGATGCCGGTGACCATTAAGGTCCCTGCGTGCCCTGTAAGCGTTGCGCCCCCCGCACAAGGTGCCCAAGGCGAGTGGGCGTTTGAGGTTGATGGCTGCAATGTGAAAGCTGAGTTCCGTGATGCCAGCGGTGCGCTGCTTGGCTTTGCGCTGACTGGCGAGGCTACCAAGCAGAAAATGGCGCTGCAAAAGGAACTGCCGGCTATCATGGCCTGAGTTCAGTCGTATGCCTGATACCGGGCGAGCAGAGCAACAGACCCGCCGCTGGCTCGAAGAGTTTGTGGTGGGCCTGAACCTATGCCCATTTGCCAGGCCTTTTCTGGGCTCCGAGCAATTGCGAGTGGCGGTTTGCCGGGGCTCAGACGACAAAGCCCTGCAGATTTTCTTCCTCACCGAGCTGGATCGCCTGCAGTCTGCTTCAGAGAGTGAAATAGCAACCAGCTTACTGGTATTCACTGGTGCCCTGAGTCAGTTTGATGACTATCTGGCTTTCCTTGATCATGCTCAGGAACTGCTCTTTCAAGCCGGCCTTGAAGGTGTTGTTCAACTGGCGAGCTTTCACCCTGACTATGAATTTGAAGGGGAAGCGAAAGCGGCCGCCAGTCATTACAGCAACCGTTCACCCTGGCCGACGATTCATCTCATCAGAGAAGATATACTGGAAAGGGTACTCGCTGATTTCCCCGATCCGGCAGAGATACCGGTGCGAAATATAGAGACCCTGGATGAACTGGGTGCTGCGGAGTTACAAAGGCGCTGGCAAGCGCTAAGGCATTAACTGAGCGCAGCATTACATAGCCCGCTGATTAACCCGCTCCATCAATTTCTCTGCTGACTCTTTGCGCTCCGAGTATCGGTCTACCAGAAACTCAGCGTTATCCCGGGTTAACAAAGTAAACTTCACCAACTCTTCCACCACATCCACAATGCGATCGTAAAAGCCTGAGGGCTTCATTCGGTTGTCGTCATCAAATTCTAAAAAGGCTTTGGCAACAGACGACTGGTTAGGAATGGTGATCATCCGCATCCAGCGACCCAGTACACGCAGCTGGTTGACGGCGTTGAATGATTGAGAACCCCCTTCCACCTGCATCACGGCCAGTGTTTTACCCTGAGTCGGCCGAACAGCGCCAATACTCAGAGGCACCCAGTCGATTTGTGCCTTCATGATGGCTGTCATGGAGCCGTGACGCTCTGGAGAACACCACACTTGCCCCTCAGACCAGGTCATCAACTCTCTCAACTCTTGCACCTTGGGATGGCTTTCATCGCCATCGTCCGGCAAAGGCAGGCCGGAAGGATTAAAGATGCGAGTTTCACAGCCCAGCTGTTGCAGCAACCGGGCACTCTCTTCCACAACCAAACGGCTGAAAGAACGTTCGCGCAGTGAACCGTAAAGCAGCAGTATCCTCGGAGGATGGGTAGAGCGTACTTTGGGTGCCAGGTCTTCCGTTGTCGGCGGCACCAGGTGCTCGGCAACAATGTTAGGTAAGTCTTGCATAGGATCTCGATTTTTCGTTTTCAGGTTAAAAGTCAGGATGGACTGGTTGCTTTGGGGAACCAGTGCCTTGTGTTGTTGGCGAACTTCACCAGCGATAGCATGACGGGAACTTCTACCAGCACACCGACGACGGTGGCCAGTGCTGCGCCAGAGTGAAGACCAAATAGAGAGATAGCCACTGCTACCGCCAGCTCAAAAAAGTTGCTGGTACCGATCATTGCGGCGGGTGCTGCTACGTTGTGAGGTAGCTGCATTCGTTTGGCCGCCAGATACGCGATAAAGAAAATGCCATAGGTTTGAATCAGCAGCGGTATGGCAATCATGACGATGCTTTGTGGGCTGGCGATGATCGTTTGTGCCTGGAAACCAAACAGCAACACGACCGTGGCGAGCAGGCCCATGACCGACAAAGGCTTTAGTCGATGGACTAGGTTATCGATCCTGTTGTGCAAAAAATGTCGGGTCAGGTAGCCCGCGACTAGAGGCAACACAACATAAAGTAAAACTGACAGCAGCAGCGTTTCCCAGGGCACGGTGATGTCGGTAACTCCCAACAGGAACGCAGCGATAGGCGCGAATGCAAAAATCATAATGATGTCGTTAACCGACACTTGCACCAGTGTGTAGTTCGGGTCGCCCTCGGTGAGCTGGCTCCAAACGAAAACCATCGCGGTGCAGGGCGCCACACCCAGCAGAATCATGCCGGCGATGTATTCATTGGCGGTTTGCGGGTCTACCCAGGTGGCGAAAAACACCTTGAAAAATAGCCAGCCGATGGCGGCCATGGAGAACGGTTTAACCAGCCAGTTGATGATCAGGGTCAAGGCTAGGCCTTTTGGCTTTTTCCCGACATCCTTGATGGCGGAGAAATCTACCTGAATCATCATCGGATAGATCATTAGCCAGATCAGTACCGCCACCAACAGGTTCACGTGGGCGTATTCCCAGCTCGCGATCAGGGCGAAGGTTGAGGGTGAGAGATTCCCCAGAACCACGCCAGCAATAATACAAAGGGCAACCCATAGGCTGAGGTAGCGCTCGAAAATACCCATTACTTTTCTCCCAGTCTGTTGAGCAGCGCAAGCAGATGATCTTTGTCCACTGGTTGGGTAAGGGCGGACGCAAGCTCTGTAATCCGTGATTTCAAAATACTGATGGTGCTTATGAATGCGGCCGCAACCTGTTCATCGGTGCCTTCCATGCGCGATGGATCAACCAGCCCCCAGTGAGCCTGAACGGCATCACCAAACCACACTGGGCAGGTTTCCGCAGCGGCCTGATCACAGACGGTGATCACAACGTCAGGTTGCCAGGCCTCGTGTTCATCCCAGGACTGGCTGCACAAACCGGCGGTTTTTATCCCGGCCTGTTCAAGGTAACGGATAGAAAGGGGGTGTACTTGCCCGGAAGGCTCACTGCCTGCTGAGCGCGCCTGCAGAACGTCCTTGCCGAAGTGGTTGGCCACTGCTTCGGCGATAATGCTGCGGCATCTGTTATGGGTGCAGATAAACAGAAGTTTCATAGTGCTTCTCCGCAGAGCTGGCTATTTCGCTGTGGCCTGTCTCCCATGGCCTTGAGCCGGTGGCAACAGCCGGTGGTCAGTGGCCCATTGGCGTTGGCCGTTGCGGTGAGAACCGCGTGGGCCCACTCGGGCAATGCGCTGCTGATGGCGTAGTAAATCCATTGTCCTTCTCTGCGGGTACTGAGCAGACCACAGTCTCGCAGTTGAGCGAGGTGCCGGGACACCTTGGGCTGGCTGATGTCCAGTGCGGTCGTCAGCTCACATACGCAGAGCTCGCCTTCTGTTGCGATGAGCAACACAGACTTAAGGCGGGTTTCGTCTGCTAGGCATTTGAAGAGTGTTAGTGGTTCCATGGTCGCTCCCGGAAATTGCTGGCTAATATATACGATAAAACATATATACGCAAATTCGAATATATAATTGCGCTGGGTAATACTTGGCCCTTGTCTGACCTGAGGCTAGGATGGCCCTACGGCCGTGTCCGCAGCTTAGGGCACGCAGATTCAGAGGAGGGTGGTAATGAAAGGTATGATTCGGTTTTGGGGCGTTTTATTGATGGGCCTGTTGGCCGCGGCACAGGCGTCAGCGCAGTGGGAGCTGGACAATGAGCGGTCCAGCATTAATTTCATTTCGGTGAAAAACTCTGCCATTGCCGAGACGCACCGTTTTACTTCGTTGGTGGGCTACATTGGTAAAAGCGGCAACGTCCAGCTGATTATCGATCTCAATAGTGCTGACACTCTGATTCCCATTCGAAATGAGCGACTGCAGGCGCTGCTCTTTGAAACGGCCAAGTTCCCTAATGCGACCGTGGCGGCGGAGGTAGATCCTGCGGTCTTGGCGGCGGCTGCAGAGGGTGGAACGGTCGGCACAGAAATACCCGTCAAACTCAGCCTGCATGGGCTTGAGCAGACGATTACTGCCTCAGTCACGGTTTTTAGTGACGGGGGCAATCTGCGGGTGATGAGCTCCAGGCCGGTGATTATCAATGCCGCTGACTTTGGTCTTGCCGCTGGAGTGGAGGCCCTGCGCGATATCGCTGGATTGGACTCGATTAGCACCGCCGTGCCGGTGACCCTGAATCTGCAGTTCCGGCATGCTCCCTAACGAGTTTGAGCACCTTCAGCTTGAAGCGAATGGGGTTTCGCTGCACCTAGCCTGTCTGGGCGACGGGCCACTAGTGGTGATGTGTCACGGCTACCCGGGGCTTTGGTACAGCTGGCGTCATCAGATGCTTGCTGTGGTGAATGCGGGTTATAAAGCGGTGGCCTTGGACATGCGCGGGTATGGGCGTAGCAGCCGGCCACAAGCGGTGTCAGCCTATGGCCTGGACCAGCTCAGCAATGATGTGCTCGCCGTATTGGACCATTTTGAAGAGCAAAAAGCTGTGCTCTTGGGGCATGACTTCGGTGCTAATCTGGCCTGGCATATGGCGGTTTACTATCCACAGCGCCTGCGTGGCATTGCGCCCCTTTGCGTGCCTTACGATATGGAGCTGGCGGGTGGCGGTGATGTGTTGCCCAGTGAGCTTTACGCCGCTATTTCCGAGAATCATTTTTTCCACATGCACTATTATCAAACCCCCGGGCTCGCCGAGTCTCACCTTATTGGTAGAGAGCGAGAATTCCTGGAGCGCTTATTTTGGGCTTTATCGGCCAAGGGTGAACTGCTGAACTGGGAAAACTTTCCCTCTGAAGGTACCCACTACATTGATGTACTTGCGACGCCGGCTGAGCCGCTTCCCTGGAGTTGGCTGTCAAAAGAGGACATGGATTACTACGAGCAGGAATATCTGGCAGCAGGCCCGGCCAAAGCGTTTGTCGGTGGCGTAAATGCCTACCGAGTCATGGACCACAACTGGCGCTTAACACGAGACCGGGCGCATGCAGACGTTTCCGTGCCTACACTTTGGGTGGGCGGTGAAAAAGATCCGGTAGTCACTTTGGCCGGTGATGGCCCTTTTGATCATATGCGCAATAAGGTCTCTGACTTAAGAGGGCCAACCCTGCTGCCCGGCGCCGGCCATTTTATTCAGCAGGAACAGCCGGAAATGCTTAACGCGCTGTTGTTGGAGTTTCTGGCCAGTCTTTAGCCGGCCGTGCTTGCCTGAAGGTGCAGGAAGCTCTCCACTCCCTCGAAGAACATCTGCACAGAGATAATTACCAGCAACATACCCATTAAGCGCTCAACAGCGATTAGCCCGCGATTGCCCAACGCTTTAAGTAATATGGGTGCGCTCATTAGAATGACAGCAGACGCTGCCCACGCGCCAACCAGTGCCAGGGTCCAGTCGAACATACGATTCGGGTCAGAAGTGACCATGAGCATGGAAATGGCAAGCGCTGATGGGCCCGCAACCATGGGAATGGCCAATGGCACAATAAAAGGCTCGCCCTCTGGTTGCTCGCCCATGAGGCCATAGGGAGAGGGGAAGATCATACGTATGGCAATCAGGAACAATATGATTGCCCCTGCAATGCTGATGGACTCCTGACGCAGCCCCAGTAAATTCAGTACCGCTTCGCCACCCCAAAGAAATAGTAGTAGAACAGCCAATGCAATTAGCAGTTCCCTGGCCAAAATCCACTGGCGGCGCTTTTCGTCAACATCCTTAAGAATAGATAGGAACACCGGGATGTTACCCAGGGGGTCCATCACGAATAGTAGGGTGACAAATGCGGTGAGGGTGTCCAAAACAACGCTCCTGTTGCGAGTCGGCTGGGTGGAATCAGTGTTTCTCCAGCCTAGAGAGTAAGTTCTCTGCCTACTCTATGTCTACCAAAGGACTATCGCTGTAGCGTAGCGCCGGAAGTGCTTGTGGGGCGCTAGTTAAAAGTTGTCTGATACCAATCAATAGCCTCGGCTATATCTGCACCAAACTCGTTTTGAATGTAACTATTGCGGGCGCTTTCTTCTGAAGAGTCAAACTCAAGAGGGGACTCCGTCTTCGCATGACTTTTAAACAGGGCGTTTATTTGTGGCCTGATAGTAGCGGGCTCTATTTCAAGATCAAAGCTTTGGCCTACATTCACAATGCTTTGTTCCGGGGAGCGTAACAATTGATCTTTGCTCAGTCTAAAAACGCTATCGGCTTGGCTGGCTATCTCAGTTAGGCATCTTTGCTGTGCGTCAAATGCTATCGCTAACAAGCGCAATACGTTCTGTATAGGGGATAGCGACATCCTTTCAACACGCGCTGTTAAATCCTGGTCGTTCTGATTCTGTCTTGCGAGGTGGTTTAGAAGCTCAAGAGAATAACCGAGTCGCTGTTGGCCTCCACGAAGATTGGCGATCAAATAGGACTCTATGTCGAAATCGATGATGACACACTGCGAGGGCGATCCATTATTTAAAGCATCAGGCACGATGTTGTTTGCCCAGTTAGAGGGCTTAACGAATGCTGCGCTTTGATGATCCCAGTGCTTCCGAAATTGTCCAAAGCAAAAATTCACGATCTGATTCCAGGTATCGGTCTGGAGAGTGATCGAGTGCCGGTTAGCCTTCAGATTTGCCAGGTCAATGAGTACCTGCGGCTCCCGGTAGCCTAGGCTATGGCCGTCTAGGCCTAGCGCCCTAGTGAGTAGTGTTGAGCCGCAAAATGAAACGTGAACGATCAGCCGGTTGGGCGGTGCCGTTCCCGCGTGCGATCGCTGCCAAGACACAGCCTCGTCCAGAGAAATTTCAATGACTTTGTCGTTTACCGATAGGTTTGAGCGCCCGTCATGAAATGGAGCGTTTTTAAGCGTGGCTAAACTGGTTTGGATAAATGAAAATTGAGCACTATCGGCATTGAAAGCCGCCAAGAACCATTCTGGGTTAGTGAAGATATCTTGGTGTCTGTTCAAAGTATCGCCCGCTTTCAAACCGCACACCCGTGTCTTCCGCTCCAGGCGGCGTTTGTAGGCGCGAAAATGCTTTGTTTGATTATAGCAAAGTGGCCGTCGATGGAGATACTGCGCAAAGCTCTGTCACATTATAGAGTTTGATCGACTTGGGCGTTTGAATTGGGCTAATCTGTTTGCGCGGAAAATGACGAAATACTGCGTCGCACGAACCTTGCTGGTACCGCAGTTCTACTAACGCCTATGGCTAACAGGAGTGAGTATGGCCTCGGAAGATCCGTGGAGCCTTTATTGGCAGGGCGGAAATTTACACAGTTGCATCGCTTCTCAAGGGGAGCAAGACCAGGCACAGATTGATCGCTTTTGGGCGGAATTTGCGCTGAGCCTGGCACCGGAGGCACATTTGCTCGACCTCGCCAGCGGCAATGGGGCAGTGCCGAGAGCGCTCATGACTGCGAACTCAAGTTTGTCCATAACCGCGGTTGATTTAGCAGATATCGCGCCTGACACGCTGATAAAGAGTTTTCCTGAGTTGTCCAACGTGCAGTTTTTCCCTGGCACCGATGTCTGCGACTTACCCTTCGAGGCCGCTCGATTTGATGGCGTAACCAGTCAGTTTGGACTGGAGTACGCACCACATGCTGCGGCGTTGCGAGAAGCGCAGCGTGTCTTGAAAGTCGGAGCGCCGATGCGTTTATTACTCCACCACATCGACAGTGGAATTGTCCGGCCTGCGCAGGCGGTTATTACGGAAATAGAAGCCCTAGCGTGCCCTGGAGGTTTGATTGAAAGTCTAAGGGAATTCGTTGGAGGGCGCTGTGACTTGGATAACCTAGAGTTAGTGGGACAGAGGTATCTCAATGGCCCGACCGTGAAATCTAGGCATATCTCCGGTCAAGTGATTACCGGGATCAGTCGTGTGATAGATGACCTACACTCTTTTCCTGATCGAGCGGCTGCCTTGGCTTCGGGTATGGAACAGCGTTTAACTGCAGAAGCAGGGCGACTGTCGCAACTTCGTCGCGCCGCCTTGGATACGGAGGGTGCTTCTGGGCTGAAGCTGGCTGCGACCGAAGCCGGATTTGGCAACGTGAGCATTGATGAGGTGTTTGTGGGTGAAAAAGACCCTGTCATTGTTGGCTGGAGGTTGTCGGCGGTCAACCTGTAGCTGAGGCGAGTCAAGTGAGGCACAACAGGTGTCATGGGTGACGGTAGGCGGTATCATTCGCTCTGAATAATCATCAGGAATTGGCAGATATGACAGACACATCACAAACAGGCGCACCCGCTAGCATTCAAGCGCCGAAGGGAACAATGTTTCTCTATGACAAGCCAGAATTCCTGAACAGAGAGGATCATGGAAACCTAGGCTGGAAAGGCATCGATAACCCATTCGAATTTGCAGCTGGCGCGAGATCCGTTCCTCTTGTGGCCTCAGAGATTCGCTCTGCTCAAAAGTACTATCCAGTTGTCTTCTCCAGTAAGGAAAACGGCGTACCACTGGCGGTGCTTTCAATAATGAAAGACAAAAACATGTTTGTCGATGAAAATGGCCAATGGGAGTCAGGCGCTTACATACCCTCCTATTTGAGGCGTCACCCGTTTGCAACCGCAATGAGTCCGGACGATCAATTTGCCATTGTCATTGACCGCGCATCCAAAGCAATTGTCGAAGATTTTGAGACTCCGTTTTTTGATAGCGATGGCTTGTCCCAGCAGACTCAAGCAATGATCGATTTCTGTGGGCAATTCGAGGCTGAGCGCCGCAGAACCAAGGAGTTTAGTGACAAACTATCTGAGTTGGACTTGCTAACGGAACAGCAGGTTAGAACCAATGGCGGTGAGGAGTCTCAGTCAATAGGTAGCTATTTCGCTGTAGACGTAGATAAACTAAATCTACTTTCACCGTCTGACCTTAATGACTTACACCAAGCCGGCTATTTATCCTTTATCTTTGCCCATGTGTTCTCTTTAGAAAATTGGAGTCGTTTGCTGACTCGGCGCATCAAATTGATTGCTGAGGCTGATGCGCGCGCAGGTTTCCAGTAGACGTTTGTAGCATATCAACGTTTGTTTGAGGTAGAGCGCCAGACTTAGATCTTCAGGCAGCCTTGTTCGACAATAGCATCAAAAAACTCGGGCATGACGGCTTTGTAGCGCTGCCAGCGTCCGACTGCACTGTTGGTTATTGAGTCCCTGACCTGCAGTTCACTAAAGGTAAAGCTGGGTTTATCTCCATCGTTTGCTACCACGCAGTCAGGGTGCCACGGAAGCTGACAAAACTCGGCAAGTGCTTTGCTCGTTGCCTCAGGTTCGTTGACAAAGTCCTCAAAGCTCAGATCTTTCACTCTGCTCGAGTCGTACGCCGCCCAATGATCCATGAGCTCTTGTGCCTGGCACCAGGCATGCCCTAAGGCATCAGCGTCGCACGCATAGTTATGACCTTCCGGGAACGGGCGTTGATAAATGGAGAGGCAGCTGTCACGAGGCTCACGACGCATTTGGATCACTCGGGCCATGGGGAACATTCCCAAAATAAGACCGACATGAAGGAAATTGTGGGGCATCTTGTCGGTGAAGGTATTAGCGATTCCTGGTGTAAGCGCAATGTAACGCGCCGCCATTTCCTGCCATTGTGATGGCGACAAGTATTGCGGCAAGGGCAAGTTATTCGCTCCGATGTCTCGCTGATACTGAGTTGCAATGAAGGTGACGGCCTCGTTCTCGCCGCCTGGAGTTACGCCTCCAAGTCGTGAAATCACCTTTTCGATCAGCGTGGTGCCTGAGCGAGGCATGCCCACGATAAAAATTGGACGGTACTGATCGCTGTCGGCCCCCTTAATGGGGGTTTCGTACTGCCTCTTTAATGTGGCAGTGCGTATATTTTCAGTTTCAGTATTGTAAGACCTGCCGCTCTCTTCGAGCGCATGTCTTTGCAGTGCATTGGCTTTACGCAGCGATGCTGCAGCCCCCGCCAGGTCGCCAATTCGGTCTTGGCCTTCCGCTAAGGCGTAGAACATGAGCGTGCGATAGTAGGGTGAAGTTGGGCTTGTCCCTTCGTACAGTTCTGTAGAAAGCGCGCTTACTATTTCCTCAAGTTCGTCATCGTCGGCTGATTCGACTCGTAAAGACCAGGCTTGGCCGTGATTGGGCTGATAGTCAAGAGCGGCCAGGCTGTTAACTTGTGCACTCTGCATGTCTCCACTGAGTCGATCCAGGCGCCCACGCAGTACGTGATAGTCAGCACCTGTAATCCCTGCTTCTCTTGCCAGGTGCAACTGTTCGTCGCTACTACCGGTATCACGGGCGATTAGGTAAAGGTCAGCAAAGCGCAGATAATCCTGTGCCGTGGGTTCGATGAGAGTCATGAAGTGTTTGTAGCTGGCAATTGCCAGCGGATAATCACGTAGCTTGCCTGCTGCAAGTGATAGCTCCCTCGCGATGTCAGCATTATCGCTGTTTGAGGTCGCTAAACCTCGCAACAGCGAGACCGCGCGGTCCCAGTCACCGAGCGCCCCCATCGCTCGACCGATGAGAATAGTGGTTGATAACTGAGAGGGCTTGCAGCTATTTAGTAATTTCAGTGCCGCATTGGGTTGTCTAAGATCCAGCAGCAACTTGCCGATAACATTGGCAAAATGTTCGTCCCCAGCTGCTAGTTTAGCGCTGTGAAGAGCATGTTTGGTCGCGGTCTGTAACTGACCGCTCTGCTGCAGGGTTAGCGCCAGGTTCAGGCTTATGTCGGCGGCGTCTGGTTCTATTCTGGCGGCTTGTAGCAGAAGGTCCGCTGCACTCTTATGTTGTCCGCGCTGCATTGCAAGCGTTCCCAGTCCAAACAATGCACTTGAATTCGTTGGCTCTTTGCGAAGTAGCCGCCGATACAACTGCTCGGCATTCAACAGATCACCGCGTCGATGAGCAGACTCGGCTTCTTGTAACAGGTCGGAAGACATGGGAGAAGATGATACATTAGGAATCGATAGCAGACATCGCAAATACAGTGAAAAAAGGAGATCCAATGAGGCTTGCAGCCAATGCCTTGGATTGGGCTGGGGAATTTTCCCAGTGCAGAAGAATTCAGGTGCCTGGTCTCTTTGACGACGCAAGCGCCCAGCAGCTCTATCGCTGCCTTGCCAATCAAGATCAGTGGAACCTCGCTTTCAATCGGAGCGGAGAACATGTGGACATCGGTTCAGACAGCGTATCCATTTGGACAGAAGCTCAGCTTCGTCAATTTGACCAAATGATTTATGCCGGCGCTACAGAAGGCTTTCAGTATCGCTACAAAGCCGTGCCAATTTATGATGTTTACCATGATGGTTCATTGCCCGGCCATTTTTTTAATACCCTGTTTGAGTTTCTTAATAGCGATGCATTTCTCAATTTTGGTCGAGAGTTACTGGGTCGACCCGAGATAGGCTTTTGTGATGCGCAGGCGACTTGCTTTGAGGCAGGCCATTTCCTTACAACTCATAACGACGATACTGAAGGTAAGAATCGCGTGGCTGCGTACGTCATCAATATGACGCGAGGCTGGAATCCCAACTGGGGAGGTGCGCTACAGTTCTTTAATAGTGACGGCAATATTGAACAGGGGTTTATGCCGGCATTTAACATGTTGAACGTATTCGAGATCCCGCAACGGCATGCAGTCGAATACGTTACACCATTCGCGTCGGGCTCGAGATTGTCGATCACAGGCTGGTTCCGATCCGGTAAAGATCCACGTTGCTGACAGGTTAGTTTTTACAGCGGCTTCACGTCAAAAGGTGCGGTGAGTCGATAGTCCTTGTCTGCGCATTCAAAGTCGAAAGTTCCATGCCAGGCGTAAGATGGAAAAAGCGCGAGTTGCCCAGGTAGTGGCCGAACAACCTTTTCAATGACTTCCCGCTCACCAAGGTTAAGCGAGCTTTCACCAAACTTGATACAACCTGCTACGCTGCTTTGATCGTCCATGGTAGACGGTAAGTGGATATAACAAGCGGAGCTGATCCACCCTTCAGGGTGAACGTGGTTTACATGGTAGCCACTGCTGAGTAGTTTTACCGACCAGGAGCCAGAGAATTCAAAGGCAGATGACTTTCTAGAAAACAGGGGGTGCTTGTTATCAACGGGCATCTGCAAGATGTAATCGTTGATTACCTCTGACAATGCTTCACGATAAAGTTGAATAACTGGATGCGGTTTGTGGAGTAATCGTCCCGGGGTCTGTGTGCCCCCGACCAGAGTCTGACGCATCGGTGCCGCTTGCGTAGTATGCATACTTAAAAGTACGTCCTGCAGATGTTGCAAAAATTCATCCAGAGAGCGATAGCCTGAGGGTGTGGAGAGCGTGCTTACTTTGATGTCTCTGTCATAATTGATCAGCCATTGGTAGCGTTCATCTCCAAGTAAGCGCCAAGCGGTGCCTCTCAGCGCCCAGGTAAGTTGGTTGTTTGGTTCAGTCAGCAGCAGTGAATCTAGCAAGGATAAAGCTTTGGCATAATCTGCTTCGAGTAGCAGTAACTTGACAAGATCGTGGGTCACCTCAGTTGATGGCGAGAGCTTTATAGCCTCCTCAAAATTCTCCCTTGCGTGAACGAAATCTTGCTCGTTTGCGTACAATTCGCCGGAAGCACGTAATAGCTCCGGCGTACGATGGCTTTTTATCGACTGGTTGACCAGTTCTCGCGCGGCATCAAAGCGTTGGCTATTGATTAATAACCTCAACAATGAATGACGTAGAGGCATGTCCGACGGCCGTTGCTCTAAAGCGGTATGGTAGGAATCTGTATAGCTATCTTCTTTCCCCAACTGCCATCTTAGTTCACTCAAAGATTCATGAGCGAGTACGTATCCAGGCTCCTTTCTTAATGCGCTTTCAAAGTGCTTTTCTGCAGTGCTGTAGTCTTTCAACTCGAAAGCGATATTACCCAGACTGACATCGATCTCGGCAAACTGAGGTGCTAATTCAGCGGCGCGTGTAAAGCACGCGCGAGCGTTTTCGGGGTCTTCGTTGAGTTTGTGGCAAAGGCCCAAATTGTGTATCGCATTGACATAGTCTGGGTTGGTCCGTAAAGCCGTTTGGTAACAGGATATTGCCTCATCGAATAGCTCCTGTTCACGCAAGACATTTCCCAGCGCAGTAACGATGTTTGCCGTATTGCCGGATAAATAAACGGCGCGTTGTAAGAACTCTCTGGCATCGGATAGGTCGCCGGTTGAGTGCAGCAATAATCCGAGGTTTTTTAAGGCATCGATATAATCGGGATGAAGTGCAACTGCGTCGCGATAGTGTTTCTCAGCTTCTTCGTTTCGACCCAGAGCCCTGTAGCTATTGGCGAGATTATTGTGCACTTCGGGTTGATGGCTGTGGGACTCCAAGGATGCGCGCATCGCTTCAATGGCTTCGTTGTGCTGGCCCGTTTTGGACGCTGCAAGCCCTTTCAAGTGGAGAAAATTCGCATCGTTCGGCCGCTGCCGCAAGAGGTCCTGAATTTTTACTAGAGCGAGCTTGGGGTTACTTTGAACTAACCCCGAGAGTTGCTGTAGTAACGCCTGATATTGGGCGCGTTGGTCACTTTGCATTGCGCTAAATCCGAGACAAAAAAAACGGCGGGCCTAGGCCCGCCGTTTTAGTTTAGCAGTTTAAGAGCTGATTAGAACTTGTAAGCAGCACTTATGAAGTAACGCGGTCCAAACAACGAGTAAGTTGATGGGAACGTGTTTGCTTGCTCCTGCGAGTCGCCGATCTTAGTTGGCTCGGTATCAAGAACGTTTTGAGCACCAAAGCTGAGGTTCAGGCCCTGCTCGAAAGCGTAAGCAACCGTCAGGTCAAGGAAGTACTCATCGTCAATGGTAGGCGCAGGAAGATCGCTCTTCGAAACGCCAGCGTTCTCGATCTGGTCATCGTCGGTTTCACCGATGTAACGCAGCAGACCAGAGAAGGTCCATCCACCCGTGCGCCAGGAAGCGCGAGTGTTCCACGCAATCTCAGGCAGTGGAGCGAAACATGTGTTACCGAAGGTACCTGCGCAAGTGTCAACGCGATCAGGCAGATCAGATACTGGAGTCACATCATATGTATCCAACCACGTGCTGTTGAAGTTGATGCCCAGTGTGGAACCATTGCCGCCGAAGCCGAAGCCGAAGTCAGTCGAGTAATAAAGGTTGAAGTCGACACCGGAAGTTTCGATTTTACCGATGTTTGCATTCAGAACGTTTACAACATTTACGTTGCCGTCTGCGCGACGGTCAATGGCCTGACAGAAGTCAGATGCTGCGTCCTTCACTACGTTGTAGCAGAGGTCCAGAACGTTAGTTACGCTGCCGCCCAGTACAGAAATGGCATCTTCGATTTCGATGTCGTAGTAGTCGACAGTGATATCGAGGCTGTCAAGAGGCTGCCAAACGAAGCCCACTGTGTAGGTGTTTGAAGTCTCTTCCTGCAGTTCGGGGTTGCCGCCAAAGCGGCCTTCGATCTGGCTGTTTGCCTGTGTGAAGTTGCCAACGTCAGCTGGGTCAACACCTGTCGCGGCACATAGGCCGGCATCAGTAACGCCCTGCTGGAAGCCACCAACACTACAAGGGTCATCAGCACCTGGGAAGCCGTTTGACTGTCCGAGGAACAGTTCAGATACGTTAGGTGCACGAACAGCTTCCTGATAGCCGAAACGCAGCTTGAGGCTTTCGATCGGCGCCCAGTTAACTGCTGTCGCGAAAGAATTTACGCGATCGTCAAGGTTGTCGTAATCAGAAGTACGTGCAGCGCCCCACAGTGTCAGATCTTCAGCAAAAGGCTTGCCGGAGAGCAGCGGCAACGAAAGCTCTGCGAAGAACTCAGTAGCCTTGTAGCGACCCGCCGTTGCTTCACCGGCGTTGAAGCCTAGAACGTCGCCTGATGCCAAGAACTCGTCCGGACGGTATGACGAGGAGTCTGCGCGGTGCTCGTAGCCCAATACTACCGCCATAGGGAAGTCAGCTGTTGGAATGGTCCACAGGTCACCGAAGACGCTGGCCTGGATTACTTCCTGTTCAATGCTGGTCACGTTGGTAGCGCCGATGTTTACAAAATCAACCGCTTCTGGGGTAATGTTACCTTCACCCCAGATGTTGACAGGAACACAGCCGCCCGATGGGTCCTGACACGCTGTACCGGCGTCGTTTGTAAGTACCCCTTGTTGAAAGCGAGAGTTTGCTACGTCGTTGTTCAGGCTCTGCGATCGATCCAGGTTGGAGTAGCTATAGTACGCATCGTAGGACCAGTTATCGGTGATGTCGCCATTTGCGCCTACCAGTACGCGGAATGCATCACGCACATCAACTGCTTGACGCGAGCCATTCTCAACCATTCGACGACCAATAAACCCAAGAGCATTATCGTCTCCATTGACTACGCCGTCGCCGTTAGTATCGGTGCGGATGGTATCAAGGGCGCGTTGTGCTTCCTCTGAAAAGAATGCACTGTCTGGATTGATCTCAACCGTGGTGAATGCCGGAGTCGGTGCCAGTTCCTGGGGAACTTTGTTGTACGAATAAGCGAATTCGCCGTACGCACGTACCTTCTCATTAACATCGTAGTGAGAGAACGCGCTAATCAGATAGCGTTCCTGCGGGAGCTGCAGGAAGTTGTCTGGAGCGTAGTTAAAGCGGCTGTCTGGCTCAACCCAGGGCAGTGCTTCGCCATTAGGTCCAAAAGTACCCAGTGCATTACCAGTGACAGGATCGACAGGGTTATCGAACAAGCGTGTACCTGGAACACCGGATGAACCTCCCGGTGCCAGAATTGGGTTACCGTTGGCGTCTGTGCTTTCAGTCAGTGCAACGTCAGAGAAGCTACGATCGCCCTGATAAAGTGCCTCACGCTTGCTGTAAGAAGCGTAAATTACGGCATTACCACGGCCATCGGCGAAGTTACCACCCATGGTGATGTCCATGTTGTACTTGTCGGCATCGCCTTCGGATGTAGTGTCGTACAAACCAGTGATTTCAACGCCTTCGAAATCGTCGATCATGTTGAAGTTAACAACACCGGCAATCGCGTCTGAGCCATATACAGCGGAAGCACCACCGGTGACCACGTCAACGCGTTTGATGAGAGTGCCTGGAATGGTGTTCAGATCCACAATACCCGTCTGGGTTGCTGGGATCCAACGACGGCCATTAACCAGAACCAGCGTGCGGAAAGCGCCGAGACCACGAAGGTCAACACGAGCCGTACCGTCACCTGGGTTGTTAGAGCTTGCGCCGAAGCTAGGAAGTGTGGAGGGCAGTTCGCCCAGCTTTTGTTCTACGTTGATTGTGCCGGAGAGTTCGAATTCCTCGGCGCCGATGGTCGTGTAAGGACTCACGGCTTCGAGGTCCGGACGTTTGATCCGAGAACCGGTGATAATCACCTCTTCGATCATTTGCTCTTGAGCGGATGCCAGTTGCGCAGCGGGCATGGTTGCGGTAACCGCACCTGCACCGATGGCAAGCCTGACTGCTGAAGTCAGCTTTTTAGTCTTCATAACTACCCCTGTAGTAATTGCGAACATTATGTAGTGTCAGATTTGATTACCAGATTCGGACTTATGCGAAGTTATTGAATCTGGATGTGTCGATTGTGAGACGGATTGGGGGAATTACCCCTCAACCCTAAAAGTGTGAAAATTCACACTTTCCTCAAAATTTCTGCACTTTAGTTATGGCCTGGTGTCGTCCACCACTTGGCCTGGTCCCAGAGTAATCAAAGAGGGGCCGAAAGGTAAGTTTTAAACCACGAAGTTGTGGCATATTCACGGTTCAATCGCTCGCTCTGATTGACTGGTGCCCGTTTCAGCCCATTTCGGCACTCATAGCCTTTTAGTTAGCGTGAAACCAGCCGGTTACGGATTGCCTGGGCGCCTTGGCGAAGGGTGTCACGTAGGTGACGGAGTGGATATGTCGAACATCAAACAGGGACAAGGTGTTGAACTGGGGTAACCATGCATCTCTTGGTGTCCCATTTTCTTCAAAAAATTGAAGTAAGCCGCCCCAGTCTGGGTGCCATCCATTGCTGAAGCCAAAAACATAGGCTACGCGTCTTTTTTCGCCAACGGGATCATCCCGATGGCGGGTCAGAAAGTTCCCCGCAGTATATTGAGTCGCTTGCCCGTCAGCGCCAACGATAGCGGTCTCACCGGTGACTCTACGAACGAACTCAAGCATCGCCTCACTGTTGATATATTCGAAAAATCGCTGCAATGGAGCCAAACTCTCGATATTTTTTGCACGGCCGTCTGTGAGCCTGTAACCCCCGTATAAAAATCCCACGCCGTCGCCTGCCTGACGTACCAGTGTTTCCTGCACGCTGCGCTTCTCAGGTTCGCTCATTGCAGCCATCTCATCGGCGCTATACGCGCGATTCTCGCCTCGAAGGAACATGAGGTGATCGAACGGTATGCCCCGATGGAAAAGGGTTTGTAGCTCCTGGGCCGACTCGGGTTGCAACACATTAGCAATACGGATGCGCTGATCGGCGCGGTATTCCAGCGCCAATTTATCGAAATTCAGTGAGGGTGACAGCATAACTCTCTTAGCTTCCAGGTCGGTTGAGTCACATTAACACACAGGTAACCGTCTTGCGGCTAGCCAGCGAGAGCGAACGGCAAAGCTGCGCTGAATCGCCAAACGCTCATCGGCCTGGAGGTGGGGGTTCCATATTGAAAATATGAGTACGACACGGGCTTCCTGACTCGAGTTTATTGCCTCGTGAATAAAGCTGTCGTCGAATACCAATATTTGACCATCACTCCAGGATCGGCGCTCACCATTTACCGATATCGAGCATGCTGGAGGAATGATAAGCGGCATATGAACGGTCAAGCTATGGTTGGATAGTCCGAAGTGCGGTTTGATGTGCTGTCCCGGTTTTAACACTGAGAAAAACACTTCGAAAGGGTGCTCGTCCATGCCATACAAGGGAGCTTCATGGAGCAAGCTGAGCGTCAGAGGAAAGTGTTTGGCGACCTCTGTCTGCAGCTCTCCATCACGGTAGAGATCCAGCGCTGTCCAGTTCAGTGAGCCCTGTAAATGGGCGAATTGATTGCCCAGATTCATCCCGGCACCCAGATAGGGTCTGCCAAGGTTAAGCAGTGCTTCTTGTGCGCTACTAAATTCGCGGTGAATAGCTTCGCTTTGAGTCTCAAGTGATTCAACCCAGGGCGTGTTTTGAAGGTTATGCCATGGATAAGCAGGCAATGATGGGAGGTAGAACAGGGACGGCCGCTGCTGCTTATGTTGGTAGGTGAAGGGCCGATCAGCTGTCTGGGGCCATATGGCCTCCAAAACTCGTCGGGTAGAGTCCTTGGATCCCAATGTCTGTCGATGCAATTCCGAAAAGTGATGCCTCAGAGCCTTAGCTGCGGCCACCATTCGCAAGCCCGTCGGGTCACTGCGTTGTGGCGGATTCAAAAAAGCGCGTTCGATATCTGATCCCAGCGACCAGACGCTGACTGCTTCCTCCAGCCTACCCATTTGTTGCAGACAATAACCCGCATACAAGTAGGTCAGTGGGTTGTGGGGTGCGAGGCAAGCAGAGCGTAGGTGCGCCGACAAAGCCCTCTCGTGTGTGCCTACTTGCTCTTCTACAGAGCCAAGCCGATGATGAATTTCGGCATCATTGGGACATAATTCAGCAAGATCTTTGAGAGACTTTAGGCATTTACCATGGTCACCTTCTGCCCCGAATTTTTCTAATTGGGCTTCTAGTGTCTGCCGTCGCGCTTCTTCATCGGTTGTCTTCAATTGTTACCTTTAGTCGTCAGTGTGAGCTGACTATGGCCCAAACTTTCCAAAATGCTGTCTTTTGGGCCGGCGCAACATATTCTCGTATTTATTGATAAAAATACAAAGTAAAATACCACTTTCGAGCCCATTTGCTCTTTATTTAGGTATTTTTTCCCACTTTCGCGTTTTCTGTGACGGCATGCGGAAGCGCGGCCCCGTTATTTTTGCCGTTTTATGCGAATTTTGCCTTTACGTCCATCGATACGCAGTATGTAGCCGATTCCGTCATTAGTGACTTTCGCTCCGAAGTCGCACCCCTGGAAGGACAGCCTCTGTCGATCGACTTGCTTCCAAACCTGGTCGTTCTCAAGTTTGAAATACCACGTTCCTTCTCGATTGCGTTGGCAAAGCACAACTCTAGTTTCCATTTGCTGCTCAGCTTCCTTTTCGGCCGCTGATTTTGTTTCGAATTGGTAGCCTCCGATGGTTGCCTCGTCGTTTTTGCTAGTCGGCCCGGCGCTGGTCGACGTCGCAGCAGCCGAGGCGGTAGCCGGGATCACTGCCGGCGCTGCACCGTCGTTGGGATTACCCACCGTTGGAGAACCAGTACCCGACTCGGCAGCAGGAAAAGTCTCAGCAGTCTCCATTTCTTTCGACTTTAGCGCCCGTTGTCCCAGCCCTTCATAACAATCAAACCGAGCTTCACGGCTGTCGATGGCTGCGCACACCCTCAGCTCAGCAACAATTGGGTCTGGGCTTTCGGCTATTGCACTGGACGCAAATCCGATGGTGAAAGTTATATAAAAGGCGGTAATCGCTCGCATTATTTGGGCTTTTCCGTACGTAGGGGCAGGTGAGGAAGTATACCAGCGAGGTCGCCAAAATAGTGCGCTTTGATCGCCCTATTGGCTAGTTCTTGCTACGCCTTGCGGGCCGATGGAGGGGCGTAAGTCCTTTATTAACCAGTCTGGTCGGTTGAATACTGGCTTTCATAGTGCAGCTTATCGCCAAAAAGACTCAACTCAACCGGGCCTTCAGTCACTTCACCGAAAGCCTATATTTTCAAAGGAAATGTTGCCCTATCTTTGTTTCCCAAGACAGGCGACACAGCAACTTGCCTGGACTTTAGGAGGCAATTTCGCCGACAAATTAAGTGTAGGGAGAACCACCATGAAAAACACTGGAATGACTAAACTGTTTTCTGCTGCAGTTATCGCCGTTGCCGCAGGTACCGTGATGAATGCTAGCGCAACTTCGTATGATGAGACCTACGTGACAACAAGTGCTGAAGGTCTGCGCCAGATTACAGTGTCTTATGCTGATCTTGATTTAAAGACTGATCGTGGCCAGGAGACGCTTTACTACCGAATGGTTCAGGCGGCAGACGCGGTTTGTGGGTCTCGTATCCCCAGCGAGGCTGGTGGAGCGCGTCAGGTATCGCAGAACAAAGCTTGTTTCTCGCGAGCCATGGAGCTGGGCCTCTCTGAAACTTCAACTTCTCAAGTGGTAACAATTAGTAACTGAAATTAGGACCTCGCCCGGCCGAACCAGCCGGGCAATCTACATAGAGGCCGATGACCGACTATCACAGGTAGAGGCACTGGTTTAATCGAACAGGTTGGGCGGCTAAAAGCGCTGGCTGAGCCGTGTATACCAGAATCGCCCTTTCAGCTCGTGGGTTCTGCCGTCGATATTGTCATTGAAGGCAGAAGCCGCCAAAGGTGCCCTCTCATCAAACACATTATCTATGCCCAGCGTGAATCGCAGGCCGTCCATGACTTTGAAAGTGTGGCTAAGTTGCACATCATGAACTAGCCAGCTTTCGATGCTTCGGGAGCTTTGAGTGCCGGGAATGATCTCTCTCATGGCGTCCACATAGTGTAGTTGCCAACTACCCCGCCAACGGTCATGGTCCCAGCGGAGGCCGAGCTGAGCTTTCCACTCGGGAATGCCTCCCGGGCCTTCAGAGGCATCATCACGGAAGGTGCCGGCGAGATCTCGACGAGGGGCATCTCGGTCCAGTCTGGCCTCATAGTCCTCTATCCAGCTGGCGCCGCCAACGAGGCTAATCTGTCCCCAGCTTTTGCGCGGATAATAATAGGTCAGTGCCAGGTCGGCGCCGGAAACCCTGCGCTCACCTATGTTTATATTGCTTGCTTCTATGAGAGTCAGATTGCCAAACTCATCTCGCTCGATGTTATTTTCAAATGCTCCATTTCTGGCATTTTGACTGACGATGAATTGAGCGCTGGAAGCAACCACATCCTCTTGCTCAATCTGGAAGAAGTCGAGAGATACCGCTAGTCCTTGCACCGCACCCGGACTCCAGACTACTCCGGCGCTATAGCTTTCAGACGTTTCCGGTTCGAGTAACTCATTTCCGCCTTTTACCGTTAGGAACTGGTTGCGAGTATCATCTGCGAGCTGAGTGCAGCCCGGTAGCACGCCGATATTGGTCGTCTGGGTGCAGGGGTCCTCGAGCAAGTCCTGACTTTCGGTCTTCCCCGCATATAGCTCGTTGAGGCTGGGAGCTCTGAAGCCCTGAGCGTAGTTGGCGCGTAAGAGAAATTCGGGGCTTAACTGCCACCGAATGCTGACCTTGGGGTTTGAGGTGCCCCCGAAGTCGCTGTATTGAGAAAAACGTAGCGCCGCTTCCAGATCGACTCTTGATAGACCTCCCGTACTCTGCCAGAGCGGCATGAGTGTCTCGAGGTAAACTTCATAGACTGTTCGTTCTCCTTTGGTCGGTTCGAAATTAGTGGCTCCAATGGTCCGGGTGGTCGCCAGTAAAGCAGAGGGCTTTTTATTGGTGGACTCATCTCTGCCTTCCAGCCCTACTGCAAGCTCAACTTTTCCCGCGTTCAGCTCAGCGACAGCGCCGCTAAAATTCAGGCTGACCGCAGAGAGGCGAGAGTAACCACTCACTTCACCTGTGGCGCCGATATATGCTGCTTGATCTCTCGATATACTTCCTGATGGACCGGTCAGGTTGACGGGCGTGCAGCCATCTATTTGCAGGCCTTGGCACTCTGAGGATGGTCCAATCGCACGGGATAGGCGATCAGCATTGACCAAGTTATAAGTAGTTTCGCTAGCATCACTGCGGCTCCAGTTGTAGCCAATATCCCAATTCCAGTCCTGAAACAGCCCCTCCATGACTGCGCTAAATCGCGAAACCTGCGAGTCGTTGCGTTGTCGACGGCCAGGCAGTTCTACCAGTCGCCGGCGTACGTCATTTAGTTCGACGCCGAAAGAGTTGTATATGTTGTCAGCCGCGACGGGGAGGGGGACCTGCTCAAACCCTGTAAATACGGGCGTTGGGGCAAGCGTTGCTTCAGCGTCAGTTTCCAGATAGCTCGCCTCTAAATAGCCGGTTACCTGTTCGCTGAAGTCGTAGCTGGCATTGGTATAAATGCTGGTTCGTTGTAACGGTACCACCGCGGTCGTAAAGTCTTGATAGTTAAATAAATCTTCGCTTGTTACCGGTCTATAGCTCCCATCTTGCTGGGCAATGATTGGCTGGCCTCCCGGTAATACAATTCGAGCATCTGGCGTAGCGCTGGATCGTTGGTCGGTACCCCCTTTTGAGCGCGTATCTGCATTTTTCGATACATCTCTGTCACGGCTGTTGATCGAGCCTTGCTCATAATGAGATGCAGTGAAAAAAAATGATCCTTCGGGTAATCCTGTGCCGTACTGGAGGGTAAAATTCTTGGTTTCCAGGTCTGAGTTTTCCGTTTCTCCGTAGAAGGCCTCGGCGAGAAATCCGTGAAAGTCGCGCTTCATGATGACATTCACAACACCCGCGATGGCGTCTGAGCCATAAATTGCAGAAGCACCATCCTTGAGAATTTCAATGCGCTCTACTGCCGCCGGCGCAATGCTGTTGAGGTCGACAGAACTGCCAGCGAGTCCATCGTTGGCCACTCTTCGTCCATTAATCAGAACGAGTGTATTGCTGGCGGGGAGCCCACGTAATGTGACGGTAGCGGTACCGTTGCCACCGTTTGAGATAGAAGTGCTCAATGCATTGCCGGACACGGCAGGAACAAACTTAAGCAGATCTCCTAAGGTTTGAGCGCCGCTGAGTTCGATGTCGGGAGACGACAGAATGTCCACCGGGGCTCCCCCAGTGTAGCCGGTGCGGCGTATCCTGGAGCCTGTCACGGGGTTGCCATAGACCCAGGTTTCTTCAAGCCCCGGTGTATAGATCGGATATTCCGCCACCATTTGCTCAGGTGTAATACATGCGCTGCTTTTGGGACCGCAGGACTTTGGATACACGGTGATGACGCGTTCATCGACCAACTTCCAAGTTAAGTTAGTGCCCTGCAGTAAAGTATTGAGGGCTTCAGCGGTGGATGCTGTGCCTACTAGTTCCGGGGCAGGTAGGTCTCGGATCAGGCGATCTGAAAAAACGATAGCACTTCCGCTTTGCTGACTCAGCTGAATAAGCGCAGTAGAAAGGCGTGGGGCCTTAATAGTGAAGTGAACAGTATCCTGCTCATCCCCGTAAGCTAAATTTACGGTCGACAGGAAAAAGCAAGCAGTGAGCAATAGCCCGCGCCATTGAGGGCGCGCGCCGGGCGGTCTTCCCGAGCCTTGGCCATGAGCAGCTATCGCTATCACCCTGATAGTGGCTAATTGCCACAACGCTTTGGTTTTTCTGTGTTACCTGAAGGAATCGAGGCCTTTACGGATTGATGAGGCCGAATCCACGCAAGCTCTTTATAGCTTACTGCTCTGCTTTGAGCAACATGACTGAGGTGTCGCTCAGGGGGGTTATCTGTAGGCCTAGGCTCACTGCTATTGCGCTGAGAGATGCCTCGGGTTGGTCCAGTTGTAAAACGCCAGAT
>JBDWQQ010000116.1:0-15566 GCA_039986455.1 Halioglobus sp.
GGGGGTCGTAGGGGTGGCTGTTCATTGTGGTTGGTCCTCTGCTTCGCTCAGCAGAGCAACGCTTTTGATCTGGGCGAAAACCCGATCTCCTACCTGAAGTGATAGCCGTTGAGCAGACTTACGCGTAATTCTCGCCAGCAGGTGCTGCTCCCCAAGGGCTAAACGCAGCAATAGCCGAGCGCCCTGGCAGGCTTCAATTTCTTCGATGACCACAGGCAGTATATTGAGAATGCTGCTGTCTTCGGGTCGCGCTAAACAAATGCTGACATCCCGCGCGGGTATGCGCAGGCGCCGCTGCGAGCCGATGGGCTGCTCAAGGTGATTGACGAACAGGGCCTCTCCTTCAACCGTAATTTCGGTGAGAGAAAAACTGCTGTCCTGCGCCTGCACTTTACCCAGAAGAATAGCCGCGGCCTGTTCTTCGTGCGCGAGACGACTGTCTAGTCGAGTAGACATTGCCAGCATTGAACCCTGATCCAGCAGCTTGCCATCTTCCAGCAACACCAGGTGGTCTGCGAGTTGACTGACCTCTTCGATATCGTGACTAACGTAAAGCATGGGGAGATCCAGGTTCTGTGCGAGTTGCTGCAGTAGCGCCAGACACTCGTTGCTGGCCTGTTGGTCTAAATTGGCAAGGGGTTCATCCAACAGCAGCAATTGAGGCCTGCTGAGCAGCGCGCGTCCAATCGCGACTCGCTGCTTTTGGCCCGCTGAAAGCGTGTCCGGCGTTTGCGACAAGAGTTCGGTGAGCCCCAGTGTTTTGACCAAGCGCTCTGGGGGCATAGGCTCAACACCGATTGCGCGATTAGCCGCATAGTCCAGATTGCCTTGAACCGTCAGGTGGGGAAACAGCCGGGTGTCTTGAAACACATAACCTATGCGTCGCTTCCAGGGAGGCGTAGATTTGTTCTGACCGAACCACTCTTGGTCGCCAAAGCTGATGTTACCGGCGTCCGGGTCACGCAGGCCTGCAATGCAGTCAAGCAGGGTGCTTTTTCCGCTGCCGCTGCGACCATAAACAGCGGTGACGCCTGCGCTCGGAATTTCACACTTAATGGCCAGGCAAAAGTCGCTGGTTCCGGCGCAGGTGAGATCGACGTTAAAACTCACGTTCGCACCCGCCACACCGCCGGGCCATTATTGCGGTAGATGAAAAATAACAAAGCGAAAGAAAATATGACTAGCCCCCCCGCTAGGCGATGGGCCTCGTCGAAGCGGAGAGTCTCTACCTGGTCGTACAAGGCAATGGATAACACCTGGGTTTCGCCGGGAATGTTGCCGCCTATCATCAATACGACGCCGAACTCTCCAACCGTATGCGCGAATCCCAAACTGGCGGCGGCAATGAAACTGCGGCGGGTGAGAGGCAAGACCAGCGAGCGAAACTGATCCCAGGGGGTTGCACCCAGAGTAGCGCCAGCCTGCAGTAAACCCTTAGGCAGGTTTTGAAATGCGGATTGCAGCGGTTGTACAACAAACGGTAGCGAGTAAATCACGGACCCAATCACCAGCGCACTGAAACTGAAGGCCAGTCGCGAACCGGTTAGCTGCTGCCACCATTGGCCGACGGGTGAGTTAGGTGCGAGTACCAGCAACAGATAAAAGCCAAGCACGGTGGGGGGCAGTACTAGCGGGAGGGCAACAACTGCCTCGACCATCGCTGAAGCATTACTGCGGCGCTGGGCCAGCCACCATGCCAATGGCGTACCCAGCACGATCAGAATGAGTGTTGTCGTTGCTGCCAGCGTGGCGGTCAGACCAATCACGTCCAGTTCGGCGGAGCTCAGGGGCAAGGTAGGTAGCCAGCGTCAATAATCATCTGGCGCACGGTATCACTTCCCAGCCATTGGAGGTAGGCAGCCGCCTGCGGTGATTGTTTAAGTACCAGCAGGTGCTGCTCTATCGGCTGATACCAGTTCAATGGGATGACACTTCCAGCGGGAGCAAGCGAGCTGGCAACTAATGCCAGATCTACTGCGCCTGCGCGCCAAAACTGAAAAGCCTGCAATACGTTGGTGCCGCGTATCAATGTGTCTTGGTCGATGTCGCTAAATTCTGGTCGCGACAGAATCTCTATCGCGGCTCGACCGTAGGGAGCGGTTGTCGGGTTGGCAATGGCGAGGCTCAATTCCGGCTTTTGCAGTGCGGCGAGATCACCTCCAACTAAAGAGACCTGTCCCAGTGCGTAGCAAGCACTGCTGATTCCTAGGTCGGCCGCACGCAGTGTGTTCGGTCCCTCTTCGTCCGCTGAAAAAAAGAGGTCAAACGGTGCACCGTGCATGATTTGGCTGGCCAACACGCCAGTGGAGGCGCTGGAAAGCTGAATTTGCTGCCCGGTGCTTGCTGAATAGGGTTCGTTGATTCGCTCCAGCACGCCACGAAAATTGGCAGCCACAGCGATTCTCAATGGTTCCGAGGCCTGGACCGGCAGTACCAACGAAATCAATGTAAAAGCGAGCAAGCGTTTCATTCGAAACCGTGTTTCTCCGGAGGGGGTGTGCGTGCCAAGCACCAAATCTCTACTCTGGCAGCGCCAGCCTGTTTCAGGCCCTTGGCAATTTCACTGGCTGTCGCGCCAGTGGTCATCACGTCATCAATCAGGGCCACGCGGAGATTGTCACAGCGACCTGTGACAGTAAAGGCGCCGCGCAGGTTGCCTGAGCGTTGCCGCGCATCCATGCCGGTTTGGGCGCCAGTGGCCTGGTGTCTTCGCAGCAAGTGGGTATTGACGGTGAGCCAGGGATAGATTCTTTGCAGCTCCCAAGCCAGCAGCTCGGCTTGATTGAAGCCCCGGCGCCATTGTCTGCGCCAGTGCAGGGGTACAGGGATGAGCACATCCGCGGGCGGCAAGGAAGCGGGCAACCCATGGTGCCAGAGGTCAGCTAACAGCGGGGTGAGTGCTCGATTCCCACTGAACTTCCAGCGCCCAATGATGTGAGCTAAATATTCACTGTACAGCCAGGGTGCGATCACCCTGTCGAAGGCGGGTGGCTCTCGCAGGCAATTCCCGCAGAGTGGGGCGCCTGCCATCAGAGGCAGTGCGCATTGTCGACAGCATTGTTGATTAGCCGCCAACTCAGCGCGACACCCCACGCAGAGCGGCAGCGTTTCTGCGCAGCGCCACTGGCATAGACAACAGTAATGAGGAAATAACGAGTTCCCTAAAGCCTGAATTAAGTTGTTAACCATTAGGCGCCTCTCAGGTTGACAGCTGTTCGCCCGGAGTTATCATTGCTGTTCTCCTAAACTAACTGCCTACCGGTGTGATATGAGTACAGCCAACGCCCGCCCTGCGCCTCGTCCGCAAGATATCCGCAATGACTGGACCCGTACGGAGGTGGAAGCGCTTTTTGCTTTGCCATTTAACGACTTGCTGTTTGAGGCCCAAAGCCTGCACCGCCACTATTTTGACCCAAACCAGGTTCAGGTAAGCACGCTGCTTTCTATCAAAACCGGCGCCTGCCCTGAAGACTGCGCCTACTGCCCCCAAAGCACGCGCTATGACACGGGTCTGGAAGTCGAAAAGCTAATGGAAGTGGAAAAAGTGTTGGAGCAGGCTCGCGCCGCCAAGAACGCGGGTTCTACCCGCTTTTGTATGGGAGCTGCCTGGCGCAGCCCCAAATCCAGAGACATGCCGCATGTTGTAGCCATGGTTAAAGGCGTGCGCGAAATGGGGATGGAAACCTGTATGACGCTGGGAATGCTGAGCGAAGACCAGGCGGCGGAGTTGGCGGAAGCCGGTCTGGACTATTACAACCACAATCTGGATACCTCTCCGGAATATTATGGCGACATCATCACCACTCGCACCTATCAGGATCGCCTGGACACGCTGGAGCATGTGCGCAGCTCGGGGATGAAAGTGTGTAGTGGTGGCATTGTAGGCATGGGGGAGCAGCAGACCGACCGTGCAGGCATGTTGCAGCAATTGGCGAACTTGCCCCAACACCCCGACAGTGTGCCAATCAATATGCTGGTGAGGGTTGAGGGAACGCCCCTCGAGGACCAGGAAGACTTAGACCCTATCGAATTTATTCGCACGATTGCGGTCGCTCGGATCATGATGCCCGCCTCGCACGTGCGCTTGTCTGCAGGGCGCGAGGAAATGAATGAGCAAATGCACGCGCTCGCCTACTTTGCGGGTGCCAACTCCATATTCTATGGCGAGAAATTACTGACCACCCCCAACCCTCGCGCCAATGAAGATCTTGCACTGTTTGCACGCCTGGGCATTAATCCGGAGCAGCGGGAGCTGGCCGAGGCGCCAAAAGACCCCAGCCCACACTTCTACGATGCCGCGGCTGCTCAAGGCTGAATCGTGGCATGGCGAGTTTTGATCAGCGTCTGCATGCTGTCCTGTCACAGCGCCGTGAGCAGGGGCTTTACCGTCAACGGTTAACCCTGGATTCTGCCCAGGGCCCGGTTGTCCGCCTGGACGGCAGGGAATACGTCAACTTCTGTAGTAATGATTATCTGGGACTCGCAGCCCATCCGCGATTGGTGCAGAGCTTCCAGCGCGCTGCCGCCGAATATGGCGTAGGCAGCGGCGCTTCGCACCTCGTCTGTGGCCATAGTCGACCTCACCATGAATTGGAGGAGGCGCTTGCCGAGCTCACGGGCCGGCCCCGTGCGTTGCTCTTCTCCTCCGGGTATGCCGCCAATACGGGCACCTTGGCGACTTTGCTGGAGTCTGGCGATAGCGTCTTTCAAGACCGGCTTAATCACGCTTCGTTGCTGGATGGTGGGCTCCATAGCGGCGCCCGTTTTAGACGCTTTGCCCACAATGATATTGCTGACCTCGAGCGCAAGCTGTCATCTGTTGAGGGTCCTAAACTGGTGGTGGTGGACGGCGTTTTCAGTATGGATGGAGACAGCGCGCCGCTGGCCGAACTGGCCGCTTTGTGCCGTCGGGAAGAGGCCTGGTTGATGGTGGACGATGCCCATGGCTTTGGGGTCATGGGAGAGAGCGGTGCTGGCAGCGTGCAAGCGGCGCACCTGGGTTTACAAGACGTTCCCGTGCTGATGGCGACGCAGGGTAAAGCACTGGGCACGGGCGGTGCCTTTGTTGCTGGCGATAACGATCTCATTGAGGCTCTCATTCAACAAGCACGTAACTATATCTACACCACAGCAATCCCCCCGGCATTGGCAGCAGCGACACTGACGTCACTGGCTATTCTGCGAGAAGAGCCATGGCGAAGGGAGCATCTGACCAGCCTGATTCAGCACTTTCGCACAGGTGCCGCGGAACTGGGTTTGCCGCTGATGCCTTCAAGCAGTGCCATTCAACCGCTAACGGTGGGTGATGCATCGCGCGCAACCGCTATGAGCGAAAAGTTGCGCGAGCGTGGGCTGCTCATTGGTGCGATCCGACCGCCAACGGTGCCGGCCGGTACCTCCAGATTGCGCATAACATTGAGTGCTGCCCACAGCGTGCAGCAGGTAGACGATTTACTGGAGGCACTGGCGCATTGTCAGGACCAGTAAAGATGCACAAAGAATACTTGCCCGCCACCGACTCACCCCGATCTGAGTTGGTGTTGCTGCACGGCTGGGGTTGTAGTCGTGATATCTGGCGACCTCTACTCTCCTGTGTGCGACCCTGGGCGAATGTGACTTTGCTGGACCTGCCAGGCCTTGCGCCAGGCCTTTCGCATGAGCCGGTGAACTTGGATCTCATACTCGAGGGTATTTTCGCCAGCAGCCCTGAACGGGCCGTGTTTATGGGTTGGTCCCTGGGGGGGCAGCTGGCTTTGGAATTGGCCAGTACTGGGCCAGACCGGGTCGAAGCGGTTGTCACGCTATGCAGCACTCCCTGTTTTCTTGAGCGTGAGGGTTGGCCGGGAATGCCGTCAAATACGCTGGTGCAGTTCAGCGATGCCTTCACCGAAGACCCGGCAGCGGGCTTGCGCCGTTTTGACAGTTTGCAGGTAACAGGCGCAGCAAGCCCCAGGCCATTATTGCGCAAACTTCAGGCTTGCCGCAGTGGTGACCCCGGCGGTGAATTAGAGGCTGGCCTGGCTTGGTTGGCTTCGCTTGACCAACGTCATCGCTGCCGTGAATTGACTCAACCGCAACTGCACCTTCTGGGGGAATGCGATGGCTTGCTGGCGGCTTCGCTGCCGCGATCAATGACGGCTTTGCTGAAGGATGTCCCCAATTCAGAAGTGGCAATGTTGGCAGCCGCGAGCCACCTGGCGCCCCTGGAACAGGGAGAGGCGATCGCCCATAAAGTCCTGGAGTTTTTGCGGGCAGCGCAGCTATTGAGTTCAGTGCAGGCTGATGTGGAGCCTATGGCCAAATCGGATGTCGCCCATTCGTTCAGTCGCGCTGCACCGCAGTATGATTCTGTAGCCAGCCTGCAGAGGGACGTTGGGACTGCTCTAATGGCCAGGCTGGATAAGTTTCCTGTGGAGCCAGATAACGTTCTGGACCTTGGTAGCGGTACAGGCTACTTCTGTCCACAGCTGGTTGGTCGGTATCCTGGCGCAGGCTACATTGGGTTAGACCTTGCTGAGGGAATGGTGCGATTTTCACAGACTCAGTACCCGGAAACCGGCTCTTGGTTGGTCGCTGATGCTGAGACCTTGCCGCTGGCGGGTGAATCGATAGATCTGATCTTCAGTAGTCTGGCGCTGCAGTGGTGTCACCGACCGGTGCTGCTGTTCGCGGAACTGGCAAGAGTGCTGCGTCCGGGCGGGCGCTGCCTGTTTGCGACATTGGGCCCCCAAACGCTGAAGGAGCTGCGCTCATCCTGGGCGGCTGTCGACCAGCATCAGCACGTGAATTCGTTTCTGCCTGCTGAGGTGTTGATGGAAGCGGTGGGCAATGACGGCGAGATGACCCTGACACTGCAGGAACAGCTGTATCGGATGGAATACGGAAAAGTGAGTGAGTTGTTGCACGAACTGAAAACCCTTGGCGCTCACAATGTGAACCGTGATCGCCCTAGCGGCTTGATGGGCCGTCGTGTGTTGCAGGGAATGATGAATGCGTACGAAGATTGGCGCGAGGCAGGGGTATTACCCGCGACCTATCAGGTTTATTTTGGGGTTCTGGAAAAATCATGACTAAAGCGTTTTTCGTCACCGGCACAGACACGGAAGTAGGAAAAACAGCGATCAGCTGCGCTTTGCTGCAGGCGGCTGCCAGCGAGGGCTTGAGCACCGCTGCCGTCAAACCGGTGGCCGCAGGTTGCGATGATCAAGGCCACAATGAAGATGCCTTGCAGCTAATGGAAAATATGACTGTAACGCTCGACTATGATCAGGTGAACCCGGTGGCCCTGGCACCGGCGATCGCACCCCACATCGCCGCCGCGCAGGCTGGAAAAAACATTCAGGCTTCCCGGCTTGCTGGCCTCTGTCGTGGAGTGATGATGTCGGGCGCTGACTTTGTGCTGATTGAGGGGGCAGGCGGATGGCGCGTTCCCATCTCCCCTCGAGAGACGCTGGCCGACCTGGCAAAGCAGCTTCAGGTGGGCGTGATCATTGTTGTTGCTATGCGTTTGGGATGTATCAATCATGCTCTGCTGACGGCTGAGGCCGTGCGCCGCGACGGCCTGCCGCTGGCGGGCTGGGTTGCTAATCAGCCCGGTGAACCCATGAATTGCTACGCTGAAAACCTGGACACTTTACAGCGCCAGTTACCCGCACCCTTCCTAGGGGAGGTGCCCAATATGACACCCTGGGACCCGGCAGTTGCATCTGAATCTCTATCAATTCAGCAACTTATCGCATAGTAAGCGCTTACTATATTTTCGCCATCTTGATGGCTTTATCGCGCCGTTATAACTAGAAATCTGTATTCAGGTCGCAGCTACCACCAAAAAGGTATTTGACTTCGGACGGTAATTCAGCAAAATGTGTGCACTGAATACATAGCCCATCAAGACGACACAAGTCGCTCGCCCGGGCAGTTCTATCGAAAGAGGAAAAGACCATGCCAGATTATAAGGCCCCCCTGCGTGATATCAGCTTTGTCACCAACGAAGTGCTGCAGGCAGAGAAAGTTTTTCAAGCGCTGCCAGGATACGAAGAAGCCACCACCGATCTCATGGATGCAATCGCAGAGGAAGGCGCCAAGTTTGCAGAAGGCGTTCTGGCCCCTCTTTACCAAAGCGGTGATCAAGAGGGCTGTACCTGGAGTGAAGAGGGCGTGACCACGCCGACCGGCTTCAAAGAAGCTTACCAGCAGTACATTGATAACGGCTGGCCCTCTCTGAGCGCCGACGTTGAAGCGGGCGGCCAGGGGATGCCTAATCTGGTGGGCATCATCAACACCGAAATGGTGGGAACCGCCAACTGGGCTTGGGGCATGTATCCAGGCCTGAGCCACGGCGCGATCAAAACTATCGAAGAGCACGGTAGTCCTGAGCAGAAAGAGCAGTATTTGACACGTCTGGTGTCGGGCGAGTGGACAGGCACTATGTGCCTTACCGAGTCTCACTGCGGCTCTGACCTTGGCCTTCTGCGCAGCAAGGCGGAACCCCAAGCAGACGGTTCTTATGCCATTACCGGCCAGAAAATTTTCATCAGTGCTGGTGAGCACGATATGACAGACAACATCATCCATATCGTTCTTGCCCGCCTCCCTGAGGCGCCCGCAGGCACCAAGGGAATCTCCCTGTTCATCGTGCCCAAGGTCAATGTGAGTGAAGATGGCGCCTTAGGCGACCGCAATGCGGTTCACTGTGCGTCAATCGAGCACAAGATGGGTATCCATGGAAACGCGACTGCGGTGCTTAACTTTGACGGTGCCAAGGGTTACCTGATCGGCGAAGAAAACCGCGGTTTGAACTGCATGTTCACCTTCATGAACACCGCCAGGGTAGGTACCGCGGCGCAGGGCCTGGCTCATATGGAGTTGTCATTCCAGGGCGCCCTTGCCTATGCCAAGGACCGCCTCGCCATGCGCAGCCTCACGGGACCGAAAAATCCTGACGGTCCAGCAGATCCGATCATTGTGCACCCTGACGTGCGTCGTATGTTGCTCACCCAGAAAGCCTTCGCCGAGGGAAGCCGAGCGTTTCTCTACTTCCTCGCGATGCAGGGCGATATCGTTGATAAAGGCACCGAGGAAGAGTCCAAAGAGGCCGACGACCTGATGTCGCTGCTCACCCCAATTGCCAAGGCGTTTATGACCGAAACCGGTTATGAGGCTGCTAACCACGGCATTCAGGTATTTGGCGGTCACGGATTTATTCAGGAGTGGGGCATGGAGCAAATCGTTCGCGATTGCCGCATTGCCATGCTGTATGAAGGCACCACCGGTATTCAGGCAATGGACCTCATAGGCCGTAAGGTTCTGGGCTCCGGCGGAAAGCTGCTGACTAACTTTACCGCCATGATCGAAGAGCTGATCGCCCAGGGAACCGAAGAGGACAAGCAATTCCTTGAGCCTTTGAAAGCACACAGTGATGAGTGGCTGGGTCTATCGATGAAAATTGGTGAGGCCGCCATGAGCAACCCCGATGAAGCGGGCGCTGCTGCAGTCGATTACCTCATGTACTCGGGCTACGTCACTCTGGCGTACTTCTGGGCTCAAATGGCCATGGTTGCGCGTCAGAAAATTGCCGAAGGCGGAGAGGACAAGTCCTTCTACGAAGCCAAATTGATGACGGCTCAGTTTTATTTCCAGCGGATACTGCCTCGCACCGAGTCGCACAAAGCGACCATGTTGGCCGGCGCAGACAACCTCATGCAGATGCCAGAGGAACTGTTCGCAATCTGATTACGTTTGCTGCTGGGAAGTTAGCCCTTCGGGGGTGACATTCCCGACATTCGAGGGGAGAATACGGAAATCGTGTTTTCCCCTTTTTTTGTGCCCCCTATGACCGATAAACCTGAAAAAGAAGATCTCAGTTACAAAAACGACCTTTATCCGGAAGATCAGGAGAAGGTGGACGGCTTCCTTGAAAGAGGCGTCAACTCCGTGGAGCGTAAACCGTTTCGCCCCGGTCGCTTGCTGATCATGCTGATTGTGGTCGTGATGGGCCTGAGTTTTTTCAGCCAGTGGCTGGCCCGTTGGGCAGGGGTTTACTAGCCTTTGGATCAGCCCAGCCTGTCTCGCAAACTGTAGAACAACATACCGGCCACTAGTCCGGGCCAGCGCAGCAAAGTGCCGCCAGGGAAGGTTTTTGAAGGCACTTTGGCCATAACATCGAAGCGCTCGGCACTGCCGGCAATAACCTCGGCTAACAGCTTGCCCGCCATGGTTGCCGTGGGAACACCATGGCCAGAGTAGCCATGAGCATAAAACACCTGGGATGACAGACGGCCAAAATCAGGCATGCGATTGAGGGTAATCGCCAGCGTTCCTCCCCAGCCATATTCGATGGAGGTGTTCGCCAACTCGGGATAAATTCGCAACATGTACTTACGGACAAAGCTGCCTATGTCCGCGGGGAATTTGCGCGTGTAGCTTTCGCCACCGCCAAACAGCAGGCGATTATCCGCCGACAACTTCCAATAGTCGATGACGAACAGGCTGTCTGACATGGAGGCGTCGTCGCGGATTAGATTGCGTGCCAACTCTTCAGAGAGAGGCTCCGTGGCCAGCATGTAGTTATTAATCGGCATGATGCGTCCGGCGGTGCGGGGCTCCAATTTTTCCAGATAGCCGTTACACGCCAGCACCAGATATTTCGACTTCACCGTGCCGCTGTCTGTGTTAACGCAGACTTCGTGTCCTTCGGTATAGGACTGTACACGGCTGCCTTCGTGCAGCATTGCTCCCAGGCCGTCTGCCGCCTTGGCCAAGCCCAGCGCGTAATTCAGTGGATGAAGATGGCGAGACCCTTCATCCAGCACACCGCCGTGAAACCCCTGGCCTGAAGTCATCTCAGCCAGTTCGGCAGAGTCTACATAGCGAATCTGTTGGTAGTCGTACACTTTTTGCAGGTGCTCGGCTTCTTCGATCAGCCAAGGTTGTTCCTTCGCTTTTGAGGCCACGTGCAAATTGCCGGTTTTAAGCTCACAGTCGACCTGGAACTCATCAATCAGCCCACACACGGTATCAACCGCTTCAAGCCCTAAACCCCACAGCGCTTTGGCGTGGTCCAAGCCGACAAGTTTTTCCAGCGTTTCCTGGTCTGCGCGCTGTCCGGTGCCCACGTGACCACCGTTTCGTCCCGATGCACCCCAGCCAATCTTGTTGGCTTCCAGTAGAGCAACGCTGTAGCCAGCCTTGCGTAGGTGTATCGCTGTTGACAGGCCGGTGTAGCCACCGCCGATGATGCAGACGTCAGCAGAGATTTCGCCTTTCAGCGGCTCAAATGAGAGCTGCTGGTTAGCAGAGGCGGCGTACCAGGAATCGACGTGAGGAGAATTTTGCATGGCTGCAATATACCGTTTTGGACTCTGGTAGAGTCATAACACATTAGGGTTAGCTTAACCTCAAAGCGCTTGAACCGCGCTGATTTCGCCGCGATACTCGGTTTTTTAGGCAACATGGGCTTTTTATGAGCACCGATACGCAAGCCATAAAAGACTGGCTGAAGCAGCACCATATCTCCGAAGTGGAGTGTTTGGTACCGGACATGACGGGTAATGCCCGCGGTAAATTCATTCCAGCGAACCAGTTTCTCGATATGGGCGAGCCGCGTCTCCCTGAAAGTATCATGGTGCAGAGTGTCACCGGCGAGTATTCGGATGAGCATTGGGATCTGGTAGAGCCGACCGACGCTGACATGATTCTGGTGCCCGACGCCTCTACGATGCGAGTAGTACCTTGGGCACGCGAACCCACCGCCCAGATTATCCACGACTGCTACACCATGGATGGCAAACCCCATCCGTTGGCTACGCGCAATGTACTGCGCAAAGTGCTGGACCTCTATGAAGCAGAAGGCCTGCAGCCGGTAGTGGCGCCTGAAGTTGAGTTTTTCCTGGTGGCCAGAAATATCGACCCGGATAATGTACTCACACCCCCTTATGGCCGCTCCGGTCGCAAAGAAACTTCGCGTCTGTCTTACAGCATTGATGCGGTTGCGGAGTTTGAAGACTTTGTAGAAGACATGTACGACTACGCGGAAGCTCAGAAGTTACGCGTGGACACCTTGATTCACGAGAACGGTGCAGCCCAAATGGAAATTAATTTCCTGCATGGCGACGCACTCGACCTTGCCGATCAAGTGTTTACGTTCAAACGTACGGTTCGCGAGGCTGCGCACAAGCATGGTGTTTACGCCACTTTTATGGCCAAGCCGATGCAAAATGAGTGCGGCAGCGCTATGCACATTCACCAGAGCCTGGTGCGCAAAGATACGGGGGAGAACATCTTTGTCGACGACAAGGGAGAGCACTCGCCTGCATTCTTAAGCTACATTGCTGGACTGCAGCATTACACGCCAGAGCTGATTAGCTTCTATGCGCCCAACGTGAATTCCTATCGTCGTTTAGCTCCCGATATTTCCGCGCCCATCAATCTTAACTGGGGTTTGGACAACCGAACCACTGCCTTCCGTGTACCCCAGAGCGGCCCGGCGGCGACGCGAGTAGAGAATCGTTTTCCCGGAGCTGACGTGAACCCCTATTTAGCGCTTGCTGCGAGCCTTGCCAGTGGCTATCTCGGCATGAAGCGAGAGCTAAAAGCCAGTGCGCCTCATCAGGGCACCGCGAACGAAAATGAAATTGAAGTAGCGCGGACGCTGGAAGAGGGCCTGCGCAATCTGGACAATTCCCCAGAGGTGCGCGAAGTGTTTGGTGACTTGTTCCTCAAAGCTTACGCGGCGGTTAAGCGTGATGAGTTTGAAGAGTTCAATCGGGTAATTTCTTCCTGGGAACGGGAACACCTGCTGTTGCAGGTTTAATGACTGGAGTAATAGCAGCAGCATGAGCAGCAAGGATAGTGATGGTTTTTTAGGTAGCAGTCAGACGAGCTATCGCCTGTTTGTCTGGATGAAATATCTGGTCTATATCCTGCTGAGCTTTAATATCTACCTGTTTTTACAGGAAGAACTGGGCGCGTTGGAGCATACCTTTGTGGATGGCTTTGAACTTGGCCAGGTCATTCAGGTGTTCTCAGCGACGATCGACACAACGGCGTGGGTACTGCTGTTATTGTTGTTCGAACTGGAAACGTCAGTTCTGGACGATGAAAAAATACGCGGCCCGGTGAAGTGGTCCTTACACGGCCTGCGGTTGGTGTGTTACGCAGCAGTGTTCTATGCCTTCACTGGCTACTATGCGGAGCTGGTTGCCCTCTACCAGGTCAACCTCCTTCCCGCCTTTGACGCCTGTGCGAACCTTGATGCGGATTGGTCTCTACTAGTCACTATCGATGAATATGAGCCGCTGAGCGCCGCCAATTGCGGATCGCTGTCTGGCGCCGCTTATCAGATGGGTGATTTCGACATCGTGAGTAATGCAGAGGTCTTGCAGAGTGTTAGGTGGCTGGGTTGGACCGATGTGATTAATTCTGCATCGTGGCTTCTGGTTGTTATTCTGCTTGAAATTGAAGTCAGGCTGCAGCTTCGTGGCAATCTGTCAGACCAGATCATGCGTTTCACGCTTCTTATTAAGTACGCGATTTACGGGACCCTGTTTGCCTGCGCCGGGTACTGGGGTGTGGCTGGCGACTTCCTTGATTTTTGGGATGCCGCTCTGTGGCTGTTCGCGTTTATCTTTATCGAACTAAATGTCTTTGAGTGGCAGGCCGAGACTAGCCAGGAAAGCCCTGCAGCTGCCTGAGGAAAACCATGTTCAGCAGTGACGATCTTTCCAGTTTGCGCTGGGATGCGGTATCCGGTGCCGTCGAAATCATTGACCAGACCCTGCTTCCCCATACCCTTCGTTGGGTGCATCTTGATTCGCTTGAAGCCTATTGTCATGCGATCAGCGCGATGCAGGTTCGCGGTGCACCGCTCATTGGAATTACGGCGGCGTTTGGTCTTGCCCATGCGATTGCAGAGGATGCATCGGACGCTAACATGGCCCAAGCGATTGCTCGATTGCTGGCGACCAGACCCACCGCCGTCAATCTGCGCTGGGCATTGGAAGCCATGGAGCGCAAGTTATGCTCTGTGCCTGCAGATGCGCGACCAACCATTGCCAGAGAACTAGCAATCGCCATGCGTCAGGCGGATATCGATAGCTGCGCATCCATTGGCGAAAATGGCCTGAGTCTACTGCATGATATCCCCCATGGCGACGCGCTCAATATCATGACCCACTGCAACGCAGGTTGGTTGGCCACCATTCAATGGGGCACGGCACTTGCACCCATCTATAAAGCGCATGCGGCGGGTATTCCGGTTCACGTTTGGGTGTCTGAAACCCGTCCGCGCAATCAGGGCATGAACCTGACCGCCTGGGAGCTGCACCGGGCCGGCGTTCCCTACACGGTGGTGGTAGACAATAGTTGTGGCCAATTAATGCGAGAGGGCAAGGTTGATTGCATTATCGTTGGGTCTGACCGCACCGCCGCAAACGGTGACGTCTGTAATAAAATCGGCACCTACCTGAAAGCGCTTGCTGCGCAAGATAACGATATTCCTTTTTATGTCGCGTTACCTGAATCGAGCATTGACTGGCGCTGCCATGCCGGCGCGCAAATCCCCATTGAAGAACGAGATGCACTGGAAGTGCTGGCCATTGCC
Organism: Halioglobus sp.; assembly: GCA_039986455.1. Taxonomy (GTDB): domain Bacteria; phylum Pseudomonadota; class Gammaproteobacteria; order Pseudomonadales; family Halieaceae; genus Halioglobus. The sequence continues at coordinate 14,600 of JBDWQQ010000116.1, forward strand.
GGAGTCGATTCGGCGGAGCAAAGTCTTGAAGTGAATCTTGCTGCCGCGGGAACGCGGGCTGCTAATCCTGCTTTTGATGTGACACCGGCGCGGCTGGTAAGCGCTTTGGTCACCGAACACGGCGTATTTGAGGCGAGCAGGGCAGGGCTTGCTGAGTTACAGGCGCTGCTCTAGTGATGGTGTGTCGGCGTGGTGTTTGCGTTGCCGGGTTGTTAGATTTTTTCGTCAAAGCCCACGTAATCAATACGGGGATAACTTCGCCACTGGAAGCTCTGCTTGTGATCGCAGATCAAACAGCTGTGCTCTATGTCACCCGTCTGCGGATCCATTTCGCCTGACTGGGTCATCATTCCCTGATTGCAGGCGTCGCAAACGTAATTCACTTCTACGGGCCTGACTTCTCTTTTTACTTCTGCCATGGGTCTTTGGGCTCCTTAACTGAACGGCCTATGCTAGCGCGACAGATTGGAGTTCTAAAGCGCTTTATTATCCAGATAGGTGGAAGCAGTGATGGGCATTTGGGGTAAATGTTGAAGGGAATAAGGCCCGTAGCCGCGGGTTTAGCCGGCGGCGTAAGCTGCGTCCGAAACAGGCGAACTAGGGGTGGCTGCCCCTAGAAGTCATCCAGTTCCAGGTCGTAGTAGCCCAGTTCGTCCCGCAGACGTTTCTCTTCCAGACGCTGTTCCGCTCGGCGGCGTTTTGCTGCCAACCGTTGCTTGTCGCTGGAAATGGGGGACATATCATTGAGTTCCTCGTCAGAAAGATCGCCGAGCATGGGCTCGAATATTTCTTCCATGGACTCTGCGGAACTCGTTTCCTGGTTGCGCTCTCCCATAAATCACCTCCCGATGACTTATACTAGGTCACATAAGACAGAACCCGATCTGCCTTAGCTCGGAGTAAATCAAATATCTTCGACGGAAGAAACACTTTTTCTTGGCTTTTATGGACGTAAATAGGGCGACCC
>JBDWQQ010000117.1:0-79694 GCA_039986455.1 Halioglobus sp.
ACTGTAGGCGGTATTCTTTATATCTATACTTTCCCGCTTCGCGCAAACGCCATCTACAAGGCCTGCATAGAAAAATGCATAGAAAAATGCATAGAAGAAAATTCGCATTTAAATGAATTGGAACTAAAAAGTTTTTTGGCGTCCAAGTTTGAAACTGACATTGAAAAAGGCAATGAAAAGCTTGCGGCATTCCGAAAGCCCTGGGTCTAATGTCTGCTCTTGACTCCAAGTTCGAGGTAAAGAGGGTCAGACATTACCAACCCCAGCGCTGAATCAGGCTCCCTAACGTCCGCTTTCGCCTATTAGCGGGCTATCTAGTATCGGTTTATAGGCGGCCTACGTTACTCTACTACTCGGTTTTCCGAGTTGGCAGTCAATGATCGAAATTCAATCAGTTATAGCTGGAGACATACTCGAGATTTTGCTACTTGTAGAAGAGACTAGCGAGCTTCAAGTAATACCGACTTTGTCGTCCGAAGGTCAGCTATCAATGCGATTGGCAAGATCGGCAGATATCTCATCTATCGCAGATGCGGCAAAGTATCGAGCAGTAAAAGCGGTTTTCGACGATCAAATCATAGGTTATGTTGCGTGGCGCGACCCTTACTATATAGCCCAGCTTTATGTTCTCCCCGAAAATCAGAGTAGAGGAGTTGGAAGTGCACTGCTAGACGCTGTGATAGCGCTCTCCGGCTACGATAGACTGTATCTCAGAGCGTCAATAAACGCGATTGGCTTTTATGAACGGTACGGCTTTACTCACGATGGAGCAGTAGAAAGCGATAAGGGCATACGATATTTACCCATGTCATTCAGAGTCGACTCAAAGCATGAGCGTCTGATTTCGCCTCGTAAGCGACAATCTGATATCGTTGTCCAAATATCCTCTAAATTGGTCACAGGGGATTTAAGTTAGGAATTTGTTAGCCGGTTTGCAGTTAAATATTTATCAGCCCGTCGGGCATAGCGCAATTAGAGGAATATCATGGATGATAAGGGTTTGGTGACGGAGCAGCCCACAAAGCCCAAAATCAGCTTTCTTAATCGGATGGCTTCTGCCCGCCCTGTTAGATTGCTAGGTGCTGGGATACTCGTATTTTTGGGCGTCAGCTTCGAATACGCATATTCCAAAGTTCTTGATAGATTTTGGGAGCCGGAGACACCAGCGGAAATTATTAAGCTCAATGAAGACCTCCAGTCATCAACTTCTAAACTAAATGATACCTCTCTAGAATTGAAAACGTTGGTGGCTAGGATTGATAGAAATTCTATTGATGACCCCGAGCTGCAGTCTCAGCTAAATGAGCTAACCGAGAGGTTGTCTAACTTTAGCGGACTATTGGACACCACATCATCAAGTACTGCAAAAGTGGCCACACTTTCGAAGGCCTTGGAGGAAGATTTGCGAAGAATCAAATCTATGTCTGATGGGAGCACAAATGGAACACCAAACCTGATTCTTTCCATTGGCCAAGCGGTGCAAGTCTGTGACAGTCTAGCTTCCTTCGGATTTAAAAGTACTTATAAAAATGGGGCAAGAACGAGTATTAGCGGCTCCAGCACCACCTTTGGCCCTGGTGATCGCAAAAACTTTACAAAGGGCAGCGATTCCTATGTGGATTTCTTGGGGTTAGATGGGGAGCGCGCCAAGTTTAGTGTAACGTGCCGCTAACTTAGGATACAGCTCCTTACAATAAGCGTTAACTCTAATGAGGCTTAACTCTTTCTATACCACTTTAGCTCGCCAGATTTGGCAAGGCTTAGCTGCACAAACCCTTGACCTAATTTGTTTAGGGACCATCCTAGAATACCGACTGATACAACGTACATAGCTAGTTTTGTACCGGAGGGCTCAGACTCAAAAATTGGGGTGAAATACAAAGCTAACAAAAAGAGCATACTAGCTATTGTCAGAAATTGACCAAGGCGATATTGCCCAATAAATGTATCGTATTGAGATGGCCTGTTATGTCCATTGCTAAACCCCCATCTAGCGCCGCAGCCAGTGCAGACCGGTGCATCTTGCGGTACCTTTGAATGACAATGCGGGCAAGTACCATCGTGTGACTCGTAATTGGGGCGCATTTAAGAATTTCCTCCTTATCCTCGTGAAAACTCATCTTAAGCCTTTTTTAGATAAAAACATCTACTTATGTTCGGAGTCGGTCTAGCCACATTCATCCGTCTTTTAGATTCAGGACTATGGCCGATTTTTCGACCTCTTTGAGGTGAAAGCGGGCATTTAGCCCTCCTGGGTCGAATCAGGCCCAAAAGGTCCGCTTTCGCCTAATAGCGGACATCGGGGTATCCTTGTTGAAGGAACAATAAGGAGAACAAAGATGAAATTACCTACCTACCAATGGGTGGGCCAAATGCTGGCTGCAGTCGGTCTAATTGCTTCATTGGCTCTTGTCGCTTATGAACTTAAGCTGAGTCGAGATTTAGGCATGGCTACCCTTCTCCAAGAGACGGCTGCAAATAAAATGCAATATGCGGCCGCTAGCAACCAAGACATAGCTTTAATGGATGCATATTTTCAGATGTATGAAGACCCATCGCTAATGACTAAGAAGCAGGTGCAACGACTACTGTGGGACACCAACAGCTGGATGGAGCAAGCTCAGGCTAAATTCATTCAGATTGAGCTTGGAGTTCTAGACAATATCGAGTGGGAGCATCTTCAGTTAGCGATGCAAAGCTATACGGAAGCCCCGTGTTATGCCGAACACTTTAAGGGAGCAGAGGACCGTTGGCGATCAGACTTCAAAGCTGTCGTAGTAAAGTTATGGGGCGAAACCTCCACACCGGAGTGCCCGTATGACGACTTGAAGTGAAAGCGGACGTTAGTCTTTCCAGATCAAATCATGTTATCAACCTCACCAATGTCCGCTTTCGCCTAGTAGCGGACATGGGTCTATCCTTGTTCAAGGTCTAACAACAGGGAGAAGAGACATGACCGAATATGAAATTGCAGACTTGGCACTATCCAAGCAAGCGCTGTTTTGGCAAGCGACACAAGCTGCCCAAGGGCTTTCCGGATTCCTTTATACCTTAATGGAGCGATTTTGGACTGTACTTGTCGGATACCTACTCGTTACCTACTTTATTGGTGACAAGCTTTCCCGCGTTCAGGCTGCCATCCTAACTGTATTATATCTGTGTTGGTTGGGCGGGCTGGTGAATCACATGACCATGATGCAAACAGAACTGTCGGCTAACTTTCTATCGATGAATGCACTGAATCCAGACTGGACTCCGCCGCCACACTCTATGGAGTTTACGTATCTGTTTACCGCCACTTTGGTGACTGCCTCCCTTTACTTCATGTGGAGCGTTAGACACCCAAGGGAGTGATGACCGCTATGAGGTGAAAGCGGACATTACCCGGCCCAGGGTCGCTCAGGCCCTCTAACGTCCGATTTCGCCTAATTGCTGCCCTGGTGGCTATACTAGACTTTACGTAGAGAGAGTATGTGCAATGAAAAATTCAGCCAAGGACCAGTTTCCTAAGAGGTTAATTTCCCAAGAGAAGCATATATAGCAAAGCGAACCCTTCAAAACCGATGTCGCGGTATTGTAATGTATCCTATGAAGTAAAAGCGGGCATAGAACCCTACCTCCCCAATCAAGGCGCTATTGAAATCTCATGATCGGAAAATCAATTACCTTATGCTTAGTAATCGTTGGGTTAATTAATCTAGCTCCAGTCTTGGGTGTAATCTCTGCTCAAAGATTAGAGACCGGATATTCCCTTACACTTGCAGGCAATGACATTGCAATATTGATGCGCCACAGAGCCCTACTCTTTGGCATTTTGGGAGCATTCATTCTTTTCTCAGCATTCAATCCAATTTATCAATTACCTGCAATGATTATGGGCGGCGTGAGTATGGTTGGCTTCGCTTGGCTCGCGGTCGCTACGGGTGGGTATAACGATGCCGTCGCTAAAGTGCTCCTGGTCGATATCGTGGGTATCTTGGTTTTAGTAGCGGCGGCGGTACTCAAGTATGTCGTTAAATCCAGCTAGCATGTAACCAAGAGTGAGACTTAAGAGGACGCCTCTGCCACTACTATCAATTTCCAAGGCATTCTTTGTAAGGCGGGAAAGGTACCTGATGGAGGCGGGAACGAAAGTTTTGCATGTGCCACCTTTCAGGAACTTACGAGGTACAGGGTCAGCTGCCCAATGAAACATTCACTATCGCAAGAAGATCGCGAATTCAAGAACCTGGTTGAGTCTTGTCAGTTTCCTGTGACCAGCTTTGATCACCGAGCACACATACGCCTGGCGTATGTCTACCTAACAGAAAGCAGTACAGATGTTTCAGTTGATCTGGTGCGAGATGCGCTAACCGCCCTACTCATAAATGCAGGCATCGATCCATCTAAGAAGTATCACGAGACTCTTACCGAGGCATGGGTTTTGGCAGTTGATCACTTCATGCAGACCATCGACAGTTCCTCATGTGCAGATGACTTCATTGAGCAGAAACCCGAAATGTTAGATTCGAGAATAATGATGACCCATTATTCAGCTGAACTTCTGTTCTCTGACGAGGCACGCAAAGAGTTTCTTGAACCCAATCGCAGCCCTATCCCTAGACACGCTCAGAAATAGTCAGGAGCGCCTTCCGCTTTTAGGTGAAAGCGATCACCCACACTCTGTTTCATACTCTATACTTGCGATGGTATAGCCGCAATGCTCAGACATTCATTAGGGGGGATACATGCCAAAAATTCCAGAGGATACAGAGCCCAAAAACTGGCATCGCTTTTTTGCAATGGAGGCCAACAACCTCGCCTGGGAACTAGCCGTTCAGGCTCGCTCTTCTGAGCAGAACCAAGAAATGCTGGATGCTGCGCATACTGCTGCCTTCCATTGGAACGCTGTAGGCACCACATTAAATAAAATGCGTGCAAAGATGCTACTTGCCGAGGTTCACGCTTTGATGGGACTGGGCGTCTCGGCTCTGAACTACGCAGAACAAGTGCGCGAGTACTTTCTAAGCCAGCAAAGTCCAGACTGGGAAGTTGCGTTTGTGCACACCATTCATGCTCACGCCGCGTCTGCAGCCGGCAATCAAGAGGAGTTTATCGGCTCCTATGAGGCTGCAAAAATTGCTATCGCCAAAATAGAGGATGAAGAAGATCGAAACATCGTGTTAAAAACTTTCAACAACATCCCTAGCCCCTAGTTTTTAACAGGAGCAATCTTCATCAGGCGGTTAAAGTCACGTGATTGGCGCATTGGGTCATATCTCGCTAAAAACCGAAGCTATATTCTGCAAACCTAATGAAACCCATGTTGGATAACATGATGATACGCAGACTGTACTCAGCGATAGACGCAATCGTGCAAGACCAATGGCGCGGAAAGTCAGTTCAGATTCAAATTGCCTGCCACGAAAGTGACTATCAAATGGCAATGGCCTTCGCAGCTAATATGCGCAGTGACACCGAGTTAGTCGAGATTCCTGTCAGTGTAAAGATAACTGATTCGCTGGAACTTAGTGATCAGGAAGAACTGGTTATCACCGCCGGCTCGCTGCATATTCTGACCTCAAGAGAAGGGAGCCTATTCAAGTCCCCCTCTGCCGATCACACAATGCTGCACTTTAAAGCGAACCAATAGAAGGTGAACTTATAATTGCCCAGAGAAACTGAGCGAACAATTTATCGCTCGTTTTTCTCAGCAAGCTTTAAAGAGTTATTGCCTGTATCAAACCCAGATTTCAAGGTTCCCGGACTGCTGAAGGTTTCGATTGAGCTTGATATGGAGAATACTTTCCATACCACAGTCGGCTAGCATCTCCTCCACCGCAGCTTGTTCACCTGAGCTCATAGCCTCGTACAAGGACTGTACTCGCTGTAATAGGAAAAAACGATAAGGCTGTGATACGGCCTTAATCATCTGGCCTCGCACAGCAAAGTCACATTCACCGAGCATTCGGTCTGCTGCTGCACCAGCCTCAGGCTTGTGTTCCGCCAGCCATTGATTGATTGAATCAGCAGCGGCTTTTGTCTCTGGTACGAAGTCTTCCGCGATAATTGATAGCACCTTCAATAAAGTTTCAGGCACCTGGTCATTCGGAAGATAATCTTCTTCTGTATCGAAATACTCTGGAGCATCCTGGTCAGGGCGATTCATGCGTTCAACCCATCGATAAACACGAGGGGCCTGCTGCTGCATAATCCGCGCAGGGTAAGGGTCTCGACCGAGGTGAGCGTACATGGGGGCAAGCAAACCGAAATCGCCGATCGAGGGACGCCCGCCCAGCAGGTAGGGGCAATGTTCGAAATGCGTATTCAGCGCACTCAGATACTCAAGGTAAAGTGCTTCAACCAAGCTGGTGGTGTCTTCGTTGACGCCCCAGATTCGCGCCACATGCTGCATTCGGCCCATCATGCGTTCTGTCTTTTCGTCGCGGGTAGACGTTTCGCGTTGTGAGTGAAAAAAGTGATAGCGAACAAAAGCAAGATTATCGTCTTGAAAATTCCAGCGGTAGTGCATGGCGGGGCGCAACAGACCATCGGTACCAATCACATCAAAAAGCGCGCTCAAAACTTGCTGGCGCGCCCCTGCTGGGCGGCTGGGCCTGCCATTGGCTGCTTCAAAGTGTTCGATAATTGCCGCACCGTCCCTAATTACGCTACCGTCAGGTGTGAGCAAGGTAGGAATTGTAGGCAGTTTTGCTTGAGGCAAAATCTCTGCTTTAAAACTCTCATGCCCCGTCGACAATTCCTGAAAGGTAATACCGTTCTTAATCAAATAGGAGCGCGCCCTCCCCGTGTATAAGGAATGGGTGATTCCGTAAAGCTTGTATGCATTTTTCATCGTAATTTCCGCGCAAGTTCGTTCGATAGATAATGGGCCATGGCAGCAGTAACATTAACGCCAAAATAGCCGACCGCAAAAAATCCTATCAAACTCGTTATTGACTGGTTCTATTGGCGTTAATCGCGCCTTACCCCACGTAAAGAAAACCAAAGGATAGATATATAGTGTCACATCAACTGCCATAATATCAAAACAACGGAAAAACTGCTAACGCCATAGTTGGCGCAAACTGCCAGCGCGGTGCGTAAAAGCCGCTCCGACGTTCCTTCTACTGATTCCTTCTGTCAGCGGCGCTGATAAACAAGCAAGTAATTTTTGCGGAAATGTGAAGGTATTCACATCTACCCGTGTGATTAATCGATTATTCAGAGAAACCTCACAAAATAATTGGCACTGCAGATTCACTTGCACTTCAATTACCAACTACCCAGCCAGTGCATTACTAGCGAGACACCTGATGATCATCAACCGCAAGCCCCTGCTAAGCCTGACTCTAGGCAAATACGTTCTGGGTGTTTTCGCTATGCTGATCCTCGCCAGCTGCCGAATGGTAATCATCACCGATAGCACGGGACACATCGTCTCGGCGTCCGGCCAGTACGATTGCGAAAAGTCACGCTGTGTCTCCAGAGTGGAAGAGCCAATCACAGAATCTTTTACCCCAGTTCCGGCTGAAGGTTACCGCTTTGTCCGCTGGAAAGGACTCTGCACATTCTCGGTCTCGGAAGTGTGTATAGCGACCGTCGCACCTTTGACTGATGAATACAGTCACCTCGATGGCGACATACTGCTATTCGCTGAATTCGAGCCAACCTCTGCCATAAGAACCTGGTTTGGGGACGACGATAATGACGGGTACGGTGACAGTAATAACACCATTACATCATCGAGCCGGCCACAGGGGTATGTGGTTAACCAAAAAGACTGCGACGACACTAATTCTCGTATACGCCCATGGGCCAAAGAAGTAGAAGATGGCGCGGATAACAACTGTAATGGCGAAATCGACGAAGGTTTTATTGATCGAATTTACTATCTGGACAGCGATGGCGATGGTTATGGTGACGCCAGCGCAGAAGTCACCGCCCGCCAACAGCCTCTGGGCTACGTTAGCAATGCGCTAGATTGCAACGACTCATTCAGCGAAGACAACCCTGACGCCTCAGAACTGCTGGATAGCAGAGATAATAACTGTGATGGTCGCATTGATGAAAACGCCAGAACCTATTATCGCGATCTGGATGGAGACGGCTATGGCATCGCCACCTCAAGCATCGAGTCTTTTGAGCCTGTTGCCGGTTACACTTTGTATGCGGGTGATTGCGACGACAATAACAACAACATATCGCCCGCTGCCCGTGAGGAGTATGACGGAGTCGATAACGACTGCGACAGGCTAGTGGATGAGGGCTTCAGCCCCCGAAACTACTTTCTCGACGCAGATAGCGACGGCTATGGCGATAGCTCTCATTCAATACTCGCCGTTGAATCGCCCGCCGGTTACGTTTTAAACGGCACAGACAACTGTCCCGAGCACTACAATCCGAATCAGGCCGATAGTGATAGTGACGGTGCGGGAGATGCGTGCGACCCGATAGACGATCGCACCCCGCCTGACGAACCTGAGCCAGAGGATGAGACCGATCCAGTTGAAGAACCTGCGCCTGTGGAAGATGATGTCATCGGCGGCGGTAACTGCAGCGTTTCACCACAAGCTAAATCAATGCTGGATGCCGTTAACGCATTTCGCGCAGGAACCCGTACTTGTGGAGCAAACGGCACTTTCAACGCAGTTCCCGCGCTTTCCTGGAGCTGTGAACTCGAATCAGCAGCGTTGGCTCACTCAGCCGATATGGCAAACAACAACTTTTTCAGTCATACAGGCTCCGACGGCTCTTCCGCTGGAGACCGAGCAACCAGAGCCGGCTATTCCTGGTCGGCCTGGGGTGAAAACATTGCAGCTGGCGGCGCCTACGATTCAGTCAGCGCCGTTCTTCAGGGCTGGATTAACAGCCCCGGACACTGCGCCAACCTGATGAGTGCCAGTGTGACTAACTTAGGGGCGGCCAGATACACCAGCGCGTCAAGTAGCTATGGTACCTACTGGACGCAAGTATTCGGCAGGCCCCGATAGCTATTGAGCCCCAGGCATCCCCCTACTAAGCCTGATACAAGAAACTAAGCACGCAAATACCTCGGAGCCAAATTAGTCATTTGGCAATGAGGTATTTTTTTAATTTTCGCCTATAATCACGCCCATCAAAAAAATCAAAACCTGACTTTTCTCTCATCTAACTCTTGGCTCAGTCCAAAGAGGAAACAGAATGCAACTGTACACATTGGCGAAGTTTAGCGTCGCAGCTCTTTTATTCTTTTTCACAGTGGGTTGCAGCGACACCGACACAGATCAAGCCCAGGTCGACGAGGCGCCCTCATCGGTCACAATTACAGATGAGAAGCCCCCGACGGGGCTGCTGCCCGAAGGCGTCACCCCCTTACACTATCGCATACATCTGAATATCGACCCCGCAAACGAATACTTCAGTGGAACTGCCGATATTGATGTAACGCTGACAACTGCCACTAACAGAATCTGGCTACACGGACTTGAACTTGAAGTCAGCAGCGCAGAAGCAATTCTTGCAGATGATGAGCGTATGCCTCTGAGCTGGGAGCAGGTCAATCGTTCCGGTACAGCCCAACTGACTTCTGAGCGCCCTCTTCCTGCAGGCGATTTAACACTTAGCTTCACTTATAAAGCGCCGTTTAATACCAGCCTTGAAGGCTTGTATCGTGTTGATAAAAGCGAGCTATCTTACGCATTCACTCAATTTGAAGCCACGTCAGCAAGACTCGCGTTTCCCTCCTTCGATCAGCCCGGGTTCAAAACCCCTTTTGATATTAAACTGACGATTCCGGCCAATCAGGTAGGCGTTACCAACACACCGCAAATAGCTGAAGAAACGAACGCCGATGGCTCCCTCACGCTCACTTTCGAAACAACCCAACGGCTGCCCACTTACCTCGTCGCTTTCGCCGTGGGACCTTTTGATGTCGTCGACTGGGAACCGGTGCCCTCCAGCACAATCCGTCAAGAAGCCATACCGCTGCGGGGCATAACCACCAAGGGTCGCGGCAAGGAAATTCATTTTGCGCTAGAGCATACTGCCGAAATTTTAATGGCACTGGAAAACTACTTTGGCACACCCTACCCCTATCGCAAACTGGATATTATCGCGATTCCAGATTTTGCTAGCGGCGCCATGGAAAATGCTGGCGCGATCACCTACCGCGAGCAACTGATACTGCTGAACGAAAACTCTTCTCTGTTCGACAAGCACGATTATTTTTACACCCATGCACACGAATTGGCTCACCAGTGGTTCGGCAACCTTGTCACACCTGTGTGGTGGGATGATTTATGGCTCAAAGAATCCTTTGCCACGTGGAACGGCTATACCGTTATTGACAAGCTTTACCCCGAAGAAAACTACCTGGATTCTCTGCTGAACGGTTCAGCCTGGGCGATGCAAGAGGACGGCCTCAGTAGTGCCCGAAGAATCAGGGAGCCCATACTTGTTCATGAAGACATTGGCGCCGCCTACGACGGAATTACTTATTCCAAAGGCGGCGGTGTACTAGCCATGTTCGAGGAGTTCCTCGGCGCGGATAACTTTCGCAACGGCATTCGTCACTACATGAACAAGTACTCGGGCGGTAACACCACTGCCGAAGATTTCATCAAGGCAATTACAGAAGCTAATCCACAGGTAGATGGCAAAGTTCTGCAGCGCGCGTTTCACAGTTTTATCGAGCAGGCCGGTGTGCCCCAGCTGACCACCGAGCTTGATTGCAGCAATGGGCAACCCCAATTGAAAGTGTCCCAGCAACGCTATCTTCCACTGGGTTCAGAAGGTTCGACCGACGCCAGCTGGAGCATTCCCGCTTGCGTGACTCTGTTTACCGAAGACGGTCGAAAAAATCAGTGTTTTATTGCGTCGGAACCCGAGCAAACTGTGCCCCTTAATGTGGAGCGCTGCCCCACGGCATTGCTTCCCAACACTAATGGAACGAGTTACTACCGCTTCGCTATGCCGGGATCGCAGTGGCAGGCCTTACTCGCGAATTTTGAAGACCTTACAACCCACGAGCAGATTGCCACTGCAGGTAGCCTGAGCGCCGCTCTCAACGCAGGAACCATCTCGCTGGAGGACTATTTTAAAGCCGCACCGATCATCGCAGGATCACGCTCATGGCGAGTTTCAGTTACGCCAAGGGGGAATGTTTATCGGTTGATGGATTTCGGCACCTCCAAGTCTGAAAAAGAAGCGATGCAAGCCTTGTTAATACAGTGGTATCAGCCGCAATTGGATCAGCTCAATGAACTCGACGAGCTCAGCCCGGAACAGAACCAATACCGCATGCTGATGATGTCCACATTGGGGCTGCGCGCCCGTGACGAAGGGGTGCTGAGTGAGCTAACAGAGATGGGGGTGGCTTATACCGGTTTCGGTAAGGATGATCAGTTAAGGCCCGAAGCGATAGACTCCAATTACATCTACATCGCACTGCTAGCAGGTGTTGAGCAACTGGGCGAGCCCTTCGCTGATTTACTCTGGAGGCATTTTTACGCTTCAGAGAACGTCAAGGTAAGAGAGGACCTCCTCGCAGCACTGGCGACTAGCACGGCACCACAGATCGCGGCGAAAGCCAGAGAGGCTATTTTATCCCCCGAATTGGCGGATAACGAAATCGTTTACATTCTCTATGGCCAGATGAGTAAACCCGAAAACCATCAGGCTATGTGGCAGTGGACGCAAGCCAATATGCAAGCAGTTCTCGACCGGAGACCTCGATGGCGACAGGGCCGGCTTCCTGATTTTTTCAACGAATTCTGCGACGAAGCCAGTGCAGCCTCTGTGGAAGCTACTTTTACACCGTTCATTGATGAGCTTGAATCCGGCCCGCGGTACCTAGCCAAGTCGCTGGAGAAAATTCGATTGTGTGCCGCCTACTTAGAGCACTATGGCAATGCGGGTCGCTAAAGCCGTGCCAAGGATAAGAGCATGACCGGCAGATCGCTGCTGATCGCCGGGTGTGGCGACCTGGGCCAGCGCGTAGGACGCACTCTTACGGCACGCGATTGGCAGATACATGCCATCAGGCGAAACCCTGACGGCCAACCACCTGAGTTTGATTGGTATTCAGCAGATCACTCGATACCCGGCAGCCTGCACTTTGTTGAGGCCCTTCGTCCAGATTTTGTAATCGCAACATTTAATCCCACCAGCAGAGATATTGCGGGCTATTGGCAAGGCTTCAGCCAAGCGGCAAAAAACCTGCTGAGCAGTCTCCAAGGCCACCGCCCTCAACACGTCATTATGGTTTCAAGCACTCGCGTGTATGCAGAAGCCGAAGGTGGTTGGGTCGATGAATCGGCACCGCTGTCAGAGTCGGATGAACGGGCGCTGGCCATCATTGACGCCGAGCAACAGTTTCTTACCTCTGGCCTGCCAGCAACCGTGGTGCGTTTCGCAGGGATTTACGGTGGCAGCAGTCAACGGCTGGTTTCCAGAGTTGCACGCGGCGAGATTGCCGCTGAAAAGCCAGTGCGCTACACCAATAGAATACATCGCGAAGATTGTGCCGGCTTGCTCGTTCACCTCCTGGAATTGGCGGACAAGCATCAGGCGATTGCATCGATTTACAACGGGGTGGACGATAAGCCCTGCTCGGCACATGAAGTAGAGCAGTGGCTGGCCCAAGCGATGGGTGTCCCCGTTACCGCCACAACCCGTTCAGAGAATTCCGACAAAGTGCAGGTCAATCACAAGCGATGTCGAAACCAATTACTGCATGCCTGCGGTTACGAACTACGATTTCCTGATTATCGCGCGGGGTATAGCGAAGTACTGTCGCGCAGCTAATCGTCCCACTATCCAATGCTGCAAGTGCCTGTTTGCAAGCCTTCAGCAGCGGAATGGCCTACAATACCCTCGCCCCGCCCTACAGGTACTAACCCATGCTAGAAATTGGCAAGTTTCAAAAGCTCCAAGTCCTCGAAAAAGGAGCTTATGGCGTGATCCTGGATGGAGACGATCAAGGGCGCCTACTGCTCCCATTGAAGGAATGCCCCGCCGATACCGAACACGGAGATCAGCTAGAGGTTTTCGTTTATCTGGATAGCGAGGGAGACCCGGTACCAACCCTTCGCCGACCCGCGGCCCAATTGGGACAGGTAGCCTGGCTCAAAGTGGTGAGCGTTAGCAACGTGGGTGCTTTTGTCGACTGGGGGCTCACCAAAGATCTCTTCGTTCCTTATGCAGAGCAGCAGCACAAATTGATCGAAGGGCGTCATACCCTTGTGAAGGTCTACATGGATAATCAGGGTCGTCTGGCGGGCTCCACTCGCGTTGATCACTGGATAAAAGACGATGCCCAGGGCTTTAAGCAGGGAGATAAGGTGAGTTTGATAATCGCCGATCGCACTGAACTGGGGTTCAAAGCCATAGTGAATCACGAGTATTGGGGATTACTCTACAGCAATGAGTTGTATCAGAAAGTGAACAAAGGTCAGGAGATCAACGGCTACGTAAAACAGGCACGGGAGGATGGCAGACTGGATTTAACGCTTAGTAAGCCTGGGTTCAGTAAAGATAGAATTCAAAGCGTAACCGATGCCATACTCTCTGCTCTGGAAGACAATAACGGATTTATTACGCTAACCGACAAAAGCCCACCCCCTGAAATATACGCCGCGTTCGGGGTCAGCAAAAAAGTTTTCAAGCAGGCTGTGGGCTCTCTGTACAAACAGCGTTTAATTTCACTTGAAGCAACGGGCATACGAAAGAATTAGCTCTTTTCCCACTGCCACCGCCCAACTCTAATGAAGAGGTAGTCACATTAAACCTACAATACTGATCAGCATTATTCTTAGCATCTTTCTTGTTGGCTGCAGCAGCAATAAGGCAACGGTAGAGAAATCCTGGGTTGACCCAAGCCTGCACACCAAAGACCTGCAGGGTGTGCTGGTGGTGGCGATCGCTGGAACGTTTGAAGGTCGACAGGCTTTCGAACAGGAGTTTACCAAGGCCCTGGTAAAAGAAGGCGTTCATGCAGTCCCAAGCTTTACGCTGAAGGGCGGCACTGAAATAACCAAAGAGGATGTCGCTTCGATGGGCGCCAAGGCAGAAGTCGACACCGTGCTGATCACGCTGTTTGCTGGGCGGGACGAAAGCGCGGTACTGCACCCGGGGCGCAGATACTACGGCTACGCGCCGGTGTATGGTGGAGGCTACTATGGACGAGGCAGGGTTTACGGTGTGCCATACCAGGTAGGACAAACCTCAGACTTCTGGGCTGAACATAAATCTATACACCTGACAGCCAAGCTCTATGAGATTAATACCGAGGAGCGTTTGTGGCAGGTCAATTCGGGCATGGAAGAGCAAAGCGACGTTGCCACCATGCGTTCAGCTTTTATCAAGTCATTTATGCAGGATATGGCGAGCCAGGGACTGGTCGACTAAATTCAGGCATAAAAAAAGGGCAAGTCACTAATGACCTGCCCTTCTTCTCAAACGAGTCGATTGTTAGATAGCAACAATGTTCTCAGCTTGGGGACCTTTCTGACCGTCAGTGACGGTGAATTCTACTGCCTGGCCTTCGGCCAGTGTCTTGAATCCGTCGCCAGCGATTGCACTGAAGTGTGCAAATACGTCGGGACCAGACTGCTGCTCAATAAAACCAAAACCTTTCGATTCGTTGAACCACTTAACGGTTCCCTTAACTCTTTCAGACATAATATTAACCATAACTTGTGAATGTTGTTTAAGCCCAAATGGACTTGATAGCATGAAGAGTCGACTTGAAATTAGAAACTGCAGTACGAGGTTTTACAACGAAGACAGCGAGTGTAGCTTAAATAAAAAATTCGATTTCAGGCTACGCGCGACTCTACCGAACTTAAACAAGGAAGTCGAGCATAGATTACAATCTTTTTTAGGCCTCATTTGGCACACCCGAGACCAGTATTCTCCAGACTCTCGCGACTCAACACACGAGTTGTTGAATGTGCGGCTTGGGAACCAGTTGAGCGCTCAATGACGACAAGTATTTAACCGCTATAACAAAGCTTTCAGAGTAATAGAGACACCCAGCGCAGCTAGCGCGAAGATGGCCACCTTGCGGTAAAGGGCTCGGCCGTAACGATCGAAAAGGCGATGCCCCAGCCTGTCTCCAACAAAGAGGACCGGCACGGTGAAAAGGTAATATTTCACAGATTGCAGCTCCACGATTCCAGCCGCCGTATATGAGAGCAGCGCAAACCCAGAGGACGCCAGAAAAAAGGCCATGAGCATTGCCCGACTGCGAACGGGGTCAAATTCGGTAAGCATCGCATAGATAATCATGGGCGGGCCCGGGATGGCTATCGCTCCGTTCATCGCACCGGAAAGCAAACCTGCCAACCATGGCAAGCTCTTACCCCGTATTGGCTTCTCAGGCCTGGACAGGACAATGCCCACACATGCGACTAGCACCGATACTCCAACGCAGAGCTGAAATAGATCCAACGGAATCCAGGCCACGGTCCATGCTGCCAGTGCCGTGCCGATGAGGGACATCAACAGCAACGGTTTCATTTCTTGGAAACTCACAACTGAAGAAAAACTGGGCACGCTGAGCAGACTCAGGGTGAAAGCCATGGCAGAACTTAATACAACCACCTCCGCCGGCGGCATAAACAATGCAAGCACCGGCACTGCGACAAGAGCAAAGCCAAAGCCGGTAAAGGAGCGAAGAATCGTCGCAGCGAATACAGCGACCCAGATCATAAAAAGTAACGGCCAGTCGATACTCGTTTCCCAATTGCGCTTGTTGATGAATTACGCTGAGTTATTTCCGCGTGGTAAGGGTGGCCAGAATTTTTGGGGCGAAGCCCTGGCAAAATTTCTGATTCCGCCCAATGCAAAAATGTCACTGATCGTTGTCGGTGATCCGGCGAGTAATCCGTTCACGCAGCCTCCGGCACTAACTCCCGCCTGCGGCTTCTTTAATCAGTTGATAGTAAGCACTGGTACCGGAAACCAAGTTATCAACGGAAATGCGTTCATTTTTGCCATGAAACCCTGACGCCTCAGACGGGGCAATTTTCATCAAGTTAATTCGGTAGGTGTCGTCCGCAACCTTTCCATAGTGCTTGGAGTCTGTACCGCCCATCGTCATGCCGGGGGCAACAATAACATCACCGTAAACCTGTTTGGCGACTTTGCTGATCATCTGATAACCCTCGGCTTCGGTAGAGGAGATACCCGACGGGGGCGAGCGCAGACCGCCCTCAGCGACGAGTACGTCTACCCGATCGTCGTCTATCGCGGCAACGACATGAGCTAACACGTCCTCTGCCGTATCACGCGGGTGTAGACGAAAGTTCACAACAGCCGTTGCCGTGGGAGGTATCACGTTCGGCTTCACCCCCGCACGCAGTATGGTGGGGGCAGTCGTTGTGCGCATCAGCGCATCGATGCGTGCATCTTTACTCAGCTCAGATTCCAGCAGCGAACCGAAAAGCCATCGATTCGCCATTAAAAGCCGCGTCCCAAAGGGAAGGTAGCGACCCATGACATCGAAGCTCTCCGCGCTAAGTCCCTCCAAACCACCGGGCAACGGGTGCTTGCGCAGGTTTACTAATGCAGATGCAAGAATATCCGTGGCAAGCTCTTCCTCGGGCATCGAAGAGTGGCCGCCGGGGCCATGGGCTACCACCTCCAGTGTGACATAACCTTTTTCAGCCACATTGATTGAAGCGACCGGCTTGTCGACGCCGGGAAGTATTCCATCGACGACAAACGAGCCTTCGTCGATCGACCAGGCCAGCTGCACGCCTTTCTCTTTAAGATGTTCGACTACGCCAGCTGCACCCGCCTCGCCTCCCGTTTCTTCGTCGTGACCAAAACTAAAGTACACGGTTCTGGTGGGCTCAAAACCCTGGCTCAACAACAGGCTGGCGGCTTCATACATCACAATGACAGCACTTTTATCATCCAGCGCACCACGCCCCCAAACGTAACCCTGGGCCACATCGCCGCCAAAGGGTGGATACTCCCACTCCCCTTCTGAACCGGGCACCACTGGCACCACATCGTAGTGCGCGGTTAACAAAATTGGCTTTAGCGCGGGAGCACTGCCTTCCCAGCGCAGCAAAATCGTGTGCTGCGCAATCATTTTCAAATCCATGGCAGCATAGACGAGCGGATAGGTTTGCTCCGCCCAGGCAGCAAACTCACGAAAGGAGTCGTACTCTTGTGTGTCTTCATTTCCGGTGGCGATGGTGGGAATACGAATCGCTTCTGATAAATGCGCAGTGACCGTTTCTGCGTCTACCGCAACCGTCTCACGCGCCACCTTCTCGCCTTCTTCCGGCGTGAAACGCAGCGTATTCACCACCAATACGCCAACCAGCAATAACGTCAGGCCCGCCAACAACTTCAGAACAAACTTCATTTCACTTCTCCTGCATACCCGACCGTTATACACTAATAATTATGGCATCTATAATGCCATAATGATAAATTCAGCTAACTTAGATCAGGCCAAACTGCCAGGAGATAGTCAATGAGGAAAGTCGTTATTGGTGTGGCAATCGCTGTGACGCTTGTCGCTATTGCCTATAGCCAGCGTGGTTTCATTGCTGAGCGAGTCATGGAAAAAGCCCTTCCAAGCAGAATGGGCGCCAACATTCTGGAGCAGTTACCCGACGGGCTTCACGTGGGCCTTTGCGGTGCGGGCGGCCCACTGCCCTCTCCTGTGGCCTCAGGCCCCTGCGTGGTCGTCGCGGCAGGACAGCAACTGTTCATGATTGATAGCGGTACCAATGGCGTCCGAAATTTGGCACGCATGGGCTTTCAGCCCGGGGAGCTTGATGCAGTATTCCTCACCCACTTCCACTCGGACCACCTGGATGGCCTGGGAGAGACCGGTACCATTCGCTGGGCCGGTGGCGATAATAAGAAGCCATTACCCGTATACGGCCCAAAGGGAATCAAGAAGGTCGTTAAAGGGTTCAACCTCGCCTACTCACACGATTTTACTTATCGCAATGATCACCACGGCGATACTGTGGCTCCGCTTAGCGGCGCCGGGCTAAAGGCCATGCAATTTGATAAGCCGGACATGGGAGAACTCACAGAACTGGTGGCAGATGGTGAGCTTAACATTGAAGCGCTTGCAGTAGACCATGCGCCCGTAGAGCCAGCCGTAGGCTATCGTTTTAGCTACAAGGGACGCACTGTGCTAATCACCGGTGACACCATCAAACTGGCCAATATCGAAAAATTCGCCGAAGGGGTTGATGTGCTTGTTCACGAGGGGCTGGCCCCGAATCTTGTCAACATGATGCACGAGGCGGCAATGGCGAACGGTAACGAAATTATGGCCAAAATCACACACGATATTCTGGATTACCATGCCAGCCCTGTGGAAGCCGCAGAGACCGCCCGCGACGCTAATGTCGGCCACCTGCTCTATTACCACATTGTCCCGCCGCTCCTGGTTCCGGGACAGGACCTCTTATACCTCGATGGAGCCGAGGATATTTTTCCGAACTACACACTGGGTAGGGACGGCGTTTTGTTCTCGCTACCCGCCGGCTCCGATGAAATGATAAAAGTCAGTAGTGGCCTTTAGGTCAGCGTAAAAACCAGCTTCAGCCATTAATAAAGGCGGCCACCTGGGCCGCCTTTTTAGTTATCCGAGAGCGCGTTAAACAGCATCCAGGATCTCGATTTCCGGCGCCGCTGCAACCAGCCCCGCGAGTTTTTCATTGGCCTGTCTAAAATAATCTGACTGACCGTGCTCTGCCAATGCGGCCGGGCCGACATACTGCTCCATGACTTTGTAAACCTGCGAGTCGGTTTTGCTGCGGTGCAAGGCATAAAATACATTCCCCGACTCCTTGTTCCGAACCTGCTCCGTCAGTTCAAGAAAAATCCGCTCGAACTCTTCATTCTTGCCTTCCTGAACGGTGATTGTTGCCAGCACGCCTATGGCCATAAATATTCCTTCGCAAATACATTGCTTTCAATAGAGCCAATCACCTTGTTCACCCCAATTTGTAAGGGGCAAGCCGGCGATTGGACGGTTTATTAGCACTAATCATGTCGTTATTTTGCTAGCATGTAAAGATTCAAACTCAGGAGACACCGCCAATGACTCAACCTCTGCTTTTTAGCCAGGAAGGCGCCGTTGCGGTGATATCCGTTAACGATGCGCCTCTGAACCGCATGACCCTCGCATTCGTGGATGAACTCGAGGAAATGGTGGCCAAAATCGCACAAGACGATGGTATCAGGGCTGTTGTGATTACCGCTGAAGGTCTGGATAACTTCTCGGTCGGCATGAACCTGATGCAACTTTTTGACGGTATCAAAGCCGCGGGCGACCCTGACAGCTTCTTCGACCAGCGTCTGCGGCTTATTGCTGCCATCGAAAATATGGGCAAGCCCTGGATCGCCACCCTATTTGGCTACTGCCTGGGGGCAGGTCTTGAGCTACCTCTGGGCTGCCACTTTCGCCTTGCCGCGACAGAGGGCACACAAATAGGTCTTCCTGAAATGGATTTGGGCTCAGTTCCCGCCTGGGGAGGAAGCGCTAGACTGAGTAAATGCGTGGGTCGTGATCACGCCCTGGACATGATTCTGCGCGGCAAGAAGGTCAGTGGGCCCGAGGCGCTGAGCATTGGGCTGGTGCACGAGGTATGGCCTTTAGATGAGCTTAAGGATCGGGCCATGCAGCTAGCTCACGACCTTGCGGCACAACCGGCTCTCGCGGTTCGCGGTGTGATGGAGGTTGTAGTAGGCAGTGAAGACAGAACGCTGCAAGACCTATTGAAAGCAGAGCGACATGCCGTTAAGGCAACCTTCAACACTGCCGACCAACTTGAAGGCATGACCGCATTTATGGAAAAGCGAAAGCCTGAGTTCAACAAAACATAAGTAGCCAGCGCAATATTACCCTGGGCCCCCAGAAAGGGTCTAAACTGAATTTAATTTGAAACAAGAGAACGAGTGATGAAAAAACTGAGCATGGTGGACAAAGGCTTCCTGGTAAGTGAAAAGCGGGAGATGCCTATGCACGTAGGTGGCGTTAGTCTTTACACCCTGCCCGACGGTGCCAATGAACAGGAGTTTCTTCATGGCTTGGCCGACAACATGCGTGACGCTCAGGCTCTTCTGCCCCCGTTTGGAGATCGTTTAAAGACCGGGTCGATGGGTTTAGCAGGTAATGCGTATTGGGAGCCCGATGGCTCTCTTGATATGGACTATCACATTCGCCACTCCGCCCTACCCAAACCGGGTCGATATCGTGAACTGTTCACTCTGGTGTCTCGTCTGCATAGCACCTTGCTGGACCGCAATCGTCCGCTGTGGGAAATGCATATGATAGAGGGCCTGGAAGATCGACAATTTGCAGTCTACACAAAGACGCATCACGCCGCGGTCGACGGCGCTCGCTCGGTACATCTGGCGCGCAGCATGCTATCAGCCGACGCCGACTACAGACTGGAAGAGTCTCCTCTGTCGCTGGCCTCCTGGGAGCGTTACAAGGACGGACTTAAACTGGGTCGAAAGCCTGACCACAGCGATGAGGAGCTTCGCAATGTTGCCGACGTGCTCAAAGCGACCTTTGACAGCGGTTCAAATGTTTACCACGCGCTAAAAGGCTTCGCCGGCGCTTGGGCGGGACGCGGTGGTGACCTCTCGCTGCCTCACCTGCATGTACCCAGTAGTTCCATCAACGTGCCTATCGATAGCGCCCGTCGTTTCGTTGCCCAGTCATGGCCTTTTGCCAGAATTCGAGCGGTCGCCAAGGCCTTTGATGGCACCTTCAACGATGCGGTTCTGGCGATGTGCGCCGGTGCGCTAAGGCAGTACCTGCAAACCCATGCTGAACTGCCCGACGAGTCACTGAAAACGCTAGTTCCGGTGTCACTGCGCAAGGCCGGCGATCTCGACGCTTCAAACGCAGTGGCGGCTATTAGCGTCGATCTCGCCACCAATGTCGCCGACCCGGTGGCGCGTATCACCGCTATTCAAGCGTCAATCAACGCGGGTAAAGACTACTACAGCAACATGTCTTCAACCGAGACAGAACTCATCAGCATGTTAATGCAGTCACCGTCCATGTTCCTCATGCCACTTGGATTGATTTCCAAACTCCCCCCTTACAACCTAACCATTTCCAACGTACCGGGTATTCAGCAAACCATGTATTGGAACGGTGCCAAGCTCAACGGGTCTTATCCCTTGTCTATCGTGACCGACGGTATGGCAATGAACATTACCTTACTCACCAACAACGAAAACGTGGATTTTGGCATCATCGCCTGCCGGCGTTCGATCCCCCATGTACAGCGCATGATCGACTATATGGAAGTAGCACTTTCGGAACTGGAAGATGCCGCAGGTCTAAAGAAAAAGCCCAGCGCGGGGAAAAAGCGTGCAAGCGCAAAAAAGGTTGCCCCCAAAGCAAAACCCAGAGCGAGAGCCGCTGCCAAAGCGAAGGCTGCGAGTCAGTCGAAACCCAAGAGCAAGGCACGGCCTAAAACTAAAGCGAAAGCGAAAGCGAAGCCTGCAGCCCGAAAAGCTTAAGTACTCATTAAGAATTACGCGAAGAATGCCCGGCTGAAGCCGGGCGCGATCAAGAGCCCGTAAAGTTTGCGGGCCGCTTTTCCATAAAGGCCATCATGGCCTCTTGCATGTCGTTGGAGTTCAGCGAGGTCATCATCGTCCACATACCATTGAGCAACAGGCTTTGCTCTGTTGTCATGTCCTCTCCCTGCTGCAACACGAACTTGGTGCCTCGTACCGCAAGTGGTGCGTTTGCTGCAATTTCACTAGCCATTGCATGCGCCGCCGCGTAAACGGCATCAACGTCCGGGTAGACATCATTCACCAGGCCAATCTTTTCCGCCCTCGCTGAATCAATGTCTTTGCCGGTGTAGACCAGCTCCGCAACATGACCGTCGCCGACAACACCAGGCAGTCGTTGCAGTGTTCCCACGTCCGCAACAATACCGATTTTAGTTTCTCGAACACCAAAAGAGGCGTCTTCCGCTGCCAGGCGAATATCACAGGCGGTCGCCAGGTCTACCCCCGCTCCCAGACAATGTGAATGAATGGCCGCAATCACCGGAACCGGGCAATCCGCTACTGCGCTTATCGCCTTCTGGCAGAGCTGCGTATGGGTGAGCTGTTCAAGACAAGCACTGGCTGTAGACAGATCGGCTACACCGCCTAGAGAACCGAGGTCTATTCCCACACAGAAGCTCTTCCCTCGCCCTGCAATCACCACAGCGCGAATGTCCTCGTCTTTACCTATGGCTTCGAATGCAGCCACAAAATCCGTCCACATTTGCGATGAAATCGCATTCAACTTCTCGGGCCTATCCAACCAAAGGGTCGCCACATGTGCGTCGACTTCCAGGGCCAGCGTAGAACAGGTAAATTCCATGCTCGTCTCCATTATTCTATGAACTAAATACTAATCAGGTTACTGCTAGCGGCTCAATTCTCGCTGAATTCCTTGAGAGATAAGCCACAGTCGATCTTGCCCCCAGAGTGACAGAACGGCATCACCTTGCTGATCAAGCAGTCTGAAGCTGGGCACACCCCACAATCCAGCGTCGTACATCGCCAACCGGTTATTCTCTAACTGCTCTTCCCATCCTGAAGTACCTATCTGCTTTTTCGCTTCTGCCCAATCCAGACCCGCGCTCTCTACGACTTTTTTCAGGCCACGGTTATTATTGGTATTCACGCCATTAGCGAATGCGGCTTGCAGAAATGAAGAAATCAACGCGTTACCCCTGCCCTGCTCACAAGCCCATGGGTATATCGAATAACAGCGTCTAACAGGTTCACCAATCGGATCGTAAAAATTGCCGTAGGGAACGCCAGCCTCGCTCGCCTCTCGCATCGTATCGGAGAAGATATACAGACCTTTCTCTCTGGTAGCCGGCACTCCACGCATCACCATAGGAAGCACGGGCTTGACCACCAGCTTAACTCCGGTCTGTTGCGCCAGTTTAATCGTGCGATCAAACACAATAGCTGTGTAGGGGCTGCGCAGTGACGGGTAAACTTCAAGAGTCAGACTGCCGTTATCTTTTAAGCCGCCTAATTCAACCTGCGGGCGAGGCACGACGAAAGGCTGCCCTTGCTCGCGATCTGCCCCCAGCTCAGCCAGCCGCTTCTCAAGATGATAAAGCCGGTCCACCCCCCAGTACCATTCCTGTCCGTAATAGAACATTGCGCCGGAATAGTGCTTGAGTTCGGACCTTCTTGCTGTGCCCATCTCGAGCTTTTTCGAAAGTTCTTCATCACTAGCAGTGCCCAGGCTACTGGCAAGAGACTGCAATCGAGCCTCGTCACCAGACCACAGCGCGTCTCCCACATGGGCTGCGCATTCTATGAATTCAGCAGACCCCTGAGCCGCCAAAATAGAAGAGGCCAATTTGACCAAATGAGGTGCCGGTGCGTTTTCGTGCTGTGGAAAATTAAGACCGTACCCTGGCGCAACATGAAACGCGTCATAACGCGATAAACGCAGCAGCAATTCAGGCTCTGCTGAATTCTTGCCCTGCGGCCCCTCTACCAAATGACAAATCAGCTCTATGTCATAACGCTCAGAAAACGCCTGCAATACCTGAGCCGCGAGATGACTATAGCCATCCTCCACATAGTGAAAATACTCCACCACATGAGCCGCGCCTGACTTTACGCGCGCGCTTTCACATTGTTTTCGGCGTTTGCTGAGGTTCGCGGTGCCGCAAACCCGGCCCACCACTTTAGACGTTAACCAACGCTTAATCGGGCTAGGGTCCATAGTGGCGAAACCACCCTGCTCTTTAAACTGCTCCGTCACACTCACCCTCCCTGAATACACCAACGATTAAAGCGGTATTCGCCGTCGCAACCATTCAACAAAAATTAAGCAGCGCTGGTAACACCGCTGTTTTCGTCAGCGACGATACCGGCAAGACGATCACGAATGATCGTCTCAGCGTCAGAGACAATATTTTTCACTAACTGCTCGCAGGTGGGAATGTCATTGATCAGCCCACCACACATGCCCACAGTGACCATTCCTGCATCGATGTCTCCCGTGCTCCACGCTTTTTCCTGATTAGCACCGGACACCAGGTGATGTACCAGTCCAAAATCGCCGCCAGCCGCTTCGATTTCTGCAACCTCGTCAGCAATGGTGTTTTTATAAACACGCGCAGTATTTTTGTAGCTTCGGAAAATCAGGCGAGTCTGATTTTCGTCCATTTCAACGACTTTCTGTTTGATGCCTTCGTGGATAGGGGCTTCCTGGGTAACCAGGAAACGAGTCCCCATATTAATACCTTCACAGCCCAGCGAAAGCGCAGCGGCAAGCCCTCGCCCGTCGGCTATACCACCGGAGGCAAGTACCGGAATTTTCAGCGCCTGAGTCGCTGCCGGGAAAAGCACAAGGCCGCCGACATCCTGTTCGCCCGGGTGACCCGCACATTCGAAGCCATCAATGCTCACAATATCTACACCGATACGCTCGGCTTTCAGCGCATGGCGCACAGCAACACACTTATGGACAACCTTGATACCCGCAGCCTTGAAACGCTCCATGAAAGGCTCGGGGCTGCGGCCGGCGGTTTCTACAATTTTGACGCCGCTGTTGATAATGACATCGACATAATCGTCATAGTTGATCTCACTGGCTACCACACCTACGGTCAGGTTCACTGCAAATGGCTTACTGGTCAAAGACTGACACTTGGCAATTTCTGCAGCCAGGCCATCGGGTGTAGGCTGGGTCAGGGCAGTCATTACCCCCAGTGCACCGGCATTAGACGCGGCAGCCGCGAGCTCAGCGGTACCCACGCGCATCATGCCACCACAAACGATCGGTGTTTCGATGCCCAGCATCTCGGTTACTCGAGTCTTCATTTATCTCTGCTCCTTGTTAATCGACATCAAAATAAAGTGGATCACTTTACTATTTTGACAGTTTTAGTGTCAATACTAATAGGGTACGGTCATTCTGTATTTTGCGGGGCTTAAAAGCCCTCATCAACCGACGCTGCGACTCAGGAAAGTCCCAACATTTTGGCTTCGGCCTCCAGCAGCGGAACAACGATTTCGTGGCCTTTTACCCGGGCAATGAACGCTGCAAATTTGGGCCACTGCTCAGCATCAACCTCGTACCCGGCATAACCGGCATTTACAAACGGTACGACCAGCGCCAAATCAGCGACGCCCAATGAACCGAACAGAAAGCCATCGGCGGGCACCTGCGATTCAATGTAATCCAGCATGGGAGGCAACTGCTTGGTGATGATTGACTCAACCAGTGCCTCATCGGCGTCCTGCTTGAGCATCATAGGGCGCATGAAACGCTGGAAGAAAATACCCCCTGCCATTTCTGTCACTTTGGAGCCACCCAACTCCTCATACCAGCGAGCACGCGTGCGATCATGCAGGTCTTGCGGGTATACAGGGTTATCCGGATAGGCTTCTTCAAGGTATTGGCATATGACTTTAGAGTCGGCCACCTTAAGGTCGCCATCTTCCAGTGCTGGAATTTTTCCAAGCGGGCTGATCTTCTTGAAGTCCGGGTCGTCAACAAAAGGCATTTGCGGAATATGTTCAAACGGCAATTGCTTGATGGCGAGTACAGCAAGTACTTTACGGACATAGGGAGAGGCGTTAGCACCGTACAATTTGATCATGATTTCAAGTTTTCCAATGGCAGTGAGGGCGCCCTACTTTACTGTTCCAATATGGAATCTGCCAGCAGTATCTCATCAGAGGATTGACAGGCTGATCCAGTGGTCCCTTAATGCAGCATTTGATGGGCAACAGGCGGATAAAGAACCGCCCGAGAGCACAAAGGACACAGGTATGGCCGGTTCACTCAAGGATCAACTGCTCAAAGCAGGACTGACGGACGAGAAGAAAGCTCGTCGACTGGAAAAAGAGAAGCGCAAGCAGGCAAAGGTCGCCAAAAGCTCCGGCATTGAAGTGATTGATGAAAGCAAAGAAGCCGCACGCAAAGCCCTTCAGGAAAAAGCCGAACGGGATCGGGAGCTCAACCAGGCGCTTAATACCAAGGCCGAGCGAAAGGCCATCAACGCCCAGATCAAGCAGCTCATTGAGGTTAACAAGGTCGCCAAGGGCAAAGGCGATATTGGTTTCAATTTTACCGACGGCACCAAGGTCAAGAAAATCTACGTGAATGCGGCAGATCAAAAACAGCTATCCGCCGGCCGCCTGGGCATCGTAAAGCAGGGCGATCAGTACGAAGTGGTTCCCTGGCCAGTGGCAGAGAAAATTGCTGAAAGAGACCCTGTCCGCGTGATCAACTGCAAAGACAGTAATGAGCCGGAGCTCAATGAAGAAGAACAGGATTGGTATAAGGATTACGATATACCGGACGATTTGATGTGGTGATAACGGCGGATCATTTCTACGTTGTCGCCCATGAACCCGGCGCAGAACACCCCGCTCTTCCGACATGGGCTAGTCATTCAGCTAATCCTGCGGGATTGTCGTCACAGGCTTCGGGCACCGTTCGTCGCGTAGACATACCTGAGGTTCCAGGGGCGTACCAACTGCTCAACGTCTTGTCTATCGACGAGTGTCAGACGTTGATCGAAGCCAGCGAAGCCATGGGTTTTCTTCCTGACGCCGCCGTATCCCTGCCTCGCCATATTCGTCACAACGACAATTTGGTCTGGGTGGTTGATGATGAAACAGAACGCACTATCTGGAACCGTGTCTCAGCGCAGGTTCAGTTAGATTGCCACCGCTACGGAGATGCCGCGGCGCTGGGGCTGAACGCCCGCTTTCGCTTTTATCGGTACAGTACGGGAGATTATTTTAATCCCCACTCTGATGGCGCCTGGCCCGGCAGCAGGGTCATTGATAGACACCTAATCACAAATGCCTATCCGGATCGTTACAGCCAGGCCACCTTTTTAATTTTTCTAACCGAGCATTACTTGGGCGGCGCGACTCGCTTTTTAGTTAACGCCAACGATCCGGCGTTACCCGCCCGCCAGGGAGATTCGATTCGCGAAGTCGATATTCGAACGCCTGCTGGTGGTGTCCTGTGCTTCCCTCACGGCCATCATCCTCAGCACTGTATTCACAGCTCAGAGCCTATCAAAGAGGGCATTAAGTATATTATTCGTACCGACACGCTTTATGCGCTTTAGGCTTTGCCAAGCTGCCTTGACAGGTCTGAGCCCCTGACCCAACATGCATCTCCCAGCAACGGTATCCCACCCAAGAGGAAATGTAGTTATGCCACGTATGAACCTGGAAGGAAGCTCATCCATCGTTACCGGCGGTGCTTCCGGTATCGGTGAAGCTTGCGCCCGCCAACTGTCTGAGGCCGGCTCCAAGGTCGTTATCGCAGATCTCAACGAAGAACGCGGCCAGCAAATCGCCGATGAAATCGGCGGTGTGTTCGTCAAATGCGATGTCACCAATACCGACGATGCCGATGCCGCCGTCGCTAAGGCCGTATCCCTGGCTCCGCTACGAGCCTGCGTTAACTCTGCCGGTTTGGGCGCCCCTGGTCGCACCATCGATCGCAACAATGTTCCGATGGACTTGGACAAATTTAGTTTCGTTATCAAGGTTAACCTGATCGGTACCTTTAACGTCCTTAGTCGTGCAGCAGCGGCGATGGCGCAACAAGATCCTCTGGATGAAGACGGTAGTCGCGGTGTGATCGTTAACATGGCCTCATGCGCGGCCTTCGATGGTCAGATTGGGCAGGCGTCGTACTCAGCATCGAAGGGTGGCGTCGTAGGCATGACATTGCCCATTGCTCGCGACCTGAGTGCCGTAGGCGTTCGTGTCAACACCATTGCACCCGGCCTGATTGATACGCCGATTTATGGGGAAGGTGAACATTCTGATGCCTTTAAAGCCCATCTTGGCCAGTCGGTGCTGTTCCCCAAGCGATTGGGTAGCGGCGAAGAGCTCGCCTTTGCGGTGATGGAATGCATTACCAACCCCTACTTGAACGCAGAAGTTATTCGCCTGGACGGCGGCATCCGCATGCCTCCCAAGTAACGGGTCCAGATGATAACGGGGCCAGAGCCGCTAATGCGGCGGTTCTACGCCCCGGAATCTCGCCCAAATCACCCAGAAGCAAGCCAGACAGGCCAGGCCTGCCATCACCCACACCAAGCCCAGAGAGTAAGCCAGCCCCAAGCCCGCCTGCTCACCGTGGTTGGTGATAGCCCCGCCGATACCAGCGGCGAGCCCAATGGCAAGAGAACCCGCAATACCGTTAGCCGTAGAGGTTGCCCCCTCCTCACCATCACGGGTGAAGTTCATCGTCGCACTGACTACCGTGTTAAAAGAAATTCCCATGCCAATACCGGCAATGGCCCACGCAGGATAAACAAACCAGTAAGGCACTGACGGCAGCAATAGCGATGCCGCTGCCGCCACGCCCACGGTGGTAATGCACATACCAAGAAACAGCGATTGCGCCAGGCTTACCCGAGTGGATAACCAGGCCTGAAAAAAAGAAGCGACAATCCAGGCAATCGCGCAACTGGTAAATGCCAGCCCCGTCACCGAACTGCTAAGCCCCCTCAATTCGATCATGATCAGGGGCATAAATAGCTCGGTGGCATAAAACGCATAGAACAGCAAAAAATGCAGCAGCACGCCAGCTGCTAGCCCCACCTTCGCAGTAGCAAAGCCTGCGGGCATCACTTTCAGGAATGGCCGCCAGATCAGTGCAACGCATAGCGGTAATAAAAACAGCCAGTACCAACTCACCGGTTGTGCGATAACGGTAACAAAAATTCCGGCCCCCCCGGCAATCCGCAGCGCTCGCCAGATGGCCCTGCGTGAATCCTGACTGCCGGGCACCGGCGTTTTATTCAGTGGCTTTAAGCGCGGATAAAGTAGAACACCCGCGATAAATACGAAGGGTAACTGACCCACAAAAATCCAGTGCCAGTCCCAATAGTCAACGATATAACCGCCAATCGCGGGGGCCAGCAGTGAGGGCACTAACCAGGCTGAGTCCAGCCAGGCAACCATGCGCGGCCGCTGTTCTTTGGGCAGCACGATATTGGTGATTGCATAGGCAACGGTAAAACTGATGCCACCGCCAAAGCCCTGAATCACTCGTGCTGCTACAAATTCCCACATATTGCTGGCAAGCGTCGCGAGTACGAGGCCCACGGCAAACAATGCGTAACCAATAAGAAAAATACGCAAAGGACCGCGGCGGTCAATACTGCTACCGGCCCAAACGACGCTGATCAGGCCTGCGAGAATATAGCTGGCAAGCGTTACTCCGTACCAATCACCGCCGCCGAAATCTCTGGCGATTGTCGGTAGTGCAATGGCTATAACCAGTTCATCAAAGGCGTGAAGAGACACCGCCAGAATAAGGCCAAGCTGCAATGATCGAGCAGGTGCCGACACATCAAAACCCTGATTATTATGAAAGACGATACTCGCGCTTGTATCTAACAAAGCCGCGCGAATCCAGTCGTCGTATATTCGCCTATCATGAGAGGCGCTTGCAATGCTGGCGCTCTTTATTTCCACGGGCCAACATTGCATGATAGGTGCCACTTTGCAGAGGACACACCACTGCAACACCTTTGTAGGAGCTACATGATGAAATTTGGCCTGATACCCATCAATATTGGCATGGACTCCCTGGAAGACCTGATAGGGCTGGCCCAATACGCAGAGTCGCTGGACTTTGAGTCCCTATGGACGTTCGAGCACGTCATGGTTCCAGTGGAATATGAATCAAAATATCCATACAGCAGCAATGGCAAGATGGGTGGCGGTTCCGACAACCCTTTCCTGGACCCACTCATCGCACTGACTGCAGTAGCCGCGCACACCAAAACGGTTCGACTGGGTACAGGCGTCAATATCCTGTCGCAGTCCAACCCTTTACTCCTTGCCAAGCAAGCAGCGAGTCTGGATGTGCTGTCTGGTGGCCGTTTTATGCTGGGCGCCGGTATCGG
The DNA here is from genome assembly GCA_039986455.1 of Halioglobus sp. Classification (GTDB taxonomy): domain Bacteria; phylum Pseudomonadota; class Gammaproteobacteria; order Pseudomonadales; family Halieaceae; genus Halioglobus. The sequence goes on from JBDWQQ010000117.1 coordinate 29,901, forward strand.
CTGGCTTAAAGAAGAGTTCGACGCCATGGGCGTGCCCTTCGAGCGGCGCGGTGCGCGCTATGATGATTATGTGGTTGCCATGCGCAAAGTCTGGTCAGGCGAAGTGGTTGAGCACCAAAGTGATTTTATTAACTGGTCTGGCTTCCAGAGCTACCCCCTACCCAAACAAGAGGGTGGCGTTCCTATCGTTATCGGCGGCTCCAAGGGTAAAGCGTTTGAACGAATCGCCAAACACGGCGATGGTTGGTTTGCACCTACCAATGACGCTGCGGGACTGGAACCTATGCTGACCCCTTTAAAGGCAGCCTGTGATGACGTGGGACGCGACTATAACAGTATCGAAATCACCTCCATGTGGGACAACACAGGGGGACTGGACGCTGTCAAAGCGTTTGAGGACATCGGCGTTTCCCGCCTGATCGTTCCGCTGTTCGCCCTGGGTCGTGATCCCGTTGCTGGCATTGGAAAACTTGCCGAGGACATTATTGCCAAGCAATAACAAGCAATAAGAGGAAGAGCGCAATCTACGCCAGCGAGGTTAACGCCTCCGTTGGCGGCAGGCATATCTTCATTTGCTAGGAATCAGAATGAGACAATGACGCCCTAACCAACTCATGATCGTAGGTCGTAATTTCACTCGTATTGTTGTCAGGGTCTGAGAAATACATTGAAAAAGCCAGGTCGTGATCCGCGACTCTAAGCGAAAGTCCTTTCGCCTCTAAATGCGTTTTCCAGGCCAGAAATTCACTGCCCGTTGCACCCAGTGCCAACGCAGAAGATCCAGCGTGACCCGCTCGCTCAAATAACGCCAGATGCACGCTACCTTCGGCGCTTTCCAGTGTCAGGGGGCCGCCATCGACCGCCCAAACCATCAACTCCTCCATTCTCTTGAAGCCCAGGACTTCGCCGTACCATTGTTCGGCCCTATCCCACGCCTCAACGTACAAATGAATATGATCAATGCCTGTGAGTTCTGGAAACATCATTTTATTCCTCGATTACGCAGCTATTACCTATGAAAGCTTAGCCGCCTGCTGATTGCCACAGTTGAGCAAGCCCACAGCCGATAAGCTGTATTATCACTCGGGTGCCAGAAAACCGCCTGACTGGTAATCCCATAGTCGCTTGTAAATGCCGCCCTGCGCCAATAACTGCGCATGGGTACCAGACTCGACAATGCGGCCTTCGTCCAACACCACTAAACGGTCCAGGGCAGCGATGGTAGACAGGCGATGTGCAATGGCGATTACCGTCTTACCTTCCATTAACTGGTACAGACTTTCCTGTATCGCCAGTTCCACCTCTGAATCCAGAGCCGAGGTCGCCTCATCGAGCACCAGGATGGGCGCGTCCTTCAAAATCACCCTGGCAATGGCGATACGCTGGCGCTGACCTCCGCTCAACTTGACGCCTCTTTCACCGACCTGAGCGTCCAAACCCTGAAGGCCCGATTGATCTTCAAGCTCTTGAATGAAGTCCCACGCTCTTGCCTTATAAATCGCCGCCATTAACTCTTCTTCACTGGCGTTCTGGTGGCCGTAAAGAATGTTTTCCCGCACCGAACGGTGCAGTAGTGAAGTATCCTGGGTCACCATTCCAATATTGGCTCTCAGACTGTCTTGGGTAACACTTCGAATATCCTGGCCATCCACGCGAATACTGCCGCTATCCAGATCGTAAAAACGCAATAGTAAATTGACCAGCGTCGATTTTCCCGCACCCGACCGGCCAATGACCCCTACCTTCTCGCCGGGTTTTATATCGAGATCCAAGCCTTTGAAAACCGGTCGGCCCTCACTATAGGAAAAACCAAGTTGCTTAAAGTGGATGGCGCCCTGCCCCGCTATCAACGCACCGGCGTCCTGGGCATCCTCAACGGCAATATGACGTGAAATCGCTCCAGCGCCATCTTTGACAGTACCAACATTCTCAAAGAGGTCAGAGACCTCCCACATAATCCACTCGCTGATGCCGTTAAGCCTAAGACACAGGGCAATCGCAACGGCAATCGCGCCAGGCGTAATGGAGCCCAAAAACCATAGGTAAAGCGCCATCAAGCCCACACCCACCAACATGATGGTGTTGTTAATGGCAACGCCCGTTTCCATCCAGGTCACCAGCCGCATCTGCGGATGCACTGTGCCGAGAAAATCCTCCATGCCCTCTCTGGCATAAGCAGATTCACGTCTGGCGTGGGAAAAAAGTTTTACCGTTGAGATATTGGTATAGCTGTCTGCAATGCGGCCGGTCATGGTCGCTCTGGCATCGGCCTGTTTTTCGGAGATGTGCTGCAGGCGCGGTAACAGCACGTACAGCAAGGCTACGTAACAGATTAGCCAGAACACCATGGGTAGCATCAACCGCAGGTCCATGGTCCCCAAAAGCACCAGCACCGAGAGGAAGTACACCGAGACATAGACCATGATGTCCAGCAACTTGATCACGGTCGATCGAACCGCCAAGGATGTCTGCATCACTCGTGTGGCAATGCGGCCCGCGAATTCATCCTGGAAAAAACCCAGGCTTTGTCTCAACAGATAGCGATGTGTTTTCCACCGAATGAGCATGGGGAAATTACCCATCAGCGTCTGGTGCAACAACAGCGAGGAAATGCCCACCAGTATCGGGTAGGCAATAATCACGGCCAGCGCGAGCCACAGCAGATTCGGGCCAGCCCCGGCCCAGAAACTGTCAGGTGTCTCCAAGGTTAGCAAGTCCACCAATTGTCCCATCAGGTCGAACAGGTAAACCTCAACCACAGCAATAGCGGTGGAGAGTAAAGCCATCGTCAGCAAAAAGGGCTCAAGGCCCTTCGAATGATGACGGCAGAAGCGGTATACCGAGCCCGGCGAACGTTCCGGCGCGGGTGGAGGGAAAGGGTCTACCAGTTTTTCAAAAAATCGGAAGGGCATGAATCCTGGTAGTACCTCATTGACACTAGCCTGGCGCTAGTCGGGTGGTCTTTCGTAGCGGACGATACCGTGAAAAGTCGTATGCATAGCCCTGCCTTCCTGATCCAGCATGACACCTGAGAACAGCGTATTGAAGCGACTGGAACCGGACTCATAGTAAAAGGCCGACTGCCCTGTCGTCCAGTCCAGTGCTTCAAGTGTCCATTTACCCTCTCGTGCACCGACGGTGTAAACCTTGTTAGCCGCTGCAGACACGATGGGCACTGAATTGACCGAGGCAATTTCTGTATTCACCCAGGCTTCTTTTAACTCACGCGCATCCGGGTCCCACTCAAATTTTTGAATGCCGTGCGGCGTAAAGTCAGAGTGATGACCCGCCAAACCGATGAAAGCGCCATCGGGTGCTTTCTCAAGCGGTTTACTCGCAGGCGCATTATTAACCACCATTGCACCGTAACCGCTCACCACAACCGACTGCTCGGTTTGAACTGCCTCGGCGTCATCTCTTCCGATGTCGGCACGCAGCATACCGGCGATTCGCCGGGACGGAGCACCTTCCAGCTGTTGCCAGTCCTCCGGTATGTCTTCGCGCCAAAAGAGGACCATGTTCATCACCTCGTCTCCATCGGTGATCACCACAAATTTGTCTTCGTCACCAAAACCCATCAAGCTGGCGGTAGAACCGGTGCCCGAGTTGAGATTCTCAAATCGGTAAGGTTTACCCGTTGAGGGGTCAAGCACATCGACCAAGGTGACATTAATGTTTCCTTGGTTGCTATAGGGCTCTACCCAGGCACCATCACTCTCATCCGTCGATAGGCTCTCCCCATCCCAAATAATCTTGTGCACGTGCTGCAGGGTGGGGACAAATATGTTGCCGTCTTGATCGATGGCAGGTCCATTACGCACCCAGGTGGCGGCACCTTGACGCCGCCCCATATCGAGCATTTTTTGATTCCACGCGGGTGCCACCTCTGCGCCGGTCAATTGCATGGTGTGGTACTCACTGAAATCGCGGCTTATCAGTACGACCCAGCCATCGTCGGTAATCGAACATAACCAGCCATCGTAAGTCATGTTCATCGAGTTAAAACCGCCCGTGACACCCGGAGGCTTGACCCATTCATCTTTCAGTATAATTTTGGATTGCGGATCATCCGGGTCCGCATCGGCATAGGCCAAAATCGAGTCCTTGCCGCCCACATAAAGCACGTTGTCAGAGCTTGCGAGGTAATAGACGCCTGCCAGACCAGCGCCCAAATACTTTTTCACCATTGGGATAGACGCCATCACCGTTCCAAGACCGGTATAGGGCCAGTTAGGCAGCAGGTCCAATAAGCGAATATCAGAATCGGCCTGTTCGGCAGTAATCGGCCCTTCATTTGCTTTATACGATGGAGAGTCTTCTAGAAAAAACTCGTCTATCACTTCCAGGGTCTCATAATCTAACTTCGAGATACGGTCGCCTCCGTTACTCCAGATGACGCGTTTGCCATTGGAATACGTTGGCGAAATGGCGTAGCCAAAGTGCGCGGGGCCCAGGTGGCTGTACGTCAGACCACCCCCTTCAATACTGAGGCGTTCACTGGGGCCGGAAGGACCTGCGTGATTCACACCGGTCGTTTGAGCTGAATTAATATGGCCTATCGGTGCCACCGAGTCGGCAAGATAGGGGTTGCGGGGAGCATAGGCCCTGGCCACTGAAGCCCCCGCATTGGCAGGCGAGCCAACCACATCACCGGAGCCAATTATCCCGTCTTCGGCGCCACCACAGGCACCGAGTACAACGAAAGGTATCGCCAATAGGGGTAATTTAAGTCTGCTCACGATTTTCATGCTTTAAACCTGCTCAGCAGGCGCGAAATACACGCCCGTTATTCAATTTATCTCGACTATCATTAAATTCAATGAAGAGTGATCGGGACATTACTTGTGCGGCCAATTATCACTGCAATCTGAAGACAGTCCTCGTTTCAATAACTACAGTTTAGACAGGTTCCCGGAAGTTGCTGTAGTACAGTAATATTCATCGACCAAGAATCAGTGGATGCTGGCCAATGCAGCCCGTGTCTATTTTGAGAGAAGCGAAGATGGAGCATTCTATGGAGCAACGCCTCACAGGAAAGCGCGTTCTGATTACCCAGGCAAATGATTACATGGGGCCCGATACTGAAGCTGTGTTCGCAGAACACGGTGCCCAGGTCATCGCAGACACTCGAGACCTCACTGAGCCTGGCGCCACCGAAGCCGTTATCGCCGAGGCGGGTACGGTCGATATTCTAATCGCAAATCTGGCCGCGAACGCTGGAAAACCCACCCCCGCACATCAAAATGACGATGCTCAATGGGAACACATGTTTAATGTGATGGTACATCCGTTACACCGCCTGTGCCGCGCGGTGCTGCCACAGATGTACGAGCGCAAAGCAGGTAAAGTTGTGGTGTTTGGCAGCGCTACCGGGCTCAACGCCTTGGAACGTTTCTCGGCCTACTCTACCGCCAGAACAGCGCAGGTAGGCTATGTCCGTACCGTGGGCCTTGAAGCGGCCCGACACAATGTTCAGATCAACCTTATCGCCCAGAACTGGGTAGAAAACCCCGTTTATTACCCTCCAAATCTGGTGGAGAAATCATCGTTTCAGGAGCTGCTTGCAAGTCAGGTGCCGGCGGGGCGTTTAGCCACAGGACGGGAAGATGCCCTGTTCGCTTTATTTCTCGCGTCCGATGAGAGTGATTTTTTCGTCGGTCAGTGTTTACCCTTTGCGGGTGGCTGGAAGCAATAGCCGACGCCCCTGCTAACCACTCTATGACGAAGGCGCAATAGACCCAACACAGAGGGTACGCCTCTCGCTTTCACACATCTGCTAAAATCGAATTTATGGGTTTACTACAAACAGATCTGGTCAAAAACGCCTTAAGCCAACCGAAGGTCATCGCTTTTCTGAAGCGGGTTGTGCCGCCGCTGGATAAATTCTTGCTGCGAATTTCCAGAGGATGGCTAAATACGGCCATGCAAGCCGTTGTCCTACTGGAAACGATGGGCGCAAAATCGGGACAGCGCAGACAGATCGCCACACTCTGTATGCCAGAGGGGAGCAATCTGGTCCTGGTAGGTTCAAATTGGGGGCAGGAAAGAGACCCCGCCTGGGCATACAATCTCAGGGCTAACCCTGACCCAAAGGTACATTTCAGGGGCTACGTGGGTCTAATGCAGGCCCGTGAACTCTCGGGAGAAGAGCGAACGCAATGCTGGGAAAAACTCGTCGAGTTCAACCCACAGTACGCGCAGTATCAACGTGGCACCCAACGAACACTTCCCGTTTTTCTACTTTCGCGGCACAACTGACCACCTTCATAATCCACTGATACGCCGCCACCGTATAACTACCAACATCCGCAAAGTAGCTACGGTTAGACCATGAAAATAAGCCTCGACGCACTCTCCCGACTGGATCGGCCGGTTTCTGCCGTTATTCATTCACTGGAACAGGCGCTGTATCAGGTCACCGTTACTATCAATGGCGACAGCTTTTTACTCACCGAAAATTCCGGCGTCATCCTCAGGCGGCACAGTCTGCAGCGAGTGAGAGAGTTACTTCGAGACATGCCTATTGAGTCGCTGAAGCTGAGACACCAATCAGCTTATGACGAAATGATAGGGCAACCCATTCGTACCCAAGACAATACGCTTGAGGTGTCACTTTCACTCGACACCTTGGGCAGCCCGGTCATTCATTGATCACTGAGTTGAACACCCGTCATTGAAACAGGAAAAGCCAATACAATGAGTCGTCAGAAAAGAATCGTTACCGTTACGGGCGCTACAGGCTTTGTAGGGCGGGCACTGGTGAACCGATTATTGGAAGAGCCTGACATTTCTATACGGTGCCTCGTGCGGGCTGGCAGCAATCGGGCCGAGCTGCTTTCGCTAGGGCCGCGTGTCAGCTTGTGTACAGGCGATATTACCCAGCCGCATACCTTAGCAGCCGCGATGGACGGGGCGTGGGGCGTTGTGAATCTGGCAGGGTATCGGGAGTTCTGGGCCCGCAAACGCAGCCAATTCTACAAAATCAACACCGAAGGCGCGCAAAACGTATTCCAGGCCTGCCTTAACGCAGGGGTGAAGAAAGTCGTTCAAGTCAGTACACCGCTGGCCTACGGTGTCCCAGATTCTCTGCCTTTTACGGAGTCGTCTCGAGCCGGAGCGCACCCTAATGAATACGGTCGCTCGAAACACCTCGGTGATGAAGCTGGTATGAAGCTGTATGACAGCCAGCAACTGCCACTCAGTATTGTCTATCTCGCCGCCGTTATCGGTGCCGGCGACGATAAAGAGACCATGGAAGTGGCACGCGCAGTAGAGAAGCGTCTGCCCGCTTTGGTGGGCGCGGACACCACTTACACCTATGTCTACGTCAAGGACGCCGCCGAAGCCATCGTTCGAGCGCTACTGAAGCCAGACAGCGACGGTGAGAGATACCTGATCGGTGATCAGCGGGCGACGACAAGAGAGTACTTTAACCTGATCGGCGATATAGCCAACGTGCCTATTCCCAAGCGCAATATTCCAGAATCGTGGCTGCTGCCCGTCGCTAACGCCATGGAGTACGCCGCAAGAATAACCGGTCGCAGACCGGCGATCCCGCTGGATGTGATCAAAACCACAGCTGCGGGATCACTACTGTTCAGTCCCGATCACGCAAAAAAGCAGTTAAAAATGCAGTACACGCCGCTACGGCATGCATTGGTAGAAGCCGTCGACCACATCAGACCGTAGCTTCACTGTGCCCCAACTAACCTGAAGAAACGTTAACCGGAGTTAAGTCATGCCAGAAGGACCGGAGATAAGAATAGCCGCCGATACCATCGCCGATGTGCTCGTGGGACGCCCTGTTGATGTAGTGCGTTTCGGCTTACCGAAGCTCCGTCACTTTGGCAAGCAACTGAAAGGACATAATGTCGTTGACGTGGAGACACGCGGCAAAGCGTTATTGACCCATTTCGACCACGGCTACAGTATCTACTCCCACAATCAACTGTACGGAGTATGGCAAGTGTATTCCGGACACAAGATCCCCAAGAGTAATCGCTCCATGCGCTTACTGTTACAGACCGCAGATCACTCTGCCGTGCTGTATAGCGCTTCTGATATCAGCGTATGGCCTACGCAAGAGCTGCCGGAACACCCTTTTCTTCGCAAGTTGGGCCCGGACATTATGAACCCCTCTCTTGATTGGAAGCAGATTGTCGCCAGGTTGCAGGACCCCAAATTTGAGCGCCGAGAGCTAGCCGCATTATATTTGGATCAAAGCTTTCTCGCGGGCAACGGTAACTACCTACGCTCGGAAATTACTCATCATGCCGGCCTGCACCCCAAACAAAAGCCGTGTGACCTCACCCGCGCTCAACTGGGAAAACTGGCGCGCAGCACGCTACAAATCAGCCGACGCAGTTACGACACGGGAGGTATTACCATCCCCCCGCGGCTATCGAAAACATTGGAAAAAAGCGGAGTGCCCAGAGGCGGGCGTCGCTTCTTTGTCTTTGGCCGAGATGACCTGCCCTGCTACACCTGCGGCACGTCAATCAAGTACAGTGAAGTCAATGGCCGACGACTCTATCACTGCTCCCAGTGTCAGCCGTACTAGCGATTAACGGTGTCTTATTCCACACCCTGATAACGTTGGTCCCACTTGGTCACAATCGCTTGGTGACTGCCGTCTTTGCGCGCCGCAGCTAATGCAGCGTTAAACGACTGGACGATTTTTTCATGTCCAGCAAGGCTGCGACTGATCGCCACGTGTCGAGCAACCGGCTCCAACAGGATACCCGTTACTGAAAACTGGTTCAGTTTATCACCCATGTATTCGTTCAACTGATGAATAATGGTACGGCGGTCGCCGATAACAAAATCGACTCGCCCATTCTGCAGGTTGAGTAAATTTTGAATGAGATGGTTTTCCTGAACCAGCGTCAGCCGAGGAATTGCCGCCAGGTCGACGCCGTAGGCATAGTCCGCTCTCACGCCCAACTTAGCGCCAGATAGCTGATTCAAGCTGGTAAAGCGCCGCGGCTCGCCCCGGCGCTTAAGAATAATGAGCTTGCTGCTGAGATAGGGCTCGCTAAACAAAAGATCCTTTGATCGCTCATCCGAATACCAGGCTGCAGCCAAGCCGTTGTAAACGCCAAGCTTTGCGCCCTCAACAGCCCGTGACCAGTTTTCAATAGAAATTTCCGGTTGGACCTGTGTCTGCGCGAACACATGCTCCACCAGTTCCAAGGCCAAGCCGCGATTAGGCAGTTTCTCATCTGCATACGGAGGGGAGGTATTAGCCATCAATTTTAGCGGCTGCTGCGCTTGCACCCCACCACTGACCATAAGCAGGCCGGCTAACACCAATAATGCAGATCTCAACATGAACTCACCTCTTAAAAACATCAAAAATATCGCTGCGAGCGCAGGATAAACCGCCTTACGGCGAATATCCACGACTATCTAGTTTGCACCGAAGTCAGGCACCGAAATCAGTCGGTCACCCACGAAAGACCCCATGTACACTCTCCCTGCCTGCGGAACGGCTACTGTAGCAGCGCCCATAGGCGCGCCCCTGTGAGAAAATACAGACTCGAAAGCCATCGTCTCAGGGTCGACAGCAATAATCTCAAAGCCAGCGCCACAGGGTTCCGCTTGTGTCTTAAAACACGACAACAAGTTGGGGATACTGTCAGTGTGTGTTGTTACCCAAAGTCGCCCATCAGAACCCCAGGCGGAATTGTCACCACTGGCCACCGGTGCTGTTGCTACGACTTCGCCGGTGTCCACATCCACCTTCCAAAGCTCGGCGGTAAAATACATATTTACAAATACATGTCGCTCGTCAGCGGAAATTTCAATGCCATTGGGTTGATTAGCCTCAGTGCCGGGCAACACCCTCAAGCCGCTTTTTTGATTCCAGCGCCACACGTCTCCGGTGTTCTTGCCAACCGCGCTAAGCAGCTGCTCCAGCGTGCCTGCATTATGAAACATTCTGGTATAAATCAGGTCGCCATTTGAAAGGCCCACAACGTCGTTCATAAACGTTTCCGGCCCTGCGGGAACGCAGCCGCGCCAGGCCAGCTGGCTATCGGCGCCAGCCCCTAACAATTCGAACATCTCTACCGTCTCGCGCCCACCATGGTTAACGACCAGGTAACGCCAGCGACCATCGGCAAGCTGATGAAGATGGGTACCGTGCGGGCTGAATGACTCAAGCGGTGGCGGCACACAATCGGACTCACCCCAATCGGCTCCGTCGCGATCAACGACACCGTTCACTGGGGGAAACAAAGGCGTAACGCGCTCAGTTGTAGTATCAAACAAAGACAAACTGCCAGTGCCATCATGCATTCCACCAAAATGGGCAAGTAGCAGATGACGGCCGTCATTCAGTGCGGCGATATCCTCTGGGGTCTGCATCCCGCAAACCGGGTCGATATCCCCAATGGTCTCGCAGCCGCTAATTTTCATTTCGTCATCAACACAGGCTGTGGCGCTAATCACCATCAGCACAGCAATACATCGCTTGATCATAAATAAACCCACGTGACGTTCTCTGGTTACCGCGCTGGTAAGCGGCAACCGACTTTTTATTGGTTTTTGTGTCGAGGGCGCCAAAACTGCCACCAACGACGCGTGGCCCCATCTTGCGCAACACTGTGACTATCGGGGACACCATGTTGAGCATACCACTGTTCCCACTCATACGGGGTGAGTGTGCGAGGCGTCTTCGCGTCCATCGCCCTGTTCAGTGCGCTTGCCCTCAAACTAGTGTCTGCCCTGGCCTCTTTCTCGCCCAGTAGTTCTTTAATTCGTCTATGGTTTACCGCCATGAAGATTAGCCTCCCATCCTGATCATAACCCTGACACAAACGCCTGAATGAAGCTGCATTACCAGGGGATGCTTTCGCCTTGCCAATCGTGAAATGAGCCAGAGTCGCTGGTACTCAGTGATGCCATCACCTTCAGCAGAGCAGCCGCGCATTCGTCGGGTGTTAGAACTCGTTTGCGATAACTCGCTGTGACAAAGGGCTGGGACAATCTTGTATCGACTGTCCCCGGGTGCAAGGCCAGAACGGTTGTCCTGGGATGACTGAGGCGCCACTCGCGGGCCAGCGTTCGCAACAGCATGTTCTGAGCAGCCTTAGCGGCGCGATAGGAATACCAACCACCGGATTGGTTATCCTCAATGCTACCCACACGCGCGGACAGCGAGGCCAGCATGGCGGGCTCGTCGTGGCGCATGAGGGCGCTAAAGGCTTGCGCCAGTAGTGGGAGAAAGGCCGCATTGATCGCAAAAGACCGCAGCAGGCTCTCCTGATTAACCGCTTTTAAACTCTTTTCCGGCCGCAGCGTATCATCGTGCAAAACGCCTACCGTATTAATCAACAGGTGCACACGATCCACATGTTCGCCCGTTTGCTTAGCAGCCTGAACAATCGAGTCGGGTTGCTCTGCATCCATCGTTAGGTAGATCACGTTGTCGGAATCACTATGCTTTGGCGGATTACGCGCCAACACGATGGCCTTGTTTAATCCGGGCATCTGCTTCAGCGCTTCCAGTAGCGCCTGAGAGATACCACCGCCACCGGCAATGACGACATTGAATGTTGGTAGTTCAAGACAATGCATTAATGAATCTCCGTCGCCGAAGGCGCCAATTGCTGCAGAGTTTCATCCGCCCAGGACAGTATGACTTCCTTGGCCTCTACATCCCGACCCTGCCAATTGCGCAAAATCAAAGCCATCCTAGGATTGGTTTTCAGCGTTGCCTGATGGGTGTCGATGAAGCGCCAGTAAAGGCTGTTGTAGGGGCAGGCGCCCTCCCCGGTGACTTTCTTGGGATCGTAAACACACTCGCGGCAGTGATCACCCTGGCGCTGAATATACTTCCCAGAAGCAGCATAAGGCTTGCTAGCCATCAGCCCACCGTCACCGTACAGGGCCATACCCAAGGTATTGGGCAACTCAACCCATTCAAAGGCATCGACGTAAACCGCAAGGAACCAGGCACAGACCTGCTCTACATCCAGGCCGGCTAATAGCGCAAAGTTACCGATCACCATCAACCGTTGAATGTGGTGGCCATAACCAAGCTCCAGAGACTGCTCGAGCGCCTTGTGCATGCAACGCATATCGGTGTTGGCTGTCCAGAACCAATCAGGCAGGGGTCGCCGGGCATCGAGCGCGTTAAGCGCTGCATACTCAGGCATGTGATGCCAATACATACCGCGAACATATTCGCGCCAGCCCAATATCTGGCGAATGAAGCCCTCCGCTGCCGCCAGAGGAACCTTGTCATCTCTCCATGCCTGTTCTACGCGACGGCACACATCGAGGGGATCAAGCAGTCCAGTGTTCAGGTAGACTGATACAAGCCCATGAAACATCCACGGTGATTCTTCCGCCAAGGCGTCCTGATAGGTGCCGAAGTCGGCCAGACAATGTTCTATAAACCAACTCAATTGTTGTTCTGCAGATTCCGCAGTCACCGAAAGATAAAACCGGGATAAGTCGCCTGGATGATCTGAAAATACTCGCTCCACCAGATCGATAACTTCCGCCGTCACATCATCCACAACGGCAAAGGGTCGCCCCGGCACTTCTTTCTGTGAACGCCACCCTTTGCGATTCTCCGCATCGAAATTCCATTTCCCGCCGGAGGCGCTGCCATCTTCCTCAAGCAGTATTGCGTACTTCTTACGCATGATTCGATAGAAGTACTCCATGCGCAGCTGCTTACGGCCCTCGGCCCATGCAGAAAACTCATCGAGCGTAGACAGGAAACGATCGTCCAAAACCCATTCCAGCGGCGCCGACAATGACCAGTCTGACATCGTTTTCAAAAGGCGATACTCACCAGGCTTACAGCACCGAACTTGGCTACAGTCAGTTTCCTTAAGCGTCAGTTCGACCGCATCATGTAGTGAGGTCAAACCCTGTTCATACGGATAGTAATAAACACGGAAGCCGCGCTCACGCAGCTCATCACGAAAATGGCGCATGGCAGAAAAAATGTAAGCAATCTTGTGCTTGCTATGACGCACATAGGTCGCTTCCTCTTGCACCTCTGCCATCACAATACAGTCTGTGTCAGGGGAGGCATTCTTCAGCGCTCCACGGTCATGGGACAACTGGTCGCCCAGCACGAGAATCAGCGATCTGTCCTTCGAATCAGTTATTGTCACGATGTCTCCAGCGGCCAGTCTGCCGCGTCAACGATATGCTCCGGCTGCTTAGGACACTCGCCTTCCCATTGGCGAATGAATTCTGCGTCGGGGTCATACAGGTGCGTCTGCTTGGCGATATCAAAATGCCTACCACCTCTGGGATCTGCGCCCACGCCGGCGATGTACTGCCAATTGCCGTAGTTGCTGGCGACATCGTAGTCCAGCAGCTGTTGTTCAAAGAATGCGGCGCCAAATCGCCAATCAACGTTCATTTCGTTGATCAAGCAACTGGCTGCAATCTGCCTGCCGCGATTACTCATCCAGCCGCTGGCGACAAGCTGGTGCATTAATGCGTTCACCAAAGGGTAATTGGTCGCGCCGGCACACCAACGGGCAAAACCGCGCGGATCAAACGTTGCCAGCTTGCGTTCCCGTGCGGTACCACTCACTCGAAATAAGGGGCCATCGTCGGCCAATGCTCGCCATTGGAAAAACTCTCGCCAGAGCAACTCGCTATAAAAGTGCCCAGTAGAGTCGTTTTGCCCATGGGCGCCTTCAAACTGTTGCAACTCCGACGCTACTTTACGAACAGAAAGGCTGCCATTGGCAAGCCATGGCGACAAAAAGCTGGCAAAGAACAAGCCGCCTAGTTGGTTGCGCGTTTCCTTGTATGAGCTGACAGCGCGTTCTCGGTGCATCCACGCGTTTAATCTTGCCTTACCCGCTTTAGCGCCACCTCTTGCTGCGAACGAAGCATCGGGCCTTACTCGAGCGGCTGCCAACGGGGTTCTTGCTGCCCCTTTTGGCGGCGGAGGCAGCTGCGCCCTCCCGGATGGCGGGACGAAGGGCAAAGACTCAACACGGCGGCGGAAAGGCGTAAACTGTTTGAGCGGCGGCATGTCAGACTGCAATAGCTCAGCGCTAAAAAGGGTATTGCCGTCATGTTGCTCTACAGGCACCGTTACCCTTGCCGCGACATCTTCCACGTCCAGCCGCTCATAGCTGCCCGCAATGCGCGCAACGCCAATCCGCTGAGCCTGATACTGATCGACAAGCCGAGGCAAAACCGCTCCAGGTGCCTCTCTGTAGACCTGCAGCGTTTGGCCTTGTGCGGCAAGATCTGCGCCCAGCGCCTCCAAGCTTTCGATAAGAAAGCGCTCTCGCTGCCCTCCCAGACCTTTCAGATTGCACCAGGGAACCTCGGGGGGCCAAAAAAATACGCAAAGCAGTTTGTCAGCCTCACAATGAGCCTGAAGACCGGGGTTGTCCTCTGTACGCAGGTCACTGCGAAACCAATAAATGTCTGTCACTGTTCTCTCGATGTTCGCATCCACAGCGGTCTGCGCTCGGCAGGCGGGTTACTAGTGGTATACGCACGCAGTCTGCTTTCCGATTATCGCCTTGTGTTAACCCCTGCGTGTGAGATTTTGTATTTTAGATCTTCCGGGCAATCTATACTGCGGGCTGATAAAAAGGAGCTGCCATGAGCGAACGGCCAATCTTCAACATACCCGCTGATGACCATCAAATAGCCAGAGCACTGGAAGATGCTTCCATACCGACGCTCATGATGAGCATCATTCATATGAGCGGGGATACAGCGTTACTGGATGGAGCAATCCGTCCTGCTGGCGCCTATATCAATGAGTATCAGGGCTACATGTCCGAGGAAGACAAAGCAGCGATTCGCGCAAAAGCGCTGGAAGTGATCGTTGCCTTCCGCGACGGTGGCTGTCAGCTACCCCCAACACCGGATCAGAAAACCATTCACAAGATGATGAACTTTCTGGTTGCTCAGGAAGTCCCCGAAGAATACCTACCCATGATGCTCGAAGAGATGGAGCTGGATGGGCAGGACCATCGCACCGATAACTGGGGAGCAGAGGTCCCAGAAGCACAGCGCAGCGAACACAAGGTGCTGGTCATCGGCGGCGGAATGTCGGGAATACTGGCCGCCATTCGCCTGCAGGAGGCGGGTATACCTTTTGTGCTGATCGAAAAAAATGCATCGGTTGGCGGCACCTGGTTTGAAAACCGCTACCCGGGCGCGCGTGTTGACGTCAGCAATCACCTGTATTGCTATTCGTTCGAACCAGCGCATCACTGGACCCAATATTTCGCTCAGCAGCCCGAACTGCAAAAGTACTTTGAGGATGTGGCGACGAATCATGCCCTGTTTGATCACATTCGTCTCAACACCGAGGTCACTGAAGCTGTTTACGATGAAGCTAGCGGGCTTTGGAAGGTAGCAACAAAAGACCGCGATGGCACTATCGAGAACCACAGCGTGAACTCGGTGATCAGCGCCGTGGGACAACTGAATCGGCCCAAGCTGCCCAATGTGCCGGGCGTGGAATCCTTCCAGGGACAGTGGTGCCACTCAGCCGAATGGAGCGAGTCACTGGACTTAAGTGGAAAGCGTGTCGTCGTCGTGGGTGCCGGGGCCAGCGCTTTTCAAATCGTTCCTTCGATCGCCTCTCAGGCGTCCGAGCTTACCGTTTTTCAGCGCGTCGCGCCGTGGATGTTCGAGAACCCCATCTACCACGAGCAGGTACCCGACGGTAAAAAGTGGTGCCTGCAGCACCTGCCCTTCTACACTCGATGGTTTCGTTTCCTACTGTTCTGGTGCGCCTGCGATGGCGCCTACGACTCAATCATTGTCGATCCACAATGGCCACATCAGGAACGTTCGATCAATGAAATGAATGACTTTGTTTACCAGATGTTCAGCGATTATATTCGCGCTCAGGTCGGCGAAGATGACACCCTGCTAGCGAAGGTCTTGCCCAACTACCCACCTATGGGTCGTCGCACGTTGCAAGACAACGGGAGCTGGCTGGGTGCATTAAAGCGGGATAACGTGACTCTGGAAAACATGGGGATCAGTAGCGTCGATGCTAACGGGGTAATCACTGAAGATGGCCGCCATATCGAGGCCGACATCATTGTTTATGCGACGGGTTTCAAAACGGACAAGTTTTTGTGGCCAATGGATATTCGTGGTCGCGGCGGCGCATTGCTCGCCGACAAGTGGGCGCAGGAGCCGTCTGCTTATCTGGGTATTACTGTGCCTGAGTTCCCCAACTTCTACTGCATGTTTGGTCCAGGTACCAATCTGGCCTTCGGGGGTAGCCTGGTGTTTAACGGCGAGTGCCAGGTGCGCTACACCATGGAATGCATAAAACTGCTGCTGCAGTCGGGTGAAAAAACCATAGAGTGCCGGCAGCAAACCCTGGACGCATATCAGCAACGATTTCGTGACCAGCACGCCAAGTTGATCTGGGAACACCCTCAGGTACACAGCTACTACCAAAACAGCGAGGGAAAAGTGACCTTGTTGTGGCCCTGGAAGATTATCGACATGTGGCGCTGGACCCAGCACGTAGAACCCAATGATTATCAACTGAGTTAAGGGATAGACAGACATGGCAAGATTAGAAAACAAAGTGGCACTGATTACCGGCGCAGCGTCTGGTATTGGCCTGGCCTGCGCGCAGCGTTATGCCGCTGAAGGTGCACGAGTCATTGGCACAGATATACAAGATTGCGAGAATTGGTCCAGCCTTGTGGGAGGACACCCTGATAATGCACTGCACCGCGTCGATGTCACCGATGCTGACGCGCAAAATGCCGTCGCTGAAGAGGTGATCAGCAAGCTCGATCGCATCGACATTCTGGTAACAGCAGCCGGTGTTGGCGCCGGAGGCCCGGTGAACATGGTGGATGAAGCCTCATGGGACCGCGTTGTGGACATCAACCTGAAAGGCACTTTTTTGTCTATTAAGGCAGTGATAGAACACATGATGGTGCAGCGAGCCGGCAGCATTATCACCATCGCCAGTGTGGAAGGCATTAACGGCACCGAGGGCGGCAGCGCTTACAACGCATCCAAGGGCGGCGTCGTGTTGTTAAGTAAAAATATCGCTATAGACTATGGGCGCATGGGTATTCGCTGCAACGCTATTTGCCCTGGCTTCATCGAAACACCCATGCTGGAAAGCATCATGGAAGCAATGCCTGAGTTCAGAGCTGATATCGGCAAGCAAGTAAAGTTGGGACGGTTTGGTCGTCCTGAAGAGATTGCTAGCGCAGCACTGTTCTTGGCATCCGATGACGCATCCTATGTTACAGGACAGTCGCTGGTGGTCGATGGCGGCTACACCGCTGGCCACAGCCATGGCGTTGTGGAGATGCTTGGGCTGGTCTAAAAGCTCTGGCGTCAGCTTTTAATAACCATGCACGTCAGCAATCGACTGATTGGCATCGTATTGCGCCTGACGCTGTTTCATGGACGCGAGGGCCTCTTCTCCAGCAACCACTTGCTGAAACGTCTCCTGCTCAAACGCTAATGCCTGCTCAAGTGGCAGGTTCTCAGCGCCGCGCAAAATACGCTTTAAGCCCTGTAGCGCGGCGGCGGGCTTGCTGGTAACTCGCTGAGCCAGTTCTTCAGAGGAAGTCAGAGCCAGCCCTTTTTCGACCACTCGCGAAAGCGCTCCTAATTCAAAAAGCCTCGCCGCTTCGAATGCATCACCCAGCAAGGCCATCTCGGTGGCGGCAGTAAGACCCACCAGACGAGACAACCTGCTACAGCCACCAATGCCTGTGGTTAGGCCGGCATTTACTTCAATTTGGGCGAAACGTGCCTGCCGCTCGGCGATTCGAAAGTCACAAGCCCAGGCCAGCTCCGCACCACCGCCAGAAGCATCGCCATTGATCGCGGCGATACTGACAACGGCCTCGTGTGATAACTCCGCAAGTGCTCTGAACCAGCCATCGCCAATGCCGGTACAGTCACGCCCTTCAAGTCCAGCAATGAGATCTTCAAGCCAGGCGTGTTCGAACCAGTGTTGATCAAGAGAAGAAGTCAAAATCACGGCTCGACCGCCCCGCTCTCTCGCGGCTTGGAGCTCATCAGCCAACTCATCGATCGCGGCCCAACACAATTGGTTCTGGCGCAGCGGGTCACTAAAGGTCAAGATCGTGACAAGCCCGTCTTCACTGCACTGGCATCGAATAAAATGATTCACTGTGGCTCTCCTGGTTAATTGCACTGCATCACCATTACGCTGAGTGACATGAACACCCTTGTAATGACGCGATCCAACCTTAAATTCCGACGACTGTAATTACCAGTGTCCGGTCCGAAATGGCGTGCTAGTATCCAACGTCAAACGGACACTGGCGAAACAATGGCAGTAGTGACCATAGCTTATAAAACACTGCGAAACAGTCACCTTTTATCATTGCCTGCGCGCCCTTAAATCCCATGGGTATCGTAAGTTTTCTAGCTGGTACCGGCATACTGCTGGGCCCCATCGTGATGAACTCCTGCTGTACCAGCTAAAACTAAAACCAGGAAAGCACCCATGCCCATCAATTTCGACCAACAGAGCGTTCTGATTACTGGCGGCAACCGCGGCCTGGGACGCGCCTTTAGTCAATGCCTGGCCACCGCCGGAGCGGAGGTGATCGTGCACTCCTCTGGCCGCGATGATAGCGGAGATAGGCTCGTTAACACCCTATTGGATGAGGGCGCCCGAGCCCACAGCCTGCGCATGCCTCTGGACGATGGCCACACACTTGTGGACGCCGCTCTTTCGATAACGCCGAGGCTGGACGCCGTCATCCACAGCGCCGGCATTACTCAGGATGCCAGCGTAGGAAAACTAGACCAACAAGACTGGGATCAAGTTCTAGCGTTGCACCTGACGGCGGCCTACCAGATGAGCAGAGCCCTGTGGCCCAGTTTCCGAGAACAGGGTTTCGGGCGGTTTGTTTTTGTTTCATCAGCCGCGGGCTTATACGGCAACTTCGGTCAGGCAAATTATGCAGCGGCCAAGATGGGACTTTTGGGCTTATGCAATACGATCGCGATTGAAGGCAAGAAATATGGCATCAGTGCAAATACCGTGGCGCCCTGGGGTGCGACTGACATGAACCGTGAGCAGATGGACGAGCAACTCCGATCGCGCGTACGTGCCAAACAGGTTGCCCCGCTGGTCGCTTATTTGTGTCACCCCGATTGCACTGAGAATGGAGGCTTGTTTGAAGCCGGTGCCGGCAGCTTCAAAAAATTACGCTGGGAGCGCAGTCACGGCCTTGCTATGCCAACCGAGCAAACACCCACCGTCGACGATATCGCAGACAACTGGCAACAAATCATCGATTTCAGCAGCAGCGAGCACCCTAAAAATATCACCGAGGCGCTCACCGGATTACTTGGCGAATGAATTTCAGGCCAATAGCTTCAGCTCATTGTCCAATACATGCGACCATAACTAATAACTAGTTACACTGATCCTAAGAGCCAGAACTTGTTCAGTCGGCTGCAGCGTAGCTCTGACACCAATCCCGGTAATCTTCCATTGAGGGCATAGGCGCCACCCAACCCGCTTCGGCCAGCACTCGGCCAATTTCATAGGCCTGCCAACAATGCGCGTAGGTTCCGGGGTGAAGCACATCCCAAAACGCTGCTCGATACTGGTTTTCGCAAGAGTCGCTGTCGATAAAGCTGCCTAAGTAAGCACCGAGATAGCAGTTCTTTGGCAGGTCTAATTGCTCATCATTAAACGTCAAACGCTCTTCGAGATCTTTAACACTAAAGCCATAGTCAAACGAAACTGAAGGATCAAGAAGCGATCTCTGATCCAGAATATTGGTCGTCAAGCTGTTGGCATCTACCAACAAAACCGTAGCGCCCTTTAGTTCCTTGTTCAGCTGCTTCACCGCCAGAGCCAGTTCCTCATTATGGTAGTCAGCGAGCGCAGTCAATCGCTGGGACAAGCGGAAACGCCGACCGATATCGGAGTCATCCGAGTGTTTGGGCGCATAGGATTCATTCTGCAATATAATCGGCGTGCGACCCAAGTCGGGCATATTCACCATCACAAAGCGGCGCGCACCAGAGGCATAGAGCGTTCTGACCTCGCTGATAAGCCCAGCTACCGTCGTATCTGCAACGGATTCATAGCCAAGTTCACTCTCCGGTTCATCCAGAAACGTGGTGATCAGGCCGGTTACTGGCTCCTTGGATACGTAATCATTCGCCCCGCCCCACACCAAAAATGCCGTATTGTCTGGCTTCATCACGGTGTCGGTACTCAGCGTTTCTTGCACAAAAACGTCAGTTTGTTGACCGAGGCTGCCACTGACAAAAAATCGCCCGCCCTCTTTCGCGTAAGCGATTAGACCTCCATCGTCTAAATCCATTGGTCGCTCAACAGAGGCGCCGCCATAGGCGTTATTCTGGATTGCCACTACCGTGCCGCTCTCCAGATAGTCAGGCCAGGCTGGGCCATTACTAAATCGACCCAACCAGTAAGGAGGGCCCGGAAAAATCTGCATACGATGCTTCAGCCGTCCCGTATCGGTGAGACTGTCACCGAACAACACCATTTGATTCACGGGGTATTCTTGAGAGCGGTCCCCAGGGAAAACCACAGGCACATTGATATCCCGGGTATCACGGCCCGCCATCACCCGCGCCAAAGTATCAGCATCGCCATTTGCCACTGCACTCAAGCAGGTATTACGCAACCCCTCACGCGTCGCTGGTATGACTTCTCCCGTTGAACTTGCAACCGACCTTAAGAGGAAAAATCCGTCTTCAAAGTCTCCCTCCAGAAAAACTGTCTCGCCGGCCCCGTCTATACCCCACACCCAACGACCGCTGTAGATACCGGGTACCGCCGAAATGTCCAGGCCGTAGGTTTTTTCAGTCTCGCAGTGCACGCGCCACGGTAAATCAAGGGCCTCGTCTCGACTGGCCGTCGCTGGGTCCAGCGACTTGCCGACACACCCCGCAAGGTACGTAAGAGTTACGAGCAATAGAAATATACGCATTCTTTTTTTTTACCTTTTCGAAAGTGCTTGCCCGATGGCCTTGATATGAGAAGGACCCATGCGGCAACAACCGCCAATAATGTCGGCATCATGTTGCTGCCAGCCGGCTGCAGCGGATGCGCAGGACGCCGCAGATGTAGTCCCGTGCCAATGGCCACTCCTAGCATCGTACCGCTCACCCGAGTTGGGATAAACCACAATACGCTTTGACCAGTGTTTTTTGATCTCATCAATGAGTGATTCAACGTGGGCGGGAGAGCTGCAATTAACGCCCAGGGCGAAAACATAAGGATTTCCAGTGCAGAGCACGCCTGCTTGACTGATCGTTTCGCCACTACTCAGATGCTTACCGTCTCGGCAAGAGAAGCTGATCCAGCCCGGGGCAGCAAATTCCACCAGCAACTCCGAGAGCACCGAGGCCTCGGTGAGACAGGGTATCGTCTCACAGGCGAGAAAATCTGGTTTCGCCTTTACCAATGCCGCCAGGCGTGGTCGGTGAAACTCCTTCAGCGCTTGCCTGCTAATGGCGTAATCGCCTCGATATTCAGAACCGTCAGCGAGATACGCACCATACGGGCCAATACTAGCCGCAACCAAAGGCCGCATCTGCGGGGATGTCTCGAGACAGAACTCATCGACGGTTTGTCGAGCGAGAGTCACGGATGAACGTATAAGACTCTCAGCTTCTTCGGCATCTAGACCCAGTGACATAAACCCGGGAATGCTCGCCTGATAACTGGCAGAGATAAGACACCCAGCACCAGCCCTCAGATAAGCCATGTGCGCCTTCGAAATCGCTAGTGGCGAATCCTTTAGCAATCTGGCGGACCAGAGCTTATCTTTGAGATCGAACCCTTGCGCTTCCAGCTCGGTTGCAAGACCACCGTCAAGCAACAGAGGGCGTGGGATAAGGTCAATATCAAACATTCGAAAACTCTTGCGCCGTCTTAGCGATCGATTCCAGAAGATGGTAACCGAGATTACCCAGCCATGAACACTGCGCGCAATCGAACCAACGTCTAAAATCTCGAATGGGTGTGACCTTACCGGCAGCATTCATCGCATCGAAAAATGGTATGCTTGCGCGTAATTCAGCATGCGAATCACAGGCGCGGTTAGTGGACTCCAAAGGCAGCATCCGGCTTAACAAGTTTATCAGCGAATCAGGGCATTGCTCTCGTCGGGAAGCCGATAAGCTTATTGACAGTAACCGGGTAAAAATCAATGGCAGACGCCCAGAGCTTGGCACCAAAGTCGAGCCTGGCGATACCGTTACAGTAGATGGCCGGGAAATCCTGGCGAGTGCACCTGAAAAATCCGATAGGGTTTACATTGCCTATAACAAACCCGTAGGTATCACCTGCACCACCGAGCGTAGTGTCAAAGGCAACATCGTCGATGCCATCGGTCATCATGAACGAATTTTTCCTATAGGGCGTTTAGACAAGCCGTCGGAAGGATTAATTCTGCTGACCAGCGACGGCGATATCGTTAACAAGATTCTTCGCGCCGAAAATGCTCACGAAAAAGAATATTTGGTAACTGTTAATAAAAGCATTGATAAAGGCTTCGCAGAAAAAATGTCGAGCGGAATCCCGATTCTCGATACGGTCACCAAACCCTGTAAAGTGAACGTGATAAAACGCAATGTATTCAAAATTACGCTCACTCAGGGTTTGAATCGTCAAATCAGGCGAATGTGCGAGTACCTCGGTTACGAAGTCACAAAGTTAGCGCGTCTGCGTATCATGAACGTGCATCTGGGCAAATTAAAAGCGGGGGATTGGCGCAACCTGACCGACAACGAAATGAACCAGCTTAATACTGCCATTGCTGGCTCAACCGGCTCCCCACCGAAGCAGAACTCACGACCACCCGCGAAGAAACGCAAACCAACACACTCGCCCAAGAAAACCAAAAGCGGTAGCGGAGCAACGGGTCAAAGGTCTGGCCCGAAAAAGACCAAAGCAAGATCTAGCCGAAGTAGTGACGCTGGCAGCAACGCTAAACGTTCATCTCGCAGAGCCGGCGGAAAGAAATCGTCTCCCTCATCAAGAAGACGGAAGTAACTGGCTCCTTGTCTACAACGCAAACATCACGGCATTTTGATGTCATTGTTCTTGGGGCGGGCGCGTCAGGGCTTTTTTGTGCTGCTACCGCCGCCAGTCGAGGGCAGTCCGTACTGGTGCTCGAAAGCGCTAACAAGGTGGGTAAAAAAATATTGATGTCTGGGGGTGGTCGCTGCAATTTCACCAATTACCAGGTTGAAGCAGAGAACTTCATTTCAGGGAATCCACACTTCTGTAAATCAGCGCTCAGGCAATACACCCAATGGGATTTCATTGCCCTGGTCGAACGCTACCAGATAGCCTTCGAAGAGCGTAAGCACGGTCAGCTGTTCTGTATCCATTCAGCCAAGGACATTCTGGAAATGCTACTGGCTGAGTGCGAATCTGCTGGTGTCGTCATAAAAACCAAGTGCAGCGTCACGCGTGTCAACGCCACGCAACAAGCTAATGCATCAGCGCGCTACCAACTCACCGCACAAGGTCCCGACGAAGCAATGGCTATTGAATGTCAGTCATTAGTGGTTGCAACCGGTGCCTTATCAATACCGACGCTGGGCGGCAGCGGCTTCGGTTACGAGCTGGCTCGCCAATTCGACATGCCGCTGACCGAGCGACGAGCGGGGCTAGTGCCGTTTATGTTCAGCGACGCCCTTAAACCCATCTGCGAACGCCTCTCGGGCCTCGCGCTTGAAGTCGATTTATCCTGCGGGGCGCACAGTTTTTACGAGAACATTCTTTTTACCCACAGAGGCATCAGCGGGCCTGCAGCACTGCAAATCTCTAACTACTGGCACCCGGGAGATGAATTGGCCATCAACCTATTGCCGGGAAGCGACGCGAAAAACTGGCTGCTGCAGCAAAAGCATGAATTTGGCAAAAGCCTTTTGAGAAACCGACTCCAGCTGTTACTGGCAAAGCCACTCACCCGTGAACTGCAAGCGCTGTGGTGGCAGGAAGAGGCTGAGACCGCCTTGGCGGAATTCAGTGACGCCAGACTCGTTGAAATCGGCGCCTTATTGACCCACTGGTTAGTCAAACCCTCCGCGACAGAAGGTTACAGAACGGCAGAGGTGACACTGGGCGGCGTTGATACAGATTCCATTAGCTCCAAAACCATGGAATCAAAGACACATTCTGGCCTGTTCTTTATTGGCGAGGTGGTAGACGTCAGCGGCCATCTTGGCGGCTTCAACTTTCAGTGGGCCTGGTCTTCGGGCTACGTTGCGGGAATGAATTGCTAGATTACGTTGGCAGATTAAGCCTTGGGCGCCGTCGCCGACATTGAACGAATCACCGCAAACTGACTCCTCAGATAACCTTTATACTTTGGCAGGTCATCAGACACATCGGCAGCTCTCGATCCATAGAAAACATGCATTTTGGCGTCGGGAAGAATCCCTTTATCTGAAAAGTTTTGCGCCGCCACGAACGCCAGCCCCTTATCGCCCGACCCGGCAATCGCAATCACCGGCTTATGACATTGTGAACAAGTGCCTCGTTCAATCGCAGCGATCTTTTTATATTTGTTAAATTCAATGTTATTGGATTCCGGCAGAACCACATCACTGAGCTTCAGTACGGTCGCATCAGCAAACGGCTGCTGATACAACTTTTGACAAATTTTACAGTGGCAATAAAAACGCAGGATTGGAGGCGCATTCACCTCAAACGAAGAAGCCCCGCAGGGGCAGGAGCAGGTTTGGGTCGTCTTCTCATCGCTCATATCTAAAATCCCAATGTCGAATAATTTAGTTCAATACCGCTCAACGCGTTGATACTCCCGAACCCAAAAAGCTACCTGCAGTTAATACAGAGCTTCGTTTTCATCCTGGGCGGACAGGGACAAATATCCGCTGGGATCGACCTCTACCTTGAAGACGATTGGCCTGCAACACACCTGACAATCTTCAATGTAACTCTGACCCGCCTCCTCCTGATCAATCAGCACCTGAATCAATTCGCCACAGTACGGGCAGCTAACGGCCTTTTGTTCCAAATCACCTACCGCCACTTAAACTCCTCATACTCTGGACCAACAATACATTGCCTAACACCTAATTGGTTTACGTCCCTACGCAGCCCAACTACTATCATACATTCTGTTCAATTACTGAAGCCCCAATTCAGGAGATTACACCGTGTCAAAGATCAACTTTCGCGCCAGTGTCGGCGGCAATGCCACCATACGCTTTATCGCATTAACGTTCGGGCTTCTTATCAGTTTCACTGCTGCGGCCTATGAGCCCTATAGCATTTATCTGGTACGTCATGCGGAAAAAGTAACGAGTAACCCAGAAGACAGCGACCCAAATCTTACCCACTGTGGCGATCAGAGGGCCGATCGTTTAGCCGTCATATTAGAAAGTATAGAAATTGATGTCATCTATAGCTCGGACTATCGCCGCACGCGGGAAACGGCTGCACCCGTCGCCAATAACAAGCGGCTTGACGTTCAGCTCTATGATCCAAATATGCTGGGGCAGTTCGCAGAAAAACTGCAGGCAGAGAAGCGCGATACCTTGGTCGTTGGCCACAGCAATACCACAGGCGTGCTGGCAGGGATGTTAGCGGGAATTGAAATTGAAGAGTTCAGTGAGGCCGAGTACGACCGTCTTTATCAGGTCATCATCTCGCCGGACTCAGCCAAGCTATCGTTACTTCATCAGGCCTTTGAATGTAAAAAGGGCCCAACCTAAGTTGAGCCCTTCTAGTTCAATGCTTGCTGACTGGCTTAGAAGTTGTATCTAGCCTGCAACGCTACATTGAAGGGTGCTGTGTAAAAGCCGTAATAGGCGGTTGCGACACCTGGCGCGCCAATAGCACGGTTGTAGGCTCCTGAGATCGTGGTAGACAAAGGTGCCTGGTTACCGAAATTGTTGACCTCTTCGTCGGTGATATTCTCAAGCAGCAATGCCACCTGCCAACTCCCTTCATCAGACGCCAGGGCAATTCGACCGTTCAGCTTCGTGTAGCTGTCTTGCGTCAAGTTCGGATCAAGAGTTGGTGAAACAAAGTAGTCATCGCTGTAGATCAGATCCAGACCCAACGTCATCTCCATGGAACTGCCGATTGGGACGAAGTATTGACCACCAAGGTTAGCTGTTAACTCTGGAGTAAACTCTCGGGTGTCTCCACCGCGATCACACAACCCGGCCAGAGGGCTACCCTCAGGATAATCGGGTGTCTCGCCAAAATAGCACTGAGAATTAGGGAAGCTGTCGAACTCGAAATCGAGGTAACCTGCCGAGAAAGACACCAGTAAGGCATCCGTCGCCTGCCAACGCCCATCCAGCTCAAGACCCTGAGTCGTCGCCTCACCTGCGTTAGTTACGTTAAAGCCTACGGTTCCGTCGAACTGACTCGTCTGTAGGTCATCGTACTCAGTCCGATACAAAGCAATGTTAACTTCCGCCCTTCCGTCCGCCAGAGTCATCTTAGTGCCAACCTCGTAGCTGGTCGCCAATTCCTCTTCAAACTCGAATGAACCCGTGTTGTTCGCCCGAGCATCAAATCCGCCGGCCTTAAACCCTTCGGTATATGAGGCATAGACCATGGTGTCTTCAGTAGCATCCCACTGGAGATTCGCTGCCGGTGTGAACTTGGACTCCTCTCGGTCACAGCTGAGGTCATGGCCAACGGCGTCCTCTGGGCCACCACAGTCAGTCAAACCACTAGCATTGAACTGCTCATTATCGATAGCAAGCCCGAGTGCCCAGGTGGGCCCAGCGGCAGGGTTCGTAGTTACTTCCTGGCCCGCAATATCGCGAACGGGGCTAGGATCAGTCACATTATCGACAATCTCAATTGAGCGGCTGCCCGACTTGGTTTCGTCGGAGTAGCGACCTCCCAATGTGAAACGCCAATCATCGCTGATATTCCACGTTACCTGTGCAAAGGCAGACCATAGCTCGCTATCCGTTGCATAGGCGCGACGTGCCGCAGAGCCATTGTAGACAGGGCTAAGACCGGCTAATACGCCCCCAACTGGGAGAATGGTGAGATCGTCTACTGTCACGTCGTATTCCTGGTAAAAAGCACCCACAATCCAGTCAAAGGTCTCGCCGCCTGCGGAGGCTAGCCGGAACTCCTGACTGGTTTGTTCAAACTCCTCCTCACCTGAAGTATCAAGGGCGATAAAGCTGGCGAAATCACAGTCACACTGCAGATAATCTTCATACTCCACTCGCGCCGTGATTGAAGTCAGGGTGAGGTCACCAATTTGCCAGTCGAATTTTAGAGTCGCGTTATCAACTTCAATTTCTTCAATGTCGCCGTTGGACTGGCGTTTAAAGTCTTGTTTGGTATCCAATTCCACCTGACCGCCGGTGCTGGCGAAAACCGCTTCGGCAAAAGTGGGCGAACCACCCACCTCAACAGGATTGATTAACTCAAGATAACGGCCTTTAGAATCAAATGTGGATCGTTCCAGTTTTAAATCTGCCGTCAAATTGTCGGTAGGCTCCCAGCGTAAACTGGCTCGCAAAACTTCTTCATCCAACTGAGATTCGTCGCGGTCAAGGCTGGTATTTTCGTAATAGCCATCCGAGTCACGTTTTAGCCCCGACAAACGCACACCAAAACTGTCGCCGATAGCAAAATTGACGGCACCAGAAAAGTCGTAAGCGTCCTGATCGAAATTGTACTCAGCCTGCAAAAAGCCTTCAGTTCCCTGAGTGCTAGCTTTTTCAGTGATCATGCTGATTGCACCTGCAATCGCATTCTTGCCAAACAGAATGGGCTGCGGACCTCGCAGTACTTCGACACGCGCGATATCAAGGTAGGGTGCCCGAGCAAGTACAGCTCGACCGTAATAAACATCGTCAACGTACATACCCACAGATTGTTCAAAAGCCGGGTTAATGCCAGAGCTAATGCCGCGGATAGTGACGTTGGTACCAATACCCGTTTGGTTCATACTGAGGTTGGGCACAAAGTCGGATAAGTCACTGAGGTTGGTAATCCCGGAATCAGTGATCATGGTGCCGTCCACCACATTGACCGAAATGGGTACGTCACTGAGGCTTTCCACTCGCTTCTGAGCGGTTACTACCACCTCTTCAAGCGCCGCTTGCGCTTGCACATTTAATGCAACTGCACTGGTGGCTAGCGTTAGCAGCTTTATTCCGTTCTTTACCTTACTACGCACCTGATTGGGAGCGGTTGTCTTTTGATCAACGCGGTTCATCTATGCACCTTTATTTCGTTATGGGCTTTTATAAAGTTTGTCTTTGCTACTTAAGCGATCCAGTTTTCTAACCTCTACCTCGAGGACCGTTTTCACTGTCATCGAGCGAGGGCTGCTGGATTCTTATTCTCTTTATTTTTAGCCGCTAGAAAACTTGTTATCACTAATTAATTAGTGCTTTTATGCTATCTAGTCTGACCCGACGATAGTATTCCGTAAGGGATAATCTGCGCAAGTATTCTTGGCGGACATAATGCTTATAGATATGGCGCGCCGAAAAGGTCTCATCGACGAACACTCCGAGAGACGATGTCCCAGAGGAGTCAGTAGTTTTGAAAATGAGAAAAAGGCTTATCGCGCCAGAAACACTAAGTGTCAGTAGCTTCTGCGGGGAAGCCGAACTCGGCGGCGATCTCACGAATTTCCTGCAGTTCTTCCGGGCTGATCTTGCCATCGGCCGCAGCCACCGCATGCAGGGACTGTACAAAGTGATGCGACTGATCTGGGGTAAAGAGCGATTCAGCACCCGTCTCCGCTGCGGCACGGCAACGCACTTGCGTTTGCGCGAGCTCCATCACCAGGTCAACCTCCCCTGTCTGCAGGTCCGACGTCTCGTTCAACACCCTACGAATCGTTTCTGTTTCTGATTCGTCGATACTGCCATCTGCAAGCGCCACTCGAGTCAGCGCTACAGAGAAAGCTGAAAGGTATTGAGAAGACGCTGGATCGTGCTGATCAAGCAGCTTCAACATCTGACTAGTGCTTGAAGCCATAGCTTCGCTAATTGACTTAATTTCACCATCTTCCAAGTGAAGGATTCTATCCGCCACATCAAGAATCCGATTATCGTGCGTCACTAAAACAACGCTAGCGCCCTGTTCTCGGCACAAATGCTGGATCAGGTTAACCACATTGCGGCCTGACTCTTTATCAAGAGACGCGGTGGGCTCATCAGCAAGGATAAGAGTCGGTTTGTTCACCAACGCCCTGGCAATACCAACACGTTGCTTCTGACCACCAGAGAGGGCCTTGGGGTACTTATCAATATGCTCTTCTAAACCCACCTGCCCTAACACTTCTGTTACCCGCTCACGGGCCTCTTTTCGCGAGACCTTGTTGTCTTTATCCAGTTGCAGCGCCATCGTGACGTTCTGCGCCACCGTCAGTGATTCCAGTAAGTTATGCTGCTGGAAGATGTAGCCAACCTCCTTGCGCACCCTGGCAAGGTCACGTTCCTTCGCATTAAGCAGTTCGTTGTCTAAAACCTTAACGCTGCCATCCTGTGCCGCGCGCAACGCACCAATCAGCGTAATCAGCGTCGTTTTTCCCGAGCCCGAGGGACCGGTGAGAATCACTATCTCGCCCGGATCAATTTGCATGCTAACGTTGTTCAGTACACGCCGATCGCTGAGGTCAGTGTGATAGCTGTACGAAACGTCCTTAACAAGCACCGTAGATGTATCGGCATCTCCCATCAGAACACCTCTGCCGGATCAGCAGACTTCAGCTTGCGCAGTGCCAACAAAGCAGAACCGGCACACATGACAATAGTGAGCACTAAAACCATGACCGCTCGCTCGACGGTCATTTCAACCGGCAAGTTAGTCGCTTCTCGAGCCTGTGAATACACCGCCAGACTGAGCAAAATGCCCGGCACAAAGCCGATGATCGCCAGCAAAAAAGCTTCATTCAAAACGACGCGAGACAGGAAAAAGTTCGAATAGCCCATCGCTTTAAGCGTCGCATACTCTCTCAGGTGATCCTGCACATCGGAAAAAAGAATCTGGTAAACGACAATCACACCAACGGCTAATCCCATCGCTACGCCTAAGCCGAACACATAACCGATAGGCGTACTGTCGCTCCAGTAATCAACTTCGTGCTGAATAAACTCGTTTCGCGTCAGTACTCGTACATCACCGGGAATCGACGATATGATTTTTTCCTTGATCGCAAGAACGTTAGCGCCCGCTTCGAGGTTAATAAGACCCAGCTCAATTCGCGACGCAGCGCGATCAGGAAATATACGCCGGAAGTTCAAATCGCTGGTAATAATGCTTCCGTCAATACCAAATGACGTTCCTAACTCATAGGTCCCCACTACCTTTATATCGCGATCATTGATTTCGGTTTCAACACGCTTTCCAGCATCAAAACGACTGGCAATTGGCCCGAACTCGGCGCGCGAAAGGCGGTCGAACAAAACTCTATCCGGCAATCTCAACTTGCCAATCTGGTTCGCATCGCCCGCCAGGGCAAAGCCGGTGTCGGTTGGGTCGAATCCCATGACATAGATATTGCGTGTTTTGAGCGGGTCCTCAGGGTTTCGCCAGTTACCGATGGCGATATACACAGGCGTTACCGACTCCACACCTGCAAAACCCAGGGCTTGGTAAAGTCGATTGCGAGGAAAACCTGGCGGGTTAACGATGTAGGTTGTTTTAGGACTTATGAGCGCTAAGTCATAACCGAGCGCCGTGTGCCAGCGTACGGAGCTGTCATAAAGCGCTCGCTGAAAACCCAATTGAACGAAAATAAGAATAACCGCGAAAGAGACGCCTAAAATAGCGGCGAGAAGACGCAGTTTCTGGTGGCTTATCTGCAGCCAGGCGATTTTGAGCGGACCGAGTTTCAAGGGGTAATCTCGACCTCGACCTGCAGATTGGTGAGCGCCCGAACCGCCTCTACCTCGTCCAGCAAAATATCCACCTCAATCACACGGGCATCGGCCTCGGCCACTGGGTCCATTCCCAGTACGTCCATTCGACCTACCTTCATGCCGATACTTTCAACGACACCCGCAACCGGGGCAGCCAGGGCCGGACTCGAAACTTGCGCACGCTGCCCTACTTTGACCTGAATGATGTCCGTCTCGTAGACCTCGGCCACCGCGTACATTTTCGAAGTATCGCCAAGCTCTACCACGCCCTCAATTCCCACTCGCTCGCCAGGATAGGCATGCACATACAGCACCTGTGCGTCTTTGGGGGCGCGAACGGTAGAGAGATTGAGCATTGCTTTGGCGGCTGCGACTGCAGCCTGAGCAGCTTTTACGTTGAGCTCCATGCCTTCAATTTTGGAGGCTGAAGAAGCCATAGACTGCTTGAGCTTTTGTTCGCGCTGTAACTGCTTGCGATTGTTCATCAGCTCGGCATTAAGCCGATCAAGATCTGCCTGCCTGACGGGATAACTGTCGAGCAACGCAATGATGTCGCCCTTGGTAACCTGGTCCCCCTCTCCCACTCGAAGCTCCATGATCACGGAGCCGAGTCCGGAGGGCCCAGCTAATCGAATAACCCCGCCAGCAGGTTCAATTCGCCCCAAACTGCTGATGACGCGATCCTGCGCCTGACCTAATGCCGGTAACAGCGTCAGTACAGTGATCAGGGTGACGACACTACGCTTCATAAGTCCATATCCTTATGTTTTTTTTATAAGACTGATAATAGATCCTGACGGTAGGATTGCAAATAATTGAAACAGTTGTTCAAACTCACTGATCACAGGGCATCGATAGGCCAGATAACGAGCGAAAGGAGACGGACATGGCTGAAATTTGTCTGTAGAGTGACACTCACAATTGACTCGCACCGGTATTGGAAGACTCATGGGAAAATGGCTATCAGGCATCCTGATTGTGCTGGTTACAGCAGCGGCAATCGGTTATTTCAGCGCAGACAAAGACACTCAGCGACTGATAGCGAATCTGCCGCTTGATCGAGATGTACTGTTTTGGTCCATACCGCAGCGTGACGCAGCGTTTAGAGCGATGGATCGTCTACCGGTGCTAGCCCAAGCCAACGTGATCGAAATCGGTGACAAGGTTTACCCCTTGCCCAGCGGCGAGCCCATTAGCATTGATATCGATCTTGATAAATACATGGAAGAGCAGCGCACTGCAGGGCTAGTGATTATCCACGACGGCAAAGTTCGACTGGAGCAATACGGACTGGATTTTACCGCTGCGGGACGATGGACCAGTTTCTCAGTGGCAAAATCCTTCACATCGACCTTGGTTGGCACCGCAATCAAAGATGGCTACATCAAAAGCATCGACGATATGGTCTCCGACTACATACCCGGTTTGCGCGGATCAGCCTATGACGATGTATCCATCAAACAACTCCTGACGATGACATCGGGAGTTCAATGGAATGAGGACTATGAAGATCCCAACAGCGATGTAGCCCGCTTCAACAATCACTCACCCGCACCGGGAGAAGATGCAACCGTCAGCTACATGCGCACCCTGCCACGAGAATCGCCAGCAGGCAGCCGCTGGGTCTACAAAACCGGAGAGACCAACTTGATTGGTGTTCTGGTCACCAGTGCCACCGGTAAAACCTTAGCCGATTATCTGTCAGAAAAAATCTGGGCAGCCTATGGCATGGAGCAAAACGCGACCTGGTTACTTGGCGCGTCCGGACAAGAGATTGCAGGGTGCTGCATGCAAGCCTCTACCCGAGACTTCGGCCGGTTTGGTCTGTTCATGCTGGGTGGCGCGCGCATTGATGGAGAGCCCATCTTGCCCGAAAGTTGGATAGCATCCGCGACAACCGAGCAGGCCGATATCGGCGCTGCAGGTCGGGGCTATGGCTATCAGTGGTGGACCTACGAGGACGGCAGTTTCGCCGCTCAGGGGATATTTGGTCAGGGCATATTTATCGATCCGCATCGTAGCCTGGTCATCGCCTCCAACAGCAACTGGCCAAGGGCCACCCACTACGAGACAGTGGGTGTGCAACGTAACGCGTTCTATCAAGCCGTGCAGGCGGCGATAGACGCTGAAGTTACCAATCGCTAGCGAATCAATGCGTTCACGTTTTCGCGCCAGAAAAGCGGGCACATTCCGCTTCTAAAAAGAGCCCCGTCTCGCCTCAAGGCTCGTAGCCCCGACAACCTCTGGACACGACTGATACATGCGGCATATTCACTTGACCCAAAGGGATAACTGGGTTGAACTACTTTGCATAAATTATAAGCAAATCAAAAGGAAAGCTCATGATTCACCGCGTATCGTCTAACCCCTCGTTCGTCACTCGTAAACTGGTTCCAGCAGTCGGCTTAGCCTTGGCCGTTACAGCGGGTCAAAGCTATGCTCAGGGACCTCTTGAGGAAGTGATCGTCACCGCCTCCAAGCGTGCTCAGACACTGCAAGACATACCCATCGCTGTTTCAGTCGTAAGCTCCGAGCAGATAGAGCAAGCAGGCGTTCTGGACATTAAAGACTTACAAACGCTCGTTCCCAGCTTAAGAGTGACCCAGCTGCAAAGTTCAGCAAATACCAATTTCATTATCCGAGGCTTTGGTAACGGGGCCAATAACGCAGGTATCGAGCCTTCTGTCGGCGTATTTATTGACGGCGTTTACCGTTCACGAGTCGGCAGCGCTCTGGCAGATTTACCGAAACTGGAGCGCATCGAAGTGCTTCGGGGTCCGCAAAGCACCCTATTCGGAAAGAACGCGTCAGCAGGTGTTATCAGTGTGGTCACCGCCAAACCTGATCTAGAAGGCTACAGCGGTTCTGCATCGGTGACGGTAGCGAATTATGATCAAGTCATTGTTAAGGGCGATGTGACAGGCCCTATTACCGATAATCTTGGATTCAGCCTGTTCGGAAGCTACAACGAGCGCGAAGGCTATTACGACAACATTGAATTGGGCACCGAGCAAAACGAGCTAGACCGCTACAGCTACCGAGGCCAGTTACTGTGGGAACCCACCGATCGAATGAGCTTCCGCATGATCGCTGACGGAGAGAGCCTCGACGAAGTTTGTTGCGGCGTCGCCAATCTTGTTGACGGCCCAACCGGGGACGTCGTGAGAGCCATCGGCGGCAATCTGGTTTCCAACGAACCTTATGCCTATGAAGGCTATTATGATTTCGACCCAGCGACTGAGATTGACACGTCCGGTATTTCTCTTGAGTTTGGGTATGACTTCGACAGTATGACCCTAACCTCTATCACCGCATATCGTACCCTCGAGCAATATCAGTTTGGCGACGTCGATTACACTAGCGCACGCTTGGTTAACGCTGATCAAGCGAATGTTAGCGACACCAGTATTGATACGTTTACCCAAGAGCTTCGACTGACTTCTGATGGAGATGGCGCCCTGACCTGGATGGTCGGCGCGTTCTACTTCACTGAAGAAGTCGAGATTGAGGGCGCTTTTGGTTACGGCGACCAGTTCAGAGATTACGGTAACGGCATCAGTGGTGGCGCCGTTAACCTCCTAGAAGCGCTGTTGGGCCCAGCTTTGGGAATACCTCCGGGCTCATTCTTTGCAGAAGGCACTGGCTTTCCTTCGGAGACATCGACACAGGACGATGACACGCTATCGCTATTTGCCCAAGGTGATTTCACCTTTGCAGAAAATTGGACACTGACGCTAGGTTTAAACTACACGGAAGTGGAAAAAGACGTGGCGATTGAGTTCATCAACAATGATGTATATTCTTCGATCCCACTGGACCTTTTTCTTCCTCCCGAGTTAGCCGCATCAGCTAAGGCATTTCAGTTTCTACCTCCTGTCGTCAACTATCCTAACGCCGTAGAGGATGGGAGCAGCAAAGACGACGACACCACTTATACAGTGCGATTGGCCTGGGACCTCAATGACGGCATGAATCTCTATGCAGGTGTTAGTACGGGTTTCAAAGCTTCTTCCTGGAACCTCTCACGTGACTCCAAGCCTCTCCAAGAGGACATCCCGGCTCTGGCCGAAGCCGGACTTTTAGTCCCCAACCTGCAGCCGGGTACTCGCTTTGCGAATCCGGAAGAGTCCATCGTCTATGAGATCGGCCTTAAAGCGCAGTACGAAACCATCGGTTTCAACATGGCGATCTTCTCGCAGGAAATTGATGAGTTTCAGTCAAACGTTTTCTCTGGCACCGGGTTCAATTTAGCTAACGCGGGGAAGCAATCAGTGGAGGGCGTTGAGTTCGACATGAACTGGTTCCCCATCAACGACTTGCGGGTATCGTTCGCTGCAACTTATCTTGACCCTGAGTACGATGAGTTTGAAGGCGCTTTGGGTGTTGACGGCCCTGAAGACCTTTCTGGTGAAACACCTGCCGGGATCCCTGAACTGTCTACCAACACGTCTGTTACCTACAACTTCCAGGCAGGATCTTGGGCCGACGGCTATGTGCGGGTTGAGCATGTATATGAGGATGAAGTACAGGTCGTCGACAATGTACCCAAAGAAATCGCGTCTCGCGAAATCAACATGTTCAACGCAAGTCTTGGTATGTACTTCAACAACGGCTGGGAAATGAACCTGTGGGGTCGTAACCTCAATGAGGACGAGTACCTACAATCGGCCTTCCCTTCTGTCGCACAGGCTGGAAGCTACAGTGGCTACCCGAACACGCCTAGAACTTACGGCCTCACCGTTCGTTACGCGTTCGAATAATTCGCCCTAGCCTTCCCCATCCCACGGTGCGGCCGTTTAAGGTCGCCGTGGGGTGGAAACACCCAACAATCTACAAAGCAATCTGTATTACCTAAGCGAACGAGCCTTCGTTCGCTTTCTCTCCTACACTTCAGTTACGACCTTTGATGCTCTAGTGGCTTCGTTTGTCTATCGCCGCACCTTACAAATCTTTATTTTTTTTGATACGTTTCAAGGCTCTCGGCACAGGAGACATGACAATGATTTCAAGAAGAGAACTGCTAAAAATTTCTGCGATGGCTACCGCTGCCGGTCTACTACCCGCAGACGTGCTGAAGGCGGCCACCAATGGCGAACTGATTACCCGGGAAATACCGGGGACAGGAGAAAGGCTGCCAATCGTTGGGCTAGGTACTTCTGCTTCATTCCGCAGCCTTGCCGCAGCAGATGATTTAACTCCTTTAAAAGAAGTGATCAGCGTGCTGCTAGAAAACGGCGGTACCGTTTGTGACACAGCACCCAGTTACGGCGAAGCGGAACAGGCTGCCGGCAACATCGTGCAGAAGCTGGATGCCACGAAGAGAGTATTCTGGGCTACCAAAGTCAATACGGTCCCCCGCGGAGAAACGTCCACTACCGCCAAAGAAGCACGCGCCCAAATCGAGAAGTCTTTCGAATACATTGGCAAAGACCCAATCGACCTCATTCAGGTACACAACCTGAAGGACGTTCCCACACAGATGGGCGTACTCAAAGAATTGAAGGAAGAAGGCCGGGTACGCCACATAGGCACGACCTACACCGGACAATCACGCTTTCCCGAGCTGGCCGAGGCCATGCGCAAGGAGCCCATTGATTTTATCGGCGTTAACTATGCCGTTGATGACCGCGAGGCCGCAGAGCAAATACTCCCACTGGCGCAGGACCTTGGCATCGCTGTGCTTGTTTATGTCCCCTTCGGTCGCACTCGTTTGTGGCAGCGCGTTCGCGATAGGGAAATACCCGCATGGTCCAGCGAAATGGGTATAAAGTCCTGGGGCCAGTTTTTTATCAAGTACGCAGCAGCGCACCCCGCTGTCACCGTGGTAACGCCGGCCACCAGCAAGCCTCACCATATGCTGGATAATATCGGTGCCGCTTATGGAGAGTTACCTGATGCCGCAATGCAGCAACGCATGGCCGATTATATCGACGCTCTTCCGTCCGCATAATCTAAAACGATAGAACGTAACCGAAACTCAACAATAGAAACACGTATAACGCCGGAGAATACGCATGAAGCAAAGCGACATTGATGACCAGGTTTTCGACCTTTACGACGAGTACTGCCACGGTCATATCGACCGACGTGAGTTTTTCAAGCGGGCAGGACAACTGTCCATTGCCGGGGCTGCAGCCATCACTATGGCCAATGCACTGCTGCCCAATTATGCCGAAGCGCAAGAGATACTGTTCACCGACGAACGCATCAAAGCCAACTGGGTTGATTATCAGTCACCTGGAGGCACATCTGGTCAAATGAGAGGCTATCTGGTCGCGCCCGTCGGCGAAGGACCTTTTCCCGCTGTTCTGGTCATGCATGAAAACCGTGGATTAAATCCCTACGTTAAAGATGTAGCACGCCGATTCGCCGCAGCCGGGTTTTTAGCCCTGGCCCCCGACGGCCTGGCACCCATTGGCGGATACCCGGGTAACGACGATGAGGGCCGTACAATGCAAAAAACGCTCGATCAAACAAAGCTGCGGCAGGACATGGTCAATAGCGCTCGCTTCGTAAAGTCGCATTCTTTATCTAACGGCAAACTTGGCGCAACTGGCTTCTGCTGGGGCGGCGGCACAACCAACTTCCTGGCCACGGAAATGGGTGAGGAACTGGACGCCGGCGCTCCTTTTTATGGCAGCGCTGCGGTGACCGAAGATGTGCCTAACATCAAAGCGGCATTGCAGGTCCACTACGCCGAAGAAGACAAACGGGTCAATGCTATGCGCCCCGATTTCGAGGAGGCGCTTAAGTCTGCTGGCGTCACTTATGAGATGCATACCTACCCCGGCACAAGACATGGTTTTCACAATTATTCCACCCCGCGCTACGACGAAAAGGCCGCGAAGCAGGCGTGGGATCGAATGGTGGGCTTTTTTCAGGAACATTTGTAGAGCGCAGGTTCAGGCCCTTCTAGATGAGGGGCCGCTCTCTTTCACTGCGTTGAGCCAAAGAGAAAAGCTGCACGCGCACAACGCCTTTACTCCCGGGATCCCTGAATGGAACTAACCCTGACCTACGATATGCGCGCTCCCGACTTTGGCGCTGCGCGCACAGAACTGTTTGCGGCAGCACTGGATCAGGCAGCCTGGGCGGATGACCTGGGATTTGATGTTATCGGTCTTGGCGAGCATCACGGCTCTCCAGACGGATACAACCCCTCCCCCTTGGTACTGGCCGGCGCAATGGCCGCCCGTACGAAATCCATCCAGTTGCGCACCTCTGTACTTTTAGCGCCACTGTATGAGCCTGCAAAGCTAGCCGAAGACTCAGCGATCGTACAAACCTTATCTAACGGCCGCCTGCTTCTGGGTTTGGGTGCCGGTTATAGACCGTCTGAATTCGAAACCTTTGGTCGCAAGCTGGACCAACGTTGGCGATCGATGGGAGACATTTGTAAATTTTTGCGCCTCGCATGGAGCGGCGAAAGCTTTGAGTGGGAAGGTAGGACATGCCTGATCACACCGCAACCTGAGCCCTTTGCGCCTAAAATACTGCTGGGTGGAAGCTCTGCTGCAGCGGCACGCCGAGCCGCGCACATTGCCGACGGCTGGTTTCCACCGCTTGAGCCAAAGCTCTGGCAACCGTATCGGGACGAGTGCCTCGCCTGCGGTAAAGAGGATCCCGGTGAATACCCCCGACACGGCCCGATATTTCTTTGGATCAGCCACAACCCAGAAAAAGCGTGGAAGCAACTGATGCCACATGTCCTTCACCAGCTGCGCTCCTACAGCCAGTGGACAATAGAAGCTTTCGGCAAAGCCGCTGGACCTTACGCACAGGAAGTCACGCCAGAAACCGTGATGCAAAGTGGTGCGTATCAGGTGCTCACGCCCGAGCAAGCATTACAGCTTGCCCAAGAGCTCGGTGAACACAGTGTGCTGTACCTCAACCCACTGCTAGCAGGAATAGAGCCGGCCCTGTCGTGGAATATGCTAGCTGTTTACGAACGCGAGGTTCATCCCTACCTGCCCCGCTCCACTGCCTAGGCTGTTTAGGTACAACCCTAGTTATCGCCTCTGCGCCGGAACTAAAACTCTCGTGTTTCTCCAATAGCGAGAACCCAGGCATTGTCGCGCCCTAAAGAAGATTTCTCTGCAGCATTGCCAAAACGCAGGGGTGGCTCTGCCAAAGGCTCATCGGACAAGTCGAACGTACCGAAATGCATCGCGATAGCTGCGCTTGCCTGTAAATCCTCCGCTGCCTGAATGGCCTCCTCAGGATTCATATGCGACTCGTGCATCATCGCGACCGGTTCATAAGCGCCAATGGGAACCGCTGCCAGATCAAAGGGCCCCAGTCGATCGCCAATGGCTTTGAATCCATCGAAATACCCCGTATCGCCTGAAAAATAAAAGCGGCGATCGCTGCCAATAACTGCCCACGAAGACCACAAAGACTTGTTAGTGTCCGTTAAGGTGCGCTTGCTCCAGTGCTGCGTTGGCAGGCAGTGTATTGAAACGCCCTCATAGCGAACGTTACTGCCCCAATCAAGTTCGGTCACGTTCTCGATACCGGCACCTTGTAATAGCGCGGCATTACCAAGAGCGACGAAAAAGCGGGTTTTAGCGCTGCGCTTTGCCAGTGCTTTGAGGGTCGGAAGATCCAGATGGTCGTAGTGATTATGCGAAATCACAACGAAATCTATCGGCGGTAGATCATCCATATCAATACCTGGATCGACGTAGCGCTTGGGGCCAATAAACGGCACCGGGCTGGGCCGCTTCGACCAGGTGGGATCAGTCAAAAAAGTCAGGTGTTCCAGTTGTACCAGCAATGTAGCGTGGCCAACCCAGGTAACTGTGGGTGTGCTGTGCTGCGCATTTTCACGTAAGAAAGCGCCATCGTTATCGACCCGGACTGGCGCATCTTCGCCGCTCCTGAAATAGGTCCCTAGCCGACGAAGCATGAATGGAAAACGCACACCGATAGAGCCATGGGTAATATCTTTACCCGGGTTAGTAAAACGTTCATTGGCATCCAGCGGCGCGCCGTCAAACCAAAGCGCCGTTTCGGTATTGCTGGAAAGCACCCAGCCTGCACACAGGGAGAGTAAGACGGCGGTACTTATTGTTCGTAGCATAGGTTTTTAACTTTAGTAATAAACGAAATGAGCCTGACATAACTAAGGCAGGTGCTTCAGCACGGTTAACTAGCCGGCATCCAGCCCTATTTACCCAACCGCGCTCGGTTTTTACGCCATAAGTTTCAGCGCAAGATAAGGCACAATGTTTAGCACTGTCAGGGCCAACTTATAATTGGCCAGATAACTAAAGTACGCCTCATTCAGCTTTTCAGATGAGAGGCCAGAGAACCTGACGTGTATCGTTTGAACAGGACCTCTCAACACGGTGAGTGCAAGCGCTGTTAGCAAGTACAGACCCAAATTCAGCACGGTACACCAGCCAATAAACGTCGTTATTGTGGATACACTTTCCATAGCCGTCTCCTAATACCAGAAAGCTCATTAGAATAGCTGTATTTATGCTGTAGGCGAAGGTGAACTTTTGCTTAGCCCATTAGCGCCGTATCCTAACTCATTGCATATGCTGTAGCCTCCCAGCATGATGGTTAACTTCAGCGTATCGCTTGATAAACGACCATGGGCAATCACCAATGGGCATATCTCGTCGCGATTTCCTACTGGCCGGCGGGGCCGGCGCAATCACCCTGCCCGGTCTTGCTGGTTTGGCATTCAACGACAACGGGATTGAATCCACGAAGGTTCGCGGCGGTGGCGGTAGCCTTTGGATGGATGAAATTACAGCTATCCCGGCGCAGCCTCAGTACGAGGGCGATAGGAGCGTCGACCTGGCGATCATTGGCGCAGGCTATACCGGCCTTGCAACGGCCTATTACGCCAAGCGTATGCGCCCGGACTGGAATATCATTGTCATCGAGTCACACAGGATCGGGGCCGGTGCAAGTTCCCGCCACTCAGGCGCGGTGTATGCCAAATATGTGGGCATTGACGATATAGATATGCCCACAAGGGGGCTAAGCCGCCTATGGAACTTCATTGATCAAGAAGAGGTTGATTGCGATTTTAGGCCTGCATCGACCCTGACGATGTGTCACTCAAAGCGCAATGCTGATGATGCCCGACGCAATCTACAACCCGGCGCTAAATGGGTCTCCCATGAAGAACTGCGAGATATTGGCGGCACTCAATACTATGCGGGAGCCGTTGATGCTCCCGGTTACTTCAAAGTTCAGGCAGCGAAGCTGGTGGCTGGCCATGCTAAAGCTGCGCTAAGTCAGGGTGTAGAAATTTTCGAACACTCGCCCGCTATCAGTATAAAAAGCGATAAGCCCGCCGTCGTATCAACGCCCAAGGGGCGAATAACCGCGGCCAACCTCGTGATTGCAACCAATGCCTATACACCCAGACTTGGGCTTCTCAAATACAAGATGTTCCCACTGCATCAGTACACGTTCGCTACCCGCCAGCTGACCGCTGATGAAATTCTTGGCCTTGGGTTGAATCGCTGGGATTTACGTTTCGAGCCTCGCACACTACCGATCACCTTCAGCCTTAGCCCTTCCGGGCACTTTTTCCTGCGAGTCGTTCTAGGTTATGCCAGCCACGACTCAACTGAGTGGCAGGACATCGCTGGAGCACAACAACTGGTTCGCAAAATGTTTCAACAACGCTACCCCCAGGTCGCCGACATTGGCCTGTCTCACGGATGGCATGGCGTTACAGGGCATACGGCGGCAATGAAACCCATAGCGGGCCCTATCGGAGACGGCAATATACATGTCAGTGTTGCCTATAACGGACTCGGGGTCATGCCTGCACACAACAATGGATACCTGACGGCCTGTCGAGTCACCGGCAACGACGATCAGGATATGCACTTTCTTTCAGGTGCCGGTGGACAAGTGCCAGTGCCCGGCGACTTCTACCGCAGTATGATTCTGAAGCCATTTATGCACTTACTTCAGCCAGTCTAGGTTATATCGGCCAGACCGGTCAGTCTGGCGATCGATTCTCGAATGAAACAGGCCATTATCCCTGATAGTCCCGTCAGAAATTCTGACGTTTGCCTTCGCCTAATTGCTCACTTGGGTCTATCCTGAGTGTGTACTTGGTACGAGGGAGAATACGTCATGGTAGACGCTAGTACTCACGAAGCGATGGCAATGTCGTCCGCAAACGCCATCACAAGCTTTTCAATTTACCTGTCATTCACATTCGCCTATTTAACTGCTGCCTATCTGGCAGGAAGTAAGTTGAACAATTATCAGGCGATCGTTGTGAGCGTGCTATATACCGCCGGTGCGGTTATCTCGCTACTTTCGGTGATTAACAATCTTGAGCTTTACACCGTACTCCTGAATCAAAGTGAAGAGTTACGGTCGTCGCTCACCTTTAGTGGCGAATTTTGGATTTATTACATCACGCCGCTATTTATGGTCGGCATCGGCGTGAGCTTGTCATTTATGTGGTACATCCGACACCCCATAGAGAATTGACGACGCTCAAGCGAGAAATGAATCCAACAATCTCTGGTGGTATGTGAGTTGAAAAAAGGATAGGTCGCAGGGGTGGAAAGTACGCCGGTGAAACTCATCCCCTAGCGCTATCTATGCGTAAAAATAGGCATTGCAGTGAATTTTTTTCAGCCAATTACAAAGTCGTGGTGCTATGAATCAAATAAACCCCAAGAAATTACACAACAGCAAATGGACCGCTGTATCTCCCCAGAATAAGGAAAAACACTTTATCGTCTCTGACATTGAATTTGATGAGGAGGGAGAAGTGGATTACTGCTACATAGAAGCCGTTATGTCTAAACGATCGATCGAGATAGATTGGCAAGAGCTTAAGCTGGAGACCAAGTGGGTTCATGGTTGGAAGTAGCAACGCTCATCCAAGCTCATTGCTCTCGTCAAAAATATCTTCGATGTCACCCTCTCGACGCCTGTCTTGTCGCCGATCTGAACGTCTACTGGTTCCGGTAACTCCTGTTGGGCCGATAAGGTCGACTCCATCGTCGTTTGAAGAAGGCTCATCCGCTTAAGCTTCGACTACACCCTCATCCTGTTCCACGACCGTTTCTTCAACCGTAGTGGTTGTCGAACCATCGGCATGGGTCGTCGTGGTGGTCGTTGTTGTAGTGACCGTCTCGGCACTTAAAATTGCTGAGGCACAAATCAATAAAACGAAAACTCCAGACACAGAAACACGACGTAACTCTAGCGTGATCATCTAGCTTCAATCCTTAACCGGTTAGTTAGGCGTTCACCCTACAAACTCAGTGTATTCCAACGCGCTGATTCAGCCAACTTCGCTTAGATGACGATTTTGGGTAAAGGGATATCCATTGGCTCAATGCTGGGATCATGGGTCCGTTTTCAGATAAGACCGGCATAAAAAAAGGCCACCCGATGGGGTAGCCTTTTTTACTTGTATGGCGCGCCTGGCACGATTCGAACGTGCGACCGCCTGGTTCGTAGCTATCAACTATTACCATAAAAATCAGTTAGTTAACGCCAAATAGCCCCAAAAGAAAAAGTAACTTCCTTTGCCTTTTTCAATGACTTAGAGGTGTTTTTGGGGCAATTAAAATCGAACTAAAACTCTCCCTTTCTTAAATGCTTTTTTGAAAGGGAGAAAGTTCGAGTCTACTTGGTTTTGACAATTTACTTATGCGTTAAGCGCCGGCAGTTGCAGCTTGTTGTTCACGGATTTTACGTGCATTAACTAAGCGCTCTCCCAGCCGCTCCATGGTTTCTTCCATCGCATCGGCCATCGCTTCACCCACCGCTTTTGAACCGCCGTCGCAGAAAGCACCGGATTCTGCTTCAGCATCTCCATCGCCTTCTATTGTGCTACCAAGAAGCTTTCCCTCGAAGTTTTGAGCAGTGATAGACGCCGTTATTTCAGCATCTACCTCGATAGTGCTAGTCCAAGCGCCAGGAATAACGCTCAGATCAACATCTAGGTCTCTGACTTCGACCACTAGCTGTGCTTTGTAGCCTCCGCTCTTAAGGCCTTCGCTAGTCAATGGTCTGTCTACAACTTCAACAGATTCAACGAGGTTTTCAAAAGTTTTAAGCACTGAAGTTTCGAATTGCGCACGCGCATCCACAGGGAAATTATGTGCAGAGCATGCCATCCCTTTCGCCTTTACAGTTTTTACCATCTCCTCGGCGTCGACATACAGCGCATAATGTCCCTCGACCTTGTCGTCATAGTTAGAATACACATCGTAGGACGGCGCAATATCGACGGGTGCATTGTAGGCGCAGCCGCTAGCAACCAGCACTGTAAAAGCAATAGCTAAAATTTTCTTCATTCCATTTTCTCCTTAATGTCATCCCAGGATTTAGGCGTTAGGCCCTAACCAGGGATATCTGTCAGATGATTTCGCTCAT
Organism: Halioglobus sp.; assembly: GCA_039986455.1. Classification (GTDB taxonomy): domain Bacteria; phylum Pseudomonadota; class Gammaproteobacteria; order Pseudomonadales; family Halieaceae; genus Halioglobus. The sequence goes on from JBDWQQ010000117.1 coordinate 74,157, forward strand.
TGATAAATGCGATATCCAATCACTCACATGAGCTCTTGAAAGTACCTTTGAATTGTGCGGAGAGTTTTAAAGCATTGGCATGACTAAAGACGACAATGTGCTGACACAAGACGACAGTCTTCGACTAGAGCATGTAGGAGCAACAATGCGCGCACACGGATTGCGTGCGAGCAGTCACACTGGACGTTAGATGTACAACGTCTCAAACAAGCATAATGGCGTCTCAATACGCATCAACGATGCCATGCGCAGGGTCGTTAGGTGATACTTGATAGGCTTGGCAGAAGGGGTACCGACGCTAGGCTTGGGGATTTTCTTTTGGGATTTCTTTTGGGCCGATTCATAGACTATGAAAGGTATATCGGCTCTAAGTCATTGATTTAAATGGCGCGCCTGGCACGATTCGAACGTGCGACCGCCTGGTTCGTAGCCAGGTACTCTATCCAGCTGAGCTACAGGCGCGTAGAGGGGCGGTACTATAGGGATCAAGCCGTTATTCGTCAAGCATCGAAACAGGGAAATATTGGTCGCTAGAGAGACAGTCCCAGCGTGTCTCTGGCCTCCTTTGCCAGATCTTCACGAAAATCCGGATGAGAGATATTAATCAGGTCTCTGGCCCACTCCGCAATGGAGCGCCCACGCAGTTCGGCAATGCCATATTCGGTCACCACATAATCCACAAGCGCCCGGGTGGTTACAACGCCAGCGCCTCGCTCCAGGGCCGGAACTAGGCGACTCAAACTACCTTTTTTGGCGGTACTGGGTAGCGCGATGATGGACTTTCCATGTTCTGAGAAATTGGCACCAAGTACGAAGTCCACCTGCCCCCCTACCCCAGAATAGATCTTGTGGCCCATTGAATCGGCGCACACCTGACCGGTGAGATCGATTTGAATAGCGCTATTGATCGAAGTCACCTGGGGATTCTTGGCGATCACCACCGGGTTATTCACAAATTCAATGTCGAGAAACGTGACTTCCGGGTTGTCGTCTACAAACCGGTACAAGCGCTCGCTGCCCATGGTGAAGCCAGTTACGGTTCGCCCGCGGGCAATTTTCTTGTTGGCGTTCGTGATTACCCCTCCTTCAATCAGATCAAGCACGCCATCGGAAAACATCTCGGTGTGCACGCCCAAATCACGACGGTCTTTCATGAAAGAGAGCGCGGCGTCAGGAATGGCGCCTATGCCCATTTGCAGACAATCGCCATCGTTAATTCGGCTTGCGACAATTTCTCCAATGCGCTGCTCGGTATCAGAGATTCCCTTATTTTCCACGGTAATCAGTGGCGTCTCGTCCACGTAGGCATAATCGATATCGCGAATATTGATGAAACTGTCGCCATGGGTTCGTGGCATATTCGGATTAACGTGAGCAATAATACGTTTGGCCACATCACAGGCTGCTGCCGTCGCCTCGACAGAAATTCCGAGGGAGCAATTACCGTGCTGATCGGGCGTAGATACCTGCACCAGGGCGGTATCGATCTGCTGTTCCCCGTGGCGAAACAGCTTGGGAATCTCTGATAAAAACATGGGCACATAATCTGCCCTGCCTTCGTTAATCAAATTACGCGTAGTTTTGCCGGCAAAGAAACAGCGATTGCGTAAATGCCCTTCCAGCGCCGGGTCAGCGATGGACTCGGCATGCTCCAGGTGCAACTGCATAATCGTCACGTCTGACAGCGAAAGAGCATGCTGAGCAAGGGCTTCAAGTAGCACTGTGGGCGTGGCGGCCATGGAGTGGCACCAGATATTTTCGCCGGAGCCGATAATAGAGACAGCATCAAGTGCTGTCTCTGTGAAGCGCGCCAAGTTACTTATCCTGGCGGATGTAACCGGGGGAAGAGTTCATGTACAGACGAATAGGCCAGTTGCCCTCACCAAGGTGAACCACTAGCCCGTAATTATCATCGTCGTAGTCGTAAACCCACTCATACTGAATATCCAGTGGCTCAGACTCTTGCGGCGCCTGCCCAATCACCACCACTTCTTCAATGGTATCGGGGTGCCCCATCGACACCTTGGGGACGGCGATATAAACCTTGGTGCTGCCGTCGGTATCACCGGGCTGGATGTCGGTCACTTCTACACCCATTGTTTCGCCCTTATGACCTTTCACCAGTTCAATCCAGTCAGACTCCAACGATGTGCCCTCCTGCGCCAGGGTGACAGTAGACAGCAGTGCCATTGTTGCCAGCATATACTTGATCAATTTCATGGGCGGGTTACTCATCTTTCGTGGTTAGCGTCTTAACTACCAGCATAGTCGAAGTCGCGGAAAATTCAGGAATCGTGCTCAATAATAACGCCTTTCTTTTCATGCTCCAGCTCTCTGCCAGCATGCGACGAAAGCCATACCGCGCGCAAAAGGTTCACCGCCGCCATACTCAGGTGCTGCTCAGCGGCCTGTAGCGCCAGAGAGGCCGCCTGTGCCTTCTGTTCACCGCTCAGGTGCGCTGCTTTCATCGACATCTCGGCATCTACTCCGGCAATGACAGACTGAATCTCACGGGCAACTTCATCGGACGCTTCCCGCAACTCATCAGAAAACTGTTGAAATTCAGCAGCACTCATCGACATGGCGCGGGCACTTCGCCAGGTCAGGCGCGCGGGCATGGTGGCCAGATCAAAGCCCATAGACATCATTTTGCCGATCATTGGATACGTCTCTCGTCGGTAGAACTGACAATTATAAAACCAGAGCCAGGTCTTGGGTATCTGAATCCCTGTCTAAATTTTCGGCTCAAGGGGTTCAAAAGGCGGCAGCGAGCGCTTTGTGCGCAGCCAATTTAGCGCGCGAAACACCCCCTCTCGTGCCACCAGAATTCTTTCTAGCCGATATTTGCCAGGGAAGTTCATGATTAGCAGGCCCACCAGCATCATCAGAATGCCCTGCCCCGGCATAAACAACAGCACCACTCCAATGAGGAGCAGTAAGCCACCCAGAATGTTTTTCAATAGCGACAATGCCCAGGCACCAAGGCCCTGCTGTTCTCGCAAGGGGTGCCGGCGTGGGGTGCTGAAATAATCTGCCGGCAGGCGAGCCACCACCCATGGTACCGCCAGCACAGTCGCAACCAGTGTCGCTACGGACAGCACAGAGCCCCAAAAAAGGAGGAATGGCAGATAATTTGAGAGTAATTCGACCATTTGTGCGTTTCGACGGCTTGTAGACCCCAAATTCTCGGGTTTTCTGGCTAAAAGTCGAGTTTTTTGTAGACCGGCCTCAATTAGAAGCCCAATCTGGTCAAAATACACCCAATTTGGGATTAAGCACCGTGAACAAAACCATTTCTGCAGCTCTGCTGCTGGCCACTTCATTACTGACAGCGCAGCTGGCATCTGCTGAGGTCTTCATGTGCGTTGATCCTGACAGTGGCAAGAAGACATTTACCGACAAAGCCTGTCCCTCCGCAGGAGAGCGCAAGAAGGTGAAGATACAACCCACCAATTTCGGCCAGGGCACTAAAACAAACTACGGTCAGGGCACTTGGTCCAGCGACCGCAATACCGCCGTATCCGGACGAGAAAACCTCAACAGTAACAGTCGTCGGATTGCATCGGCCCAAGCTGCTGGAAACGTCAACTAGGCGCTGTTAGCCCCGCAAAAATATTTTTGTATCTCCTCCCCGTTGCCCGCCGTTTAGGTATAGGATTCGCTGTCTGAACCTGACGGGATTTCCCCATGAAAGCACTGGTCAAAAAAGAGGCCCGCGAAGGCATCTGGCTGGAAGACGTGCCCGAGCCTGAGCTCGGCATCAACGACGTAATGATCAAGGTCAAACGCACGGCGATCTGCGGCACCGACATGCACATTTACAACTGGGATGCCTGGGCACAAAAGACGATTCCAGTGCCCATGGTGGTCGGTCACGAGTTCGTCGGCGAAATCGTTGACGTGGGTGCCAACGTGAACGACTTCCGACCTGGCCAGATCGTTTCGGGTGAAGGCCATGTCGTCTGTGGTCGCTGCCGCAATTGCATGGCGGGCCGTCGCCACCTCTGTAACCAGACCTCCGGAATTGGAGTCGACCGCCCCGGTTCATTTGCCGAATACGTTGCCCTGCCAATGTCTAATGTCTGGGAACATAGCGCGGGCATCGATCTGGATGTCGCATCCTTGTTTGACCCTTTCGGTAATGCCACTCACACCGCCTTACAGTTCGACCTGCTGGGTGAAGACGTGCTCATTACAGGCGCAGGCCCAATCGGCGCTATGGCAGCGGCGGTCTGCAAGCACGCTGGAGCACGCCATGTGGTTATCACCGACGTGATCGACTCCCGGCTTGCACTGGCCAGCACGCTGGGCGCCACCCGCACGGTGAACGTGACTCGCGAACGCATCGCCGATGTGAAAGCCGAGCTGGGAATGCACGAAGGATTTGATGTTGGCCTGGAAATGTCAGGTAATTCCCAAGCCTTTAACGAGTTAATCGACAACATGTGTCACGGAGGAAAAATTTCGATCCTGGGCATTCCTGCGGAAGACACTGCGATCGACTGGAGCAAAGTGATATTCAATATGCTGACGCTCAAAGGAATTTACGGAAGAGAGATGTATGAAACCTGGTACAAAATGTCGGTGATGATTGATTCCGGGCTGGATATCTCTCCTGTCATTACGCACCGCCTGCCTTTCACTGATTTCCAAAAAGGTTTTGATGCCATGAACACAGGTGAGGCCAGTAAAGTAGTGCTTAACTGGGAATTCTGAGGAGTTAGGAATGTACGATCGTTTTGGCGAACACCTGTCTAATGAACTCAGTGGCATTGAAGAGGCTGGGCTCTATAAACACGAGCGCCTGATCACTACGCGCCAGGGTGCTCATGTTGGCGTAAAAGAAGGTGAAGTCTTAAATCTCTGTGCCAACAACTATCTAGGGCTGGCACAGCACCCGGAGGTTAATGCGGCGGCGGCAGAAGGTTTAGAGCAATGGGGTTACGGCATGGCCTCAGTTCGCTTTATTTGTGGCACGCAAACACTGCACAAACAACTCGAAGTTAAGCTGAGCGATTTCCTGGGTACCGAAGACACCATTCTTTACCCCTCGTGTTTTGATGCCAATGGCGGTTTGTTCGAAACCTTGCTGGGCGCGGAAGATGCAGTCATATCCGATGAGCTCAATCACGCCAGCATTATTGACGGTGTGCGACTCTCCAAAGCGCAGCGTTACCGTTACAAAAACAACGACATGGCAGACCTGGAGGCGCAACTCAAAGCGGCGGATGCAGCAGGCGCCCGTTTCAAAATGATAACCAGCGATGGCGTCTTTTCCATGGACGGCTACATTGCGCGGCTGGACGAAATTTGTGATTTGGCGGAAAAATACAATGCGCTGGTGCACTTTGATGATTGCCATGCCACCGGTTTTGTCGGTGAGGATGGACGCGGCACCCACGAGTTTCGAGGCTGCATGGACAGGGTCGATATCATCACCGGGACGCTGGGCAAAGCATTAGGCGGCGCCAGCGGCGGCTATACCTCGGCGCGCAAAGAAGTCGTCGCTCTACTGCGTCAACGCTCGCGGCCGTATCT
>JBDWQQ010000118.1:0-8825 GCA_039986455.1 Halioglobus sp.
CGACCAACACTACCGGCCTGCGTAATCGATGTTTCCAGCACCCGCAGGCCCTCTTTGTATTCAACCTGATACAGCCAAGCGATCAGGTCGTCAAATACGGCATTCTCCAGGCGCACCTGAAGCTCTCCACGGCTATTGGGCTGGAGTCGGTTGACTTGCAATTGATGACTGGAGGTCGAGCGATTGACCAGGCTGGTAAGGTTTCTATTTGTCGTACCAGTTTCACCACTTTCGCGTAAATACAAAATTTGCGAAACCAGCACGTCGACTCTCTGTAAAGATTCCGCAACACCCGCGTTTTGCAGCGCCATTCGATCGCGAGCCTGGGACAGCGGCGCCATCAACAGGACAAAAATCAGGTAAAGGCCAACCGCTAAACCCATAATCAATAGGCTGAGTTGTTCGCGTTGGGTCAGTGCAGCAAACCACTGTTTCATGAGCGGCCCCCAACGCGCAGTCGCGCGCGAACCTGCTCACCTTGAGCACTGCTGTTTTCGAGAGTGGCTTCAAGGCCGCCTTTGGCTAATCCTGTGCGAATCAGCTCTACTGCTTCATAATCTGCAGCCAACACGTTCAACCGCATCTCTGACGCTTTATCGTTGTAGTTGATGCTAACGATATTACCGTCAGCTGAGGCTACCACTTCGCCGACCTGCGCCATCAAACTGACAAAGCCGCTGGATTCAGAGGAACCGGTCATCGTGTCCAGCTGCCTGCGTAGCTGTTTTTCCGCATCCACTACCGCGCCCCGGGGAAATGCCTGGCGATAACTCGACTGCACAGCACCGCGCAATGCCAGATTTTCCTGCTCTAATTGTCGGTAGTCCATCCACGTCGCCAGCATATGGACTAAAACGCCAATGCCAAACAGTACGGCGGCCGTGCGCCACTGCTTCCACCAACGCTCCAGAGGTAAACGCACAGCCCAATCACCCTGTCTCAAGTTGAGAGCAGGCTCAGGTGTATCAGCAATTAGCATAGCCGCATACATATCCCCCTGACGCCACTGAACCTTATCTTGCAAAGCTTCTTCGAGCAGAGCCACATCAGCGGCCTGATCCTGTCCATAGATCACGATGGCTGTCGGTGTATTACCCTCAGCCGAAAGCGCTTCTAGCATAACGGGTAGCATTTCTCTCTCTACTGTGAAGCCTTCACAGCTCCCTACCCGCGCAATGACCCGATCACCTTCACACACTAGGCACCACTCGCCTTCCTGCCACGGAAGCAACAAAGGCTCCGGTAACCACTGAGTCACGCCAGGATAAGATGCCAGCATGGTTTTATAGGCAGCCATATTGTCCCGGCTGCAAACCGCGACGCCGAAATCCAGTTTGTCTAACGCGCAGGTAGCAAAGTGAACATCGTCGATATCCTGACTTAATTCTTCTTCCAGCATGAAAGGGAGCGACGCAGCAAGGTGGCGGCGCTCTTCCGCTTCGATTTGCAGGCGCAGCAATCGAATGTCCTCGCCGGGTACCGCAAATACAGGTGTGAGATTGCGCTGGGCAATTACGCCTCGCAGGCTTTCCTGACCAGACTCCTGATCCAGCCACAGGGGACCGTCGCTGGATCCCGGGGGATACCAGGCCAGCCGCGCGTCGATAAGGCGAATTATGGCGATCTCTCGCAAATCTCTTCTCTCTCGGTTCCAGGTAGGGAAACCCTGCCGTCAGTGGTTCTGGAAAGCACGCTCACTTGACGGTTGGTTCGCTTCAGCACACTGTACAAGCGCTGGTTCCTGCCAGCAACTTCCACCCTTGCTCGTAGCTGGAAATATTCACTTTGCTCGCCCAACAGAGTGCGCATTTGAGTCATGCTGTCTTTGCTGTCGGCCAAAGCGGGTTGATTCAAAAAGTCTTCCAGGTCGACAAAGCCTGACTGACATCGATAAGTCGCCAGCGCCAAGCCATCTGATTCACTCAGCGGCCTAAGACTATCGTCCGGGCCGATGGAACGTAACACCATGGGGGGGGCGGTGTGGATATTGATGGCCCCGGGCTGCTGAGGCCAAACCGTCACCCAGGGTTCCAACAGCTGAAACAATTCGGCAGTGATCCCTTTCACCGCGCGCAACTCTGTCACACTCAGCATTGCCCGATTCGAAGCCCGGTAAGGTGGAGTCTGCCCGGCGTAGTAGTCATCTTCAGCGCCCTGCAGTCGAGGTTGTGCATCGGTATCCAACCAATCACCAATGGACTGTGTAATAGCAATGGCCTCTGTCTCGGCCATTTGCTCATCGGTGACCGCTAACAAAAGTCGCACAAACTGGGCCTGTGCTGCGGTGAGGCGGCTAGTTGCCTGTCCGTCTTCTACACGATCCGCCAAATGATTGATATTAAAGCGGCCCTGTATGTCCTCCAGCTTACCCGACAGCCAGCCACCTTCGTCCAGTGGGTAGGGCACTTCCTCTCTGGCCCAGATTTCATCCAGTCTATCGCTGGGCTGTTCTGCTTTTTTGTCTGCGTCATAGTCTGCCAGTAATGCCAGCGTAGCCAGCCCCTCTGCTCCGCGGAGGTAGGCACGGGACTGTTCGGCAATAAACACATTAGAACCTCGCTGATACACACGCTCGAAGTCACTTTTCATAGCCACGATCAATGCCGCACTCAACGCAAAAATGAGTAAAGCCATCACCAGAGCGGCGCCCTGTTGATGACTGGGAGCGCTATAGCGGCGGTAACGCATAGATCCGCCTCATTTCGCCCCAGTCGTCCAGTTGTAGTATCAGCTCCACTGCCAGCGGCGGGTTTAGGACCGACCCCGGTTGGCTGGTGTCAGGCACCCAACTCTCTGGCCAATTGCGACTGTCGAGCTCAGAGCCGCTACCCACCGTGTCGACGCCAGCGATGTTCTCCAGAAAAAGCACCCGCAGTTCCTCTACGCCCTCAAGCAGGGCCACCTCCTGAGTGATGGTCTCCCCTGCCCTATCGAGAACCGGGTAGCTATCTCGCCACAGTGTCTCGTCCTCAATGCGGTAGTTGACTCTCTGCAGTTCTGATCGGGCATGTCCCACCGGATTGTGCCAACCACCACGAGTAAAGCTCAGCGCAAAACGCGCCGCGATTCCGCCCTGCATTGCCGGCTCGAGTTCACCAAACTCATCACGTACCGGCCGCGCGACAAACTGCTCAAGATCGCGGGAGATCATCATCCAGGCTCGATTGACCTGATAGACCCGCTCTGCTGTCGCCTGACTACTTTCTACCCCACTCAGGACGGTGCTGAAGCTGGTGTAGGCAATAGCAGACACGAATGCAGTAATCGCAAGCGCAATCAAAACCTCCACCAGCGTGAAGCCGTCATCGCGGCCGGATCTACTCATTACCCGGCCCTGCATCGGTGTCGACTTCTGTGTCGGCTTCCAGATCGGCCGGCAAAAACGCCACCAGGGTATGTAAGGGCGAATCGACGTCTTCTTCCTCTTGCGCAACGTCAATTTGCAGACGATAAAAAAGCGGCACCTCGGTCAGTTTGCTCTCCATCCACCAGTACCATTCCCGATCGCCCATGGTGACGACACCGGCTTCTCTGCCTTTCAACAAATCACCCCGCGCGAGTGCTAGAATACGAACCTCGGACAACTTATTTGCGGCGACGGTATGCGCCATTGTTTTGTCACGTAAATAACCGGTTGCATCGACCTGTTGCTGCAACGCGAACATCAATGCCGGTAACGCCAGAGCAACAATTGCCAGCGCAACCATCACTTCTACAAGGGTGAAGCCCTGCTTGTCGCGCCTGCCCTTCATTGGATATCTTCTTCGGCAGACAGACCGCGCTGTAACGCTTTGAAATCGCCCAGCAGGTTCCACTCAATGCGCCACAAAAGCTCGCCGTCCTCGCTGGAGCGGATATCAATAGCGCCCGGCAGCGTCTCACCGCTGGCATACAAAATAATTTGGGGTAGTGGGTTCTGGGAATTGATGACCAGGGTTTCCTGCTCCTGAACAATGTCATCCAGTTGCAGTTCAAGCTCAATCCCCGGCGGAAGCTCGCCTGGGGAAAATACGTCTTTACCTGCGGCAGGAGCCTGCCAACCTGTAGGGGTTTGCTCCAACCAATCGTACCGGTATCGCCACTGGCCCGATTCATCCTCCATGCGCAGTAGCAAGCCGTAATTCATACCGGAGAACTGGGCCTCGTCCAATGCGTAGTTAGCGCTTTTCGCCAGTCCTTCAACACTGGCCCGGTCGAGAATATCCCTGTCGCCAGAACCGATATTCAGAGTCACCAAGGATGTGACTAATACGACAACGAACAGAGTCACCAACAACTCCAGCAGGCTGAAGCCCCACTGTCGGTGATCTCTCACAATGATCAGTCCTCAGATTTCCAATTGCCGATATCGGCATTCTGATCCTCTCCTCCGGAAAGACCATCTGCGCCCAGACTGTAAATATCGACCTCACCATTTTCACCAGGACTCAAATAGAGATAGGGTCGCCCCCAGGGGTCCAGAGGCAGCTCGGGAAGGTAGCCGCCTTTCTTAAAATTGCGTGGCTCTGGGTCCAGGGAGCTTGCCTCAACCAGCGCCTCCAGTCCCTGTTCTGTGGTTGGGTAAACGTAGTTATCAAGACGATAAATTTTTAGCGAAGTTTCGATAGCTTTAAAATCCGCATGCACTTTTTGCACCCTCGCCTCATCAGCACGATTGAGCACCGTAGGCGCAACCACACTGATCAACAGCCCCATGATCACCAGTACTACCAGGATCTCTACCAGGGAAAATCCACCGTTTCTGAATGCTTTCATATTCTTACTTCACCATAGTGTTCAAATCGAAAATCGGCAGCAGTATAGCGAGCACTATCATCAAAACCATACCGCCCATTACTACTACCATCAGTGGCTCAAACAAAGCCATCATTGTTCCCAGGGTCATTTCCAGTTCTCGCTCCTGGTTGTCTGCAGAACGTGCAAGCATGGTTTCCAACTCGCCACTGGCTTCACCGCTGGCCACCATATGCACCATCATCGGTGGGAAACGACCGCTTTGCTGCAGCGCTCTATTGAGACTACTGCCCTCCTGCACGAGTTCCGCTACCGCCTTGCTGTCTTCTCGCAATACTAAATTCGTCAGCACCTGGCCCGCGATACGCAGCGCATCCAGCAAGGGCACACCGCTGGCCATGAGAATGCTCAATGTAGACGCAAAACGAGCCGTATCAATGGCGATGACCAAACGCGCCCAGCCGGGAATTTTAAGCTGCACCTGGTGCCACCGCCGACGTCGGGATTCCTTGCGTAAAAGCTGTCGAATCACCAATACAAAAGCCACAAGTCCCACGAGCAACCAAAGACCCCAGTCTCGAAAAAAATCGCTGGAAGCAATGAGTACTCGGGTCAACAGGGGCAGTTCCCTGCTGGAATGAGCAAATATCCCCACCAACTCAGGCACAACAAAAACCATCAATGCCACCACCACAGCAATGGCCACCCCCACCAGGATAAAGGGGTAAATCATTGCCATTTTCAGCTTCTGACTGGTGTACTGACGCTGTTCGGTATAGTCGGCCAACTGCTCGAGAACGGGGCCCAGGTGACCTGAATGCTCCCCGGCGGCAACCATCGCTCGGTACATTTCGTTGAAAACCAGAGGAAACTCGGCCATGGCGTAGGCCAGGGTGTAACCTTCAGACACCCGTGAGCGAACCTGCAGCAACATACCTTTGATACGCGAACTACGACTTTGCTGAGCGGCCGCCTGTAACGCCTCGTCCAGAGGTAAATTCGACAGTACAAGAGTGGATAGCTGACGGGTAAGCATGGCCAGGTCACCCGCTGATATGCGCGGCTGAAAAAAGCCCGGCCGCCAACCACTGTTACTCGCGGCTGAACGATTGGCTTCCACCACTTCCACAGGGCGCAAACTTTGGGACCGAAGTTGTCCACGAACCTGACGTTCGGAATCGCCCTCCAGAAAGCCCTTGGTGAGCTTGCCGTCTGCATTGAGCGCGCGATAACGATAGGCTGTCATGGCGTACTAACGACCTCAGGCCACCGAGGTCACTCGCATGACCTCCGCCAAGCTCGTTTCACCCGCCAGAATGCGTCTACGTCCGTCGGCCTGCATCGAGGGGTATTCTTGTCGAGCGTAAGCCAGCATTTTCTGCTCACTGGCGTTGTCGTAAATCATACTGCGCAGTTGGTCGTCCACCTCGATCATTTCATAGATCCCGGTACGGCCCCGATAGCCCGTGTAATTACACTTGTCACAACCGCGGGGACGGAACAACTGCACTTCCTCCGCAGTCCCAATCTCAAGCATTTCACGCTCAGCCTCAGTGGCTGGCCCGCCCTCGCGACATTCTTTACACAGCAAACGAATCAGGCGTTGTGACATCACGGCCAATAAACTGGAGGACACCAAGAAAGGTTCGATGCCCATGTCTTTAAGTCGAGTGATTGCGCCAATGGCCGTATTCGTGTGCAAGGTAGACAACACCAGGTGACCGGTGAGTGACGCTTGAACCGCAATCTCGCCGGTTTCCAGATCACGAATCTCACCCACCATGACGACGTCAGGATCCTGACGCAATATGGCGCGCAATCCGCGGGCAAACGTCATGTCTACCTTGCTGTTGACCTGCGTTTGACCAACACCTGGCAACATATATTCCACCGGGTCCTCGATGGTCATGATGTTGCGGGAGCTCTCATTAATATGGCTTAGCCCAGCATAGAGCGTGGTCGTCTTGCCCGAGCCAGTCGGACCGGTCACCAAAATAATTCCGTGGGGGCTGTGCAGGTGACGGCGGTAAGCCTCCAGTACCTGCTCATTCATGTTCAGCTGTTCAAGCTTCAATTGTCCGGCGGCTGTATCCAGCAGTCGCAAGACCACACGCTCACCATGCGCTGATGGAATTGTAGACATGCGAATGTCCACCGCGTGACCGGCGATACGCACTGAAATACGCCCGTCCTGAGGGACTCGCTTCTCAGCGATATCGAGCTTGGCCATCACCTTTAAACGCGATACCAGCAAAGGCGCAAGCGCGCGTTTCGGGGACAACACCTCCGCCAAAACGCCATCCACGCGATAGCGCACGCTCAGTCTGTCCTCAAAGGTTTCGATGTGTATATCAGAGGCTTCTTCGCGCACGGCCTGAGACAAAATCGCGTTAATCAAGCGAATAATGGGCGCATCGTCTTCCGCATCCATAAGATCGCCCGATTCAGGAATCTCATCCGCAAGCCGCGATAGATCAACATCAGCACCGATGTCCTCGGCCATCTGCACGGCCTCATTGTTGTCTCGCTGATAGGCAACGGTGAGCCGGCGCTGAAATTCATCACTGTCCACTTTCTCTGTGGTGTAAGACTCACCCAGAAAACGCCGCAGCTCGGTCAAAACCCGCGAACTGGGCTGCCCCTGTGTCAGCACATGGGGCCCCTCGCTGCTGTCTACCAACAATACTCCCTGCTGCTGAGCAAAGGTGAACGGCAGGCTGCGGTGACCCGGAGACTGAGACAGAGTCACGGGCTCCTGAGCAATATCTGGCTCAGACATCACTTGTCCTCAGGTTCCGCAACGCTAGACGCCTCCTGAATTTCCTGCAATTGCTGAATTTGCTCATCCCACTCAGGCAGCACCGGCAGGTTGCCGTCATCGAGGAACATCAGGCCCTGCTCACGTCGCAACAATTGTTGATCGCGAATATAGCGGTACTTGTCGGCGGTAGCGCCGTCCAGCTCATCATTATCGCGAATGATCGTCGGACGAATAAAAATGAGCAGGTTGGTCTTGCTCACGTCCACGCTGTCAGTACGGAACAGGCGCCCGAGAAAAGGTATATCGCCCAGGATAGGCACTTTTTGCTGACCATCCTGTACGTTGTCCTCAATCAAGCCTCCCAACACCACCACCTTACTGTCCTGCGCGAGGACCTTGGTTTGAATTTTTCGCTCACTGGTAATGATGTCTGCAGCTTCCGAGATTTGAGAAGCGCCGATAATCACGTTGGACACTTCCTGCTCAATTTCCAGGACGACCGAGTCGCCCTCATTAATATGAGGTGTCACTGCCAGCGTAATACCGACGTTTTCTCGCTCGATGGTCTGGAAGGGATTGGAGGAACCGTCGGAACTGCCTGAATTGGTATAGGAGCCGGTGATAAACGGCACGTTCTGGCCGACCGTAATATAGGCTTCCTGGTTATCCAGGGTGAGCAAGCTTGGCGTCGAGAGAATATTGGCATTGCCCTGGGTTTTCAGCGCATTGAGAATGACTGTCATGGTAAGACCGTCATCCACTGTGCCCCAACCTAGCGAGAGACCGGGCGTATTCGCCAGGGCACCGGCAAGCGCTCCGACGTCAAACTCTCCGTCATTGGTAGGATTTACCTCGTCTCCATTGTCTGGATTCAAGGCTCCGGCAAGCAGCTCTGCCTGACTGGGCGCATTAATGTTGCTGCCATAAAAACCGCTATCGGTATTGGCAAACAGCCACTGCAATCCAAGGTCCTGACCCTCGCTTAGGGTCATCTCCACAATAATCGCTTCCACCAGTACCTGTGCACGTCTTATGTCGAGGCGATGGATCACCGACTCAATGGCTGCCATCTCGTCGGTATCAGCGGTGATAATCAGCGAGTTGGTGCCTTCATCGGCCTCTATCGTCGAGTTTCTGCTACTGCTGCGTTGGGCTTTTCCGTCTGCACTATCCAGATTACTGATGTTCTGCATCACCTTGGTCAGCACCTCGGCGATTTCTTTCGCCTGGGCATACTCAAGGTAAACCACCCGGACATTGCCACTTTGCTCAAGGGGCGTATCCAGGTGCTTGATCAGCTGGTTCATGCGCGCTCGCTCCATTTCATCGC
>JBDWQQ010000119.1:0-17968 GCA_039986455.1 Halioglobus sp.
GAACATTGTTCACTTCGCGCAATAAACCCACTTCAGTGTCGAACTTTTTGGCGATGCGTATCAGGTTATCTCCACTCTTTATCGTGTAGTGCTCCCAACGCACTCGGTCTGCTTGGGTAAGACTGGCGACGCCCTGATTAAATCGCTCTTTGGTGCCCACGGGCAGCAGCAGTTCCTGGGCGACGTCGGGGGACGTTGCCCAGCGCAATTGCCCGGGATTTAGCGCTTTTAGCGAATGCAACTCGATTTCGGCAAGCGACGCTGCCCGGGCCAGTTCTATTTGCCCTCCGGTTGCCGCAATCACAAATGCTGGCTTGTTGGGGACGGGGGGAATTTCAACGTCGAAGGCTTCTGGGAAAGCCACAATCTGGGTGAGGGCGATTAATCGAGGGACATAGTGACGCGTTTCGCGGGGAAGTTTTAGCGACCAATAATCAGTCGGTAATCCCGCTTCAGCGTTGGCTTTGCGGGCTCTGCCGACTCGCCCCTTGCCGGAGTTGTAGGCCGCTAGCGCCAGCATCCAGTCGTCATCAAACTCAGCGTGCAGGGATTCCAGGTAATCCAGGGCGATGCGGGTAGAGTCCCTCACGTCTCGGCGACCGTCATACCACCAGTCCTGCTCCAGTCCGAGCCACTTACCTGTCGCGGGCATAATCTGCCACAGGCCGGCTGCCCGCTCGGATGACGTCGCGAAGGGGTTTAGCGTACTTTCAACCAGCGGGAGTAGGGCTATCTCCATGGGCAGGCCCCGACGCTCAACTTCTTCTACGATGTAGTACAGATAAAGGTCAGCCCGTTCTGCGACAACCGAGAGATAGTTAGATTGCCGCAGGTAAGAGTCACGAGCATGCCCAATTTGCTCGTTGTGCGTCGATTGCCAGTTCAATTGCAGACGAATACGCTCCCAGAGATCCTCGGGGGGCTGCTTGTTTTTTGTTGGTTTGGAGGGCTCTTTAGAGAAAAACTCAGGTCCGTCCCCGTCGGTGGGAATCGCGGTTTCAGCCACAGGCATTTCTTTGTCGGGAGAAGACTGGCAAGCCAGCAGTAAAAAAGATATAGAAAATACAGTAAGTAATCGATATAACATATTGAAATTAAACTATTTAAACCCTTTGTTTTGCGCTGAATTTAAAGTGAATTCTAGCTGTTCATTGTAAAGTGCTGAGAGGGAGGAGCCAGAGAAAACTCGGTGTTTTGTCAGAAATTGTCCTTCCACTCTCGGACAGTTGCGAAAACAGCCGCCGGGTGCTCACTGGTCAGTTTGTTCTGTGCACGCAACGAAGCCTGAAGCTCGGGCGTTGTGCAGCGTACAAAAGGATTCGTAGCCAGTTCGAGAGACAGTGTTGAGGGAACGGTAGGGTTTCCGGCGTTTCTCGTTGCCTGTGCATCCCCAATGCGTTGGGACAAGGGCGTATTGTTGGGTTCGACGGCACGGGCGAAATCCAGATTGGCGAGTGTGTATTCATGCGCACAGTAGATGCGCGTATCTGCAGGAAGTTCCGCCAGCGTCGTCAAAGAGTCGTACATCATTTCGTGTGTGCCTTCGAAAACTCGACCGCAGCCGCCCGCAAACAGCGTGTCACCACAAAATATCAGAGGGTTATCGCCGCTCGAGAAGTAGGCGATGTGGTCCAGGGTGTGGCCGGGAACTTCAAGGACGCTGAATGTAGCGCCAAACACATCGACCTCATCGCCCGCTTTGACAATGTGATCCAGTCCTTCAATTGCGGGGTTATCGGGCCCGTAGACCGTTGCATTGTACTTGGCCTTAAGCTCTGCCAGGCCACCCACGTGGTCGAAGTGATGATGAGTGATCAAAATGCCAGCAAGTGTGAGTTCTTGTGCTTGCAGTGCTTTTTCCACGACAGCAGGGTCACCAGGGTCCACGACGTAGGCCTGATTACTTTCAGCGGTCGATATCAACCATATGTAGTTATCGTTGAATGCGGGTACAGGTTGTATAGAAAGCATGGGATACCGTTTAAAATGGCGGGAAATGCAGTACCATGGCGCGAAAGCAATTGATGAGGTTTGACCGGCACCATGAGTGCGCAGTTTAACGATATTTTGACAGAACTGGAAACCTGGTACGGCACAGAGAGGGGCCAGTACCTACTGGACCAGGTAAGCCGGGCCCTGCAGCCTCAGCTGGACAATGCCTTTGGGTATCACATTTTGCAAATCGGCCCCGTTCCCGGCGAGCCGCTTTTTGGTGCCTGTCGCATCAATCACCGTATTACCGCATCCCACAGAGGAGGAGAGGCAACGGACCTCGTTTGTGAGACCGGCGAAATACCCCTCCAGAGCGATAGTGTGGATGTTGTGATCGCCCACCATGCCCTTGAGTTTGTCGAGAACCCCCACCAGGTGCTACGCGAGTTGCATCGCATACTAACCCCGCAGGGGCAGTTGTTGATATTGGGTTTCAATCCCTATAGTTTGCGGGGGCTTGTGACTCGAGCTAGGGGCCTTTCCAAACGTTCGCCCTGGCGTTATCACCGTCCGGTCAGCGTCAGTCGTCTGAGCGATTGGCTTCACTTACTTGGCTTTGAGTTGCGCGAAGGCACCCATCTGTACGCAGTTCCTCCGGCCGGGCAGGGTAGAGTCAAATCAGCGACCCAGGTAATGGACAAGTGGTGTGTTGATCACCAACTTCCGTTAGGGGGCCTCTATCTGCAGACGGCCATCAAGCAGGTGGCGGCACAGAACAAACCGCTGTCCAGGTTACGCCGCCATGGCGAGAAGCTCATAGACCTTGCGGTACCTAAGCCTGTGGTTGCGCCGCGGCCTGCGCCTAATTCGCCCACTCGTTCGCCCGGGGTCATTAGTCGAAATTCCTCCGGAGAAGTTCTGCATTGAAAAATATCGAAATCTTTACCGACGGGGCGTGCCGCGGTAACCCCGGCCCTGGAGGTTGGGGCGCATTGCTGCGCTTTCAGGGAAAAGAAAAAGAGCTCTTCGGTGGAGAGGCCCAAACCACCAATAACAGAATGGAGTTGCAGGCAGCGATAGAGGGCCTGAAAGCCCTGAAAGAGCCCTGCGTTGTGGTACTCACGACAGATTCAGTCTACGTCAAAAATGGTATTACCACCTGGCTGCCTGGCTGGAAAAAGAAAGGCTGGAAGACGTCCAATAAAAAGCCAGTCAAGAATGTAGATCTGTGGCAAGCGCTGGATGAACAAAACCAGCGCCATCAGGTTGATTGGCAGTGGGTTAAGGGTCACAGCGGCCATCGAGAAAATGAAATCGCCGATCAACTGGCAAACCGTGGCATCGACGAACTCGTCCTAGGCACATGAGGAAACAACGACCGTGAGACAAATCGTTCTCGATACTGAAACTACCGGCCTTGAGGCTTCGCAGGGGCACAGAATCATTGAGATTGGCTGTGTCGAATTAGACAAAAGGCGGCTTACCGGCAACCACTATCACCAGTACATAAACCCTAATCGTGAAATCGATCAGGGAGCGATAGAAGTGCACGGTATTACCAACGAGTTCCTCAAAGACAAGCCCCCGTTTGAGCGCGTGGTCAGCGAGTTTTTGGAGTTCGTGGACGGCGCTGAACTAGTTATTCATAACGCGCCATTTGACCTGGGTTTTCTCAATAGCGAAATTCAGCGGCTGGATCCCGATGCGCCTCGGCTTGAAGACCGCTGCAAGGTCATCGATACCCTCGTAATGGCCCGTGGCAAGCACCCAGGGCAACGCAACAGCCTGGACGCACTTTGCCAGCGCTACGGTGCCGATAACTCGCAGCGCGATTTGCACGGCGCGCTATTGGATGCCGAAATTCTCGCCGACGTTTATTTGTTGATGACCGGTGGCCAAACGGCGTTACAGCTTTCAGATAACGATTCGGGCGCCCAAGATGGGGCCTCGCGCAGTGAACGAATCATTCGGCTCGGCGCCGATAGGGAGCCTCTTCCGGTCATTACGCCTTCGAGTGAAGAGCTACAGGCCCACGAAGCACAATTAGAGGCAATCGCAAGCGCCAGTGGCGGAAAGGTTCTGTGGAAAGAGTTAGGCGTGTAAGAGTTAGGCGGGTAAGAGCCCGCAATTCGGGCTCTTTTTTAACGGATCGTTAGATAAACAACATCACGCAGATCAAGCCCACGGATCCCAACACGATAGTGTAGGGGAATGCCATGATCACCATTCGTCCGTAAGACAGTCGAATCAGCGGGGCAAGGGCGGAGGTCAGCAGGAACAGAAATGCAGCCTGACCGTTGGGGGTAGCCACACTCGGCAAATTGGTGCCTGTATTGATGGCGACAGCCAGCTGTTCAAACTCAGCGCGTGTGATTTCTCCAGCGTCAAGCGCGGCTTTCACCTCTGAAATATAAACAGTTGCAACGAAAACGTTGTCGCTGATCATTGAGAGGACGCCATTGGCCACGAAGAACATGCCAGGACGAACGTCAGCTTCCATCGCCAAAACGGCATCAATGACGGGCGAAAATAGATGCTGATCGTGAATGACGGCTACGATTGCAAAAAACACCACCAATAACGCGGTAAACGGCAGGGCTTCTTCAAAGGCGTGCCCTATTTGGTGCTCCTCAACCACGCCGTTGAACGCGGTTAACAATACGATAATCATCAGGCCTACCAGGCCTACCGCGGCCAAGTGCATGGCCAGCGCCAGGACAAGAATTCCGGCAACCATCGCCTGTACCGCGAGACGTGCATTGGTGCGTGAGTTGCGCTGGGAAGCCTCTTTTTCTTCAAATTCTTCCAGTACTTCTCTAACGCGCGGTGGCAATTTAGCCCCATAGCCAAACTTTCCGGTGATTTCGAGTATCACGCAGGTGGTGAGACCACAGACCAGAACGGGCATGGTAACTGGCGCCATCACCTTAACAAACGTGATGAAGTCCCAGTCTGCCACCGTGGCAATAAGGAGGTTTTGAGGCTCACCTACCAATGTGCAAACCCCGCCAAGGGCGGTTCCGATCGCGCCGTGCATTAGCAGGCTACGCAAAAACGCTCGAAAATCTTCAAGATCTTCGCGGTTATGGTCGTGTACTGAGTCATCCTGAGAGTGATCGTGATCAGCTCCCAGTCCCTTGCCGGAGGCCACTTTGTGATAGACCGAGTAGAAACCGACGCCGACACTGATTAATACCGCCGTGACCGTAAGTGCGTCTAAAAATGCAGACAGCACCGCTGCTACTAACGAGAAAAGTAGCGATAATAAGACCTTGGACTTAACCTTGAGCAGGATCTTGGTGAACACATAGAGCAGCATCTCCTTCATGAAGTAGATGCCTGCGACCATGAACATCAGCAGCAGAATAACCTCAAAGTTCGCAAGGGTTTCCTTGAAGACCATTTCGGGAGAGGTCATGCCCAATAGCACGGCTTCAATGGCCAGCAGGCCCCCGGGCTGAAGGGGGTAACATCGCAGGGCTAAAGCGAGGGTGAAGATAAACTCGCCGATCAAGGCCCAGCCGGTCACAAAAGGCCCCGCAACCATCAGCAAAATTGGGTTGATAAGCAAAAACACAATGATGGTTTGCTTGTACCAAACGGGGGAGGAGCCCAAGAAGTTTTGCCAGAAGGCTTTTGCGGTTGATTCGCTCATGGTTTCAGGAAGGTCGGCCAGCTAAAAAGAAGCCGGTATTCTACGATATATTTCTGCGACTTTCCTTGCTTTCGCCGCATTTTATTAAGGCGATGCCGCACTTGAGTTGCAGTCGCGCGGCGCATACTATAGCCGGTCGTTTTTAGCCCGTGATTGTCTAATGTTCAGACCAGACCACAATGCCCCCAGTTCTCCCTCCGCAGCGCTCTACGTTGTGTTTCAGAGCGGGAAGCTCGTCAGCTACATGCGCTCTCCAAACGTGTGTCTGCTGGAGGAAGATATTGTCCGGCGCGATGGTTGGATAGAGCGCAAGCGACACTTCATGGGCTATTGGGAAGAACAGCCTTGCTATGCGTTAGAAATTGAAGAGGCGCACGACCTCGATCCCATGGAGTATCAGCTGGGTAGCCTCTGGCACATATTGGGCCGCGTAGACGAGCAGCTGTTTGCGCTGGCGGGCAGGGCGGCACAGTTACTCGATTGGGAGCGCGATCACCAGTTTTGCGGTCGCTGTGGCGACAAGATGCAAATGCATCCGCAAGAACGGGCGATGCGCTGTGTGCCATGCAGAACCACCAATTACCCGCGCATTGCACCTTGCATTATCGTGCTGGTCACTCGCGGTGAGGAAATGCTGCTGGCACGAAATGTCAATCACCCGGGAGGAATGTACAGTACGCTTGCGGGCTTTATAGAAGCCGGAGAGACCCCCGAAGAAACCCTCGTGCGCGAAGTCCAGGAAGAGGTCGGTGTGACGGTCAATAATCTTCGCTATTACCAGTCACAGTCGTGGCCATTCCCCAATCAGCTAATGCTGGGTTTCTTTGCTGAGTATGAAGGCGGCGACATCGTTTGCGACCCAACTGAAATAGCCGATGCTCAGTGGTTTCACCCCAGCGAACTGCCTTTGATACCGCCATCGACGTCGGTCGCGGGTCAGCTCATCAAACATCATATTGATTCTTTATCCTGAAACTGGAGTAGCACTTGGAATTTTTATACGAATACGGATTGTTTCTCGCCCAGGCGGTCACCTTGGTGGGCGCCATTCTTATCTTGGTCGCCGGATTGGTGTCAGTGGGTCAGCGCAATAAGGCTGAGCAGCATGAGGGCCACATCGAAATTCGTAACTTAAACGAGAAATACGAGCAGTTAAACGAACAACTGCAGCATGTAGTGACCGATCCTGAAACGCAAAAGGCCGAGCAAAAGCTTAGGAAAAAAGAAGAAAAGAAAGAGGCTAAGGCCGCTAAAAAGGCGCGCAAGCAAAAGGAACAAGTTGCCGAGCATCGCAAGCGTCTTTACGTCCTCGCCTTCGAAGGGGATATCAAGGCCAGTGCTTCAGATAACCTGCGTGAAGAAATCACCGCTGTTCTCAATCAGGCCCAAGATGGTGATGAAGTCCTGGTTAAAGTGGAAAGCCCAGGAGGAATGGTTCATAGCTATGGCTTAGCGGCTAGTCAGTTGCAACGTATTCGCGAGGCCAAGGTGCCACTGACCATCTCGGTCGATAAAGTTGCCGCCAGTGGTGGCTACATGATGGCCTGTGTGGCCGATCGCATCGTGGCTGCGCCATTCGCGGTAATCGGGTCTATTGGCGTGCTTGCGCAGTTACCCAATTTTCATCGCCTGCTCAAGAAAAATGACATCGATTTCGAATTATTCACTGCCGGCGAATACAAGCGGACGGTGACGATGTTTGGTGAAAACACCGACAAGGGCAGAGAGAAGTTTACAGAAGAGCTGGAGAAGACCCACGAACTGTTTAAAGACTTTGTAAGCAGCAACAGACCGCAATTGGATATCGCCAAAGTGGCAACCGGGGAAGTCTGGTACGGCAAGCAGGCGGTCGATGAAGGTCTGGTGGATGAACTCAAAACCTCCGATGCCATCGTTCAGGAGCACCTCAAGGACTGGGATGTATTTGATGTGCGCTT
This sequence comes from Halioglobus sp., assembly GCA_039986455.1. Lineage (GTDB taxonomy): Bacteria > Pseudomonadota > Gammaproteobacteria > Pseudomonadales > Halieaceae > Halioglobus. Next base: position 7,525 of record JBDWQQ010000119.1, read on the forward strand.
TGTGCTCAAAAAGAACTGGCAGGAAAAACTGGGGCTGGCCGCCGAAGGCGCTTTAGAAAGTGCATTCTTAAAAATTTGGCAGCGGGGTCAGGGACGCCCGCCGCTATAATCAATAGGCCTGGTAACGACTGAAGTCGAAGATACCGTATTCGATTGGCGTTAACCACTTTGAGCGCGCGTGGACTTTGTCGGCGACGCGCCAGAACCAGGGGGCGTTGCGGCGAACGCCATAGCGCTCGCTGAGCTTCACGTAGTCTTCCACAGTTTCCATTGCGGCAATGTCGTCCCTGAATTGACCGATCTCGCTTTCATTCACTTGGAAAAAATAGTTGGGATAGGCGCCGATAAAACCTCTTACGATGGTCAGGTTATCCTCATCGGGAGCACGGCGCTTCTCTTCCTGAAAAGGACGGGCGATGTTCAGGTGTGCTGTGTTGCGTAGCAAGGTATAGAACTCGTCGCGGTTATCGCCAATCACGTTAATAAAGCTGACATTGGGCAGTAACCCGTTATGCTTACCAATATTGTTTTCCATTGACTCCAGCGCAGTGACCACGACCTTCGACGCGTTGTGATGTCGGTAGTCAAAACGCTCGGCGGTGGCTCCATAAATCCGCTGACGCATTTTAACGAGCAGCTCTGTCTTTGGATCATCCGTTGTGTAATCAATGTTAATGGTTTCTGCGGCCATTGCGTTTAGTTCGATGTAGTTCTTGCGATAGCCTTTACGCGCCTCACGATACCAATAGTCATGAATCTCCAGACGTTTTTGTGCAGGCATGAACAACAGGAAGTTAAATTCTCCCTCCATGCGCAAAAAGTCCATGTAAAGGCGTGATTCAAGCTGATGCGCTGCTGCGCCATAAACATCAAAACCTGCTACCAGCAGATAGTGGATACGTTCAAGTAGAGGGTAATCTATCACCCAGGCCGTCTTTGGCACATTGCCCACCATACCGTTAACGACGGAGGCGGTGTCGAAGTGTCTGAAAATGGTCAGCGAAGCGTTCTTGTTGTTGCCGTCACCGTCCCACAGTGAATCAAGTGTCAGGCTTTGTCCCTCAGCCAGCATCTTGCTGATGAGTTTGGAGCGCGCCTGTTGATAGCGGGCATTTGATTTAGCATATCCACGCCAGCGAACAATATCGATAATGGTGCCAGTAGCCGGCGTCGGCAAGCGCAGGTTGTCGGTTTCTTCCGCGAGGAACTTGGCATCGAGATCGACATCCAGTTCATTGGGGTTGGCGAACATGATCCAGAAATGGTCGTCAATAACATTCAGCGCTATCTGGCCGCGGCAAACCGGTCCCTTGATAAAATTCATGATTGTAAAGCGTGATTCTTCGAGCAGGAATCGATAACGGGAATTCACGGGGAGAGCCTGAAACGACTTGAAGGGATTTGAGGCGACGTCCGGCGCATAACCTGGAAGCGCGGCTACCTCATAGGCAGGCACGTGAAACAGGCGTTTAACCCAGTCCAGTCGCTGCTGGTCCATGCGGTAGGGCATGTGCGTTTTGGCTAACTGAGTCACCGGCATACGCTGCATGCGGTAGTACACCCGCTCGACCTCGGGATCGTCGAAGGGTCTACGGGTGGCTATCAGGTCCAATGGCTTGCCTGGTGCTGTGCGAGAACGAACAATACGGAACCAAGCCGACACATTGCTTTGTTCGAAGTAAAGGCTGGCTAAAAAGAGGTGCTCGTAAATATAGCGACCGACTAGTCGGTCGCGCAGGCTGTCTCCGTTGAGCAGCGTCTCCCATTGTTCGATCAGGGATTGCGTTTGGGAAGTCAGCGGCGGGGCGGCTGACTCCGGCGCACCCTGTTTCAGCCAGTTGCTTAATGTGAGATGTTGGGCGTTGTTAAGCCCCGGAAAACCGTAAGGCATGCCCCATAGAGGGTTGTTCTGCGCATACTCCTCAAACTCGTCTTGTTTCGGACACTGTTGATCACGGTAAAGCGAAAAATCAAACGTCTCTGGCACAGCCCCGGTGGCGGGAAGCGGATGCTTTTGCTTTAGTTGCAGTAACTGATACATCACGCCTTCTTCGGGGTTTTCCTGGGCGAGCACCGAATAAAATCCTTTGTCACGCCAACGTTGTTCGCTTTGTGCGTCATCGAACAGCCGGGTAAGATTTGCGGCCCGCAGCCGCGTGCCGTCATACACAACGTCTTTACTGGCACCTCTGGCCAAGCCAGCCTGGGCTTCCAGTTTGAGCTGGCACGGGGCGTCATAACAGCCGTGGCAAACGATGCACCGATGATCAAGAATCTCTTGGGGTGTGTTGGTAGATACCGCAATGGGGGGGGATTGCTGCGATACGTTGCTGTGAGCAGGGGCCGGGCTTGTCGTTACTTCTTCTTCCTCTTCTTCCTCTTCGGGCGCAACGGCCTCGGCGCTTGAGCATTTTCCGCGCATCACAATAGCGCGGTTGGTCAGCGCGCTTTGGTCGCCCTCGCCATCTGCCAGTACGGCTGCTGTCATGTCAGCGTCTGGAGTGTCGCAGGGATCTGAGTCATCGAGGGTAAGCTGAATCAAAACACCCACGATCAGAATGACAAAAAGGAAGATCGCTGCGCGAAGTATCATTTTAGTGTTCATGGCTAGCTCAATGACGTTTTGGTAGATGGTAGCAAAGCTTTCGTTTAAATGATGTAAGGCTCGATCTCGTCGGTTTTTAGCGCTTTGACCGCCTGATGATGACTGAGAAATACCTGACCCGATATATTCGACAAAAAGTCGACGCTACTCAAAGCATCCATTACCGGCCCTTTCACTTCACTGAAATTAAGGGTCACCCCTTGTTCCGAAAGTCGGTGGTCTATTGCCTCAAGGGCTTCGAGGGCGCTCATATCAATTTCATTAACGGCGGTGCACTGTAAGATGACATGCTCCAGACTTTTATTTCCAGCCACCAACTCATACACGTAGTCCTCGAGATAACTGGCATTGGCAAAATAAAGGCTCTCGTCGATGCGCAGCGACACAAGATTGGGGTGGGTAATGACGTTGTGCCTTTCGATATTACGATAATGCTCAGTGCCTGCAACAGCGCCCACGACCGCCATGTGGGGACGGGTGGTTTTGTAAAGGTGTAATGCTATCGAAACGACAATGCCGGCAAGCACTCCTAGCTCTATGCCCAAGAGCAGGGTGGCGCAAATCGTTGTGACTACTGCGATAAAATCTGACACTGAATAACGCCATGCTCTGCGCACTAAATCCAGGTCAATAAGACTGCTGACTGCGACTATTATCGTTGCAGCCAACGTCGCCTTTGGCAGGAAATAAAGGAACGGTGTGAGAAACAGTGCAGCAAGGGCTATACCCAGAGCGGCGAGAATGCTGGCGATAGGGGTCTGGGCGCCAGCCTCAAAATTAACAACAGAGCGAGAGAATCCCCCCGTGACTGGAAATCCGCCCGAGAATGCTGAGGCTACGTTGGAGCCTCCGAGCGCGACAAGCTCTTGATTAGGGTCAATGCGCTGACGCCGTTTGGCCGCCAGCGTTTTACCGACAGACACCGACTCGACGAAGCCAATAATCGATATCAGTAGTGCCGAGATAGCGAGCTGCGACCACAGATCAACATCCAGCGGCGGCATTGAAAGAGTTGGCAGACCACTGGGAACCTCTCCCACCAGGGCTACGCCTTGTTGTTCGAATGACAGCAGGTGGCTTGCAGACACGGTGGCAAAAATAATAACGACGGGGCCTGCTTTAGAGAGAGTTGCAGCGGCTTTTGGCGGTAAACCCGTTCGCGCTAAAAGAGGTTCCAGGTAGCGCCTAGCCCAAACCAGAAATGCAATCGCGCTCAAGCCTGTTATGAGGGTCGCAAGGTTCGTCTCGCCACGATTGCTCAATAGTGCGCTTATCAGGGAAAGTACATTCTCCCCGCTGGCTTCAATACCCAGTAAGTGCCTTACCTGGCCAAGTGCAATCACAATTGCTGAGGCCGTGATAAAACCTGAAACCACGGGGTGGGAGAGAAAGTTAGCCAGAAAACCAAACCTCAGGCAGCCCATGATGAGCAGCATGACTCCTGAAATGGCCGCCAGGGCGATAGCCGCACTGGCATAATCAGCACTGCCGGATTCAGCGATTTTCCCGACAGCCACAGCAGTCATCAGAGAAGCGATAGCCACAGGGCCTACAGAGAGTGTGCGGCTGCTCCCAAGCAGGGCATAGACAATCAATGGAAGAATGCTGGCGTACAGCCCCATCTCTGCCGGCAAGCCTGCGAGTAGTGCGTAGGCAAGTGACTGCGGGATCAGCATGATCGTAACAATGATGCCCGCTAGCATGTCGCTGGCAAAAGTGTCCTTTCGATAATCGCGCAACCACTCTCGTGGCATGTCAGTCTCCGATAGGGCTTAGGCTTTAGTTATTAGCAGGTGAGGGTAGGGCGAAGGAGAGTTGCTCACCCTTGAATATTTTAAAATGAGCACCGCCAAAGCGCATTCTGCCTTTACCGCGCTCGACCAATTGCTCTGAATCAAAGCTTTCTTCCATGGCCTCTGCAATCTGCTTGCGTGCCCGAAAAATCATAATATTAATGTGTGGCATATCCATGCCCAGGTCTTTTTTAAGCTGCTCATTATCTATCCACCCCTGTGACTTGCTGTCAAAGCCTTGGTCGGCTTCCATGGCTCGAAGTCGGGCAAGATGCAGTAGAAGATAGTGATGTGAGCGTTCCCCGAGGCTGAGTTCCCGGCTGGCTAGCTCAAGCTTTAGTGTGGTGTTTTCTTCGTCCTGGCTAAGGTCAAAGATAAATTCAATATCATCGATATCGCTGTCGGGTGCCTGGCTTATCTCAGTGCTTTTCTGTGTTTCCGCCAGTAGAACCTGCCACTCCTTGCCGCCATAGGAGAGCCGGTCTCCATGGTGAAGTATGTCCATCGGCTGGCTAGAGGTGTCTTGATCCATTGCGCGAACGATCCAAGAGCGCTGTTGATAGGAGTAGACGACAACGGCCTCGGGGGCCTGTTGGTCCGGCAAAAACACAAACGGTTCAAGCTTTAGCGTCTTGGTGTTATCGAGACCGACAAGGGATGAGACGGGTGCTGAATCGTCCAGAAGCTCTAGCGGTGGCATATCCGGGGAACCCAGGTGAAGCTTGTCGCCCACTTTCAGTGGTGTGCTTTCGTTGGTAATCAGTCTGGTTGCGCCTAACCATGTGCCGTTTTTACTGAGATCTCTGGCATTCCAGCGCTCTCCATCCCACTCCAGTGTCAGGTGAATTCTGGAAGTGATGGGGCTACTGACTACCGTGTCCGTTCGTTCGCCAGAGCGGCCGAAGGTGTGGTGCGAGCGCAAATGAATTACGTTCTGGGTTTCCGTGTCGCGTATCTGCGCCATGCTAATTATTTGTTATCCGCGGATAGAGCCCTGAACGCAGGGCATTATTATTAAAAAAGCTATGTCTTCAACAACTTAGCTTGCAAAATAGAGGAAATTCCTAAGATGTGCAACTGAGACCTGTAATTGCCTGTAATGGCGCCCAATCGCGATCAGGCAGATACTGATCTCGTGCATTGGAATGCACACCACGCGGAATTAGCGGCCAGGGATGGCCGCTTTTTTTTTGCCTGTCTATCTCGCTTGGGCAAATTCAGTCTGGTGTGCAGCCTTTGCGACATTTGGGATGTTCTTGTCAGTTTAAAAGGCGCGGTTACAGAGAACCCACCAAATGCCCGCCGTCTACTGGAATGGCGGTGCCATTCATAAAGCTGCCTGCGTCTGATGCCAATAACAGCAGCGGACCACTCAATTCATCGACGTCTCCCATCCTCCCTGCCGTCGTTCCCGCGAGGTATTCCTGTCCGGTAGGCGAGTGCAGATAATCTGAATTCATCTCAGTGGCGAAGTACCCGGGGCAAATAGCATTCACCCGGATGTCTTTGCGCGCTAATTCAGATGCCATCGCTTTTGTCATCTGAACGACTGCCGCCTTCGACACTGCATAGGTGCTCAGGCCGTCTCCCACGCGAATACCAAGAATCGAAGCAATATTGATAATGCTGCAAGGCCGTGAGCGATTGACGCTGTTGCTCGCCACTGTATGGGCAACACGCCAGGCACCCTTCAGGTTTGTGTCCATAACAAAGTCCCAGTTGGCTTCGTCTTCCTTCAAGCTGTGCCGGGACCCGGCCACACCTGCGTTATTAACCAGGATGTCGATAGGGCCTAGAGACTCAGTAATCTCCTCCACGGCGGAGTTGACGCTTTCGCCAGAGGTGACATCCATTGTTACTGCCAATGCGATACCGCCTGCGCGCTTAATATCGTCCACCAGAGTTTCCAGTTTGTCTTTGCGTCTGGCAGCCACAGCAACCGATGCGCCTGCCGCGGCGAGAACCGTGGCAAAGTGCGCACCCAGTCCGCTGGAAGCGCCCGTCACAAGGGCGATTTTACCGTGCAAGCTAAAGCGCTGTTCTATAGATTTCGACACTTACCTGTTACTCCTCGTTGAAACGTTTGATGATCATTTTACCCAGGGCCATTTGATGAACCTGATCTGGGCCATCTGCCTGCCTGCACCAGCGGGCATAGTTGAAACCCTCTGCCATGCAGTAATCTTCGGTAAGTCCGCCGGCGCCATGCATCTGCATACAACGATCAATCACCTGCTGCATCATAATCGGAACGCTGGTCTTTGATGCCGCAATCAAGTCTATGGCGCCTTTAGCACCCACCTCATCCATACGCGCGCAAGTTTTTAGCACGAGTAATCTCGCCATTTCAATTTCCGAGAAACACTTGGAGATCTCTTCTCGTACCGATTGATGTTGTGACAGCGTACGGCCAAAGGTGGTTCTGGTTTCAGCGCGCACACAGGCCAGTTCCAATGATCGCTGGGCAATGCCTATTAGACGCATACAGTGATGGATTCGTCCTGGGCCAAGTCGACCCTGTGCAATTTCAAAACCGCGGCCTTCACCAAGCAGCATATTTTCAAGCGGCACCCTGACATCGGTAAATAGTAGTTCTGCATGGCCCAGCGGCGCATCGTCGTACCCTAATGTTGTTAGCGGCCTGATCAGTTCAAGCCCGGGCGTGCCTTTGGGTACCAGCACCTGGCTTTGCTGCTTATGTCGGCTCGCATTGTCGGGGTCTGATTTCCCCATCACGATAAATATTTTTGTGCGCTCGTACATCGCGTTGGTGATAAACCACTTGCGACCATTGAGTACCCATTCGTCTCCATCTCGCTCAATGCTCAGGGCAACGTTGGTTGCGTCTGATGATGCGACCTGGGGTTCGGTCATGGCATAGGAGGACCTGATTTGTCCCTCAAGCAGTGGCGTCAGCCATTGGTTCTGCTGGGCCTCAGTGCCGTATTTCATGAATACTTCCATGTTGCCAGTATCCGGTGCATTGCAATTGAATACCTCGGGTGACCACAGCACTCGACCCATGATCTCAGCCAGCGGCGCGTAATCAAAGTTGGACAGTCCATCGTGATCAACAAACTGCGATAGAGAGGGCGGTACAAACAGGTTCCAAAGCCCTGCGTCTCTGGCTTTGCCCTTGAGCTCATCAATCAGCGGCACCGGTGCCCAGCGGTTGGCGGTGTTATGCAGGTGCTTGGCGTACTGGGTTTCATTGGGATAGATATTTTCGTCCATGAAGGTCTGCAGTCGGGCTTGCAACTCCACGGAACGTTGGCTGAATTGATACATTGGGGTCTCCAGTTTCACTCGGTTGTGCCGTTATGATACGGCGCAACATTAAATCACTAAAATTTATTTATATGATGATAGTATATTCACATTGTTAATATTGAATGACACTCATGAGACTCGACCAGGTAGATCTAAACCTCTTTGTTGTATTTGATGCGCTTTATCGCGAACGCAGTGTGACGCGCGTTGCTCAAAGCTTACATTTGACCCAGCCTGCGGTATCCAATGCGCTTAATCGTTTGCGAAAGAGCTTTGATGATCAGTTGTTCGTGCGCGGACCAAGAGGCATGCAGCCCACCCCTGTGGCCGAGGCGGTCAGCGCAGACGTGCAGAGGGCATTAGCCTTACTGCAAAAGAGCATGTTAAGCGGTCAACGCTTTGACCCATTGTCTGCTCAAACAACGTTTCGCCTGGGCATGAACGATATGGCCCAGAACATCGTTTTACCCGGCGTTCATAATGCGTTGGCACAGCAAGCGCCCGGCATCACCGTTGAAGCTTACTATTTGGATCGCGACTCAGCGGTAGAGCAACTTAAGTCCGGCGACCTAGACCTGCTGCTAGATGCTCCGCAGGTCAATGCCCGCGAGTTGGGCCAGTGCCATCTGGGCAGTCTTGCGCACAGGGTCGGCATGGCCAAGTCGCATCCACTGGCTGACCAGCCGCTTGATCTCAGTCACTACCTGAGTGCGACCCATGTCCACGTTTCTGCGCGCGCAAGAGGGAGAGGGCAGGTTGACCTTGCCTTGCACACCATTGGCCATCGTCGAACAGTGGCCATGCGGGTGCAACACTACGCTGTCGCTGCGGCGGTTACCGCGCAAAGTGATCTTTTGTGGACAGCGCCTGGCCCGGTGATAAATCATCCCGATTTACTAGTTAAGGATGTTCCGTTTGCCGTTGATTCGCTGGTATTTAACTTGTACTGGCACCGCAGCGCGGCAGAAGACCCTGCTAACGCCTGGATGCGCGAAATTTTGCGCCAAGAGTTTGCAAATGGGGTGTCAAAAGGCAATTACTACGGCGCATAATAGCCGCAGGTTAACTTCTTTTTTTGCAGTCAAAGGAAACAACGATATGTGGTACGCCATTATCACTCAGGATGTGGAAAACAGCTTGGAAGGTCGCAAGGCAAATCGTGCGGCACACCTGGAGCGGCTGCAGACATTAGTAGAGCAAGGGCGCCTGCTAATTGCGGGTCCTCATCCCGCCGTAGATGCTGATGATCCCGGTGAAGCCGGTTTTACCGGCAGTCTCATCGTGGCTGATTTTGACTCACTGGAGAGCGCTCAAGCCTGGGCCGAAGATGACCCATACACTATCGGGGGCGTCACCGAAAAAATTAAGGTAAAGCCCTTCAAAAAAGTACTTCCTTGAACCGCACACGTCCCTCTTGTTAGGGAGCTTTCGATCATAGACAATAGCGGCGGCGTTTGCCGGTAGTGCCTTGTTCATGCCGCGCGAGCTCTCTCCCTGAATTTGATCAATGCCGTTAAACCCGGCAGGAAAATCGTTTTGCCAGCATCTGACCCATCAGGCGACCTAGACAGCAGTATTACCCTGGAAGAATGGTTGCCTGTATTGCGCGACCAGACCACTCGGGTGCTGCGTTCAACTGGGCAATACGCTTCGGGCATGGCAAAAATTTATGTCGCTATTCGGCCCTTGGCCACGCTTCTCAATCGACAGGCAGAAGCAACCGAGCAAGAACTAAATGAAGCGCTTGACTCGGTTTTTCTCTCCCTGCAAGACCACCCGTTTACCGCTCAGCTCACTTCACTGACTAGACGCCTGCGGGAAGACAACATCCTTCCCAATGAGGAAAGTACGGAAAACTTGCTGCGCTTTCTGATGGATCAGGTCACAGCGCGTTCAGTGATACCTATCCCTGATCAACTCACCGACGATTTTTGGGCTTTCTTTAATGAGCTGATGAGCGAGCCCGAACTGAAAGGTCTTGGTGAAATCAGTTTGGAAGTGGCCCGTATTGTGGTCAGCGCCTATGAGCCCTTACTGGTCGATGTTATTAATCAGCTCAAGCGCCTGCGCGAAACGAATAATAGCCATCTGCAGGACATAGTGGGGCAGACTGACATCCTCCGGTCTGATCTTGATATTTTCCGCCGTCAGATAGGGGCGCTGGCCTATATCAGAGAGTTTTTTGACACCGACCCGGAAGACTTTAAGGCTCAGGCGTCGATTGTCGCGCAGATGGTCCGTGAGTTCGGCCCTTTCTTCATCAAAATGGCGCAAGTAGCCGCGGCGAGCTCGGACTTCTTGCCAGACGAAATTAGCGAAGCGCTGGAAGTTTTTCAGGAAGATGTGGAGCCAATGACTCCCGCGGAGGTTGAGCAGGCATTTCTAGAGTGTTACGGCGAGCTGCCTGGCAAGCGTTACTATGACTTTGATGCTTCAAAACCGCTTAAATCTGGCTCCATTGCCACGGTTTATGTAGCGGAAAAACCGGTGCGTAATCGACGCGGTCGCCAGGAGCTGAAAACCGTTGTCGTTAAAGTAGGGCGACATAATCTTGAACGAGAGTTTCTGATCGGCAAAACAGTCATCAAGCTCGCGATACTGAGCAGCCAATACTGGGCGCCACATTCCAAATTATCCCCCTTCCTGTCCTCGTGGCTGGATCAGGTGGATGTGTTCGTAGAGGGCTTTCGAGCGGAGCTCGATTTTGAAGCAGAGGCAAAAGTACAGGCCCGATTTGCAGAGAGAGCAAATTACACCGGCGGCTGGCATGTTCCAG
>JBDWQQ010000120.1:0-6869 GCA_039986455.1 Halioglobus sp.
TTACGCCGGTGCTCAGCGTTTGGTGCGACAGCGCAAACAACATGATGCAGCCGATAAGCATTGCAAGCGGCTGGACCCATAGCAGTTCATAACCGTAAACCGCGCCTATGGTCAGCGAGGTAATGGCACTGCCGCCGCCCAGGGTCATAGCTCCCTGCAACCAGCCTGGTCCGCTCAACCGCAGATAGGTTGGTGCCCTCGCCCATGCGGGCTTTTGTGCCAGTGCCGTCAGCTCTGCCACTTCATGGTTGGGAATCGGCTTATTCATCGGTAGGACGCACTCATGTCTACATTCACTTCAGTCATGGTTTTTTCACGCAGTTTTGATTCAGACAATCGCTGATTCAGCGCCTGTTGGTAGGCCTCGCTTGCCAGTGGGAAACTGACCTCTCGCGACTCCCACGTCGATAGCAGCATGGCATTGGCGATTGCCAGCGAGCTTAGCCCTTCTGCAGCTGGCGCAATCAGCGGGGCACCATCCAAGATAGCCTCAGCAAAATTAGCCAGTACCAGTGCGTGCTGATTCACTTGCCGGCTGGGTGTGATGTCGCTCACCGTAACGCCAGGCATACCGAACATGTCGCGGGTGCTGCGGCTATATTCGCTGGTTGATGGAGTATTAAGCTTGAGAGATAGATGCTCACCGTCAAAAGAAAGCGTGCCCTTGTCGCCGATAATATCGAGTTGATTAACACCAGGGGCCTCTCCAGTGGAGCCAATAAAGACTCCGGTGGCCCCATTTTCGTATTCCAGATAGGCGGTGACCTCGTCCTCAACTTCGATATCGTGGTAACGACCAAACTGGCAAAAGCCGCGCAGTGACGTCGGCATACCGCAGAGCCACTGGAAAATATCCAGATTGTGAATGCATTGATTCAACAGCAGGCCACCGCCTTCACCCTTCCAGGTCGCCCTCCAGTCACTGGCCTGATAGTAAATTTCAGGACGAAACCAATGGGTCATTGTCCAGTGCGTGCGAGTGATAGCACCCAATGCATTGCTGGCGACACAATCATGCATCGCCTGGAACAAGGGATCGGTGCGCTGATTGAGCATGAGGGCAAAGACCTGTGAGTCCTGCTGCGCTCGCACCAAGCGCTCTCCCTCGGCAATGGAAAGCCCGAGCGGCTTCTCCATCATCAAGTGCAGTCCAGCCTCCAACACCTGCAAACCGACTTCACAGTGATTGAAGGTCGGAGTCGCCACTAATACAGCGTCGCAAAGCCCGCTTTGGATCAACTCCAGAGGCTTTGCAAAATGTTGCACTTCATACTTATTGGCCAGTTCGCTGGGCGACCGGGAGCACAGCGCCGTCAGCTGACACCGACCGGCGGCGCCCGACGTGACGTTCTCGATATGCTGCTGCGCGATGTTACCAAGACCGATAACACCGAGCCTGACGACGGTTGTCTGATTCATGCCTCGCAGCCCCAGATGCTATTGCCAAAACGTGAAACCTGAGGCAAACTTGCCCCCGGTAAAGTGGTCAGGCCAATTTAAGTAATCGGCACCCCGCTGTCAAGCACCCTACTCCTTCAGCTTCAGGTTTACCCTCAAGCCGATAAGAGTTCACTCAGAGGTTCACATGCAACAAACCTGGCGCTGGTTTGGCCCCGACGATTCGGTCTCCCTGGAGAATATTGTTCAAGCAGGTGCATCCGGTGTGGTCACGTCTTTACACCATATCCCCACCGGCGCTGCATGGCCGCTTGAGGACATCCAGCAACGCAAGACTGAGATAGAGTCCCACGGACTGAACTGGGCCGTCATCGAGAGCATCCCCCTGCACAATGACATCAAGACCCGCACCGGTGACTACCAGCGCTACCTCGACAACTACAAGACGTCCGTGCGCAATGCCGGCAACGCCGGCGTATCGGTGGTTTGTTACAACTTCATGCCTGTCGTGGACTGGACTCGCACCAATTTAAGTTATCAATTGCCCAATGCCTCACAGGCCTTGCGATTCGAAATGACCGACTTCGCAGCCTACGATGTTTATATACTCGAACGAGAGAACGCAGCAGAAGACTACTCCTCCCAAGTGTTGGAGACGGCCCGGGAAAGCTTTGAACAGATGACCGATCAACAAAAAACACTGCTGGAACAGAATATCATCGCGGGTTTACCCGGTGGCGAAGGGTCTTATGGCCGCGAGGAGATACGCGCTGCCATCGCCCAATTCATTGCCCTGGGCAATGCCGGGATGCGTGCCAATCTCATTGCCTTCCTTGAAGAAGTAATACCCGTTGCCGAAGAAGTCGGCGTGCGCATGTGCATACACCCTGACGATCCGCCCTTCTCTTTGTTCGGACTACCTCGTGTGGTCTCAACTGCCGACGATGCAAGAACGCTGATGGATGCGGTACCCAGCACCAGTAATGGCCTAACCCTTTGTGCTGGCTCTTTTGGGGCAAGGGCCGACAATGACCTGGTTGCGATGGTTCGTGAATTTGGTCCGCAGATACATTTTGTCCACCTGCGCAACATCAAGCGCGAAGACGATGGATCATTCTATGAGTCGGAGCACTTAGACGGCGACAATGACATGGTCGGACTCATTAGTGCGTTACTGGATGAAGAACAAGCGCGCCAAGAACAGGGGCGACCTGATCGCATCCCGATGCGACCTGACCACGGCCATTTACTGGGTGATGAAATAGGCCAGTCCAACGTCAACCCTGGCTACTCATTTGGCGGTCGCCTCAAAGGGCTCGCTGAGTTGAGAGGAGTCATTCACGCACTGGAGCAAATTCGCGCCTAACAGCGCCGCAGGACTTTTCAAGAGACAGCATTAACGCTATATTCGCCGCACTCTTATTGAGTGTAAAACCTCAACACCATAAAAATCTAAAAGTTAAGGTGAAACAATGACTCAGATAATTTCATTTAGCGCTGCCATGGCAGTATTTGCCGTGTTCGTTGCCTCCGGACTGGGACCTGTTGCCGGCTGATAGGCGATTTGGCCGTGTCGGCGAATATCGGACAGCTGCTCTCTAAACGGGCTGCTATCACACCGAACAAGGAAGCTTTTGTTGAATGGGAGCGTAAACGGCGCTTTACCTTCAGCGAATTGAATGCACGCAGTAATCGCATTGCCAACGTGCTGCTCGCGCAGGGAATCAAACCAGGCGACCGGGTAGCGACCCTCCTGAAAAACGGCATTGAGTTCATCGAGAGCTACTTTGCTATTGCGAAAATCGGGGCTGTGATGGTCCCGGTTAACTGGCGATTGGTACCGGCAGAAATCAGCTATATCCTCACAGACTCTGCCGCCACCACCCTGATCTTCGACGCCGATTTTGACGATGCTGTCGATGAACTTCAGTCCGGCCTAAAGGGCGATCTACCTTGCCAAGATTGGCTGCGCTGCTCGCTGGGCGACACAACGGCACAATCCTGGTCACAGGATTACGATGAACTGACCAACGCGGCCAACGAAAACGAACCTGTCACCGGCGCCTGTGGCGACGACAACCTGTTCATCATGTACACCTCAGGTACCACGGGTTACCCCAAGGGCGCCGTGCATAGCCACGACGGCATGCTGTGGTCGCAGTTAACCAGCATGTCGACTTCCGATATGCGCGGCGACGACCGCTTCCTGCTGGCGTTGCCGATGTTTCACGTCGGGTGCCTTAACCCCACTTCCCTGCTGGTTCATCGCGGAGCCACCGGCGTCATTATGCGTGACCTGGATATGCCCGGGATGTTCAGCTGCATAGATACAGAAAAGATCAGCATATTCATGGCGGTCCCTGCCCTACTGCAATTTATGTTGCACGCACCAGAGAGACAGCAGTGCGATATCTCCTCCGTGCGCTGGATCGCGACGGGAGCTGCGCCTGTGCCGGTCTCTCTGCTCGACGCCTGGGCTGAATTGGGCGTTAGCATTCATCAGGCTTACGGCCTCACTGAGTCCTGTGGCCCCGGCACCCTGCTCCTTCCTGAAGACGCCGCCAGTAAAGTCGGCTCTTGCGGGCGGCCGCAAATGCATACCGAGGTCAAAATTATTGACGGCCAGGGCAATGCCATCCCTATGGGCAGTGACGAACCCGGCGAATTATTACTTGCCGGTCGCCATATGATGAAAGAGTACTGGAACAACCCTAAGGCAACGGCTGAAACCCTGATCGACGGCTGGCTCCACACCGGAGACATATGCACCTGGGACGCTGAAGGTTTCATTACCATTTGCGATCGCAAAAAAGACATGGTTATTTCCGGGGGCGAAAACATTTACCCGGCGGAACTGGAAAACGTGCTGGCAGCCTGCCCTGATGTGCAGGAAGCGGCGGTCATTGGCGTGCCTTCCCAGAAGTGGGGTGAGACTCCACTGGCGCTGGTAGTAGCGGCTCCGGGAGCCTCGCCTACAGCAGAAACCTTGAAACAGTGGTGCAAAGACAACCTGGCCGGTTACAAGGTGCCTCAGCTTTATGAAATCGTAGACGACCTGCCGAGAAACCCTTCAGGAAAATTACTTAAGCCGCAGTTGCGCGAAGAGTACCCAGGTCCGGCTCCGTTCTAAATGCGTCGCCTTCGGCACCCCTCGCGCTCGAGAGAAGTACCTCGCTCTAACGAACCAACACTTTGTCGAGTGTTTCGGGCTCGATGCCAACCGCCGTTCGATAGAGAATCCCAAAAGCGATAAGCATCATCGGCACGGTCCAGATCAGGGGCACTCCCATCAGCGCCGAAGACAGCACGATGATCACCACCGCAATAACATCAAACGCCAGCACCATGAACCACTTATGGCCAATCACTTTGCGCGACGTTTCCAGCGCCTCCCAGGGCCCCAGTTTTTTGTCGACCGCAAGGGGGAGTGCTAACTGGTAGCTCACTGCCAGGTATATACCGGGCAATACAAACAACAGCAGACCCACAAAGATCAGTATATTCATCAAAAAAGCAGTCAATATGATTTTGACGGTATTGTCGTACCAACCGAACAGGCTTTTCGGGTTGGGAGACTCTCCCATGGCAAGCGCGGTGGCTAAAAACCCAAGGCCCACCGCCATCGGCATGAGCACCAGTGCAGAAACGAAGTTACCAATGGTTTCTATCACCGTGGGTGGTTGAAACTCCTGCGGATCCACAGGCCCATTATTGAGGATGCCGAAAAACATGCCGATAAGAAACGCCAGCCCGATGTAGAACAGCATGGCCATCCAGACGGTGCCCTTATTCCCGGCTACCCTCTCCCACGCCTCTGACAGCCAGCTGCCCAGACTCAATTCATAGTCGCCCGCCAAACCTTTTTCTAAAGATCCGCGTCGCACACTCTCACTTTGCTGAATTTCCACGATAACGCCCTACGTTCGCTCTATTGGTATACTTATAATATAGCAGCTGTTTATCAATAGGATACCTAATGCCCCACGCCGGATACAGACTGGCCACCGTTATCGCCTGTTGCGCTCTCGCGCTGACAACGCAAGTCAATGCCGCAGAGCCAAGCGCTGACAGTCAACAGCCCACCGCAGAGCCGGCGACGGAAGATACCGGTAGCAAAGAATCACCCTGGCTGATCAGCCCTACCGTCAGCTCAGACCCAAAGCTTGGGACAACCCTGGGCGGCGTATTTGGCTATATCAAAGCCTTGGATCCGGAGTCCACGCCTTCCCTGGTCACCAGCTTTGTCACCTACAGCGACACTGACTCCTACGTGGGCGGTGTATTTGGTGACATCTACTACGATGCAGACAAGCATCGGGTAAAGGCTGGCTACATCAACGGTAAAATTCGCAATGAATACGACGATTTTTTGGGTACCGGCAGCCAATTCAAAACCGAGGACAACATCAACTCTTTCTTCTTTCGTTACCTTCAAAGGTTAAGCGGTGATTGGTATCTGGGCGGTCAGGTTATTGTCTCTGACTATGTCATTGGTGCAGACGGAATATTCGATGCCGTTCTTGAGCAGGTGGGCCTCACCGGATTTAACTCCAACGGCATCGGCCTGGTGGGCGAACTGGACAGCCGGGACGAACCCCGTGACCCACACGCTGGCAACCACTTTGTGGTTCACAATGTCGCCTACAGAGAAAGCCTGGGGGGCGAGGAATCGTTCGACGCGTACCAGGCCAATTACTCTAACTACTTCGGCTTTGGCGACGGGCACGTACTGGCAACCAACGTGCGTGGTCGCTGGACCCACGACGCCCCGCTAGGCGGCTACTCTTCCCTCAATATGCGCGGCTACACCCGCGGCAACTACCTCGCCGAACACTACTCGCACGTCAATCTGGACGCCCGCTTTCACGTCTACAAACGCTGGGGGGCTTCACTGTTTGGCGGTGTCGGCTGCCTTTACGAGAAAGCGTCTTCTTGCAATCAGAGCGAGTCTTTATACCCCATGCTTGGGGCGGGCATTATTTTCGATTTAAAACCCGACGCCGGTATTGTCTTGCGCCTGGAGTATGCCAAGGGCGAAAGTGACAATGAGGCCTACTATTTAAGCTTGGGACACCCTTTTTAAGCGAGCACATCCGCTCTCGCCAAAAGTAAAAATCTGGTGCAAACTGTCGCCCTTTCGAGGCGATCAGGGCAGTCAGTGCTGCCACTATCTACCCCTATTTCAGCCCACTCCAGTTAGGAAGGAACACCATGGCCAGCACTCACACCTATCAACAGGATCCGCGCAACGCTGATATCCAGATCAACATCAATGGCGAGCTTTTTGATCGCGATAAAGCCGTCATCTCTGTGTTTGATTCTGGCTTCATCCTTGGCGACGGTATTTGGGAAGGTCTGAGAATGCACAACGGTGTAATACCGTTTCTCGACAAGCACATGAAAAGACTGTGGGAAGGTGCAAAGGCGCTGGACCTTGATATGGGACTGGAAAAGACTGAGTTAAAACAACG
>JBDWQQ010000121.1:0-41506 GCA_039986455.1 Halioglobus sp.
TTCCGTGACTTGCACGAATGGCTGGAGCTCGATGCCTCCAAAATCACCACCCCCACCCTATTGATCAAAGGACAGTTTGACCCCTTGGCGCCCATGCCAGTGCAAGCTGAGTTTTTCTCCCAGCTAGGCACAGCCGACAAATGGTTTGTAGAGCTGTCGGGCGGCGACCACGCGGCTCTTTTGGAGGCTCCTCGCGGGCGAATGCTGCTGGCAATCGACGCCTTCATCCGCGCACTGGACGAGTGAGTCGCTAATGACAAAACTGCATGTGGGCGTAACCTGCTGGAAACCAGAATCGAACTGGGACGCCAAGACACTCTGTGAGCAGGCCCGCCGTGCTGAACAGCTGGGGCTAGATTCCTACTGGCTACCGGAAAACCACTTTGGCGAAAACGCAATGCCCTCGCCTCTCACTCAATTGGCAGCCGTATCTGGATGCACCTCTACCATAAAACTGGGTACCGCCTCCTATCTGTTACCGATTCGACACCCCTTGCAGGCTGCAGAGGAAGTCGCCGTTGTTGACCAACTCTGCAATGGTCGATTAATTCTGGGGCTGGGCCGCGGAATTCAAGAAGTCGTATTCGACGCATTTGGCATAAACAGTAAAGAAAAGCGAAAACATTTTTCGAGCAACCTCGCCAAGATGCAAGACGCCTGGGCGGGGCGAACCATCGAAGCGGAAGGTTCTGAAGCAGATATCTATTTGTCACCTCTTCCTACGCAGCCAGGCGGCCCGCCGCTCTGGATCGCCGCGTTTGGCCCTCTGGCACTCAAGCAAGTGGCGCAGTTGGGTCTCCCCTATCTCGCCTCGCCAATGGAAACTCTGCAGGAACTTAAAGCCAACTACGCCCGCTTTAACGAACTGCTCGCAGAGCACGAGAAGCCAGCAGTTAAAACAGTGCCAATAATGCGCACGGTGTTTGTAAGCGACAACTCTCGGCTATGCCAACAGGTTGCTAGTACCCTTAGCCAACAGGCTGGAAAGTTTAGACGCAATACCAATGCAGACATTGGCGACTGGACGATCATCGGCGACCGGCACTATGTCGAAGAAAAAATCGCTGAGTATTGCGACGTTCTGAACATGACACACTTGATTGCCAGCGGACGATTACCGGGCACCCAAGTGAGTGACATTATTGATAGTCACGAGGTGCTTGCGTCTTTAAAAGGCGCTCTCTAAATCAAGACGGTGATAGACCGCCATTGACTGGCAACAGCTGACCCGTCACCCAACTTGCTTCTTCACTGGTCAGGTACGCGATAGCCGCACCGGCATCCTCAGGTGCTCCCAAGCGTTTGGTCGGAATTCCCTTGGCGACAAAATCGATAATTTCCTCAGGCAGGTTGTTCATGGGTCCAAGCGCAATTGCATTCACCGTAATACCAAACGGCGCAATCTCCTGGGACAGGTTACGCACCAGCTGCACCGCAGCTGCCTTGCAGGCACCATAAAGAGTCACCCCTGTGGCAGTACCTACGCGTCCGGCGTCGGAGCTGACCACAATAATGCGGCCCCAATTTCGCTCACGCATTCCAGCCAGAACGGCATGAGTGCAATGCAGTGTGCCGTACAGATTCAGATCCACTTGAGGCTTCCAGTCTTCGGGAGTCATCTCTGCAAACGGTTTTAGCGCCATGCCTTCATGACCGGGGATGCCAGCATTGTTAACGAGAATATCAATATCGCCGCTGGCGGCAATAGCCTGGGTCACCGCATTGTAATCTGTCACATCAAAAGCCAAGGGGCGCGCGTCTAACCCCTCATCACTCAGTCGCTGACACGCTTCGTTTGCACGATCGGGAAACAGATCGTTAATGATCAGGTTGGCACCCTGCAGGCCCAGAGTTCGCGCTATACCAAAGCCCATGCCCTGCCCTGCGCCAGTAATCAGCGCTGTACGACCTTTCAAACTGAACATTCTATCGACCACTATTGCTGTGAGAAATGCAGAGTGTATCAATAGCCCCAAGCTTTCAAGGTTCAGGTACAATGCGCCGCCTCGACCTGTGAGCCTGCCTTGTATCAATCACACAACAACGGCTCCCAACGACTATGGAACGCACATTATGCAAATTATTCGCCTGATCCTCGGAAAGCTTATTCTCCTGTTCAACTGGGTATTCACCCCCAGAAGTCTTAAGCGGGATCCAGCACAACAGGCAGAGGTAGATCAACAAGCCGCTTCCCTGACGCTCTATCAATACGAAGCTTGCCCATTTTGTGTAAAAGTACGTCGTTCCATGAAACGTCAGGCACTCACGATTGCCACCCGCGACGTAAAGCGGTCGGAGAGTGCGAAGGAAGAGTTACTGGCGGGCGGTGGTGACCTCAAAGTGCCCTGTCTGCGGATTGACCAAGGCGAACACGGCTATCAGTGGATGTACGAATCGGGCGAGATCATCCAATACCTGGAAAATCGATTCGCGGCAGCTTAGCCTCTCCCTGAATGACTCGTTTTCTCGTGTCTTCAGGCCTCAGGAAAAGACACCCATGAACAGAACACGCCAGACAACAGCCACATCCATACTCCTACTGGCGGCTCTGCAGACACAGGCCAGTCAGTTTACCGACAGTTTTGACGGTAAGTTCGATATGTCTGAGTACCTGTCAGAAAACGCTTTCGGTTTCCTGCCGGTACCCATCATTATTTCTGAACCCGCGGTTGATCAGGGCCTGGGCCTTGCGGGGCTATTTTTTCACGAAGAAGAATCGGCCGCTGCCGAGCGCAAGAAACTGATGGAGGAGTCAGCCAACCCTACCCGTCACCTGATCCCGCCCAGTGTATCGGCGGTGGTCGGCGCCTATACCGGTAACGAGTCTTATATGGTCGCCGGCGGCCACTTTGGTTTTTATAAAGAGGGTCGAATACGCTATGAGGGCGGTATCGGCTACGGAGATATCAATCTCGACTATTACAGTATTGGGGACATCGACCTGCCCGTGCCTTTCGCCCTCAAAACCGAGGCCCTGTTCGTCGGCAACACCATCAAATTTCGTCTTGGCGATTGGCCTGTGTTCCTGGGTCCCAGCCAAACCTACATAGACGCGCAATTATCACCCAGGGGGCTAAGTTCCTGGTTCCCTCCTGAAACGCCCCCCGAACTCATCGATCGTCTAACCGAGGTGCTGACCGACGATATCACCACGTCGGGCGTCGGGTTTGAACTGGAGCTGGACCGAAGAGACAACCTGTTTACCCCTACAGAAGGGTTCGTTTATACCCTGGAGTTTATGACTCACCAGGACGAGATCGGCAGTGACATTGAATACGATCGTTGGGAACTGGAGGGGCTTAACTACTTTCAGTTTAACGATCAATGGCGAGCGGGCGTACGCCTTGGCGCCGAGGCTGTAGACAGCGATGAAGTACTGCCACCTTTCGCCATGCCTGGACTCAACATGCGCGGCATACCTGCGGCACGTTATCAGGGCGAGAGTGTTGCTTTAATAGAAGGTGAACTCACCTGGCAGTTCACGCCTCGCTGGAGTGTACTGGGCTTCGTGGGCGCCGGCTGGGCCGACAATTCAAGTAGCGATCTGTTCGACAGTAGCAGTCGAGTCAGCCAGGGAGCGGGGTTTAGGTACAAAATAGCCCGCCAATACGGCATGCACGTGGGCCTGGACGTTGCTCGGGGACCTGAGGACACGGTGTGGTATATCCAGGTTGGCTCGGCCTGGTAGCCCAGCTATCAGTATGTGAGCCTAATAAGGAGTCCTTTAAGGCACTAACGCCAACTTAGTGTCTGTGCTGGCATCAACCTCGTCCTCGCGACCACGGTTGAACGTAATTTCAAAATTGATCCGACCGAAGAAAACCCCATGACGATCATCGTAATGGTTGCGCTGACGCTGGCTATAGCCCGGCTCGAACTCGATGTACAGCCAATCTTTGTAAAGCCGATTTCGAAGTTTGAAAATTAAGGCATAGTTCGTCACCAGAGAGCCGCTGCTTGTAGGGGTCGCAGGCCACTCTGTGCCATCACCGACTTCGTCCGGAGCATCCGGGTCGGTTTCACCGTCCGCTCCCAAAATGACGGCAAAGGCTGAATCCAGGCTGTAACCGTAGCGCCAGGAAAGCGATGTACGCCATTCTGTGCCCTCGGAGCGTTCACCAAAATCAACCTTGCTACTCCAACGAACCAGTGAACGCTCGCCTGTGAGCACATCAAAATCCGTGAGATGCCGCATGTTAAATCGATCATCGTCGGTGTACCTAACACGACCGGTGTAACGAAATCGCCCCCAGTCCGACAGGTCATCCTTAAACCGATAGCGCACTCCGGGTTTCAAATTCAAGCCAGAGTCGATACCCATGGTCAGGTCGAAACGCGAGCGCCCTTTTTCGGCTGCTTTGAACTGGACGCCCGCGGTATTCTCTGTTCCTGACGCACTGTATCCTGCGCGTTCGTCTTCGGCGTCATCGGCGTTAAATACCAGCGAAAGTCTTTCACTGATGCGGGGCAAATCCACCTTGCCGCGGAGGCGGAATCTGACATCTTCGCCTCGGTCCTCATCCCACTCGAAGCGGGTGACAAAGCGAACCGTTGAATCCGCTGATTCGAGGTCTTCCAGGGGGGCACCAAAGAATCGGTCCAGATAAATAGCAAGGTCGTCGGCCCGACTACCTATATACTGGTGACTCTCATCTACCCAGTTGCCGTCTTCATCCAACTCATGACCTAGCGACTCTTCGATCTCCTCGGTCGTGAGGCTGGGCTCTCTTATTTCTATAGGACCTAAACTGCGTGTTCCCGGCTCTTTGGCAGGGGTCTCTTCTGGCTGGTCAATCGGAGCAACCTCTGATGACCAGGCGAAGCCAGTGGCCGATAACAACGCAGCCGAAAGCAGCGCGCAACATACCTGACGGGCAGGGATAATGAAGCAGCGTTCCAAGCTTATCGTTTGTTGGCCAACTTTCATGGCCCAAATATGCCAGTAGTCAATCACCCGTGCAAATTCATAGTTGGTATAAACTGTGATTACCAGTAAGACCCCGTGAGCAGTAAACTGCGACCGATCTGAACAAGGACAACGCATGCGAGCCGAAAATATCGCGCAGTTAGACGAGAAATTAGACCAGTTATTCAGCAGAGCGGGTGAAGCAGCCGGCCTTAAGTTTCAACCTCGCGCATCCGACATCATAATTTCACCCTTCGCCAAATGCGGTACGACCTGGATCCAGCAAACCGTGCACGGGCTGCGCACCCGAGGTTCAATGGACTTCGGGGAGATTACCGAGGTGACACCTTGGCTGGAAGGGGCTACCGACTTGCAACTAGACCTTACATCGGAACAGGTGGCACTACCGCGCGCATTTAAGTCGCATTTGCCTTGGGACACGATACCCAAGGGTGGTAAATACATCTGTGTCTTCAGGGATCCCATAAACGCGATGGTATCCATGTACAAGTTCTTCGAAGGCTGGTTGATGGAGCCTGACGCGATCAGCTTCGAAACGTTTGCCTATGATCATTTTCTTGCCCGCCAGGCACCGGACGGCTATTGGCATCATCTGGTTAGCTGGTACAACCAGAAAGACAACGACTGCGTAATGCTCCTTTGCTACGAGCATTTGCAAGCGTCATTTGAGCCTGCTATTCGGCGTATTGCTGATTTTATGGAGATTGCGCTGGATGACGAATTAGCAGCGCTTGTCCATCGCCAGTCGTCACTGGCTTTTATGCAGGAAAACGGCTCTCACTTTGATGATCATTTTTTACGTCAACGACGCGACCCTGTTATGGGGTTGGCTTCAAACAGCACTTCATCCAAGGTTTCATCCACTGAATCCAGGTCATCACGCCCCAAGCCCAGCCAAGCATTGCGAGACGACATGCAAGCTCGCTGGAATGAGGAGGTCGCTGCCGTTACCGGTCTGGAAGACTACAGCGAGCTTTTAGACGTTATCCATTACGATTAGTAGGACAGCGGTCATTCACTGCCTTAACCAACGCGCCACATCACTGAGTGATCGCTGCATCAGACTCATTGGAACAATCCTGAGTCTGGCCAGCTCTACCTCCGTTGCCTTTGGCAATTGCTGCAACTGCGCATCGATGGTCGCCAGAACCTCAGGACGAATCGGCAGTGGCGCTTCTTCTGGCTGATAGGTAGCGCCAATCGGATAGTACTCACCCTGCCGATGTGTCGCCTCTATATGTGACCCCAGTACCAGGCTGACATCTCGCTGCTCTGCGAATCGCGCGAGACGGGCGATGCTATCGCGATAGTCCTGCCAGTTCTTCACATAGATAAGGCCTGGATAAACAGTATCGCCAGTAAGCAGCCATTTGGTTTGAGGGTCGTAGACTGCAACTGACTCCTCCTGGTGGCCGGGGATAGGAATCACGGTCAACTCACGACCACCGAGCTGTATGACACCCTCGCCCTCTGGCCAATCGCTGAATGCAAGGGCGTTCATTACCGCGTCCTTCTCTGCCCTCACCAGAGTGACACCCTCAACACCTTCAAACTGGATGTCCGCTCCACGGTGGTCACCATGTCCGTGCGAATGCACCACCAGCAGCGGCTTTTCACCGATTAGAGACTTCACAGTTTCATAAAGAGGAAACTCTGTCGAATTTTCGCTGGCGCCGGTATCGACCAGTAAAGCAGAGTCATCACCGAGCAATACATACATAAAAGGCGCTTCAAAACTAAGACACATGTTCTGTCTGAGGATAAAGCTTGTCTCCGAATATGCGTAAACCTCAATAGGCGGGCCCTCATCTTTCGCGCAATCTTCAGCGCCATGATTCCACTGCTTATCCTCTAACAGGGGCTGAGCGCCTAATGCTAAAACCGATTTCAAAGAGACCGATAAAAGCACTAGCAAAACAATTGAACGGAGCATAGAAGGCATAAAAAGAGCGCTCGTACGTACGATAGGTCACGCAATTGTGTCACGCGACGCTTCAAAACGTGAGTTCAATAGGACCAATAGACACTTATTCGCGTTAAACGGTTCGTGGCCGAAAACCGAATAGCGCGCTAAACTCACTCCTATATTAGTCCTAGGAAGCAGGCCATTGAATAACAATAATGCTTTTAGGCAAACGTACGCCAAAAACTGGAGGGCGATACCGTGAATGAGGAAGGATCCACTCAAACTCAAATTCCGAGTAAGCCATTCCTACTAAAGCTCCTGCTCAAGCTGGTGTTTTACTATCTGGCACTGGGCGCCCTGTTGGCTGGCCTTTTTACGGTTTTCCCACCACTACTGGACATGGCGCCTGTCGGTGGCGTCAGCGAGCTGTCGGGGAACTACGACCCCTCCTTACGCGAGTTTGAAGACGCTTTTCTCAACGACGATATCGATGAGGTACAGCCCTCCCCTGTTCCGGAAGCGGGTATTACATCCAGGTTCCGCTTCGGTGATGCCCGCAGCCTCTTCTTTTCAATGCTGGGCGCTTTTCTTCTCATGTTGCCTGTTTCATGGATATACAAAGGCATTCACCGTGATGGCGAACACGATCAATCTTTGGATGAAACGACCCTGATATTACCCGCTGTGGTGGCCGGTATCGTCATGGTAGTACAGCATAGCCTGGCACTGGCGTTCAGCTTGGCAGGCATAGTTGCGGGGGTGCAGTTTCGTCGAGCACTGAGCGACACCTTCGACACTCTTTTCATTTTTGTCGCTATAGCAGTTGGGATTGCTGCAGGCATCAAGGCACTGGATATAGCGCTTGTGCTGACTATGTTTTTCAACTTCGCAACGCTATTGGTATGCCTCTACGGCGATGGACTGGAATCACACCACGAGGCGCGAAGGAAAAGAGAACGACGCGCCCGAAAAGAAGCGGAAAGACTGGAAACGCTAAAGAATGAACAAGGGCCTACTAACCCTTGATTACCTCTCCTCGGCATTGCTCTAGAACCTCACGCTTTAACGTCTTTTCATCACTAATTTTGTCATACGACTTTTTCAGATAACTGGCTGCGCGCTTTCGATAAGCATTACTGAGCAGCGTGGACTCTTCGAAAATTGCAATTGCAGCTTCTTTTTTGGATTTAATGAGATCGATGGCATCCCGAAAACGCCGCTCTTCTTTACACCACCCATTGAAGTAACGGGTCGTAATTCGCCGGATAGGTACATTGGTTGGCAGAGCGGCATAAGGCGCGTTAATTATGCCCGATGAATCGAAGTCATAAGCCACCGGCAGAAACGACTTGTCTACGCCTTCGGGCGCGAGCAACTTGATATTATGACAACAGTCGGCGCCTTCTGGCGACTGCAACGTTGAGTAATCGACATTGCCAATCATGTACTGAAAGGCTTCAACTAACGCAGTCT
Organism: Halioglobus sp.; assembly: GCA_039986455.1. GTDB lineage: Bacteria > Pseudomonadota > Gammaproteobacteria > Pseudomonadales > Halieaceae > Halioglobus. The sequence continues at coordinate 8,307 of JBDWQQ010000121.1, forward strand.
GTTGCATATCCATATCAACACGCATTGTGTGTGGTACCTTTTTCGAATCCAGCTGATAGCGAGCAGCCATATCTTTATCATCCTCGATAAGGAAATTGGTACTCTGCCAACGTTTGTCCTTTCCCCCCGTATCGACGTAAGCCACCTCGACTAACCGCGTGCGAAAATGATAATCGCTGTAAAGCGCAAACAGCTGGTAAACGTGGTACTCGAGATAGATCAGTTGCTGGTACTTGTCACCTCTTTTACAGGGGCTCACCAGCTTTAGCTTGTTCTGACCCGCTAGAGACGTGCCCTCTAACTCCTTCTTCTTGAAATTCAGCATCAGCGGCGGCAAAACACAGTTTCGACGCCTGAAATTTCCGCGGGTGCGAATCTTTACGCTAACGCGTTCAGTTTCCTCACCTTTCTTCTGGCTCCAATGTCCACCAAGATAAAGACGATCCTCCTGCTTTTTCTGTCCGTAGGCCTGCAAAATTGGTGCGGTTAATACAGCCTTGAATAGCTCATCGCTCGAAAACAGGGTGGGCGAATCTGCACCGTATACAGCGGCACTGTTGATCAGCATTAACAGGATAATAAGTCGGGACATAGTCGTCGCTCTCAGCTGGCTGTCATTAGTGTAGCCCACCGAGATCCTTTTAGCTGTTCAAACCAACTGAAAGGCTCGCCGCAAAGAGCACTTTTTGTTGGCTTGGCTCTCCCTTTTAAAGCCGAACCGGCCTAATATGCAGAAACGAAATTTTGACGGGGTTCACCATGAGTAAAGTACTAATCACCGGAGCCACCGGCTTCATCGGCAACCATGTCACTCGCCTGTGCCTGGAACAAGGTGACGACGTGCGAGTGATGGTTATGAAGGGCGAAGACAGGACGCCGCTGGACGGCATGGCCGTAGAATTCGTCGAGGGCAACCTGCTAGATCCCGATTCACTATCACGAGCGGTTCAGGGAGTGGATAAGCTCTATCATCTGGCAGCGCTGTTTGCGGTCTGGACCAAGGATCCTGATCTACACTACAAAATTAATGTCGAAGGCACACGGCAATTGATGGGTGCAGCGCAAGCGGCCGGGATAGAGAAGATCGTATACACCAGCAGCATTGCCGCCATAGGCACCGATGGTAAAGGCACGCCCTCTAATGAAGACACGCCATTCACCAGTTGGCACTTTGCCAGCGAATACATCATGTCCAAGTACATTAGCCATCTTGAGGTGAAGAGCAGAGTGAAAGATGGCCTGCCTGTCACCATGGTTATGCCAGCCCTACCCTTTGGGCCAGGTGACCGCATGCCGACACCCACCGGTACGATGATTATCGGTGCCCTGCAGGGGAAAATGAAAAACTATTGGGACGGCGGAGTCTGCCCGGTTGACGTAAGAGATGTGGCCGCCGGACATGTATTGGCAATGGAAAAAGGTCGTATCGGAGAGTCTTACATTCTGGGTAACTCTCAGAACAACATGTCTAATAGGGAGTTCCTGCAGCTCGTGGGCAAAATTGCGGGTGTCGACAATGTGGCGACCAAGGAAATTTCCAAAGCGATGATGCTGCGCGTGGCAAAAGTCGCGGAATTTTTCAGCAAGATCACCGGAAAGGCCCCGATTACCACCGTCAAGAACAGCTCTTATGCCATGGAACACTTTTACGTTGACGCTACCAAGGCGGTGACCGAACTGGGACTACCGCAAACCCCGGTTGAAACCGCAATTGCGGACTCAGTTGAGTGGTTTAGGGCAAATCGTTATGTCTAAAGGGGCGATGGTGAACAGCTCAACACCTTAGTCGGGACTAGGGTCCAATCCAACCACCCACGCGATTGCAGAACCGGCAAAAGAGCAGAATGCCTGTATCTTGATTGCGTGTTATTCTTTTATGCTTTGCAGCATCAAACCACTAGCCTACGCGAGCACCCTATGCGCCTAAGACTTCCTCTCCTCGTTATCGCCATCACTGGTTTCCTTGCAGCCTGTTCCGATGCTCCCCAAGAGCAATGCGAGGGCAAAGGCAAGAACCTACTTAAAGACCCGTCTTTTTCTACCGTCAGTGCTCCCAGGCCCCAGCGTCGCTGGTTTGCATCAGAACACGCTGCAGGACAGTCCTTTGAATATGAGGTCAAGCAGGGGGAGCTGGAGATACGCAAAACAGGCACCGAGCCCTGGTTTATCATGTCGCAAAGCATTCCCAGAAAGGACATTCCAGCCAAGTTTGCGGTCTTCAGTGCTGAAATCAAACTCGCGATGCAACCAGCCGCCGTGAAGCATAACTTCAAAATGGGCGGTGGCTTGACCGTGACAGTGAAGGCCAACGGCAAGCCCTTGGTGCGATCAATTCTTGAGCATGAGCCCCACATAGGCAATACCGACTGGCAACGCGTGGCTGTAAAAGTGGAGTTACCCAAGAAAGCCGATTCAGTGCGCGTAGCGTTCTTGCACCAGGCCGATGGCACCTTATGGGTCCGCAACCCCGAACTGCGAAAAGCGAACGAGACCAGCTGCTCACAGGACTAAGACTGAAAGCCACGCTAGGAGCCGTTGCGGCAAAAAAGAACAAGGACGATCACCGTCAGCGTTAATCGGTAATCGGTAATCGGTAATCGGTAATTGGTAATTGGTAATTGGTAATTGGTAAAGCTGCCACCTCAAGAACGCGATACCACCGCCCCCTCAATCATTTTCCCACTAAATTTGTAACTTTTCGCAAACTCCCGCGTGTAGTCTGTAAGCATGGACAAAATGTATCGCCAATGGATAAGCGCACACCAAGATCGGGTATGGTCCCTCGCCCTCTACCTTTTGCAGGATCGTGCGCTCGCAGAGGATATTTCCCAGGAAGCCTTCCTCCGCCTATGGCAACGCCGGAACGAAATGCACGAAGAGCGCGTAGGCCCCTGGTTATTGCGCGTCACTCGCAACCTTTGTCTGGACAAGCTGCGCAAGTCTCGAGTTGAACGAGAGCCTGAAGAAGGCGATTTAGTCGATGACGAAACACCGGAGCGCGCAAGGCTAAGAGGGAATCACGCTCAACGCCTTCGGGAACTGGTCGCCGCAATGCGAGAGCCCCAGCGCTCATTGGTGGTGCTGCGAGATATGCAACAGCACAGTTATCAAGAGGTCGCTGAAATTACAGGACTCAGCCAACCGCAGGTTAAAACCTATCTACACAGGGCACGTAAATTATTAAGGCAGCAGTGGTCGGAGCAGGAACATGAGTGAAGAAGAGCAAAGCGAATTCGAACTGTTGTTGGACAACTTCATCGACGGTGAGTTAGACCCCTCCCAGCGACAAGAGTTACTGAACAGGGCCGCCAAAGACCCGCTGTTGGGAGCGAAATTGGGCGCCACAATAGAGCTGCAACAGGCCTTGTCATCTTTGCCTATGGACAAAGCCCCTGCCAGCCTGACCGACAAGTTGCGCAAAATTCCTACTGGCAGATCACCGTGGCGCTTTGATTGGTCGCTAGGTCCAAGAACAGCCTTTGCCGCGCTGATTGTCTTAGCATTAGTCGGTGGAGGCCAGTTATACCAGCACCAGCAAAAGCAATCGGCACAGCAGGCAGCGCTTGCGCAAGCGCAACAGGACTTGGCTCTGGTGCTGAGCTACCTGGAAAAAGTAAACCGCAGTGCCAATACCCAAATTCAAATGACGGTCAACCATGCCACTGCCAAACCAGTCGCCAGAGTGACTACAGAAGCGCTGCAGAATCAGTTACAGCCTAATCAGGAGATCGAATTATGAAAGCTATCTTTGGTGTTATTTTGGCAGCGCTATTCAGTCTGCCGGTCACCGCCCAAACGGCGCAACTGGAGTCACTTCCAGGCTACGTAGACTTCGCAGACCTCGATGCAATCTACGGTGAGCCCAGGGTAATGATCAACATCGGCGGCACGTTGTTAAAATTGATGGCTGCCGCCAGTGCGGCAGAAGAGCCGCAGACTGCGGCCATGATTCGAAACCTGGAAGGGGTGAGAATCAAAGTCTATCCCACTGACGGCAATCTGGAACCCGCTTTAGACCAGGTTAAAAAAGCCAAGAGTTCGCTGCAGGCTGCCCAATGGGAACCGGTGGTTCAAGTAAATGAAGCCAAAGAGCAGGTGCAAATTTTCATGAAAACTAGCGGCGAGAATGTAGAGGGCCTGACTGTAATGGCTGTGGACGCAGAGGAAGCCGTATTCATTAATATTTTAGGCGTGATAGATCCCGCGCAACTCGGTAAGGTCATGGACACGCTGAACGTCGACGTTGACATGGGCGCGGAGTAAGAGGATGACCAGAATGGCATTTCTATTAACATTGTGCATAAGCCTTGGGGCCTGCGGAATCACCGCTCCACATCGAGATGCAGGCTTCGCCGATGTAGATACTCTTGACTGGCGACAAGTAGACCATAATTTTAGCCTGTCTTTAGGGCCTACGCTGCTGTCGCTGGCAGCGTCTGTGATTGAAGACGACCCGCAAGCAAAAGCCTTGCTACAAAGCCTGGAAGGTGTGCGAGTGAAGGTCTATGAAGTAGAGCCCGGCGAAGCCCAAGCCGTTAGTGACGACCTGGGCGCGATGAGCCAACAGTTGGTGTCGCAGAGTTGGGAGCCCATTATCCTCGTGCGGGAAGAAGGTGAAAGCACTCATATGCTGGTGAAAATGGATGGAGAGCAGATTCAGGGTTTAGCCGTGATGACTACCGATGGCGAAGAGGCCGTCTTCGTTAACGTGATGGGTGATCTGCAGCCTCATTTGTTTAACCAGGCTATCGCTGCTCTCGACGTTCCGGCGCCTGAAGTTACTATTGCTCAGCAGGATGTGCACTAGCCCGGACGCCCATCGGGTCGCGGACGAACAAGAAATGGTAGATAGCGAATCACAAACAAACCGTAAGCTGTCGCCCACAGCACCGCAGAGGCTGTGATAACCGCACCATAGTCAGACACCCAAAACAGCCCAAACACCCGTAACAGCGCTGCAAAAGCCATCGCAACGAAGGCGAGAAAAATTGCTGGGCCGACAACAAGTGGTCGACCCGTATGCCCCAGCGACACCCGCGAAATCATCGCCAAGATCATCATGCCTATGGCCCCGACCGTGAGCGCATGCAGTGCCTGACTGTGCGTAATCGAAGCGCTGAGATGGGAAACCCCAAACATAAACAGACCCATCACGATAAACCAATAACTAAAATGCAATGACCAAACCAGAGGCGTAGAGAGCGTGACCCAGGTACGCCAGCGCAGCACTCTATAAAACTGGCAACCGGCGGCTATAAAAAATAGTCCGGCAGCTATCTTTGCGGGCAGCAGTCCCATCCCGGCAGGAATGGCCAACAGCATAACGAGTGGACTCAGGCGCTCCAGCCAAGGCAAGGGCTGCACTCGCTCAGTGCCAGTGCCGTTAGCAGTGAACATGGGCACCACTCGACCCGCTACCACCGTCATTAACAATGCCACCAGCATCACCATGAAGTTAGCCGCCATGGTCTGCAGAGCGGGATCGCTGCGATAAACGGCGGCATGAAACATACCGTTCGCAATGGTCATGGCCGCTAGAATGGGTAGGAAAACAGCGTTGCGCCACTGACGAATGCGCAGGATTGGCGTTGCCAGAACAACCGCAGCCAAAGGCAGAAAGAGTACGTCTAACACTGTGATTAAAACCGCGGGCCAAGCCGAAGGAAATAATAAAACGATGCGAGAAACTAACCAGAGTAGAACAAGCCCCATGAGCGACCGGCCACGAATACCGGCGATACCTGTCCACGTCTGTACAGCTGTGAGTAGAAAGCCAACGATAATTGCTGCCACAAAGCCAAACAGCATTTCATGGGAGTGCCACCACAAGCTTCCGCCGAACGGTAAAACAGTCGTGCTCCCTGTGAACATAGCCGCCCACAGCAAAATGCAGACAGCGCTGAAGAGTGCCCCGAGTAGAAAAAACGGTCTGAACGCCAAACGAAATAAAGAGGGGCCATTCTCGACCGGACGCTCCACGATTTGTCCGTCATTCATTAGTACGCTCATCAATCACCCTTGTTTACAGGCTAGATAAAGAAGTCCAACTTGGCCGGGGCTAACTCACCCATCGTGCCCACAGCAAGGCCATCATTAAATCCGCAATTAAGCGGCGCCTATCGTGGTGCGATGCAAAAGGCGTGCATGTCCCTCGTAGCCGCCAGTAGCACAATGCAATACCGCGCGGTTATCCCACATCAACAGGGTACCCTGCTGCCAGCGATGCCGATAACGAAACTCTTCACGGGTTTGCCATTCATAAAGGTCGTTCAGTAGTTCGTGCTCTTCCTCTCCTTCAATGCCTTCGATCCCGATAATATATCCGACAGTACCGAGAATGGTTTCTCTACCCGTTTCGGGGTGATTGAAAATAATCGGGTGGGTCTGAGTCGCCGCGGCGTCATCCGATGGCCGAATGTCCATACTACGACCCGCCGCTTTATCCGCATCACCAAGCACCCCCGCCGGCGAGTAGCCCATAATCGCGGAGTGAACTGCCTGTTTTCCCTGCAGTCTCGACTTTAGTTGCTCTGGCATCGCTGCTACCGCAGCCACCTGATCTGCAAACAGGGTATCGCCGCCCGTCGGTGGAATGGTAACGCCATAGAGACAGGTGCCCTGCGGTGGCGTCGCCTGGAAGCTCCAGTCACTATGCCACTGCTCCGCAAACAACGACGTGGCTTCGTCGGCATCCCGCTGAACCGCGATAATGTGTTGCCTGCCTGAAATAGGCGCAATGAACGGATCATCGCCGAACGGTCCAAAACACAGTGTGAAGCGTTCAAGGTCATCCTCACTGAGGGATTGGCCTGGAAAGCTAAGCACCTGGTACTTGAGCCATGCCTCTCGAATTTCAGTCACCTGATCAGGTGTTAGCGTCTGAGAGAGGTCAACGCCACGGACCTCAGCGCCACAAGACTGCCCACTAGGGCTAACGTCGATACTCATTATCAAATTCCTTTGGTTAAGCAGGCCACAGGTTCAGGCCAATCTCAGTAGGTTGGCATTATCAGAAGAAACGCGATTTGTTCTATACTGCCACGTTTCGAGGCGCCGGCAAAAGCGCCGCCGCGCTAACAAGGGGAAGCTCAGGTGAATTACCCGGACAGGGAAACCATCATCAAGCAGCTGGAGCTAGAGGCTCATCGGGAAGGCGGCTATTTCAAGCGAAGCTTTCAGGCGGACCACCGGGAAAAAATCGCTACGGACAATGGTCCGCGTTACACCTTAACGTCTATCTACTACCTGTTAACGATAGAGTCGCCGGTTGGTCATTGGCACCTTAATCAATCGGACATCATTCACTACTACCAACTGGGCGGCCCAATCGACTATTACATCATTCAACCTGATGGCACTTTGAGTACCGTCACGCTCGGACCCGACCTTGCAGCGGGCCAGCAACTCCAACTCACTGTGCGCGGAGGCAACTGGAAAGCCTCGTGCCTGACCACTGGTGACTACGGACTCATTAGCGAGGCGGTGTCTCCAGGCTTTGATTACGACGACATGAATATTGCGCAGTCGGAAAAGCTGATAGCGGATTTTCCTCAGCACCGCGCGCTAATAGAGGCTTACAGCTGACCTCGATATGACAAGATCAAACCTGATTATCGTTGGTGTCATCGCTGTACTCACAATGTCTGCGGTTCCCGTGCTGGTGAAAGCCACGTCAGCCAATGAATATACCGTTGGGCTCGCTAGGCTGGGTATCGCGGTACTCGCATTTATTCCATTCGTGGCCTTACGCGGCCACTTGTTGAAGCTGAGTGGCCGACAATGGCTGCAGCTAGTCTGTATTGGTGTGATGTTTGGCCTGCATTGGCTGACCTACTTCATCAGTATCAAGCTGGCGACGGCAGCAATCGCTGCGCTAACCATCCTCACTTACAGCGTGCAATATCTTGTATTGGCGTACCTGTTTAATGGGGAAAAGGTAAACCCTGTGGAGTGGCTAGCGATCGGCGTGTGCTTTACCGGCTGCCTTGTGGTCGCACCAGACTTTTCTTTTAGCAATGATGTGTCGCTGGGCATAGCAGTGGGCCTGCTCAGCGCACTTTTTTACGCAGCCATGCCACTGTTGCATCAAAGAGCGAGCAATATCGGCACACTGGAGCGAACCTGGGGTCAGTTTTTCTTTGCGTTACTGGTATTCCTACCGCTGTGGGGACGGGCAAACTGGGACCTGAGCGAGACCGACGTTTATCAGCTCTTGGCACTGGGTCTGGTTTGTACGGTGTTTTCTCACGGCCTTTGGGTCAAGGCCACCACCGAATTGCCGGCACTGTATGCCAGTATGATTTACTTCCTGTATCTGCCCGGTGCACTAATAGGCAGTGCGCTGTTTCTGGATGAGCCAATTACCCCGGTCAAAGTGCTGGGTTGTACTTTGGTATTCGGCTCCAGTGCGGCGCTCGCAGTGTATCGCTACCGGCGCCGCTCGCAGGCGAGGGTAGGGACAAGTTAACTCGACCGGGTTGATAGAACCGATGGGTGAACACATACAATCGGGGTCTCAGGGTTAGCGCGCTCAATGCGCGGAGTACGGCAGTCGCCTGATACTCAAGAGCTCATATTTTTTCCAATCAGCGACTTAACTTGCCAGTACCCTTAGGAATAGTCGGATGCCCTTCGCAGTCCTTGAAAGCAAATATGTTGCAACTCAGGAAACAAAATAACATGCTATGTGCCGTTTTATATTCTTGGTTTACCCAAGGTCAAAGAACTTGGGTATCAGGTCTCAGCAACGGTTGATTTTTACCCTCTCTTTAAAGGTTTTCTTATGAGTTTTGAAACGGCCACTTTGGTCAAACGTGTTGACGACTATTTTGAAGCTCATATTGTCGATGGTTGGGATATTCAAGGAAATGCCAATGGCGGCTACCTGATGGCTCTGGGCGCTCGCGCCATGGCCGAGGCAAGCAGGCCTCACCCGGTAACGCTGACCGCGCACTTTTTATCACCCGGCAGGGTCGGACCGATCAGCATTCACCCGGAAACCCTAAAAGCCGGGCGCACATTCAACACCATGCGTGCCAGCGTGCGCGGACCCGAAAAAACACTCATCGAGTTATTGGGTAGTTTTGGTGAATTGGAAAATGTCGAAGGCGCCGTGCTCGTTGATGCCGAACCACCCGAGCTGCCATCACCTGATCAATGCGTACGAATCGTGAGCAATGAACGCGGGTTTCCTCCGCCGATGATGGACCGATTGGAAATTCGTTTACATCCCGATGACGCCACTCTATTCGAGGGCAAACCTAGCGGGCAACCCCTGGTTCGTGGTTGGGTAAGACTTCCCGACGGAGAACCAATGGATGCTTTTGCGCTAATGCTGATTGCTGATGCTTTCCCTCCCACCGTGTTCAACGCTCGCTTACCGGTCGCCTGGGTTCCCACCGTGGAAATGACTACCCAGATTCGCGGCGTACCGGTTGAGGGCTGGCTACGTTGTAAATTCAGCACCCGTTTTATCACCGGCGGCGTTTTGGAAGAGGACGGGGAAATTTGGGACAGCAGCGGTCGCCTGGTGGCCCTGTCACGTCAACTGGCATTGATGCCCCGGGGATAGCTCCACTGAGCGTCAGCGCGACTGCTACATTCGGTCGAACTCTATTTCCCGCATGAAACTGGCCATTTCCTTGAGATACTTGCCCTTATCAAGGTGCACCAAATGGTTACCCGGGAACCAGTGAATTCTGGGCCTGTCCCAGTGGTCCCAAAGTAGTCTCGCATGCTTGGGCGGTGCCAGTCGGTCGCCCGCTCCCGCAATAACCATCAAACGCTCTTTCGGCAGCCGCGGCTGATACGTCAGTGCGGAGTGCACGGCGAGCTCATGGCGAATATCCCTGACGCTGGTGCCGGTGGCCTTCAGCATGGCCTTAATCGACAGATTCAATGGGAACCACTCCAGCACAAGGTCAGCGAGGCTCACCACCGGTACATTGGGAATCGCAAACTCAAGCCGATCTTCCACGGATGCCAATAACGCAGAGGTATAGCCCCCAAGGCTGATCCCCGTTACGCCGACTTTACTCACCCCCTCTGACTCAAGGTAATCCATAAAAATACGGAAATCGTGCACGGCATGGGCGAAGGACTCGCTAATGTGAGCGGTGCCATTGGCAAAGAAACCGTGGCCGCTGAAAGGCGATGACCGCGACGCCCGCTTGCCATGATGGGGCAAGGTATAAAGTAAAATGTCGTAGCCCTGCTCATAGAACCACGGCAGGGCAAAGAACATGCGGTTCATCCAGTAGGGGTCTGCCATGAAGCCATGTATCACTGCGATGGTGGGTCGTGGACCATCATCGTGGCGCCAATGTTGAGCAACTGCGCGCATGTTGCGCTTTAGCTTGGGGTATTCATCCCGCAATTTAGGGTTTACGGTTTTAAAAGGACTGTCAAAGCTAAGTAAGCGACAGCTACCATCTTTGGGTCTGAAGCGAAATAAGCCTGCATTTGATGTCTGCATCTGCACTCGAGAGGAGTTCGGGCGCTTGAAGAACGCATCCGGATCGGCTTTGTTGGCCTTGCGCTGATAAAAAGCACGATTGGCGGAATCGCGTTTTAACTGCCTCGGTTTGAAGCTCGAAGGCAGTGCCAATGTGTTTAGCATACTGGCGCCGGTCGTGCGCAGCAGTAGATCACCGAACGCCGTCGCATCCACCGTCATTTCAGTGCGCAAATCCAGTTCGAAGTCGTCAGGGAATTTGTGGAAGCTGCTTTCCAAATGCTCCCACCAGGGCTGCGGCGGCATAATCCGCCGAGTATGACTATAGGTCTCATTGGCAACCCGGGAAACGGTATTGGCTATGTCGTACATGCTGCTGTCCCCTGCAGTATTTTTATAAGACTCAGTGTACCCGATGACAGGCCCATTGCTAACAACAGGCAGGTGAACTCAAGTGCACTGGCTTGTACTCACGTTCCCATTTTCCCGTCTATACTTTTGCAACAAGCTGAGGGACAAAATAATGAGCACTGAAAATATTCGCGAATTGGAAATGCAGATCTACGAGATGGGTCAGAAGCTGCACAAGCTCCGGCAGGCATCCCCTCCCGAACAAGTACCTGATTATCCTTTCCAAACACTGGACGGCACCATTAGCCTAAGCGAAATGTTCGCCGGCATGGACAAGCTAATGGTGATTCACAATATGGGACAAGGGTGTCGGTACTGTACGATTTGGGCAGACGGCATCAACCCATTTCTTCCCCATCTTGAAACTGCCATGAGCGTAGTGCTGGTATCACGTGACGATCCTGCCCTGCAGCGCCGTTTTGCCAACGAGCGGGCCTGGCGTTTTCGGATGGCCTCGCATGGAGGTGGCGACTATATTCGCGAACAAACGACTGAGCCGGAGCAAGGTAACGCCCCCGGAGTCGTGTGCTATCAACGCAGTGAAGAAGGCATTTTCAGGTTGGGCGGCAGCAGCTTCGGGCCCGGTGACCAGTACTGCAGCCTGTGGCCACTGCTCAGCCTGGCGGGCCTGGGAACGGAGGAATGGACGCCCCAGTTCAGCTATTGGAAGCGGCCGCAAGAGATGGATGACGGTGGGCAGAACCTAAACGACTGAAACTTGTACAATTGCCAGCGGCGGGACAATTGACTACATTGGCGTCAAATCGCTGATCGCCCGGAATTAGGTTTGAGTTTCATCGCTTCTGCCACGCACAAATGTGTTCTCTTGACCGCTGCCATGGCCTTGATACTGAGTGCCTGTACCAGTCATGAACACCAGGCTTACCAGGCCAATGGCCAGGCCTACACCATGCCCGCCAGTTATCCAGCAGGCTACTACGACTACAGCGCACCGGACCCGAAGCCAGAAACCTATCAACTCCCCTTTCAGCAGATACCGGGCTACCATCTATCCGGCATCCGCTTTCCCTCCAGCGAACACAATGGCCAGCCGGGAAACCTGGTCGATGCCCGCTATTTTCGCAGCTCCAAAAGCGGACCCAAGCCACTACTCATCGTTTTGCCCATTTGGGCGACACACACCTTTCCGTCCACCGTCATATCCAATGGCTATGCCCATCACAGCCAGGGACAGGTTAACGTTCTCTGGATGCAGGGAGACGGACCACTGTTCGATTGGTTCGAACTGGCCAAAATTGATAACGAAGAAGCGTTCACGCGGGAAGTTGAAGCAGCTTCAGCAAGGTTTCGCGCTGTTTCTATCGACACTCGTCGCTTGATCGACTGGGCTCAAACGCGTCCGGAAATAGACAGTTCACAAATCGCGATCATCGGTTTTTCGATGAGTGCTCTGGTAGGAGCCAATGTCGCAGGTAACGACCCGCGCGTTAATACCGCCGTCTATGTACTGGGGGGCGCCAAGCCCTGGAACATGATGGCTGAATGCAATTTAGTGGTGCAGTACATGCGTGAGCAGGTTAGCGAAGACCTGGGTTGGGATCAGGAGCAGTATCGCAATTTCTTCCGCAAGCACCTGGCAATGGGCGACCCCGCGCGCTGGCGAGGTCACTACCGGCCAGAAAACACACTGATCATTGAAAGCAGCAAGGATGACTGTATACCCGAGGAATCACGAGAATCATTGTTTTATGCCACTGGGGAGCCCGAGCGAGTCGTTTACCCTTATAACCACTGGCAACCCTTCCTCTCAATGACACCGGTCGGGCGCAATGTGCTTACCCGGGACATTTTCGAGTTTCTCGATCGCAAGTTGTCTCCTCGCCCCAAGGACAGCCTTCAGGGCGGTCACATCCTGACCTCTTCCGCGCAATCACGATAGGCTCAATTGACTTTTAAGCACCTCTACCTATACTAAGTTCCAAATTGATACCCGTTGAGGAGCCTATGAAAAAAGGCGTCGCATTAATCATTGGTGCCGGAGATGCCATCGGTAGCGCAATCGTGAGGAAGTTCGCCGCCCGCGGGCTGACCGTGTGTGCCGCGCGACGAAATCCTGAAAAGCTCGACCCTCTTATGCAAGAGCTGCGCGAACAAGGCCACACCGCCCACGCCTTTCAGCTGGATGCCCGCAAGGAAGACCAGGTGACAACGCTCTATCGCCGCATTGAAGAAGAGGTGGGTGAGCTTGAGGTGGTGGTGTTTAACGTAGGCGCCAACGTTCCCATGGGTATTCTTGAGACCGACAGCCGCAAATTTTTCAAAATCTGGGAGATGGCATGCTTTGCCGGCTTCCTCTGTGGACGAGAGGCTGCGCGCTACATGAGCACGCGCAAACGCGGCAGCATCCTGTTCACCGGCGCCACCGCCAGCGTACGCGGGGCCGCAGGCTTTGCCGCCTTCGCCAGTGCCAAGCACGGCCTACGCGCTTTGGCCCAGAGCATGGCGCGGGAATTGGGCCCGCAAAATATTCATGTAGCCCATGTCGTCATTGACGCAGCTGTAGATACCGCCTGGATTAACGATAACTTTCCCGACGCAGCTGAACTCAAAAAACAAAATGGCATCGTCGACCCAGATGACCTGGCCGACAATTACGTGATGCTGCATGAGCAACCAGCCAATAGCTGGACCTTTGAATTAGACGTGCGCCCCTGGATGGAGCGCTGGTGAGGAGACACCATGAGCAAAACCATTGAATTTTACTTCGACTTTGGCAGCCCGACTGCTTACCTGGCCTACTGCAGACTGGGACAGCTGAAAGGCCAGTACGACCTGAGCATTGAATACAAGCCCATGTTGCTGGGCGGCGTGTTCAAGGCTGCTGCCAACACCTCCCCTATCACCGTACCCGCAAAAGGCAAATATATGCTGGAGCAAGACCTGCCCCGCTTTGCCCAGCGCTACAATGTACCGCTTAACTTCAACCCACATTTTCCGATCAATACATTAAATTTGATGCGCGGCGCCATCGCAGCAGCGCAGCTGAATTGCCTCGACGACTACCTGCGGGCAATGTTTAAAGCAGTGTGGGTGGACAGCAAGAATATGGGTGAAGTTGAGGTTGTTGCTGAGGTACTGACCGAAGCTGCCCTGGATGCGCGCGCTATTATGGATCGCTCCCAAACACCTGAAGTCAAAGCTGAACTCATCAGCAATACCGAGGCTGCAGTCGCCAGAGGCGTATTCGGCGCACCAACAATGTTCATGGACGACGCCATGTATTTCGGTCAGGACAGGCTGGACTTTATTGAGGAGGTTCTTCTGAAAGGATAGCCCTCACAGCAGTAACACCGGATAGAGGGAAGCTACCAGCAACACAGCCATGCTGACGTTAAAAACCACCAGGCGTCGCCGACTGGTTAACCATCGCTGAAGCTGTTGGCCCAGTAACGTCCAGGAGCTGACACAGGGCAAGTTAATGGCGCCAAATACAAACGCCACAATCAACACGGCCGTTAGGTTTTGTGACGGTGCATAAACCGTCAACGCTGTTAGCGCCATCGTCCAGGCCTTGGGGTTTACCCACTGAAACAGCACCGCCTGAATGAATGTAATGGGCTTGCCCTGCGTCTCTACCGAAGCTTCTGTGCCTGCAGGAGCGGCTGAGGTCGCGATTTTCCACGCCAGATAAACCAGGTAAACAACGCTCACCACCTTGAGCACTTCGTAGCTCAATGGATAGGCATCAAACAGTCCCACCAATCCCAGGCCTACCAAAGTGACCATTGCGGTAAAACCAAGCCCCACTCCCAGCATATGTGGAAGTGTGCGGCGAAAGCCGAAGTTGGCCCCTGACGCCATTAGCATCAAGTTATTGGGCCCGGGGGTAATCGAGCTGACGAAGGAAAAAAGCGCCAGCCCAGCAAGTAATTCAAAAGTCATGACGCAATTATGAACGTTTTTGCGCGATAGGCACTGTAATTCATTTAAAACAGTTAAGGCTTTGCGAATTAGTCGGCCAACTGACCTGCTCTCAAAATCGACTGAGCCTGACAAGCTAAACTGCCAATGCCTTCGCTCTGCAGTAAACTGTGTCGCCAGAAACACAAATAGGTATAGCCATGAGCGACTTCGACAACCCTTTTGCCAGCGAGGAGATTACTCCTCCCTTTAGCGGGGAATGGGAGGCGAAACGTCGCGTTGCTGCTGCCATCCGCGATCTGACCGAAGTGCTGGTGACCAGCTCACCCGACATTGGCAAGATGCACGCCATTGCAACACAACTAGAAGAGACCGCTGCAGACTTTTCGCGGTCACCCCGAGTTCACGGACGACTAGAGTGGGCTCGCAGTGAAGAACACGGCTCGTTCGGCCAGATCAGCCACGAGCTGAATCCGTTGGCGGGTTACAGTAATCCCATCGCCCCACCTGTAAATACCTGGCTTGAAGGCGATAAGGCCTTTGGCCGCTGCTTCTGCGGCTGGGCTTATGAGGGTCCACCGGGGAGCGTTCACGGTGGCTTTGTCGCGGCTATTTTCGATCAGTTTATGGGCATGGCCCAGAAGCTTGGCGGCCAACCTGGCATGACCGGCTACCTGCATGTGAACTACCACAATCGCACTCCACTTAACGCCACACTGAACATGGAGGCTCATCTGGTAAAAGTAGAGGGACGCAAAACGGTCATCTCGGCGCAAATGCACGCCGGCGACACCATGACCGCGAGCTGTGAAGCGCTGTTCGTCGAACCGCGCAAAGGCATTTACTCCCTGGAGGCACAAAAACCCGCGGAATAGGTCGCCAAAAGAGAGGCGGTCAAATGCGCGAATTAACCAAAGGCGCCGATAATCGCACCCATCAGTACGAACTGAAGTACATTGAATCCGGCATCAATACCAAACAGCGCTTTTGGGTGACGGGAAAACAGGTAATTGACACCAAACGCCGTTGCCACAAAGCCAACACCGATCACCAAAGCATAAATGATCGCAGCTTCCATCCCACTCCCCTGGGGAACAATCGCTGAAAGAATGATGGCTTGGACGACCGTTAAAACAAACGCCAGACCCATGATCACCGCTGGATGACCTTTACTGGCGATATCCTCATCAGACAAACCCATATAGCCCTGCCAACGTTTGCCGAAAAGCGGGCCATACCAAATTCCGCCCAATACAAAAGCGGCCACTGCCGCAGTCAAGGCTGCAGTCAGGTTTAAATGCAGTTCTACTTCCATAATCGCTCACCACTTATTTTTAAATTGTGCTCACCAAGATTAGCACAAGGGCGGGATGCTGAACGGCGGGCCCGGTGAAAGCAGAGGTCGGCGAACGGGCTATAATGTGGTTTTTAATTCTTCTGGTATCGATTCGATGAATCACGTTGTGCTGGACGGGGAAAAAATCTCGCCCTCAAAAATAGTCTGCATAGGCCGCAACTACGTGGCTCACATACAGGAATTGGGCAACGAACTACCTGAGCAGATGGTGGTGTTCGGTAAACCAAACTCAGCGATCGGCAATACCCTATATGCCGAGCTTGGAGGCGAGCCTCTGCATTATGAAGGAGAGATAGCGCTACTCATAAAAAACGGTTCACCCGCTGCAGTAGGCTTTGGCCTAGACCTTACCAAGCGCCACTTACAAAACAAACTAAAGGAAAAGGGCCTTCCCTGGGAAAGGGCTAAAGCATTTGACGGTGCGGCTTTGTTCTCGGCTTTCGCCAGCATCGAAACCACCGATGGTCTGTCCCTGCAGCTGCACGTGGACAACGCTCTTCGACAGTCCGGCGGAGTCGAATTAATGATGTATTCCCCAAGAGCCATTGTTGAGCAATTGAAGCTGTTTACCACACTGGAGGACGGCGATATCGTGATGACCGGCACTCCAGCTGGCGTGGGCCAAGTTAAGAGTGGGGAGCGCTTCGAAGGCCGAATCCTGCAGGCGGGGCAGCTTGTTACAAGCAATTACTGGCTCGCAAATTAGCCAGAATTGCGAATTAGATCACACTTTGCGGCCCAAAACGGGAACCAATTCAACTTTTCTACAATCAATGATCGACATACCCATCCAGTAAAAATAGCCTGAAATCCACAGTATTAACGCCCCGGAGGATGGGATGCGCTTAGTAAAGGTTTCAGCCACGAGTCTTCAGCCCGGCATGTTTGTTGCCGAGCTGGATCGTCCGTGGCTGGAAACACCCTTTACTCTTCAGGGTTTCGTCGTGAGAGACCCCGCTGAAGCGATCTATGTTTCCAAATTTGTTGACCACGTTTTCGTCGACGCAGAGTACAAAGCTCAGCGCGAATTTCTAAAACTCGATACAGCACCTACACACTCAGTGCCGCGCGAGCGTCTGGAAATGAAAGCCGACATGCTCGAGGCCCGAGTGTGTTTCGATAATGCCGCTGACACTCTCGATAAGGTTTTCGAATCGCTAAAAGCCGGAAGCAGTACCGAGCTTGCTGCCGTACAAGAATGTATCAGTCCACTCATCGAATCTGTCTTCAAAAACCAGGAAGCCGTTGGCGCACTGTTGAGGCTTAAAGAAAGTGGCGACTATCGCTTCGAACACGGAGTATCGATGGCAGCCTGGGCCTCTATCCTGGGTCGCCAAATTGGCCTTCATCGGGATGAACTGGAAACGCTTGCTGTGGGCTGCGCCATGTGCGATGTCGGCATGACACAACTGCCCGCTGAAATGTTGGGTCAGTCTCATCAGTTAACAGAGGGTCAGCAACGTATCATTCGCGCTCACCCTACAATGGGTGCTGAGCTGGTCGGCGAGTCTCAGAACGTAAACTTCGAAGTACTGGGAATCATTGAAAATCATCACGAGCGGCTGGACGGCTCGGGCTATCCCAGAGGCCTAGAAGGTGCGGCAATTCCTCTGCTCGCGAGAATCGCCGGTCTGGTAGACGCCTATGATGCGATGATCACGCCTCGCCCCTGGGCGCCTGCCCGCACCTCCCATGAGGCGGCACAAGAATTACTTGATGCCAAAGGCAGTAAGTTTCAGGACGCGTTAGTAGAGCAGTTTATCCAGGCCATCGGCTTGTTCCCTACCGGTACACTGGTTGAGCTTAATACTGGGGAAGTGGCGATTGTTACTCGGCAAAACGAAACTCGCCGATTGAAGCCTGAAATTGTCGTCGTGCTAGATCAAAAGAAGCAGCGCAAAGACCCACTGGCAATTATTGACCTCTGCAAACAGGATGATCCCCGTGGCATCGAGCGGTGGATTACCCGAGAACTCATGCCCGGTAGTCACGGTGTCAACAGTGAGGAGTACTACTTATGATTTCCTCAGATTTTAACATGGTCGGCCTCGTCGAACTGGCAGACGCTGAAGAGTTACTGGATCGCCACGGTAAGTCCAGCTTCGGCGACATACAAAAAGTGTTTCTGCAAAGACTACAAGACTGGGTGCGACCTCGCGATGATTGGAAGCAGCTGGACGATAACCGCTTCTGCGTCGTACTGCGCGGAATGGGTACCCGCGGCGAACTGGAACTGGCAACCTCAAAACTGGAGCGCATGTTTTCTGAGCCACACTACCAATTTGGTCGCCCGGTTTCTCTCGCGATAAAGGCTGGCTTCACCGAATCGAAAGATCCCGATAAAGAAATGGAGCTGGCATTGCATCAAGCCAGCATGGCACTGCGGCAAGCGCAGAAGAGCAGTGAGCTCTACGACGTTTACGCACCGCAAAAAATCGTCAGGGCCGACGAAGAGCGCAAACTCCTGGAACGACTTGAATCGGCTGTTGAGCTCGGGGAGTTACAGCTCTACTACCAACCCAAAGTTCATGCCAGCTATCAATCGCTGGTAGGAGCCGAGGCCCTGATGCGCTGGCACACCCGTGATAAGCAGGTGATACCACCCGGTCAATTTATTGAGATAGCAGAGCGCCACGAAGTTATCCGACCCATGACGTTCTGGGCGATCAAAAACGCAGTCGCTCGCTTATCCCGCTGGCCTGAAGAATTAAGCATTGCAGTAAACGTCACCCCGCAATTGCTACTGGATGATCAACTACTCGCCGTTGTCGGTGATGCTTTGGACATTTACGGGATATGCCCTTCACGTTTAGTGCTGGAAGTAACAGAACGCATTATGGTAGACAATCATGACACCATGATGACCCAGCTTGCACTGCTGCGTAACCGCGGCGTAAAGATCTCGTTGGATGACTTCGGCACCGGGTTTTCCTCCCTCTCCTACTTCCGTGACCTGCCCGTTGATGAAATTAAAATCGACGGCAGCTTCGTCATGAGCATGCTCGAGTGCGGTAAAGACCATGCCATCGTAAAAGCCGTTATCGACCTGGCTCACAACTTCTCAATGCGCGTGGTTGCAGAGGGTGTTGAATCTATGGAAATTGCCGAGCGTCTAAAAGACCTTGGCTGCGATATTTTGCAGGGCTATGTATTCGACCGTCCGCTGGAAGTCAGCACGTTCGAAGCCAGTTACGGCATTGGCCGCCCCAAGGGCGACGAGGCCGAGCCGCTGCGTAACCACCCCATCAATTGAAGCTCCCACAACATATTCACGTTTGAAGTCCGCACAATTTTCCAGTAGCTTGTAGGTGAATCAATGAGTAGGAGCCCATGCAAGCGATCCTGCGTTTGGACATTGCGGGCCAGCCACGTGGCTGGATTACCGCTCACGAGGCAGTTTCTGCCTACGCCAAAGGCGATGTCATTTACGGCATCGGGGACCCGCTCCCGCCGGTTTTCGGCGGCACCCAGCGCCTCTCTGGCCTCCGCTCCCGAATAGATCTGCAACCCATTGTCGCTATTCAGGGACGCATTGTTCGGCACTTTGCACCCCCCCTTTGCAACCGCACACTGTTTCGTCGTGACGATCACCGCTGCCTCTATTGCGGACAGCGCTACACCCGGGGAGAACTGACTCGTGACCACGTCAGGCCGACCTCGCGAGGCGGCCAGGACCGGTGGGAAAACGTGGTTGCGGCGTGTCGTCGCTGCAACTGGCAAAAAGACGATAAAACACCTGAAGAAGCAAACATGCCCTTGCTAGCTGTTCCTTTCAGGCCCAATCCCTACGAATGGCACTTCCTTGCAAAGGATAGAATTCTCGCCGATCAAATGGAGTACCTGTCACGTCAGTTCAAGGCTGAACGTGCCTGGGCACACTAACGCCAAAACCCTTAGTTGGACGCCCCCAACCTACTTGAGTAAGGCGAAAGGTCCAGCACCTCTACTTCATCGAGTCCGATGGGTTCCCCTGACAGCCAGAGCAGCAACCGACGACCGTCAGTGAAGTAAGGATCACCGGTAAGGTTTCCTCGAGGCGAATCATAATCCGCAGCGCCGACACCACCCATGTAGCCGAAGGCCTTTACCGCTTGGCTATAGGCCAGATCCTCTAACAAAAACTCGCGGGTCTCATCAACATTGGGGTCAATCTTGTGAGTGGTGATGGTTTTTCTAGTGAAGCGCACGCCGATATCACGGCTTATCTGTCCTATCCAGACGGGCTTACCTTCATGACGCAAAGGCGTCATCCAAACCCGTAAATGATTACGCTCATTAATACTGCTTCGGGCCCGCTGCATTGCAGCATCCTGTGGACGATCGAAAACATAGAGGGCACTCACCGGAGAATAGCGATAGCGACCGCCGGTTAATGCCGAGGTGGCTGTCTTGAGCAAAGATGCCGTGTATATGGTTTCAGTTTCGTCCCAGCCTGCTCGCATAAACGAGTAATAAAGATCCCGCGGCTCCCCAATAAACACCAGGTTAAGAGGGTCCCCCTTGTCTTTGCCAGCGGCGTCGTGAACACAGCAGGGCATCGCCTCTAGCTCAGCAACAAGTTCGCTCAAGTTCACGTCACGCACTTCCTCTGCGGGATAGATGCTGGCCACGTCTACTTCGTAATGATCCAGTTTCAACCCTGGCACGGGCACAAAGAAAGTCATCAGATAAACTTCACCGTCTCCGATCACATCCACGTTGAAGGACTTAGTGCCCTCGTCGACTCGACTGAAAATGTAACCCGACTGAATGGACCCTGGCGCAACAGCAAGGCGCACATGGGACCTGGTCTCGAAATGCTGGGCGTGACCCGGCCTGAGCTCAACTCGACTACGATTGGCGGCTTCCCGCGGCGTGAAATAACTCCGGTCCATACCCATGGGAGTCAAGTAAAGAGCGCTTTCCCCACGATTTTCTACCTGCACCCACACTGGCTGTACGCCTTTCTTGTAAAGGTCCATCCCGAAAATTGCTTTAGTTTCTTCCTTACTCGGAACTGCTGTAACCACCGCCAGCTCGCCTTCGTTTTGTGTGTGTAAGCGATTGTTGGGAGGGGGAACTTGCCTGCCCTCAAATATTGGCTCGATGCCAGAATAGTCGCGACTACGCGTATCGTAGACAAACTTCATCTCGTCCAGTGCCCTGATATCCTCTGAGAGAAAAACCACCAGCCGATGGCCGTCAGTAAAGTAGGTTGCACCGCCAAAGGTAGTACGCGGATTCTCAATGGACACTTCGCCCACCCCATTCACATAACCGGCGTATTCCAGAGATCCGTTGTACCAGAGGTTTTGCAGCAGAAATTTTTGTGCACTGTCTGAGTCTGCGGTCACGCTCTCTCTAGCGAAGAGCTTGCCGATCTCGGTGTTTTCCTCGAGCTTCTCTGCAAACAGCGATAAGTGCGTAGCATCGTCTGAAAAGTAATAAGCCTGACTCACCCAAACGGGTTCGCCCTTTACGTTCCAGGGTGTCATCCAAAAATGCAGAGCGATTCGCTCGTTACCATCCTCGCGATACTTCCAGAATACGGCGTCTGGAGGACGATCATCAAAGCGCTGTTTACGGGCCTTTGCGCCGGTTTCAGCACTGGTTTCCAACCAGGCGCCTCGCAACATCGCTCTGCGAACGGCCTGTGCGCTACCCACCATAATTACATTGAATGGTGCGCCTTCTTTTGTTTTCGTTTCATCCGTAGCGCAGCAACTTAGGTCAGTTTCGAGCTTCTCACGTAAGCCCGCAAGATCCAGGTCAACTCTCTCTTCGGGCGAATACAAACTGCCGAAATTTACCCGCGTGTAGTCAGCTTGAAAGCCGGGAAGCGGCACAAAAAAAGTGAAATCATAGGCTTCGCCCTGCTGGATCAGGTTGAGATTAAAGCCCTTGGTGCCAGCTCGAAGGTGAGTAAAAACCAGTCCTGCGGCTTTGCCAGAGGCAGGAATTTGCCGCGGCATTCCATTGTTGTAAAACCAGGCTTGCATGTCTTCATAGCCTTCCTTGCTGAAAGGTTTGCGGTTCATGTAGGCCACTTCAATTGGCGAATAGTAATCTCTATCAATACTCCAGGTGATCAGGCGAGCGGGAGATTCAGCGCGATTTTCAATTTCCAGCCAGACCGGCTGTATCCCCTGCGAATAGAGATCAAGTCCGGTGAGCGCCTTGGTCTCCTCTGCCGTAGGCACAGATGCAGAGACAGTCAGGTTTCCTTTCTGTTGAACTAAGGCTCGCTGAGTGAATGCAACAGCGTCGGGTCCGGCAGCCTGATAAGGTCGGGAGGCGCACGCAGCCAGACAGAGAGATAGCGCGGCTACCGCAATGAATCGGAGCGTTCTGTCACTTCCTCCAACAATGCGATCGATTCTGTTCCGCATACTTAAGCGCTCTTTAAAAACCACAGACTAGTACTGATCCTGCGGGCCCAGTTTCATCAACACGTTCATTACGCGTTGCATGCCGTCGCGCGCGGGCTGCTTGGTGACAGTTTCTTCGCTGCTTTGCCAGGACAGTTTGCCCTCGTCATCCATCTGCACATGCCAGGCATTGTCACCGCTCATGTTTCGCTCCAGTATTTTCGCTAGGTCTTCCGCTAACTCCGGAGAATCTACCATGGCACCCATTTCCGTATTAATGGCCCGCGAGCGGGGGTCCAGGTTCATAGAGCCAATGAACACATAACGTCGATCGGCAACCGCACACTTACTGTGCAAGCCGGAAAAACCTGCGCTAACCGGCTGCACATCCACAATAGATTGCTGTATCGCAGGATTCGCCCGAAACTCCCAAAGATCAACACCGGCGTTGAGAAAATCATCTCGCCATGGCTCATAGTGACTATTCACGGCAGGTACATCATGGGATTCCAGGGAATTGGTTAATAACCTGACCTTAACCCCGTCCACCTGCTTTTGCTGCAGGAACTCAAGCGCTGAGTTGCCCGGGATGACATAGGCATTCTGGATGAGCAATTCTTCCTCAGCCAGATTGAAGAAGTTAAACATGCTGCCAGCCATATTTTGCGAAATTTGTTCTCTCGCTGCTTCGTCATAAACCAGTTTGCTGCGACCAATACGAAGATTATTCTGCAGTTCAGTCAACTCCACATCCCACTGTTTGGGCTGTAAAGGAAATTGCTTAAGTTGCGGTGCACTTGTAATTCGTTGTTGTAACGTTTCGCGCTGCTCACGTGCAATATTTTTGTCGGGCTCCGTACTTAATGCATCGGCGGTGGCCACCCATTCACTATTCCAGAAGTGATCGAACATCGCATTGGCTTCTACGCCGATCTGGCCAATGCCCAGTAAGTCCGTATCGTGAAAATTGTAGGTATCGCTGAGACCGAAATAATGGTCGCCTATATTTCTGCCACCGACGATCACCGCATGACCATCAACAATCATGAGCTTGTCGTGCATTCTCGTATTAAGCCGTTCCATTCGAGCCAACATTTCGCCCGCTCGATTAAGCATTGAGGCGCGGTCTTCCCAGGGATTGAATATGCCAAACTCGATGTTAGGAGCAGCATGCAAATTCGCAATCAGTTGATCGTGCCCCTGAAGAATCAGGTCGTCCACAATCAAGCGCACCTTTACCCCACGCTGCGACGCTATTATCGCCCGCTCCAGAATTAACGACCCACTGTAGTCGGGATACCAAAGGTAGGTCTGAATATCCAGCGAGGTGGTGGCGGAATCAATCAGTGCAAGGCGCCATGAAAGGCCATCAAAGCTGGAGTCCAGAACACGAAAGCCTGAGTAAGCATCGCCATGTTCAGCAATAATCGCTGTGGAAATCTCTGCAAAAGGCCCGTTGGTTGCCGGGGGTAACGCAAAAGACATCACCTTGTCAGGCTTATCTTCCTTCAAACTGGCACTGCTACAGGCGGTCAACAGAGCCGCTGCAAATAGCCACGCCGCCGCTACCACAGCAAGGTTTATCCCACGTTTACACGTCATTTTATTTCCTCTCTTGCCTGAGAGAACTTTACCAAAGACGGCGCCCTCTAAAAGCCCTTGGCAAATAATACCCCGAACACCCAGACATCTTCACCATCGACAATATCGACATTCAGCTGAGGCGCGATTTCCCAATCGTTAGACAAAGCAAAAGCTCGCTCTACCCCCAACCTCAGTAACTCCTCGGTACCGTGATGACCGTCTTCAATCCCCGGCGCAGCGTAAAGCTTCCAATGCCCCAGGTGCCAACCAAACGGCAAAACCGCAACCCAGAAATCACCATCGCCGCCGGTGTATTCGGCGACGGCGCCCAAACTAAAACTTTCGTTAAAGCGCCTCGCATACTCAAAGCCGATGGCCGGCCCGTTTTTACGCCTGCCTGCGTGGGTAATCCCTGCAAAAACCCCGGCTGTGTTTTTGTGAAAGCCGTGTGAGTCGTGCCCGGCGACATCTGAGGCGTCGGAGGCGTCGTGGCTAGCATCACTGGCACTGGCATTAGCATGCAGGAGCACTGAAAAAAGCAGCACAACGACCTTGTTGGCAGTGAGTCTCATAGTTGGCATTAGCGGCTCCCGCTTATATACAGCTGAGTGTCTACTCAGAGGTCATTGCTTCTTTGACTTTGTCCATATCCACGGACTCCTGGGCCTTTTCCTTGTCTACCGAGTCGTAAGCCTTCTTGTAATCAATGTCATCAGCGGTGACTGCTTCGGTCATTTTTTCCTGATCGACCGACTCCATAGCCTTGTCTTTGTCTACCGCCTCCATCAACTTGCCCACATCCTGCGCGGTAGCTGAAAAAGCAAACGGAAGGACTACTACGGCGGCCATACTGATAATGATTTTCTTCATGGGTACTCTACCTCTCTAATGTGGTGATCACCGCCCACTCGCTGCAATCAACAGTAGGGCGAAGCTCACAAGAGAATAGTTGGTGTCACCGCAACAATCCAGTCAACCATTGCTTCAGATAAGGCCATAAGCAAAACAATCTCCGTCAGATTTATGCCTGAAGCCGGTCTGCTGCGTCTATAATCAATCGTGCGATCTACAGTAAGCTCAAGCAGCCACAGAGGAGCAGTCACTTGTCCAGCGAAAACCTCAATGCAGTAAAGTCCATGATGGAGCAAATGGCACGATCGGTGATCGGCCAAGAAGAGGTGGTGCGCACCCTCACCCTGGCCTTGTTGTGCAATGGCAACGTGTTACTAGAGGGACTCCCCGGTACCGCCAAAACCCGCTCAATCAAGACACTGTCCAGAGTGTTAAGGGCCAGTTTAGGCCGCATTCAGTTCACTCCCGATTTGCTGCCTTCTGACGTCACCGGAAACGAGGTCTATCAAGACAATCAGGGTGTTTCAGAACTGATTTTCCAAGAGGGCCCTATCTTCAACGAACTGGTGCTGGCGGACGAAATTAACCGCGCCCCGGCAAAGGTGCAGGCCGCGCTACTGGAGGCAATGGAAGAACGACAGGTCACCGTTGCCGGTAAGACCTACAAGTTGCCGCCACTATTCATGGTGCTGGCAACTCAGAACCCCATCGAACAAGAAGGCACCTACCCACTGCCGGAAGCACAGATGGACCGCTTTCTGATGAAGATTTCTGTGGACTACCCTGACAATGCGGCCGAACTCTCAATCGTGCGCATGCTGCAGGCAGAAGAGGCTTCACAGCAGGAGGAGCTGGCAATGATCTCACAGGACCATATTTTCGCTGGCCGTGACGTCATCGGCAACATGACAATTTCTGCACCGGTTGAGCAATACATTGTCGATCTGGTCATGGCTACACGCCAGGCCGGTGACTACAGTGACAAGCTTGCCAGCTGGGTAGACACAGGGTCCAGCCCCAGGGCCACTATCGGCCTGCACCGAACTAGCCGCGCCAGCGCCTGGCTGGATGGTCGCGATCACGTGACGCCAGAAGACGTGCGCTCGGTATTACACGCCATCCTGCGCCACCGCCTTATCTTAAGTTACGACGCCCTCGCCGACCGGGTGTCTCCCGACGATGTCATCGACGAAATCATTAGCCAGGTCGCCGTGGGCTGAACCATGTCGGCGGATGCTAGCGAGCAAATTTATACCAATCTGCAGGACCTGGTGCGACTGCGCTACACCGCGGGCGGCTTCAGCTACCTTCCGCGTCAACCCGTGCGCTCGCAGTTGGCGGGACGGAAGCGCTCCAAACTGCGCGGCCGTGGATTAGATTTTGATGAGTTGCGGCATTACCGGCCCGGTGATGACATCCGCACCATGGACTGGCGCGTCACTAATCGAACCGGCAAGCCCCACGTCCGCGTTTACACCGAAGAAAGAGATCGCCCGGTTCTGGTTATCGTTGACCAGCGTCTGCCCATGTTTTTCGGTAGCCAATACAAGATGAAGTCAGTGATTGCGGCCGAGGTCGCCGCAATGACCGCCTGGCGTGTTATCGATGTAGGCGACCGCATCGGCGCCGTTTTATTTAACGATGAGCGAATCACCGAGGCGCGGCCCGCGAGGAGCGAGAAGAAGGCCATGGGGTGGCTGGGCGATCTCGCCAAAATGAATAATGAGCTGTCAGTAAACTCTGGCGTGCCAAGCAGACCGGAGGCGCTGGCTGAGGCACTGCAGACCACGGAGCGACAGATCAGCCACGACTACCTGGTCATACTGATTTCGGACTTTTACGGCTGGAGTGATGCGGCACTGCAAAGTATTCGTCGTATTGGCCAGCACAACGATATCGTTTGCAGCATGATCTACGACCCCTTGGAGCGCGACATATCCAGCGCCGAGAAATTGGTGGTGAGTGACGGCCACTTTCAATTAGAAATTGATCCAAGCCACAAAGATTTAGGTGAACGCTTTGAAGCCAGCTTCGAGAGCTCTTTCGCTCACGTAAGAGAGGACTTATTGCGCCACCAAATCCCGGTTATTCCTGTTCATACTGCCGCCCCTACCGATCAACAATTGCGAGAGCAGCTAGGCGGGCAGAGGGTTTTGGCATGAGTCTGCCTTCGCTACCAGATATTTTCGGCAACTATGCCCTGGGGGATTTCAACGAAGTGGTCTCGCCACCGGGCATTGACTGGTGGCCACAAACACTTGGCTGGTATGTGGTTGGCGCAGCCCTTTTGGCATGGGCGTCGCGCAGGTTGTGGCTTCGATTGCAGCACTGGCACCGAAATCGCTACCGCAAAGAAGCCAGCGACCGGCTACATCAACTAAATGATTCCGTGACATTGGTGGCAGAGCTTAATCGCCTGTTGAAACTGACCGCACTGGCTGCCTTTTCACGACAACAGGTCGCCAGCTTATCCGGCGAAGAGTGGACCCGGTTTCTCAACGCCCAGTGCGAAAAGCCCAGTTTCAATGAGGATCAGTGTCAGATTCTGGCCCTGGGCGTTTACCAACAACAGAGACTCGAACAGTCCTCTGCCCGGCAATTGATTGCCGCCAGCCTCTCATGGATTGAGCAGCACAAGAATAGATACGATGATTGAGCTCGCGTTCCCCTGGGCGCTGGCCTTGCTCCCTCTGCCGCTAATCATGCGCTTGTTTCCTGCATACAAGGAAAGTCGTGACTCAGTAAAAGTGCCCTTCTTCAATAAGTTGGTCGATCTAAGCGAGCAAAAGCCCGAACAGGGTGCTCGCATTTTACGCCGCAGCACTCTACAAAAAATCCTGGTGAATCTGACTTGGCTTTGCCTGATTGTGGCCGCCGCCAAACCGCAATGGATTGGGCCACCTATAGAGCAGCAAAAATCCGGCCGCGACCTGATGATTGCGGTCGATCTTTCAGGCTCCATGGAGGCACGAGACTTCACTCTTCCCAGCGGCGTGACCGTCGACCGGTTAGTTGCAGTGAAGCAAGTGCTCGAGGAACTGGCATCGGCTCGGGAATCTGACAGGCTGGGCCTCATTGTCTTTGGAGCCGCCGCCTACCTGCAAACACCTTTCACCGACGATCATCAGGTGTGGCAACAACTACTCGAGGAAACCGAGATTGGCATGGCCGGCCCGAGTACGGTATTCGGCGACGCCATTGGATTATCCATCAAGCTGTTTAGTGAGAGCGATTCCGACAATCGGGTGTTGATCATACTGACCGATGGCAATGATACGGGCAGCACAGTGCCGCCAGTAGACGCAGCCAAGGTTGCCGCAGCAAACGGTGTCCGCATCTATACCATCGCCATTGGCGACCCGACCACGGTGGGGGAAGATGCTCTGGATATGGACACCATCACCCGGGTCAGCGAGATTGCAAACGGTCGAACCTTTCGCGCGCTAGACCAGGAGGAGATGCGCCAGGCCTACATCACCATTGGAGAACTGGAGCCTGAACTTTACGAAACCATCAGCTTCCGGCCCCGGCAAAGCTTGCACTGGGTGCCTATGGCGTTGGTTTCAACGCTATACCTGCTCTATCACGGCTTCTTTGCCCTTACGTCTCTGCGGGCCAGGAGGGTCAATGATGCTGCCTGACCTTGCCTCCCTGGAATACTTTCATTTTCTCAGGCCAATGTGGCTACTGCTGCTGATTCCCTGGCTTTTTTTGATTCATTTGAGTCGCAGTAAGCGTAATCAAAAAGATATGTTTGGTGGGATTATTGCGCCTCATTTACTCGAACACCTTCGACTGGACAGCAAGGATTCGCGCTGGATCAATCCCACCACCTTTGGCGGCGCTTTCATTATTCTGTGTCTGGCTGTCGCGATGGGACCCAGTTGGCGCCAACAGCCGTCGCCGCTGAGTCAGGATAAATCAGCCATGGTCATTGTGCTGGATGCCTCATCTTCAATGGAGCAAGGTGACATACAGCCCTCGCGCCTGGAGCGCGCCAAACAAAAGGCATCAGATCTGTTGGCCCTGCGTCCGGACAAAAAATCAGCGCTCATCGTTTACGCCGGCACCGCTCACACCGTACTCACCCTGACGGCAGATCAAGACATACTCAACCAATACCTCGCAGCCATTAAATCGAGCATGATGCCTAGGGCGGGTAAATTTGCTGAGCAGGCTCTGCCTTTGGTGGATGACATTCTTCGCGATACTAGCGCCGCAGCTACCGTCGTTCTCATTACAGACGGGCTGGGTAGCAATACCGAGAATGCTTTCAGTGACTATTTTGAACAGCGCTCGCATCAGCTGCTGGTGCTGGGTATCGGCGGCGACAGCGATGAAGACGGATTAGTACCGCTTGAACGCGGGCGCCTGCAAACTTTGGCCAGTGACAGCGGCGGGCACTACGTAGACCTCACCATCGACGACAGTGATGTGCGGGCTCTGGAGCGTCGTATTGAAAGTCACTACGTGATCATAGACGACGATGCCCTACCGTGGCTGGACAGTGGATACCCACTGGTCTTTGTCTGCATGGCGCTCTGGCTGATGTGGTTCCGCAAGGGCTGGACGATCAGCTGGTCATGGCTGGCGCTTCCGCTGATACTCTCGGTCGCACCAGCGCCAACGCTTGCTCAGGCAGACAGTCAGCAACAGGCGAGTAATGGCGGCGCACAAAGCGGCTTTTCACTTGGGCAGTGGTTTGCCGAACTGTGGCTAACACCTGACCAGCAGGGCAGGCTGTTACTGCAGTATGGCGACTATCACGGCGCAGCCAATCAGTTTGAAGATCCTTTGTGGAAAGGTATCGCCTATTACTACAACGAAGATTTCATGCAGGCGGCGGAATACTTTTCCCGCTCCAGCAGCGACGATGCCCTGTTCAATGAGGCCAATGCACGCGCCCACGCCCGTGATTTTTTACGCGCAGTAAAACGCTATGACCAGTTGTTAGAGCGAACGCCTGATTACCCGGGGGCGGCGGATAACCGAGCGAAAGTGCAAACGCTGATCGATGAAATAAACCGCATGAGTGAATCGCAACACGGCGAAGAAGGCAGCAGCGAAGAAAAGCAAATGGGTGGAGACGACGCGATCCCCGCTGAAGGCGCAGAGAAACTCAACTTTGATCAGGTAGAGATCAAGCAATACACCGCTGAAGAAATTTTGGAGAGCGAGGCCACACGAGACATGTGGTTACGCGGCGTGCAACAAGACCCCTCCAACTTCCTCGCGACCAAGTTCAATATGCAACTGTTACGCGAGGAGCCAGAGCAATAATGCGCAACCTCGCTCTTTTCTTTCTCGTGCTTTGGCTGGCCATTCCACTGCAAGCGGCCAGCCAGATTGAATCTCTCCTGTCAGAAGGTGAGTTGACCGTGGACGCCAGCCTGTCGCAGAGCGAACGACTGGTACCCGGGCAACGTACCCAACTGATTCTGGAAATTGCCACCAGCCGCTGGTTTACCGGCGGTACGCGCATACGCATTCCAGAGGTGCCTGGCCTGGTCATTCTTCAGACCGAGCAATTTGCAGCCAACGCCAGTGAATCGCGCGGCGGACAGACCTGGGTCATCCAACGCTGGTCACTAGACCTCTATCCGCAGCGGGCGGGCAACTTTACGATTCCACCTATTTCACTGTCGCTAGAGGTGAATGCGGGCGAGCAAGGCAACATTCAGGGCGACACACTAAGCGACCCTGTGGACTTTAATGTGCAATTACCCAGCGCACTTGAGCAGGCCGAGTTCTGGGTGGCTACACCCGCTTTCTCTGTGCAGCAAAGTCTCAATAAAGACACCGATAACTTAAAGCCCGGTGACGCGTTCGAGCGACGCATTGAATTTCGCGCGGACGACGTGCTGGCAATGATGCTGCCCGAGGTGAACACAAAAGAGCAAGCCGGACTCGCTACCTATCCGGCGCCTCCAATACTGAACAACAGCAGTAATCGTGGCCAGGCAACCGGTAGTCGCGTTCAAACGATTAGCTACGTCGCAGAAGAGCCCGGCAGCTATCTGATATCTAGCGAAGATTTCTTCTGGTGGGACACTCGCACCGAAGAGTTGCGCGTTGTGAGTATCCCGGCGGTAGAGGTGTTAGTGATTGCTGCACCGGGCGCTGCAACTGACGAAAGCACGTCGGTGCTGAACCGGGCTCAACTCCTCACAATGGCAATAGGAATTGCTGCGATCATTCTCATGCTCTGGTTACTCAATCGCTACCGCCCCTGGGAACTACTGCCCTACGCAGTACAACCCTTACGAGCCGGCTGGATAAAGCTACAGGATCTGCGCAAGCCAGGCTTGGCCAAACGACTCAACCCCGGTAGTAGCGCTGGGGACTAAACGGCATTTTAGTCACAGTCACGGGTAATAGTTTCCCCCGTACATCGACCGCAAGTTCAGTACCCGGATCTCCCAATTCTCGCGCAATATAGGCCATAGCAATGGGGCCGCCGAGACTAGCACCATAAGCAGCAGAACAAATCTCGCCCACCCGTTCGCCATTGGCATTGACCACGGTCTGGCCTTCTCGTACTGGACGTTTACCCTCTACCGTCAAACCGACTCTGCGCAAGGCAGGCTTGTTCGCGATTCGATCAAAGATTACATCTGCACCCGGAAACCCGCCCGGACGAGACCCATCAGCTCGGCGAGTCTTACTCACCGACCACAAGAGGCCTGCTTGTACCGGGTCTATTTCGGTATTCAACTCATGGCCATAAAGACACAGACCCGCTTCCAGGCGAAGGGAGTCCCTGGCGCCCAGGCCAATGGGTTCGACTTGATCGTAGCCAAGTATTCGCCTTGCTAGCGCATCTGCCGCCGCATTGGGCACCGAAATTTCAAAACCATCTTCACCCGTATAACCCGAGCAGGTGATGTAAACGTCTACCCCGTCGATCGTCGCTGCCAAGCCCTGCATGAAAACCAGATCAGCAGCAGCCGGGCACAAGTCACGCATCACCTCGCGTGCTTTCGGTCCCTGCAGGGCGAGTAGAGCCTGATCGCCCAGTACTTCCAAAGACTGGCCGGCAAGATGATTGCGCAGATGCGATATGTCCTGCTCTTTGCAGGCTGCATTCACCACGAGAAAAAACTTGTCGTCAGACCATCGGGTGATGATTAAATCGTCCAGCACGCCACCCTGATCATTAGTCAGCAGCGCATAGGTTTGCCGGTTGCTGCCAAGGCCTTCAATATCAACCGGCACCAGCGACTCGAGCATAGCCGCAGTTCCCGCCCCCTCTATAATGACCTGCCCCATGTGAGACACATCGAAAAGGCCTGCTGCCTCTCTCGTTTGCAGATGTTCCTTGATGATTCCGGCGGGGTACTGCACGGGCATATCGTAGCCGGCAAAAGGAACCATCTTGGCGCCCAGTTCTCGGTGCAGGCCATCCAACGGCGTGGTCAAAAGAGTCATGGCTATTCCTGATCTAGTAGTAGGCAAGGGCTGCAACTCTACCCACAGCCACTCGGCCCTGCAAGGCCGGAGACTGGCGTCGTTGCGCTCACTCACTGATAATGACGTCACCCTTCTAAAGAGAATCCACAGTGAGCCCATTCAACACCATCAGCCTGGTTGGCATGCCGGGTGCCGGAAAAAGCACGGTTGGCGTGCTGCTGGCCAAATTGGCTGGCTTGCGCTTCGTTGATACCGATCTGGATATTCAAGTGCAGGAAGAAGCCACGCTCCAGGAGATACTGGAAAAGCACGGCTACCGATATCTGCGCCAGGCTGAAGAAAAGGTACTACTCACTATTGAGCTTGATCACGCCTTGGTTTCCACCGGAGGCAGCGCTGTGTACAGCAAAGCCAGCATGGCACGACTGAAATCACTGGGCCCCATCCTTTACCTGCACACAGAGCTGGACATCTTGGAACAACGTGTTGCAGCCGCGCCACCCCGTGGTATCGCCAGCGATAGCGAGCAGAGCTTCGCCCAGCTTTATGCAGAGCGCACGCCACTTTACGAACACTACGCCGACCACATTCTGCCCACTGGCGGCAAAACACCAGAACAGATAGCCAGCGAAGCCCTGCAAGTGCTCTCCGGCCGATAGAGGCTATTCAACGGTATTTGACGGGGGCGTCTCTCTGGCCACACCTCGCCGGCCGCACCTCGCCGGCCACGGGCGCACGCGGGCGCCAAAAAAATGCACGGGGTCAACCGCTCTTTTAGCGGCCTAACAGGGCCAAAAAGTCTGGCACGTTTGTTGCTCTATACATTGTGGGTGGCCCGGCAGCTCGCAAAACACGGATGGATAGACAAGGAAGTCGCACGGGGCAAGGAGTGCCAAGGATGGCA
>JBDWQQ010000122.1:0-24272 GCA_039986455.1 Halioglobus sp.
CCTGACTCAGAGCTAGCCTAAAAAAACAGACCAAGCCTGCGCCGGAGTCCTCGCCCCTAAGCCAAATACTCGGCCAGGTACTCAAGCTCTTGCTCAGCGCCTTCGGTTGTCTGTCCCAAAATATATTTCTCCACTTGCCTACCGACCAGGGGGATTTTAGCCTTGGCCTTGTGGCTAACGCTATATCGACACCCCGACCCTGCTGGCATAAGCTCGAAGCGGGCGGTGATTGCCACGGGCTGACCGCGAATCAAAATCTCCCATTCTCCCGCGTAACCATCGCCTTCTTCCCGCCAGGCCTCTGTCATGTCCATCACCTGAACGGAGTCGAACATTTTCGCTAACACTTTGGGCAGGTCTCGGCTGACTTCACGCATCAGGGTGACCGTTGTCACCCCCTCTTCTTCCTCGACCTCGCACTCGGCGCTCAGCTCGCCCAACGCCAGGCTCCTGTCTACAAGGTACTGTGGCTCAGTGAGCACCTCATAGACTGTCTCCACATCTGCCTCATATTCGAATTGAACCGCCATTACTTCACCTCTGATTAAATGAGTGCGTCTACCTGATTATAGTAGATCAGTAATCGACAAAAGGCTCACTTTGACTGGTTCGCAATCCAGACATCAATCCGTCGATCCAAGACCGGCAGCGGCAGTGAGCCGCCCTCGAGAATCAAGTCGTGAAACTCACGGATATCAAATTCTTCACCCAGCTCCGCCTCCGCTCTGGCTCGCATAGAAAGAATTCGCAACATACCGGCCTTGTATGATGACGCCTGTCCCGCCGACAACAAGTAGCGGTGCACCTCCGAGCGCACGGTAGGTTCCGGCGAAGAAGAGTTGTTCAACATATAGTCGATTGCCTGCCTTTCTGACCAGCCCAGTCCATGGAGGCCCGAATCTACAACCAGCCGCAATGCTCGCCATAGCTCATTCACCAGACGACCAAAATCCATGTAAGGATCTTGAAAGGCACCCATCTCTTTGGCCAAATACTCCGAGTACAGAGCCCACCCCTCACCATAGCCGTTTGACCACTCGATGCGCCTGAATAAAGGCAACGCTGCATTCTCCATGGCGATGGAACCCTGCATATGATGCCCTGGGCTGCCTTCATGGTATGCCGTTGTTTCCAGGTCCACCCTGTTCATTGACTTCATGTCTGATAAATGAAGGTAATAAACCCCCGGACGGCTGCCATCCGCAGTCCCTTCACGATAAAAAGCCGCCGCGCCGTCCTGCTCTCTATAAGCTTCCACTCGCTTCACCTCAAAGGGGGCCAGCGGAAGTCGGCCAAAATACTGGGGCAGCATGGATTCCATTCTAGCGAGGTACCTGCGCGTCTCATCCAGGTATGCCTCCCTTCCTGAGTCGTTGTTCGAAAAATAAAATTGCTCGTTACTACGCACAAACTGGAAGAAGTCCTGCAAGGAGTCCTGAAAACCCACCTGCTTCATTATTGCGTTCATCTCCGCTTTTATCCTGGCGACTTCACTCAGACCAAGACTATGCACGTCCTCAAAAGACATGTCTGACTCAATATTAAGCGCCAATCGATACTGGTAGTACGCCTCGCCCGAGGGCAAGGCGTGAACACCCTGCGCTTGTTCGGCAGTGTTCTCAATGTCCTTTTCGTGCCAACGAATAATGCGCTGATACGCCGGCAGCAAATCATCCATCAACGACTTTTTTGCTTGAGCACGCAGCTCAATCGCTCCGCTTGAATCAATTTCACCGTTCCGGGCCAGCACATCGATCTTTTCTCTGGCATCTGCCCAAAGAGGAGAGTCGCCTCCGGTGTTGGAAAAAGGCTCACCTTCGATAACCAAGCCCGACTGTTCAATAACCTCATAATAGGAAAAACGCGGGGGACGTATGCCTTGCGCAGCCGAGTACTCTACTCGATCCATCAACTGCCCCAGTGCTCGGGCCCAGCCATTTATCCGGGTAATATAGGCCACCATATCTGCCTCTGAATCAACCGCATGGTTATTGATCATAAAGGTTACCGGCGCTGTATGTGCCTCACTCCAGGTGGTCATCACATAATCGTGATCTCTAAAGGGAAAACCGGATTCAACCTCACCGATACGATGCATCCAGAAATCATAGGAAACCTTTCCGTCTACAGTAAGCGACTCGTAATCAATTTGACTCTTGAGTTCGACGCCCGTTGCAGAAAGCCAGTCCCTGTAGTCTTCTTCCGCTTGGCGGCTATAGTCGTCAATGCGATCATACAGTTCCTTACGCCCCATTCCTGTGAGACTAGTAGGACTCAGCAGCAGCTCCTTTTCGTACTGAGTATCCAGCCATTGATTAAGGCGAGCGGTTTCGGCACTAGCGAGGCATGACGCAGACATTAAAAGCGTCAAAAAGAGAAAAACACTCTTTAGCAAGAGAGAAGCGGGCATTAGGGGACGTTCCTTGAATATTCTAGTGCGAGAAGAAAAACAACATTGCAGAAAACGGGCGCCATTTTGCCAAGAAAACAGGCGGGATCATAGTGGGCTCACCCAATATTGGCTAAAAACCCAACTAGTGAGCTTTCGCTGCTAAGCCCGTAAATAGTGTTCCATGCCCAGCAGATCAAGCTCTGTTAGCGCGAGCTCTCGCCAATGCCCAGGCGCCAGGTTAGCCGACATAACGATCGGGCCTACCGATATCCGGTGCAGCGACATGACTCGATTATCGAAGCGTCCGAACATTCTCTTAATCTGATGATAGCGACCTTCGATCAGATCTACTTCGGCCTCATAATCTGACAGGATTCTTAACCCAGCTGGCCGGGTTGTCAGCCCTTCAAAGTCAAAATACATACCCTCAGCGAAGGCTTTTACATACTGACTGCTTAGCGGCTTCTCCAGGGAAACACGGTAAGTTTTTAACACTTTATTTTCGGGCTTAGACAAAGACCTTGACCACTGCCCATCGTTGGTCAGCAACATCAATCCCGTGGAGTTGTAATCCAACCGGCCTACAATATGTAATTCGTTCTTGTAAGGTGCCGGTATAAGGTCGATAACAGTGGTGTGTTTCGCATCTCTGGTCGCGCTAACCACTCCAGCAGGCTTATGAAGCATAACGTAGCGCGCCTTTCTCGCCTGCAAAACACGCTTATCCAGCGTCACACGCGTAAAGGGACCAATACGCTGATTAATTGATTCGGCGGACTGATCATCCACATGAATGCGACCCTGCGCCAGTAACAAACGAACATCTTTTCTATTAATGCGCGCGTGCTCGCTGACTAAGCGATCCAGTCTGGTACGCTGAGTGGTCATTCTAATTTCAAGGCGATCAAGTTTATTCCTCATCAGCAATATTAGCGCCGGCGTAGCGGCGACAGGATGCGCTGACCGAGTTAGTATTATCCCACTTTTGCAAGGCAGAGACAGTATGAACAGCACTACCGCAGATTTTCGTAGCGATACGGTTACACGGCCCTCCCCCGCCATGCGCGAGGCCATGGCAATGGCCGATGTCGGTGATGACGTATTCGGCGACGATCCTACCGTTAACGCGCTGGAGAACTGGACCGCTGAATTCACAGGCAAAGAAGCTGCGCTCTTTTGCACCTCTGGCACCCAGAGCAATCTGGTGGCGCTGTTGGCCCACTGTCAACGTGGAGACGAGTACATCGTTGGTCAAGAAGCACATACCTACAAGTACGAAGGTGGCGGCGCCGCGGTATTTGGCGGCATTCAACCACAACCCATCGAGTACTCACCGGATTCAACACTGGACCTGGAAAAGGTAAGGAGCAAAATCAAGCCAGACGACTTTCACTTTGCCCGTTCCCGCCTGCTATGCCTTGAAAACACCCGCTCAGGTGATGTTCTCCCGATGGGCTATCACGCTCAGGCCGCCAGCCTATGCCGTGACACAGGTCTCGCGCTGCATCTTGACGGAGCCCGCTTATTCAATGCCTGTGTCAAGCAAGAGACGAATATACAAAGCATCGTTGAGCACTACGACTCAGTTTCTCTGTGCATATCCAAAGGGCTTGGCGCCCCAGCCGGCTCTATTTTGGTGGGAAGTGCAGAGCTGATTGGCCAGGCGCGTCGATGGCGGAAAATGTTAGGCGGAGGCATGCGTCAAGCAGGAATCATCGCTGCCGCGTGCCAGTTCGCTTTGGAAAACAACATTTCGCGCCTGACGGAAGATCACGACAACGCGCTGCATCTGGCTAAAGGCCTGTCAGCACTACCTGGCGTGAACTGCACCCCCTCTAGCGTGCAGACGAATATGGTTTTTCTAACAGTGGATGATGCAACTATCACAGAGAAGCTTGTGTCGCATCTGGCGGGCGCAAACATCGCGGTATTGGGAGGCAAGGTTATGCGACTTGTCACCCACATGGATATCAGCCGTCATGATGTCGACCGCCTGGTCGATGTGTGTGGTGACTTTCTGAGCAGTACGGGTGATCACCAATAACCGCCGCCGTGGGATCGGCGCGCAGCATGGGTCTACCTAATCCAGTGATTCCGCCCCGGTTATTATCCCTCGGCAGCAGAGCTTAGGACCACAAGACCTATAGCCAAGCCTGTTATCACGGCAGTTCCAAAATCTTAATATTCTTAAACGCTACCGGATCACTGTGATCTTGCAGGCCAATGTGACCGGACCGGGCTTCCGCAAAACCCTCAAAATCGCTAAAAAGGTTGCCTAGTGCGCTATCGAACTTACTAGCCTCAAACAGCGTATTCCAGGTGCTATCGCCAATAGTCACGTTCACTGTTTTCACTCCGTTTTGCCAAACCTGCACAAAGCCATCACGAAAAAGAATGCGTACCTGGTTCCACTGACCAGCGGGCTTAAATGACGACGGATGTGACGCGACCATATCGTAAAGTGAACCCGACCGGTGCGAGTCAACTCTTCGATCAGAGTGTCTTTCGTTGTCCAGTATCTGTATTTCAGGAGCATGCGAATAGATATGTTGGCCTTCTTCGTCGACGAGAATGAATATCCCGCTGTTGCCGCCCTCTGAAATCAGCCATTCAAGCCTTAAGTCAAAATTGCGATAGGACTTACGGGTTAGTATGTCGCCGCCGCCCTTCCCCACTAATTTCATGGTTCCGTTATCAACGACCCATTTTTCGTTTAATTCTTGCTGCTTGAAATTGCGCCAATGCTCAATATCTTTGCCGTCGAAAAGCAGTTCCCAGCCCTCATCGATCTCAGCTTGGCTTAGCGTATTGTCAGCTGATAGTGCTACTACACTCGAAAAACCAAGCAGTAGGATGATCAGAGACGAGAGTATCTTTGACACTGCAGTGTTTCTTCCACGGTCTATATTCATTACTTTCAATTCCATTACGCTAGTGGCGATAAGCCGTCGAAATTCAACGCCTGTTTAACGGTTCTCTGCTCACTTTATGTTATTGTCCGCCCAATGAAAACTCTAGAAGATCTGCAGCGAATGGTAGCGGAGGTTCCTCAGGTCGACATCCATGAGGAGTCACCCGAATATCCGCTTATTCGTGTTAAAAATACTTTCGCTACAGCAGAAATTGCACTGCACGGTGCGCATCTAACCCGCTTTAAGCCCAAAGGCGCTTCAGATGTTATATTTCTGAGCAAGCACGCCCAGTACAAAACGGAAACACCGATACGCGGCGGCATTCCCATTTGCTGGCCATGGTTTAGCCGACACCAAGAGCATTCCGACTTCCCTTCCCATGGTATCGCCCGCACGTCTTTTTGGGACTTAAAAGCAGTAGAACACTCTGACGCTCACACCCAGGTTGTGCTATCGCTCACCACTGACGGTACCGACCCGCGCTGGCCTTACTCATCTTCGGTTCACGCTCACTTCACCGTAGGTGAGTCTCTCAGTGTTTCGCTAACCACTTTCAACGCAGACAAAAAACCATTCCAGTTCGGTGACGCCTTGCACTGCTATTTTCGAGTAGATGAGGCAGAAAAAACTGAGATTATCGGCCTTGAAGGAAGTAGCTACGTCTATCGATTGGAAGACCCTACTGAAAAAACTCAGGCAGAACCTATCATCATCGATCGGCCCATCGATAGAATTTTTCAGTCCACTCAAGCATGTTCGATCGAAGACCGCGCGAGCGGTCGTATCATCTTGCTGGAGAAAACTGGCAGTCAGAATACGGTGGTTTGGAACCCCGGTGCTGATGGCGCGATGCAGATCTCAGATCTTTCCAATGACGAATACCGTCAGTTTGTTTGTGTAGAGCAAGCTAACACGCACCCTACTCCAATTACTTTAGAGCCTGGCGCATCGCACACCACGGAGGTATCAATTGCCCTCAAGGATATTGAGAAGTAAGAAAGTACTCCCCGAGAAAATTGAGTCTAAATCGAGGAGTCTTTCTAGGCTGGGGGAATCCACCCGTTTGAATAGTCTCGCCTTACTTTAGGTTCTACTCAAGGACCAAGCCGAGCAGTTTTCTGTCGCTTTGGCTCAGTGGTGGCTAAAACACCGCAGTTAATTCACAAACCTGCGTGCATCTGTTTCTGCAATTGCGACTGATTGCGCTGGCAGAGCGACACAATATTTGAGAGTCTTAACCCAAGATAATAATAGATAAGGTCCGTTCATAGTGCCCGAAACCACAAGTTCGTTACTCCACCATCGAACAGTTTTTGACGACTGGCGCTCGATTTCCGTCGCCATTTTCATGGCGCTCGTTGGTTATGGCGTGATGGTTGGTATCCCTGTAATCAGCACCGCCTGGGTCTCTCAACTTGGCTTTTCCGAGGTTCAGGTGGGACGCATCGCAGGTGCTGACCTCGGTGGGTTTTCATTAGGCGCTGTTCTGGTCTCGCTTTTCGTCGCCAAGGTCAATCGGCGCTTGATTGTGCTTATCGCTGCAACGATCGCCATCGCTGCAAATGCTCTGTGCATGGTAATGCTGAGCTATGAAGAGACGCTCTGGCTACGTGTGATTGCCGGAATAGGCAGCGGTGCCTTCACTGCCGTGGCGATCGCCACGCTGGCTGGCACCTCTAAACCTGCCAGAGCGTTCAATATTTTGTTGTTCGCGTTCGCGTTTTCTCAGGGCGGCCAACTGTATTTGTTTCCGCAACTCAGCATGAACGAAATTTATCTATTCTTTATAAGCACCTATGCGCTGGGTCTACTCATGCTTCCCTGGTTACCGCCCCACCCAGTGGAAAAAATGCTCGACATCGAGATCGACAAGCAAGACAGCGACGGCGAGCACCACCCGCTCCATTTGCAGGTACCTGCCTCTGTGCCCTGGCTGGTTCTCGCGGCGGTGCTCTTCACTTACTTGAATATTGGCGCGTACTGGACTTACATTGAATTGGCTAGTTTGGATTCGGAAGCCTCACCCGAATGGGTAGGCAAGCTCCTGGTGTATACATCGGTTTTCTCGGTGATTGGCTGCGCCTGTGCGACGGTCATCAGTAATCGATTTGGCCTTGCCAAGCCTTTATTACTGACACTGGTTGTTCAGGCTATCATCGTCGTCATGCTCGCCAACGGTATTAACAACGTTAACGTAATGATCAGTATGTTCGCTTTCAATTTCTGCTGGATCTTCGTCGACGTTTATCAGTCGGCAACCATTGCCAACCTGGACCATTCGGGACGGTTTGCCGCACTCATGCCCGGAGCGCAGGGCCTGGGACAGATCATCGGACCCAATCTGGCTGCGTCTATTCTGGCTCTTGGCCTGGGTTACGGCGGTGTATTTATTATGTGCGCCTGCGCCTCGATTATCGCATTCGGTATCTACCTGTTTATGTATCTCCGACTGCGCAAGACTATACCTGCCCTGGCGGACGCTTCCTGAGACGCCGTGTCTGCAGCAGGTGATGATACAGTTCAGGGATACAACCACGTATCGCGGGCGAAAATATTAGTTTTCAACAGCAACATGATATTCAATTGAGGCTGCGGGGGAGCTGCGCCCGGGATTGCCCCTGAAACTCATTCGTATTTACAAAGGTATGCGCTTTCCCGTTCAACGATAAGATCAAAGCTTTCGCCTGCTTCAACGATAAAAGTCTCACCGCTGGTGAAATCGCGCCATTGATCAGAGCCTGGAAGCCTAACGCGTAAACTGCCCTCTACAACCGTCATATACTCTCTCTGGCTGGTGGCGAAGGTGTATTCCCCGGCGGCCATTACACCAACGGTGGCAGGAAGGTCACCCCCTTGCACGGCAATGGATTTGACCTTGCCATCAAAATATTCGTTTACCTCAAGCATGACGCATATTCCTTGCGAAAAACGCCGCATTCTACACCAGCGCAGCGCCTTTGAGCGCAATAAGCGACTCAAACGTGGTTTTTTGGATCCTGAACAAGGAATCCTGCCAAGATTGAAGCGGCATCGCTGCAATTACTGTGGTAGAATCGCGCGCCCGCCGGGAAACCCTTTAGTTTTTAGCCTGTTACGAACTATAAACCCACCTTCTTGCGCACCTTTCGAGGCGTCAGGTTGGACACTCAAATCGTCTCAGGCAGGCCATTTTTAATGCGCTATAGGAACACATAGCCAGGTCGCGCCACCGACAGTGTCGGGACGGCGGGTATGAAGCAATTGCCGCCACAGGCAAATTGAGCCAACACACAGGAGAAACTGAATGCTCACCACCAAGAACCTTGAAAAATTGATTGAACTGGAAGATAAGCTCAGAACTGAGTACCAGAGCCAGCTGGACGCCAAGTCAACGGAAATTGAAGCGCTGACCAAAGAAAAAGAGCAGCAAAAAGAGCGACTGGACACACAGTTGAAAGAGATTTCCTCTTTGTCCAAAACCGCC
Source organism: Halioglobus sp. (assembly GCA_039986455.1). Classification (GTDB taxonomy): domain Bacteria; phylum Pseudomonadota; class Gammaproteobacteria; order Pseudomonadales; family Halieaceae; genus Halioglobus. The sequence goes on from JBDWQQ010000122.1 coordinate 8,768, forward strand.
ACAGCCAACAAGCACACTGAGCAATTGAATCGCGAGCTGACCAGCCGCGGCGAAAACCTGCAGGAAGAGGTTGTTACCCTCAAGAAGCGTGTCAAGTCCCTGCAAAAAGACCTCGCCCAGGAGCGTGAAGAGCTCAAGGCTTTGAAGCAATTTGACCCGCTCAAAATGAAGAAGAATCTAGACGCGAACAAAAAGAAGCTAGCTGAAAAGACCAAAGCGGCAGATGCCCTGCAGAAGTCACTAGGCAAGAGCAAATCTGAGTGCGCCGAACAGCAGCAGAAGATCGAAGAGCTGGAAGCCAAGTTGGCAGAGCTTGAAACAGATCAGAGCGAAGACGCTGATAAAAGCGAAGCTGAAGCGGCATAAGCACTATGCGCGAAGTCTTGATCACGCGGGAACCGGTTGAGCTATACAAGATCCTCAAGTTCGAGGGTCTTGTCGCCAGCGGCGGCGAAGCAAAGTCTGTTATCAGCGAAGGTTTGGTGGCAGTTAATGGCAATACCGAAACCCGCAAGCGCAGAAAAATAGTCGCAGGAGACACGATTGAGTTTAGCCAGGAGGCTCTACTCGTTGCCTTAGCCTAAAGCTTCGCGTTACCCTGCACTGCAACATCGGGCAATCCGATTTATACTGGGTCCTACATCGCATAAGGACTCCAGCCCCATGAGCAACCCCTTACTCTCCCCTCCTGCCTCCCACGGCGTTCCCAATTTTCCCGACATCGAACCGGAGCACTTTACACAAGCTTTCGAGGTCGCTTTTACTGAGCACGAAGCTGAAATCGCTGCCATCGTTGGTGAATCGGAGCCCGCTGATTTTGAAAACACCATAGAGGCGCTGGAACGCTCGGGCGCTGCGCTAGGCAGGACAAGCTCGGTATTCTTCAACCTGATTTCCGCCCACACCAACGATCAACTGCAGGCCCTGGATCTGAAAATCGCCCCACGCTGCGCTCTACATGACAGTAAAATTTATGCCAATCCTGCGCTTTTTCAGCGGGTAGAAACGGTATACAACGGTCAGTTATCGCTGAATGAAGAACAGTCTCAACTGCTGAACAACACCCACAGGCAATTTATACGGGCAGGCGCGGCATTGGATGAAAGTGGGCGCCGACGAATGGAGCATATCAGCGAGCAGCTCGCCCTACTCACGACTCAGTTCAGTCAGAATGTATTGGCCGATACCAACGACTACGAGCTCGTTTTGGAAGAAAGCCAACTGGGCGGCTTGCCCGATTTCGTTCGCGCCGCCGCCGGCATGGAGGCTGAATCAAGGGGTCATTCGAAAAAGTACCTATTCAGCTTATCCCGATCTTCAATCACACCCTTCCTGCAATACTCTGATCATAGAGACCTGCGCGAGGCAATGTACGCCGCCTACACCGCCTGTGGACAAAATACAGTAGACAACCACGACATCATTCAACAGATCGTGGCACTGCGCTCGGAAAGGGCAAAACTACTGGGCTATGCCACTCATGCAGACTTTATGCTGGAAGACCGCATGGCCAAAACGCCAGAGCAGGCCAACGCTCTGCTGGAACAGGTGTGGAAGCCCTGTCACCTAAAAGTCGACGAGGAATCCCGCGACCTACAGGCGCTTATCGATGCTGAAGAAGCGCCGTTTGCACTCGCTGCCTGGGACTGGTTTTACTACACGGAGAAGCTGCGCCAGCAACGCTACGATCTCGATGACAACGAACTTATGCCCTACTTTCAGCTTGAGAAGGTGCGTGACGGTGCTTTCGAGGTAGCCAATAAGCTCTACGGCATCAACTTTGAGCGGCGCATGGATATACCGCTTTACCACCCTGATATGCAGGCCTTTGAGGCGCGAGAGGCCGACGGATCAACCATTGGCATATTCTTATTCGACTTTTATCTGCGACCCTCCAAACGCAGCGGCGCCTGGATGTCTACCTACCGCAACCAGTCGAACCTGGATACCCATGTATGCCCGGTTATCGTAAATTGCTGCAACTTCACCCATTCAGACCCCTGCCTACTTAGCCTTGACGAAGTACGCACTCTGTTCCATGAGTTCGGTCATGGGCTTCACGGTTTGCTATCCAAGGTGCGCTACGAAAGCCTCAGCGGCACCGAAGTGAAACAGGATTTTGTCGAACTGCCCTCACAAATCATGGAACACTGGGCCATTGAACCTGATGTATTGCGCAGCTATGCACGACATGTTGAAACAGGGGAAGTCATTCCTGACGGGCTGATAGAACGGCTTCGCGCCGCGGCAAAATTCAATACCGGCTTTGCCACCACAGAGTATCTAGCGGCATGTTTTCTGGATATGGCATGGCATGGCGAGCAAGGCGTCGGTATTACGGACGTACCGGCTTTCGAACAATCCATCGCCGATCAAATCGGCAACACAACCGTCGTTGACCCTCGTTACAAGTCTGCCTATTTTCAGCACATTTTCTCAGATGACTACTATTCCGCGGGCTACTACGTCTACATCTGGGCAGAAGTGCTTGATGCCGATGGATTTGAAGCGTTTAAACACAATGGGCTTTTCGACCAAGCCACCGCTCAAGCATTTCGCAGCAATATCCTCGAGCGAGGGGGTTCAGCAGACCCTATGGCGCTCTATCGCGCCTTTCGCGGCCGTGACCCCGACGTTCAGGCGTTGCTGCGCAACCGGGGTCTAGCGTGACCCCTGGGGTCGGGCAATGGCAGGGCCTAGCTTAAGCGTAGTTCAAAACGCCGTCGTCCAGGTTACCTTCCTCAAAGAAAGGCTTCTCTAAACCGAGGATCTGGGGATTTGTCCACGGCGCCTCTGGCCCTTGCTTGGGAAACAGATGCTGGGTCCGCGTGATGTAACCCGCAGGAAAACCATCCACCCAGGGGCGCGGCTCCATATTTTCGTCCTCGGGGCGCAAGGTCGGGGTCACGCTTTCACATTGCTTGCTATCCATATGATTAATCAGGCGACAAACAAAACCCGCTATCAAATCAGCTCGCAAAGTCCAGGACGCGTTTATATAGCCAAAGGTGCTCACCAAATTGGGCACCCCGGAGTACATGGCTCCACGGTAATACCAGGTTTTACTGAAGTCGACCAGCTCTCCGTCTACGCTGAACTCAACCTTACCCAAGCGCGACAGGTTCAGGCCGGTAGCCGTCACAATGACATCCGCAGGCAACTCACGCCCGGACTTTAGAGCAATGCCACCGCGGGTAAATCGCTCTATTTCATCGGTGGCGATGTGGGCCTTCCCTTCACGCAAGGCGATAAAGAGATCACTATCGGGCACCAGGCAGACACGTTGGTCCCAGGGATTGTATTGAGGAGTCAGGTGAGTATCGACGTCATAATCGGGCCCCACTTCTTTGCGAATCATTTTTAGCAATTTCTTTCGCGCCAATTCAGGTCGCGTGCGCGTCAGGTGGTACAGACGTTGCTGCCATTGAGTGTTTTTCCATCGGGCAAACTTGTACGCCCAACTGGCCGGCATTATTTTTCGCATCGCGAGCGCGAACTTATCGACCCCGGGTTTTGAGACAATCCAGGTGGGCGAACGCTGCAGCATGGTGACAGACTTGGCCTTAGCTGCCATGGCAGGCACCAGCGTTACAGCGGTAGCCCCAGAGCCGACAATCACTACGTTCTTGTCCGAGTAATCCAGATCTTCGGGCCAGTGCTGAGGGTGCACAATCTCCCCTTCAAAATCAGCCTCTTGGGTGAAATCAGGCCGGTAGCCCTGCTCGTAATCATAGTAACCAGAGCACATGTAGAGAAAGCGCGCGCTGCATTGGGCGCGATCGCCATTGGCCAATTCGAACGTTACCGTCCATGCCGAGTTCTCTTTTGACCAGTTAGCGCTGAGCACCTTATGACCAAAGTGGATATTTTTGTCGATGCCACGCTCTTTCGCGGTTTCACAAACATAGGAGCGTATGGAAGGACCGTCGGCGAGGCTTTTACCGCCCTCCCAGGGTTTGAAGCCATACCCTAGGGTATACATATCACTATCAGAGCGAATGCCTGGATAACGAAACAGATCCCAGGTACCCCCAATTGCCTCACGTCCCTCAAAGATTGCGTAGGACTTATCCGGGCAACGCTCCTGCAAAAAGGCGGCAGCTCCGATACCCGACAGCCCAGCGCCAACGATGAGCACATCTACTTCTTTAACCGACATTTTTTTCTTTCCTTATTTTTTCCTCAGTATACGTCAGAACCCCATTTTCTCCATCGTCGAAAACCGACACTACTGAGGCCGACCCCACGCGGTCCATAGCGACGTTTACGGACGGGGTAGATCATACGGCGAGTATTCAGTGATCAATCACTATTAATCAAATCAAAGCTCATTCCCGCGCTTTCTCTTAAACGCGCTATCAGGTGTTCGCCCATGGCCGTGGCCGGAGTCCATATTCCACCCGCACAGTTCAGGTCATCACGAGCCAGGCAAACCGCCGCCTCACCCAACATACGAGAGGTTGCTCCGTAACCCGGATCACGATCGCCGTGAACGCGCGCTTTTAAATTATTGCCACTGTCTGAGTTTCTGCCATGGAAGAATAACTCAAAGTGGCCTTTGCGCTGCGCCTCTGGACTGGGGCCCTCCCCCGGAGACGGCAACACACGGGCTGCCAACTTTCGTAGAGGTTTGATCGCCATGGCAACGGGGGTCATCCCACTCCCCCATGACACCGTTAGCGCTTTGCGCTTGCCGCCTCCACCATCACCCGTCAGCATCCGCTCACTAAACTCAAATTGGCGGCCGTAGGGATAATCGGCGAGCGCGTTACTGCGCCTGACAACCCGCGTATTAATGGCCGCCATCACAAATGGACCGGTCCACTGCTGAAAGTCTTCATCGTACTCAGGTCGATTGCGGTCCGGTTCGTCCGGACCACTCTGCTCCCCATTGGGGTTTAACGAATAAGGGTTGATCATTGCCTCGCGAACGGAAGCATCACCGGCGGCCTCTTCAAACATGTGCATCATGCTCGCTATCGTTCCACCACTGGCAGAACCACTAAACTTGCCCACTCTGGATTTAACCTGATCAGCGTATTCGCGGTAGTGCTCATGCATTGCGTTCTGTAGAAACAAAGTGCCCAAATCGGTAGGAATAGAATCGAAACCGCAGGTATGAACAATTCGGGCACCACTGTTGCGCGCCTCTTCGAGGAAAAGCTCAATGGTTTTACTCATCCACTGAACCTCACCCGTAAGGTCACAGTAATCGGTTCCGGCTAACGCGCAGGCGGCTAGCAACTCAGTCCCATAGCTTGCGTAAGGACCCACGGTGGTGCAAACCACTTGTGTGCGCGCCACCATGCTATCGAGCGAGTCTCTGTCGTTGCTATCGGCCTGTATTAACGGCAGTTCCGGGCGCCCCAAATCCTCTCGCAAGGACTCCAGTTTCGAGACATTGCGCCCGGCCAGGGCAAAGTTCAGATCATCGCCGTAGGTATCAACGAAGTGACGCGCCACCAGCGCACCGGTAAACCCCGTCGCTCCCCAGAGAACAACCTCGAACTCACGTCCCTTTCTCGATTTCTTTGCCATAGAAAATACCGCTTGAGCCAATAAAAGAGCCGCAAAGATAACATAGCCTACGTCGCCTCCTCTAACGATCAAGCCAACCCATGGACCACAACCGCCTTAGAGTTTGCTGCACGTAGTGTCAGCGTGGCAGACTTAGCGAATTCACTCCCAAGCTAAAGACAAAACATGCCTAGACATAGACACTACTTCAACATGCTTTTAGCGCTGGCGCTTGCCGGCAACCTGAGCGCAAGCGCAGAAGAAGCGCTATCGGTAAATCAGGAAACGGTCCAGATTTTATGCGGCAACCTTATCGACGGACTGGAAGAGTCAGTCAGTAAAAACCAGTTGGTCACAATTAGTCATGGCCGAATAACCGCGATAGAGGCGGTAAACAGCAAAACGCAAGCTAACCTCAATGTCGTCGATTTGCGGGAATACACCTGTCTTCCGGGATTGATCGATACCCATGTCCACCTGGACATGTATCCCGAAGATGCTGAGGATTATCGTATTTACCTGAAGCGCACTCCTCAGGACACAAGAGACATCGCCCTGGACAATGCCCGTATTACGCTTGAAGCCGGATTCACCAGTATTCGTCATATCGGAAGCTACCTTGCCTGGGTGGACAAGGACACCAAGGCCAGCATTGAGTCTGGCCAGGCTATAGGCCCACGAATTCAGGTGGCCGGGTTCTATCTCACCATTCCCCACGGCGGCGGCGACCTCACGATCCCGGGCGTTGACGATAAAGACATTCCCGCTTACTACCGAAAAGGCGTCGCGGTCGGACCCGAGGCCTATCGCGAGAAGACGCTGGAACTGGTGGATGGTGGCGCTGAGGTCATCAAGGTGATCGCCTCCGGCGCCGTGTTCGGCTTTGGCGGCAAAGTAACAGAACCGGAGATGAGCGAAGAAGAGATCAAAGCCGTCGTTGATGTCGCTCATGAGGCGGGCCTTAAGGTGACAGCCCATGCCCACGGCGCTCGTTCCATCAAGGATGCGATTCGCGCGGGCGTCGACAGCATAGAGCACGCATCGTTGGCCGATTCCGAGGCGATTGCCATGGCAGCCGAGCAGCAGGTCGCGTTCTCAATGGATGTTTACAATGGCGATTACACCGCTGAATTCGGCGCCATTAACAATTGGCCGGAAGAGTTTATGCAAAAAAATGAGCAGACTACAGAAGCCCAGCGCTTGGTGTTCGAACAGGCAGTTAAAGCAGGCGTACCCATTCTCTATGGCACCGATGCTGGCGTCGCCCCCCACGGAGGCAACGGTCGTCAGTTTCGTATCATGGTGGAGCGCGGAATGACGTCTATGCAAGCGATTCAAGCGGCGACGTCAGTGGCGTCTGCGCACATGGGTTGGAATGCCGACGTGGGTGCGCTGAAAGTCGGTCGCTACGGTGACATGGTGGCGATCAAAGGTGACCCTTTGACTGATATCAGTCTGCTTGAAGCCGTTGACGTGGTTATTAAATCGGGAGAACTTATTGTGCCAAAGTGCGCTGACCAGCGCCCACAGGGGTGCCTCGCTGCTCAAGCGCGCTGACACCTGAGTCCGGACTACTGGCCTGATTTAACGGTTTTGGTAACTCTCTTAGCCACATCGCCCCCCACTCATGTTGAGGCATTGGCGTTAACAGATCACTGACATCCACCACGTCGACAAAGCCAAGCGATGGTTGCACTGCGGTACCGCCACCTGCGCTCTCATCCCAACGAGTGAAACTGTAATCTGTCGCCTGATGCGAGCGATCAAAGCGCAGCATTAAAAACTCACCCGCCATGCGAGCGCCGCCCCAATCAATGGAAAACAGATCCACGCCCAAAGGACCAAGACTGACACCCAGGCTTTTTTCTGAAATTGTCCAGTGCTCCCAAGCCATGACATACCCGTCGGCGATACCGGCTATACGTTGGGGCGGGCCCAGTTGCTCCAAAATTTTAGCCAACTCGACCGTTTCGGATGCACCTTCTATCTGTTGATCGCTTAGCGGTATACCGAGTTGATACGACATGCGGCTGCACCCCCACAGGAGGAGGCAGCATAGACCGATGGCAAGCAACCTCATTCAGGGGTTGCCAGTGGTAGAAAATTCGCTGGAATAATCGGTCAAGCGATCGTCATCGTCAAAGAAAAAAATCGCACGATCGTATCGGGTATTGGTTTTAAACTGGTTATAAACAATCAGAATCAAGCCATCACCTTCCGTGCGTTCAAACAGGTAGTAGAGTACCGTTTCATCACCTAAGGCGATCACCTGAGACGGAGGCCCAAGCGCCTCGAGCACGTCCTGGCGGCTAGTCTGCCCCCGGGTAAAGCCTTGCTCACTGCCCCCACGCCATTGCTCCAAAACTCCTCGTTTATTCTCATACTGGGCACAACCACCAGCAAGCATCATTAGCGCTATAAGAGAAAAGCCGAGTAAATGTTTATTCATTTTTGTTCCACTAAAGCAAAGGATATTGAGGTCACAGAATGCACGTTATCTGGAACAAGTGCCAGCGACATCACTTTAAGCTGCTATTTCATTGATAATTGATCACGGCCCTGACAAAAAGGAGCTGCTGTTGCAGCTCCTAACTTGAGAAAAAAACGCCAGGGTCATTCAGCCGGCTTTACAAACACCAGCGTCATGCGATCACTTTCCCCTATCGCTCTGAAAGGCGCTTTCTCTTCTTCCGTCTCCAAACCATCAAGTGAAGGAGGCAGTTGCCATACACCAACGTCATAGCGTTTGTTATCCAGAGGGTTACGGTTAAAGAAGCCTTCACCCTGCAAAACAAAGCCCGCTTTCATCGCAGATGCGACGATGGCATCACGACCGACGTAACCGATATTTTTCGATGTCCAGTCCTGTTCAGGGTCGGCACGGTGCTGCACCAATCCCAACTTACCACCCGGCTTGAGAATATCGAAAAAATGTCCCAGCGCCGCGTCGGTAGTCCCTCGAGCATACCAACCATGCGCATTACGGAAGGTCACCACACGATCGACAGAGTTGCTTTTAGCCGCACCTTTGGCGAGCGTACCCGTCGCCTCATCGAACATCAGCGAAGCAACATCTACTTTCCCGTAGACATCTTTATTGTCAGCCAATTTCTTCTCAAAATTTGCGCGCGAGCGAGGCCGATAGCTGGCTTGCTCATCTTTGCTATCGTAATGTGCAGCGATCAAGCGGCCGCTGTCTTTGAGATAGGGTGCAAGTATTTCGGTGTACCAACCGCCGCCCGGCCAGACTTCCAAAACAGTATGATTGGGCTGCAGGTCGAAAAATTGCAGCGTCTGCAGTGGATGTCGGTAAGCATCACGTTCTGCGTAGGCAGGAGTCCGATGGTCACCGGCAATTGCCGCCGACAATTGTTCGGTATCAGCCTGCGCAATACCAGGTACTGCCAAAGCCACAACCAGGGCCAATCTTTTCAACATAAAGTTATCCTCTTTTTATCAACAGTCATTAATGAAGTCGTTCCTTGCCGATCCGCCTTAAGCCGCCGGCGTGGTGTTCTCTATTCCGGGCTTACGATACCAGATTGGCGACGACCAGGCGCGTTCCTGGATCGTCTTTGGTAAGTCACTGCGGGGGGCTTCTCCCGCGCTAAGCGCCTCCCAGGTTGACCAGCGACAACTGGGGTTCTCTATGGCTCGGGTATAGTAAAATGCCTCTTGATTCGCATCGAATTGAGGATCCTGCCAAACGACCTTTAACTCAGCAGCACCGGTACCCTCTTTCATGCTGCAGTCTTGGGCATTGACCATTGCGCCATTATCGGGACATCGATAGGTCACTGGATCGGCGTTGGTTCCACCGGCGCAGGCGACATCGAATACCTGCTCGTGTGTTTCGCCGTTGTGCTCCCAACCTTTAATCACCTGTAGGCGCTGCAAGGGAGCACTCGCAGCATCCGCCATTGCCCAAACCAGAAAAGACGGGCTAGCCCCCTCGACTCCTTCGAGATCACTGCCCATCGCAACACCATCGGCATAGGCCCTGCTCACGGCCATCGGGTCATCAACAAGGTCGCTCGGATAGTCCCATCCCGCAAAGAAACGTAACCGAATACGGGGGCCGCTGGTGGCGAAGGTTTCCTTGCGTCTAAATGCCTCATAAATCGATTCTCTATCGTTTTTTTCAGCCCACACAGCCGCGAGCCCCGAGGCCCCCCAATACTCAAATACATTGGTGGCCATATAGGTCTTGCCATCAACCTCTTTCACCAAATCCGGGAGCCACCACTTGGCTGCTGTGCCTATCAAAAAACTGGCGGGTACTGAGCCTCGTTTCGACGGTGTGCCATCCATCAAGCCGGCTTTGGAGAAATACTTGTCTTCGCGCAGAGCGCCCCCTCCCACGTGAGTATCGGTAGAGCCAATCAGGCCAAACTTATAGGGGTTACCGCTTCCTTTAGCAGCCAGCGCAAGACCATCGCGTAACGCCTGTCGAGCATAGGAGCCATTGGCTTTACTCGGTAGCTTGGTCGCCACCCGATAGTCCATAATTTCAAACCCAGCCCATTCATCCGTATCAGACAACAGTGGGTGAGTCTCAGAAGTTCCTTTTATCTGCGTCACTTCAACCAGCGGCTCGTTACGCAACCGCTGCTCACTGTAGCCAATATCTATGGGGTTTTCTGCCCAGTCCACCAGCTTGAACATCTGTCCATCGGAGCCATTGGAATTATGGGGTATCGCCAGACTTTCCATACCCTGGTCTCTCAACGCATCCATCCAGTCCCAGAGGCCTTCCGGGCTGCGAGAGTTAAGTCTGGAAAACGGCACCGCCGGCAATCGGTCCGACTGTTTGAAAATGACATTGCGATGCAGGTTGCCACGGGTTGCCGTTGAAGTGGTGTATTCATAAGCAGGGAAAGTGGTTAATGAGCCGGGCTGATAGGCTTCGTCTGCTGCGTCGACGCTATCTGCCCAGGCCGTTCGTGTAATGTCCATTACCATTTCTTTATCGATGTCGCCGTCACGCATCAAGCTCACCATTGCTGGAACGAACTGACCGAATGCCTGGCTTCTGCCCAGTAAACTCAGAAAGCCCCTATTTTCGGGTGCATTCATATCGTGCAGGGGCTCCGATATCGCCTGCTTGGATAACAACGAATCGGTGTCAGCTGCCGTTTTCGCTACTCCAAGAAACATGGCATGGTCGGTAACTGCGTAAAAATCCAGCGGTCTATCCAATTGAATAGAAAATCCGGACGGGTGAGGAATCGCTTCTCCCAATGCATAGCGATAGGCATCCCGGGGAGTTGCCAGAGAACCAAAAGCAAAGGCGTCAAACGAATACTCGGTATGTACGTGCAAGTCACCAAAATAGGCGTTTTTATCGGGATTACTGACCAGGGTGACACTCGGTAGGTCTACCTTGCGTTCGAGCATCCCCGAGTCAATTTCAAGCAACTCGTTAGAGGTGTCTGTGCCGGTGAGAGACGAATTCTCATCGGAACTGATCGCTGATATAGCGTCAAGATCCGCGCCGCAGGACGCCAAAAACGGCATTGTCAGTAAGGCAAGTATTGACGGTATCAGCGTGCGGTTGATCATTTCGTTTCCTTATTCACTTCAGCATTTACGCGACTTTATCGCGATTAATTATTATCGTTTTGGCCAATCAAGGCCAGTTCAACGCTAAATCGCAGTCGTTTCCACATGATCGACTTGACCCGATCGCTGCCCAACAGCCAGCAGGCATCCAGCAACAATCAGGCCCGTCCCCAGCAAGGTAAGCGCCGTCACTTCCTCTGCAAAAAACAGCCAGCCCAGTAGCGCAGCCCAGACAAATGCTGTGTATTCCACCGGAATCAGACGTCTAGCCTCTGCACGCGCATAGGCCCAGGACACTAGCATCATGGAGACAATCGCCAGCGCAGATGCCAGCGCCAACTGAGGAACGGACGATACAGGGGGCGGCACTGCGAGGAACGGAGCAACCAGCAGGTAGGCGCCAAAAATGGCCAAGGTTTGAAAAAAGACGATTTCAACCGGCTCAGCGATCAGTGCCTGGCGACGCTGTAAAATCAGGTTGTAGGCGTAGAGCATGGCAGACAGAAGAATGGCGCCAATGCCCTTTCCTATATTTTCATCGTAGTCCCCTGACAACTTGCCAACGATCACGATGGCTGCGCCACACAAACCAATCACAGACGCAGCTATCGATTTAGCATCGACTTGCTCTCCTAACATGGCCGCCGCCAGGTAAAGCGCCAGCAACGGTGCAATAAACGATAAGCCAATGGCTTCGGCCAGCGGCACGTAAACCAGCCCCCAGAAAAACAGAAATGCGGTTAGGGAAATAACCACTCCGCGCCATACGTGCAGTCTGATCGCTGAACGGTTTGGCCAGGCTGGACGCTTCCAGGCGTATAGCGCTGCCACCATCAGGACGCCGCAGCCAGTGCGCCAGAACATCGCGTTATAGGCGCCCATGTCAATGGCGAGCCCTTTCATGACTGCATCCATTACGGCAAAAAAAGCGATGCCTAAAGTCGCTGCCAAAAATGGACCGGCAGGTGTACCTGCAGACATAGAAAAATCCAGACGAAAATGAACACGCATACTACGGAATTTGAGCGCCGCGTGCACAGACCTATCCGCTGGCATAGCGGAGCCTCGCGCCCAAGGCTCAGGCCCAGCAACCATAGGCAGAACGGGTTTGCGAAGGTAGTATACCTCGCAGACTAGGAACCGAATCTTCTTCAGGAACTACCATGACTGACCATCAAAACTCAGCCCAGGGAAAACTACCGGCCAGTGCTCGCGTTGTTATCGTTGGAGGCGGCATCATCGGCACGTCCATCGCCTATCACCTGGCTCATGCAGGGTGTGATGAAGTGGTATTGATCGAGCGCGACGAGATCACTTCCGGAACAACCTGGCACGCTGCCGGACTCATGGTCACCTATGGGAGCCTGTCGGAAACAGCCACCGACATCCGCAAGTATTCAAAGGCCCTTTACGGTCGCCTGGAAGCAGAAACGGGACAAGCGACAGGAGTCAATAATTGCGGGTTCATTGAGCTCGCTACGAGCAAGGATCGCTTAGAAGAATACCGCAGGGTTTCCGCTTTTAATCGCTATTGCGGCGTCGATGTTCAGGAGATTTCGGCCAAGGAGGTTCAGGACCTTTTTCCGATTGCCCGAGTAGACGACGTGCTCGCGGGCTTTTACGTGGAAGACGATGGCCGGGTCAATCCGGTGGATGTCACCATGGCGCTGGCCAAGGGCGCTAAAATGCAGGGCGCAAAACTGGTTACGGGCGTGACTGCGACCGGTGTGACTCGCGAGCGCGGAAAGGTGACTGGCGTGACTACTGACCATGGCACCATCGCCTGCGAGTATGTTGTCAATTGTGCCGGTATGTGGGCCCGACAGTTTGGTGAGCAACACGGTATCGTCATTCCAAATCAGGCGGCCGAACACTACTACCTGATCACTGAAGATGTGGACGGTATTAGCCGCGACTGGCCGGTGCTGGAAGACCCTTCAAACTATGGCTACTACCGCGAGGAAGTGGGTGGTTTGATGGTGGGGTTGTTCGAACCTGTTTCGGCGCCCTGGCGTGTAGAGGGCATTCCCGATAATTTTTCTTTTGGAGAACTGGAACCCGACTGGGACAGAATGACCCCGTTCCTGGAAAACGCAATGAGCCGCGTCCCCATCAGCCTGGACAGCGGCATCAAAAAATTCTTTTGCGGCCCCGAGAGCTTCACCCCCGACCTTTCGCCCATCGTGGGCGAATCGCCGGAGCTTAAAAATTACTTTGTAGCGGCGGGTCTTAACTCAATCGGCATACTGTCTGCCGGAGGCCTGGGCAAGATAATGGCTGACTGGATACTCAAAGGCAGCCCCGATGTAGACGTGACCGGATTCAATGTAGATCGTTTTCATGCTTACCAGTGCAACCCTGACTATCGACGAGACCGAGCAGTGGAGTCGCTGGGTACGGTCTATAAATGTCACTACCCCACCAAAACCACTGAAACCGCGCGCAACGTCCGTCGCTCCGCCTTGCATGAACGCCTGGCAGCCGCCGGTGCTTACTTCAGTGAAGTTAGTGGCTGGGAAGCACCCAACTGGTACGCCCCCGCAGGTGAGAAAGCCGAGGTTGAGCAACTCTCCTTTGGGCGAATGAACTGGTGGCCCTATTGGGCAGAGGAACACCGTGCCTGCCGGGAAGATGTCATATTGATGGATATGAGCATTATGTCTAAATTCCTCGTGCAGGGTCGCGACGCCGGCACTGTGCTGGAACGCGTCAGCGCCAATCGCGTCAATGGTGATATCGGTGTTATCACTTACACCCAATGGCTCAATGACGATGGCATGCTCGAAGCCGACCTGACGGTGACTAAACTTGCAGAGGATAAATTTTTAGTTGTTGTGACGGACACCATGCATCGCCACGCCGAAACCTGGATGATGCGCCATATTCAGGAAGATGAGTTTGCAGTAGTAACTGACGTTACCGCGGGAATGACCCAAATCAACATACAGGGCCCAAAAAGCCGAGCCCTGCTGCAAGCAGTGAGCTCCGCCGACCTCAGTAACGAGGCTTTTCCCTTTCGAGCCGCGCGCGAAATCGACATAGGCTACGGCCGAGCGCTGTGTATTCGAATCACCTATGCCGGCGAACTGGGCTATGAGCTTTATATTTCCAGCGATCAGGCCGTCAACGTTTACGACCGGCTGGCGGCAGCAGGCGGCGATCACGGTTTGGTTCACGCGGGCCTCAGAGCTTTGGGCAGCCTGCGCTTGGAGAAAGCCTATCGCGACTACGGACATGATATCGACAACACCGACAACGCCTTTGAAACCGGCCTGGGATTCGCCGTCGCTCTGGACAAACCCGGGGGCTTTATTGGCAGAGATGCGGCTGCGGCACAGAAGGCCCAGGCCCCCTATGATCGGCGTCTGGTTCAGGTACTGGTGGAAGATCCAGAGCCCATGCTTTGGCATGCTGAAGTAATTTATCGGGATGACAAAGCAGTCGGTTATGTCAGGGCCGGCAGCTACGGTCACACGCTTGGGGGCGCCGTGGGACTGGCGATGATTGAGCCCGGCGAAACCGTTAACCCCGCCTATCTGGAAGCCGGTAAGTGGGAAATAGATATCGCCGGGGAGCGCTACCCCTGCCGATGTTCACTACAACCTCTATACGATCCAAAAATGGAGCGCATAAAGACCTGATATCCGGGCCGTATGTTTTGGTGACGGCTGCAATTTAGCTTGGACCGTCGGGTAAAGTCAGTAATCTTTGACCTGACCTGCGACTAACGCCCAACCGTCCGGCGTGTTTTTCAAAGAGTAAGCGATATTGCGAGTGCCGCCCGTAGGAGCCGCGTTCACATCACCCGAGTGGTAGAGCGGGAACCGCCTCACCAGCGAGGTTTCAACGACGGCAAATTCATCATGCCCCATGTAACCTTCGCTAACGTCACCCGCCTGCCCCAGGTCAGGCAAGGTAATGGGGTGCAGCTCTAGCCCCTCACCGATCACATAAGCCACCAATGAACCATAACTGCCACTACCCGCCGATGACACATAGGCGAACACTTCCGGTCGACCATCCCCATTGATGTCGGCAATTTCGGCGCGGTAAACAACCCCATCTACTTCATCGATAGCGCTGGTGTCTGCATCAACCAGCCGAATGCTTAAATTATTGATTGAGCCAGAGCCGGAGGAAGACACCACCACCTCAATTTCAAACAGGCTGAGAACGCAAGCGCCCTCCTCTAACAGCACGTCTTCCTGACAATCGAAACGCGTAGGTTGGGCATGCGCATACGCGCTTAACAACACTGCAAACGCCACTGCGAATACTGAAGCGTGCTTAAAAATCCGATTACTCATTGATAAAGCCTTCTACCTGCGAATTACTGTTAGCGTTCCAAGCAATATAGCAGCCATGGTCACATCTGCGAATCGATGGGTAACAAACCGATGAACCAATCTTCCAATTGCTGGAACTT
>JBDWQQ010000123.1:0-29515 GCA_039986455.1 Halioglobus sp.
GACTACTTGAGATTGTGCGCACTGGCCGTGTGGTAATCGCCAATCCGTTGGGTAGCGGCGCGCTGGAAAATGCGGCACTGCTTAAGTATCTGCCTGATATAGCCAAGGTACTGTTGGGCAGGGATCTGCGCCTGGACTCGGTGCAAACCTATTGGGCAGGCGACGACGGTGACCTGGCGCACATCGAAGCCAATATTCGCAGCCTGATCATCAAGCCCACCTGGCGGGGGAGTGGCCAGAGCAGCGTCTTTGGCGGTGATCTCAAGGAGGCACAGCTCAACGACTTACTGGCGAAAGTCCGCCGCTATCGTCACCTTTACGTGGCCCAGGAAAAACTGGAGAAGTCCTGTATTCCCAGCTTCAATGGCACGGCACTGGAACCACGCCCGACGTTACTGCGCACGTTCTCCGTCGCTACCGATAGCTCTTACACTATTCTTCCGGGAGGCCTTAATCGCGTTGGCACTTCCACCGACGGTCAGTTCATCAGTATGCATGAGGGCAGTCCCTCTAAAGACACCTGGGTCACTGCCTCGGAACCTGAGCGTGCCGGTGAGCGCGAGTTGGCCCCGGAGAGTACCCGATTCACCGCCGAGTCAGCACTTGAAAGCCTGCCCAGCCGGGTTGTGGAAAACCTTTACTGGATGGGGCGCTACGCCGAACGCGCAGAGGCTTCTATGCGCCTGCTGCGCTCGGTTTTCGTGATGCTGAACGGCGAGGATCTCATCAATCCAGATGCCCAGCGCATTCTACTGCAAACCGTGTCCCAGATTACCTACACGCTGCCAGGTTTTACTGAAGCGACAGAGGAGCAACTGGCCAACCCCGAGGAGGAACTGCTGCAAATCGTGCGCGACGGTAACCGGGTGGGCAGCGTGCGTTCCACCATTAACTCTATGTTGCTGGCCGCAGATGAATCCAAGGAGCTTCTGTCTACCGATACCATTCGCGTGATCAACGACCTGCGGGATGCGCTGGACAACCTGGATAGCGACCTGGCCGGTGGCCTGGCCTCTGCACCAGAAGAAGCGCTGGACCCCATGGTAACTGCGCTGGCGGGGCTTTCAGGTTTAACACAGGAATCCATGATGCGCGGGGTAGGCTGGCGCTTTATGGAGCTGGGTAAGCGAATTGAGCGCGCAATGCAAACAATCACAACGGTGAAAGGCCTGGTGGTGCCCGTCAGCGGCGAAATGGAACAAGCCACTCTGCTCACCGCGTTACTCACTTCCATGGAAGTGCTCATCACTTATCGACGCCGCAGCCGAGAGCGTCGTGGACTGGAGCTGGGCCTGGAGCTGGTGCTGCTGGATCGCAGTAATCCCCGCTCGCTTCTTTTTCAGTTTGAACGCCTTGCAGAGCATCTGGTGGAACTGCCAAAAAACAACCCCAGGGCAGGGGAGCTGGACGAGGAAGATCGCACTCTGCTGGAAGCTACTACAGCGCTGAAATTGACCCGCTTGCCAGAGCTACTGACGGCGCAGGGGGATTCACGCCCCGAGGTGGAGACCCTGATGATTCAGCTGGCGGGCTTGCTGCAGGAGTTCAGTCGCCTTATCAGCGACAAGCACTTTGATCACCGCACTGGGCCGCAGCAGTTGTACCGGGCGTTTAAGGGGGTTCGCTAATGCGTTTTCGAGTACGGCATTCCACCCGCTACGAGTACGCGGCCCGGGTGACCTCCTGTTATAACCTGGCCAATGTGGTGCCACGGGACACCCGGCGTCAACGCTGTATCGACAGCCGGGTCACTGTCTCACCGCAACCCGCGGCAATGCGGTCGCGCACGGACTACTTCGGCAACCAGTCCTACCACTTCGAGATCCAGAAGCCCCATAAGGAACTGGTGATTACCGCTGACAGCGTGATTCAGATATCTGACCAACACTACGACCTGAACCTGGACTTTGGCATTTCCTACGGCGAGGCCTTGCGTCACATCCAGAAGAATTCCTCGCAACAGGTGTTGGAGGCGCGAGAGTACCTGCTCGACTCGCCCATGGTGGAAGTTAACGATGAACTGTTGAACTACGCCAAGCCTTCCTTTGTCCCCGATCGCTCCTTGAAATCCTGCGTCACCGAACTAACCAGCCGGATCTTCAAGGATTTCACTTACGATCCAGATTTCACCACCATTGCCACACCCTTGAGCGAGGTGCTGGAGCACAAACGCGGCGTCTGCCAGGATTTCGCTCACCTGCAGGTGGGCTGTCTGCGCGCCGTTGGAATTCCTGCTATGTACGTTTCCGGCTATATCGAAACGCTTCCCGCCCCGGGGGAGAAAAAACTTGTTGGCGCCGATGCGACCCACGCCTGGGTGGCTTACTTTTGCCCCGAAGAGGGGTGGGTAGAGTTTGACCCCACCAACGACACGGCGGCCCAAAGCCAGCATATTGTCACTGCCTTTGGCCGCGATTACTTCGACGTTACCCCCATCAAGGGTGTGATCTTCGGCGGCGGCGAGGGGCCGCTACTTAGCGTGTCCGTAGACGTCAGCCGAATCGAGGAAAAAGGGACGGATAAGTTAACGGGTTAATGTGGATACACTCGGTCGATAAACGCATAGAAGCCACACCGACTTCCCCTCGCATCATTCTTCCGCCGTCTAGCTCCGCTAGCTTCACGCGGACTGCATCAACATGCAGCAGGCCTACTAGCCAGCCGTCCATTGGCCAGGGGCAGTGATAAGGCAAATAGAAACACCCAAAGACAGATTCTTTATCAGTACGCCAGTAAGGGTCATCTGCCCACTTCTGGTGCATCGTCACACCCTCTGAAGGCTGTTTTCACCGGCCGCCGAGAGATTTCATCAAATTGTCATGGTTAGCGGTCAATATTTGAGCGCTGGCAAGAATCTTGCTGGTCAATTTGTGAACTGTATCTTGCGCCGCGGAGGCAACCGATGCCGAACCTCAAGTCCCATCTACAGCAAATTGCCTGCGCCAGGGAAGGTGCGGGCCCTTCAATCGCATTTTTCGATCTGGACCGAACCTTGATTGCTGGCTACTCCATTGTTGCTTTTGCCATGGAAGCGGCTAAAACGGGCGCTCGATATGGCGAGTTCAGGGAATCCGCTCGCTTACTGCGGGATGCCATGCAACAGGGTAAACAGGGCCGAGGAGGTAACTATCACAGACTGGTGAATCGACTCGCATCAGCACTCGCAGGCCGCTCGGAGCGAACCCTGGAGGAGATAGGCGAGCGCGCCTTCAAGCAGAGCATTGCCCGCAACATTTATCGCGAAGCAATCGAGCTGGTCGAAGCACACAGGGCCGCGGGTCATCAATTGGTTATGGTGACCGCTGCAACGCGCTACCAGGCAGAACCCGTGGCGCGGGTCCTTGGCATTGAGGAAATATGCTGTACACAACTGGAGGTACAGGACGGACGATTCACCGGTAAGTCGATAGCTCCGTTGTGTTACGGCGAAGGGAAAACACTGGCCGCCAGACGGGTGCTGAAGAAGCGCGGCGGAACGCTTAAGCGCAGCTGGTTTTATTCGGACTCCAGCGATGATCTCTCACTGCTGCGTAAGGTCGGCAAACCAGTTGCCGTTAATCCTTCAGACAAGCTGGCCGTGCATGCCCGCAACAACGACTGGCCCCAACTGCATTTCGCCAGCCGCGGTCTGCCCGGCATTGAACAAATTGCGCGAACCTCTCTCGTCGCCCAATCATTACTGGCAACTACTGCGATAGGCGCAGTGAGCAAGCGACTGGGAGCCCCCGCCAACAGCAATGCAAACCGCCTAACCCGGATACTGGGTGACATTGGCAGTGGTTTTGCGGGGTTGGATTTTGAGATCGAGGGCAACCAGAATTTGCACCGGGAACGCCCCGCGATTTTTGTTTTCAATCACCAGAGCTTACTGGACTCCATGGTAATGGCCCATTTGTTGCGAGGTGACGTAGTGGCTCTGTGCAAAAAAGAAATGGCCAATAATCCGTTTGTCGGGCTCCTGCTTCGCCAGGTCGATACGATCTTCGTGGATCGACAACAACAGGATCAGGGAGATGCGCTGAAGCAATCGCTTGCCGTGCTGAAATCAGGACGCTCACTTGTCATTGCTCCGGAGGGCACACGAAGCACACTGGGTGACATCCAACCGTTCAAACATGGCGCATTTTTGCTAGCTCGAAAGGCCGGCGTACCGATAGTGCCAATCGTGTTGCACAACGTTAAAGACGCACTGCCCAAGGGTGCACTTCTGCTTCGACCGGCCACAATTCGAGTCACTGTGCTGCCGCCGATCGCTGCGGAAAATATTCGCAGCATTCGCCAAAGCAGCAGGGAGCTGGAAGACCGCTATGGTGAACTGCTGGGTAAATCGCCAGCCGCAGCCCTGCCATTTGCGGCAAACTACGTGAACGCGGCCTCCTGACCAATAGGGAGCTTGGCTGGTGTCCTATTGTAGGCTGACGCAGTTAGCGCGCAGGGATGAGAGGCATGTGGCATAGGGAATGATGTCAGGAAGGCGTGGATGTCGTTTGTCTGTGGTGCTGGACCGGTGCCGGCAATATCAGCAAATTCACGTGGCAGTATCTTGATGACCCCAAGGTATTCGCACTAGAACAATGCGCGAGAACACTTTTTTGCTCCAAAGTAGGGCGCTGTTGTTCAGAATTAGCGAGTGCAGTTTGGAGTAGAGCAGATGCTGACACCGCGCCTGATGAACATCAGCAATTTCAGATGTTAACTTGGCAGGGCCGGTAGAAGCCCTTTTTGTGTGATTCTAATTTTGGGCTTTGCGCTTGTACTTCGCGTACTCTGGAACACGCTCTGCCAGGAAGTCGATCCATTTACCTTCCTCCACATAATACGCCTGAACTCTCGGGTGAGCGATAAACTCCGAGTAGAGCAAATACTCGGTCGCGATTAGATCGAATCCGTTCTTGTTTTCTATTTTTTCGAAGTTCGCAAAAGCCGCTTCCACTGCCTGCTCGGCATCGACATGCCCCAACATTCTAAATTCCTGCACCGGAGTCCATCCTGTCTCCGCAATTAATTCTTGGGTTAATTGTAACGCCTTGGCTTCGTCTCCCAGCACTGCGTTCGCGTGCGCTAAGGCACCCAGATAACAGACGCATTCATTTTTGTCTCGCGCACGAAACAATTCTTCTTGTTCTAAAATAGTCTGGGCTACATGGCGCGCCTCGTCTATGTCTCCTCTGTCGGTGAAAATTCTCATCGATGCGTCCTTCAAAAGGGCGAAGAATATCGCATGGTAGCGACCTTCTTTAAGGTCGAACGGCATTCGCGAGAGCTCAATAAATCTGTCCGTATCGCCCTCCCACATGCTCAGCCGTGCTTCATGCCAACGACGAAGGATGTAGCTGGATTCGGCATAATCGCCGCTGTCAATTGCCTCTTGCAATCCCTGCTTGTATTCCTCAATGAAGGACTCATCCGCGGTCTCAAGGAAAGCTGACTCAATCTGATTTCCGAGGAAGTGCCAGGAAACACGGGCCAATCGACGGTCCGCCGAAGTTTCCGGGACTATCTGGTTAATTCTCTCTGAAAGGCGTGCCACGTCTTCCTCGAAACCACGATCCCTGTACCAGATGAGAACAGCTTTAACGATACGAGCATTGAACGGGTCCAGGCGCAGCGCTTCTTCAAAAGCAGCAGCGGCATCCCTTGTAAGCGCTTCCTCATCAGGATTCGGCAGGTCATCCAGATGGGTATACCAATACCCGAGGTGATACCAAGCCTTGGCGTTTTCGGGGGCGACCGTGATTATTTGATCCAGTAACGCTTTTTGCTCCTGTCTCCTTTCATCCGTTCTGTCCCGCTTATGATCCACCGCTCTGGCGAGCAAGGTCTCGACGTTGTCGGGATCAAGCGCAATAGCCTTTGCCAGCGCGCGCTCTGACCTTACCCTGATATCTGCAGCCACCGCTTCTTTATTTTCTCCTTCACCGATGTACCAGTTGCGTCCTCTAAGTCGGCTCAACTGAAGGTCATACAGTCGCTTTAGCACTGCCCAGGCCTCAACAAAATCGGGGTCTTCGGTAACGGCTTCCTCCAGCATTTTACGACGCTGAACGACGCTTTCTTCAGTTTCGCCTTCGGTCTTTTCGAGGCTTTCGGATTTGATATAGAGGTCGTAAGCTTTCACGCTGGAAGTCGGCATGCCTTCAAGCGTACCCACAGACTCTGGCTGTATCTCCAGATGAAGCGAGTCGCTAATTTCTTTGGCTAGCTCGCTTTGAGTGGCGAAAACGTCTACCAATTCTCGTTCAAAATTGTTCGCCCACAGATGAACGTCGTTATGGGCATTGATCAGCTGGATCGTTACTCGAACGTGGTTGCCGATGCGTCGCACTGAGCCTTCTACAATATAATCCACGCCCAGTTCAGTGCCGATTTCTCGCAGGGATTTTTCAGAAGTGGCATAACGGAGCATCGACGTCCGCGAGATAACCTGCAAATCTTTAATTCGCGAAAGGTTGGTGAGTACGTCCTCGTGGATACCTCCTGCGAAATACGCGTTCTCTTCCAAAGAACTCATATTGACCAGGGGCATAACCGCAATCGACTCTACGACCTGGGTCTCAACTCCGACATCGTTGCGAGCCTCAGGCTGACCATTCGCTGTATTAGGTGTATCTGAAAGAATATTAAAGAACACCGCCAAGGCACCGATCGTCAGCAACAGCAATAAGGCGCCGAAGGCGTAAGTGTGCCAATTTTGTTTTTTGGCGACAGTCGTGGTGTCCCCGCCAGCGTCGTTCTCACCTTCTTGTGATTGGGCGACTTTTATCCCTTCAGGAGTAAGTTCTAACGCCCATGCGAGGATCAATGCAACGGGAAGCCCGAGCAATACCAGTAAAGTGACGAAGCGAAAAGCCCAGTCCGGAATGCCGAAGCTGGGAAATGTTGTCGCTGCCACTTGGATTATGACCCAACCCACAAACGCATAAACCGTAGCGACGCGGATAACCTTTCGACGTCTCAGTTCTTGCCAAAACCCCTCAGATGATTCGGTGCTGGGCGCTTTGCTGTTTGGGTCTGAATCCATATAAAAATTTAGTCAGTTGTTTGCAGAATCACGTTCACGGTTTTTTTTAAAGAGATTGGGGCCTGAACATCAGAAGGCCATATCTATCGTCTCCAGCTTTCCTTTGTCCTTCAGCCAGTAATCTTGTTGACACTGCCAGTAGTGGGTTCGATATCAGTAGCGTCTTCAATCCCACAATTTCTGTTCAAATGTTATAACGATAAGCTAACTTGTTGAGGCGGCACTGACAAGCTAACCGGACCAGATAGTTAGAAGCGATCCATCAATTCCCGCAAGCGTAACAGCGCCTGTCCCATTCTGCTTGCGGCCCGGGAGTTGGAGCAGGGAGGCGTGTCATGCACAGTAAGCTTATGAGAGTGCGAATGTTAGTTTGGGGTAGGGCGCCCATCCTCTGTTAACAGAGCCTGTTTCGTGCCTGCTTCAAGCAAGCTTGGTGTAGCCTGGCGGTCAGCCGAAGATCTGTAACGGCGCTTTTAGACCCAATGGGGAGCCTCTTGTGAACTGGGGGGTGATTTAATTCGAAAAGTGACCAATTGACCTTAGCGGTGCTAGCATCTATATCGGACGCAGTTGGGAAATACGCATGGCTAAATCTTTATGTAAATGGAAAAAGAAGGAAATCGAGAAAGGCATTCACGAACTGGCACATATCGTTGATAAACCTCGATTCATCTGCAAGGACTGCGCTCGGTCTGCACACGACAAGGGGTTTCTATGCAAAGCCAAGAAGCTTCCCTTGACTCATCCAACCTGAAGAGGGAATCGATCGAGGCTTGCGGTGGGTGATTGTGCTGATCGAACTTCCGAACCGGGGCCGAGCCTCCAAGTCGTTAATTTGCCCGTTGAAATAGAAATTCGCCATGCACGGGCAGAGAGATCATGCTTTTCAGTCACGGTCAGCGATGCAAAACCACATATACTGATGGTTCACATTTTTGTTCCGTCACTGGTGAATTCGCGAAAGAAGGGTTTCATGGCTGCGATACTGCGATAATCAAGCCAGAAGCGTTAACCACCGATAGGTCATTCCATGAACAGCATTCACCCCGAAGACTACGATATAGAAGCCGTGCGCGCTGACTGGATCGGCAAATTGATCAGCGAGGCATCGGGGCGTTACCCGGTTGAGCACGATCCTATAAGGCGGCACTGCCACATGGTCGGTGACCTGAACCCAGCCTTTCTCGATCCTGAAGTTGCGAAAGCCGGCCCGCATGGCGCCGTGATTGTTCCTCCTTCAATGCTCCCCACATACTTTGCAGCGAGTGGCCCCTGGCCCCCCACGGCAGCCGCAGGTACAGATTCCGAAAGCGCGGCAGTGTTTACCTTCGGTGTTCCCACCCCTGGCGATCGTGGCATCAATATGGAGGTTGCTTGGGAATTTATTGAACCGGTGCGCGTTGGGGACCATTTAAGACTAGAGCTGCGAATTGCAGATGTGTTTCAAAAATCAATCAGCCTTGACCCACACGCTACCTGGATTATTACGGAGACTGCTTTCTTTAATCAGAATGATGCAGTGGTCGCAAAATGGCGCAACACCATGCTGATTCATCGGTCACCAGAGCAGATTGCCAGCGATTCAGCCCGCGGCTCATCCACGGGAGAGAGCACATGAACAATATCGACTACATGGCTGAGCGGTACTGGGACGATGTGTCAGTGGGCGATGAGCTTTCGGGATTCAGTAAAACGCTAGACTGGACTGAGATGGTTCTTCAGGTCAGTGGCTCACAGGACTGGAACCTCGTTCATCACGATAGCGATTTCGCCAAAGAAAGTGGCATGGAAGGAATCTTCTATAACACAGGATGGACCACAGGCATGTTGGGGAGGGTCCTGACAGACTGGGCCGGGCCCGGTGGTTGGGTCGAGAAATTAAGTTTCCAGATGCGCGGCATGAATGCCAGCGGCGCTAAAGTGCATGCCTACGCGCGAGTAACCGGCAAGCGCATGGAAGACGACCGGGCACTTATCGACATGGATATCTTTTTGGAAAGTGATAAGGCTGGTGTGACTACCCCCGGCAAAGCTACGGTGCGGCTACCCATTAAAACTGCTGAAAGAACTGACCCATGAGTAATCAGAGCCCCCTTGATACATCAAATGGCCCGCTACGGGGTATAAAAATACTCGACATCGGTACGATGATCGCCGCGCCGCTTGCGGGAGGCATACTTGCGGATCAGGGCGCGGAGGTCGTTAAAGTCGAGGTGCCCGGTATTGGTGACCTGATGCGCTACGTAGGCGCAAACTGCAATGGCGTGAGTGCTCTGTACCAGAATGTAAACCGGGGCAAGCGCAGTATCGCCCTAGATCTTAAGAGCGACAGTGGTGTTGAAATTTTGCATCGCATGATCGAGCAGGTTGATGTAATCATCCACAACTTTCGACCGGGTGTGGCCCAGCGACTGCAGGCTGACTACGACACGCTCTGTGCTATCAACCCCGGTTTAATCTACTTGTCCGTCACTGGTTTCGGCCATGAGGGACCGATGTCGAAAAAGGCCGCCTATGACAATGTGGTGCAGGCCTTTGCCGGTGTTGCGATGACTCAAAACGATAAACGTATTGGTGAGCCTTCACAGTATCAGCAACTGTTCGCCGATAAGTTAACGGCCAACATGGCCAGCCAGGCGATTACCGCCGCTCTGTTGGCACGAGAACGCGGTGTTGGCGGACAACACATTCAGTTGGCCATGGTGGATGCAGTGGCCAGCTTTCTGTGGCCGGATAAGGCCGGTACCGCACAATTTTTGTCTGAAGATGCCAACACCGGTCTGCAGGCTTCGGCGGACCCTCGGCTACTCAAATTCAAAAATGGCTATGCGCAGGCCGCACCGGTATCTGATTCAGATTTTCACGGATGGTGCGCGGCATTCGATGTTGATTCTAGTGATCCTGGGCTTGCCACTATTATGGATCGTTCAGCGAATAACCATCTCGTCGTCGATATCAGCAATCAGATATTTGAGCGAGCGCTGGAGTTGGACGTGGATGAGACCCTTAAAAAACTTGAGGCGGCGGGGGTGCCCTGTGCTAAAGCGCTAGCGCTAGCTGAACTGCCTGAAAATCCACAGATGCAGGCAAACGGCCTGTTTGTAGAGAGCCAGCACCCAACGGCGGGCCCAATGGTTGAGCCTAGGAGTCCGCTAAAGTTTAGTGAAACGCCGTCAGGCTGCGGTTTTCCTAGCCCATCACTGGGAGAGCATACGGATGAGATTCTGAAAGAATTGGGTTTTGATGCACAGCACATTGCCGGTTTGCGCGACAAGGCGATTGTTACATAGCGCGTGTCTAGGCACGGATGGGCGCCAGGGTGAGTAAGCTTTCCCGTCAATTGGGTAGAACGCTGAGCTGGATCCTCTAAAGAGAGGCGGCAAGTACAGTCTCTTCTTGAGCGATCATGCTGCTGTCATTAACTGGGTTAATTTGGGCCGTCACCTGATCGGAGCGCAGCTCTATGAGGGGCTCAGGGTCAGTGCGTTTGATGAGTGGAGCAGGGCGATGGCATGACACTCTGGCCTGCTTTTTGTCGGATCCCAAAAGTTGAGTTGTCAGAGTCGGTGCTCGCACCGCTTTCGCCCCAGTTGGCTTTATGGCACTATCGTTGGAGTCCCAGATATGAACACCAACCCATGCGAGAGCAACCGTACTCAAAGTTAGTGACTGGCTGGACCCTGCGGGAACGCGGGGTTCGCCGCTAAGTGCGAGACTACTTCATACGAAGACTGCTGCTGGTGGTACCTACGCTGTTGGGTATCACCATTATAGTGTTCGCCGTGACTCGACTGGTGCCAGGAGGGCCACTGGAACGGGCTATTATGGAAGCCCAACAGATGGATGCTTCCTCGGGCATTTCAACCCAGTCCGCAGGGCAGGGCATGGCCATCTCCGAGGATCAGTTACAAAAGCTCAGGGAGTACTACGGTTTCGACAAGCCGCTGCTTGCAAGCTATTTCGACTGGCTAGGCAAGGTGATGCGAGGAGACCTAGGAACGTCGTACCGTTACAACGAGCCAGTATGGGATGTCATTAGCGACCGATTTCCAGTTTCCCTCTACTACGGTCTGACCACCTTGGTGTTGACCTACCTGGTCTGTATACCTCTGGGTGTGGTCAAGGCCATTAAGCACCGAACCGTCATTGATAACGCCACCTCAGTGCTCATTTTTATTGGCTACGCCATTCCCGGATATGTTCTGGGATCACTGCTGCTTCTGTATTTTTCCGTACGCCTGGAATGGTTTCCGATGGGCGGTTTTGTCAGTTACAACTTCGAGGATATGAGCTTTGGTGAACAAGCGGCGGATCTGTTGCGCCACTCTGTTCTGCCTTTGATTTGCTATATGGTGGGATCATTCGCCGTTGTGACCATGCTTCTCAAGAACCACCTGATGGATAACCTGGCGGCAGATTACATTCGCACCGCCATCGCCAAGGGAGTGTCGTTTCGTCAGGCGGTGACCCGCCACGCCATGCGGAATTCGCTGATCCCCATTGCCACGACGTTTGGCCAGAATATTACGTTGCTGGTATCAGGGTCATTCCTCATTGAGACCATTTTCGATATCGATGGATTCGGTCTGCTTGCCCTTACAGCGATTGT
The DNA here is from genome assembly GCA_039986455.1 of Halioglobus sp. GTDB lineage: Bacteria > Pseudomonadota > Gammaproteobacteria > Pseudomonadales > Halieaceae > Halioglobus. Next base: position 11,631 of record JBDWQQ010000123.1, read on the forward strand.
GGACAGGGACTACCCTGTCGTCATGGGTGTGGTGTTTCTCAGCTCATTGCTGCTGCTGATTGGCAATATTCTGTCTGACCTGCTGGTAGCCGTGGTTGATCCACGCATCCGCTTCCAATAGGCACTCGCAGACACGCATGTTCAAATTCAATCCACAGACCTTAAAAAAACTGCGTCGCTTTCGCGAGATAAAACGTGGCTATTACAGCTTTCTGTTGCTGGCGGGTTTGTTGTTGTTGCTGGTTTTTGGTGAGTTGTTGGTGAACAGCCGCGCGATCGTGGTTAAGTATGAGGGTGAATGGTTCTTTCCTACCTATACCGCTTTTCATCCGGGTACCGACTTTGGTTTCGACTACAGTTACGAGGTCAACTATCGCGACCTACGTGACAGGTTTGCGAATGAGAGCGGCGGCAATTGGTTGCTTCTGCCGGCGGTACCCTACAATGCCTTTGAAAACAATGGACATGGTGGCGTGTTCCGGCCGACAGCGCCCTCTGCCGAGAATCAGCATTATCTTGGAACGGACACTACCAGTCGCGATATCCTCGCGCGGCTGTTTTATGGGACCCGTATCGCCTTGGTTTTCGCGCTGGCGTTTACCGCCTGGGTTTACCTGATAGGCATCTCAGTTGGCTGTGCTATGGGCTATTTTGGCGGCATTTTCGACCTATTTTTCCAGCGTATTATTGAGATATGGTCGAATATTCCATTCCTGTACATGGTGATTATCGTGTTTTCAGTGATTCCGTCGAGTCTGTCGATTCCGGCGCGTATCGGCATACTGCTGGCGGTGATGGTGTTGTTTTCCTGGACCGGTATGACCTACAACATGCGCACCGAAACCTACAAGGAAAAATCGCGGGACTATGTTGCCGCCGCGCGTATTATCGGCGCTTCAGACACCCGTATTGTCTTTCGCCACATTCTGCCCAACGTTCTGGCCACGCTGGTGACGTTTATGCCTTTTGTTGTGGTATCAGCAATTGGGGCGATCACCGCGCTGGATTATCTGGGGTTCGGACTGCCGCCGCCCACGCCCAGCCTGGGCGAATTATTGAAGCAGGGCACTGCCAATCTGCGCACTGCGCCTTGGATTGTCTCCGCTGCCTTTGTCACCCTGGTCTTTCTGTTGACGCTGATCACCTTCATCGGTGAAGCGGTGCGAGAGTCCTTCGACCCGAAAAAATTTACTGTGTATCGCTGAGGACTAACCGGCTATGACCCATATTACTTTTAAACGGCTGCGGACGTTTTTTCTTGGCTCGCTGACAGCCAGCCTGTTGTTTGCCTGCGGCGGCTCCGGCGATGATGCGAGTCAGGATCAAAGTAGTGCACCGGTTGATAATACAGAGGAAGTGCAGGCGTACTACGCCGCCAATCCGGATTTTTTTAGTTTCAAAACCCCCGAGGATATTCCGGAAGGGCTAGTGTGGGAGGACGGCTCAGAACTACCCGAGATGGGTTCAGCGAAAGCCAAGAAAGGTGGCACAGAGTATCGCGCGCTGCAGGACTTTCCGCGGACGCTGCGCACCATTGGTCCGGATTCCAACGGTGGTTTCAGGGGCATGCTGCTTGACGACACCACGCCGACACTAGGGTTTCGCCATCGGGAGTACTTTGACTATGTGCCTGGCTTGGCAAACGCCTGGGCGAGAAGTGAAGACGGTTTGACCTACTACATCAAGCTTGACCCCCGCGCAGCGTATTCCGATGGCGTGCCAGTTACCGCCGAAGACTACATGTTTATGTTCTGGCTCTACCGCTCCTCCTATGTGACTGCGCCCTGGTACAACAATTATTACAGCACGATGTTTACAAACATTACTCGCTACGAGGACTACACCATCTCGATCAGCATTGCCGCGGCTAAACCGGATGGCGAGGCACGGGTGCTCGAGCTGCAACCGCGTCCCCGACACTTTTTCAAAGAAGTCGGGGAAGACTTTGTCGATCGTTATCAGTGGCGATTTGCACCTACCACTGGACCCTATGTCATCAAGGATGGCGACCTTAAAAAAGGGCGATCAATTACTATGACGCGCAATCCAGACTGGTGGGCCAAGGATAAAAAGCATTGGCGCTATCGTTTCAATGCCGACAAGATGCGATTTACCGTCATTCGCGATACAGAGAAGATATTTGAAGCCTTCCGCCGCGGTGATCTGGATCAGTCCGGCCTCAATCTCGCCGAGTACTGGTACGAAAAACTGCCTAACGACGCTCAGGAAGTCGCGGCCGGCTATATCAAGAAGGCGGCATTCTATAACCAGCGGCCAAGACCCACTTTCGGCCTTTGGATGAATACCGACCGCCCTTTACTCGACAATCTCGATGTACGCCTGGGGATCAACCACGCTTCTAACTGGCAGCTTGTCATCGACAAGTTCTTCCGAGGCGATTATGCGCGCATGCAAACTGAACATGATGGCTTTGGTGAATTCACTCACCCGACCCTCAGTGCGCGTGAATTCGATATTGAGAAAGCGCAGGACTACTTTGCCAGGGCAGGCTTCAAGCAACGGGGCCCTGACGGTATCCTGGTCGATGACTCTGGCCAACGCTTGTCGTTTACCCTATCTTCCGGCTATCAGTCTCTGAAAGACATCCTGACCATTCTTAAAGAAGAAGCCGCCAAGGCTGGTCTGGAATTTCGTATCGAGGTGCTAGATGGTACGGCTAGCTGGAAAAAGGTGCAGGAAAAACAGCACGATATTCACTTCTCCGCTTTTGGCGTGTTCCTTGAACTATATCCCCGCTACTGGGAGCACTATCACTCTGACAATGCTTATGACCAGGCATTTCTTGATGATGGTAGCGTCAACCCCGATCGCAAGATCAAGACCCAAACGAACAACTTGGAAAGTTTTGCCAATCTGGAAATGGATAGAATGATTGAGTCTTATAGAGCGTCGGATGACAGACAGGAGATGATTGAACTGGCCCACGCTATGTCAGAATTGCATTATGAGCATGCCTCTTTCGTGCCAGGCTACTATCAGGGCTTTTACCGCGTTGGTTACTGGCGATGGATTCAGTATCCCGAAGAGTTCAATTACAAGCACACACAGGGCGCCACCGAAATGTTTATTCACTGGATAGATGAAGATATCAAGAAGGAAACGCTTGAAGCCCGTAAGACTGGCAATACTTTTGAACCCTCGATCGAGGTTTATGATCGTTGGAAGGAGAACTAAGCGCTCATGTCCTTGTTGGAGGTTGACAACCTGCAGGTGGAATTTGCCACTGACGAGGGCAGGGTGCGAGCGGTTGATGGGGTTAGTTTCTGTATAGAGCCGGGACAGACTCTGGGTATCGTCGGTGAATCAGGTTGCGGCAAGAGTGTGACCGCCTTGTCTGTGATGCGTTTGTTGCCGCAACCCATGGGCGAAATCGTCGGTGGTTCAGTGAGTTTTCGCGGCCGAGAATTGAGCAAACTAAATCTTGAACAAATGGGCAAGATCCGCGGTGCAGACATTGGCATGGTGTTCCAGGAGCCGATGACAGCGCTCAACCCAGTGCATACGGTCGGGCGACAGCTGACCGAAGTGTTGCTGATTCACAAGGACATCAGTCCAGAACAGGCGATCCGGGACGCGGTAGAGTTGCTTGATCATGTGGGCATTCCTTCGCCGGATATACGCATGGGTGAGTATCCTCATCAACTGTCGGGCGGCATGCGTCAACGGGTGGTGATTGCCATGGCTCTCGCCTGCAAGCCTGCGCTGTTGATTGCCGATGAGCCGACCACCGCATTGGATGTGACCATTCAGGCCCAAATACTGGAGCTGATTAGCGATCTGCAAGCTGAAATGGGTATGGCGGTAATGATGATTACTCACGACCTTGGCGTTATTGCTGAGACCTGCGATGACGTTGTTGTCATGTATGCCGGTCGTATGGCAGAGAAGGGCAGTGTGTTTGATATATTTGATCGCCCCTCACACCCGTATACCAGAGGGCTGCTGGCATCGATTCCGCGACTGGAAACCGAGCCCAAGTCGCGGCTCAGTATTATCGACGGAATGGTGCCCAGTCTCTATGACCTACCATCGGGTTGCCGATTTCAGAACCGATGCCCCCATGCTGCATCGGTTTGTGCCGTCGCGCCAGCGATCGAAACCGTTGCGAACGAACACCAGGTTGCCTGCTGTCGCTGGCAGGAGTTGCCATGAAACCCTTGCTGGAAGTGACCGATGTGCAGATGCACTTTCCGGTGCGCGAGGGAGTACTGCTCCGTACAAGCAAGTACAATCGCGCGGTGGATGGGGTGTCCCTGCATATCAATCCCGGAGAGACGCTCGGGCTGGTGGGAGAGTCGGGTTGCGGTAAGTCCACGCTGGGGCGCTGCATCAGTCGTTTGTACGCGCCTACCGCTGGCAGTATTCAGTTTGAGGGTGAGGAGATTTCCAAACTGAAGGGTAAAGCCCTGCTGCCCTATCGCCAGCATATCCAGATGATATTTCAGGACCCTATGGAGTCGCTCAATGCGCGTCATACCGTGGGCGAGATTCTAGAAGAGCCGCTGATTATCCATCGCGTTGCCGACAAGGCCCAGCGAATGAACCGCGTGCGAGAGCTATTGGATATCGTCGGGCTACCGGCACGCTCCGCCACTCGCTACCCCTTTGAGTTTTCCGGTGGACAGCGCCAGCGTATCGGGATTGCCAGAGCGATTGCGCTAAACCCCAAGCTGATTATCTGTGACGAGCCAGTCTCCGCGCTCGATGTCTCCATCCAGAGCCAGATCCTGAATTTGCTGAACGACCTGCAACAGGAGTTGGGCCTGGCCTACTTGTTCATTGCCCACGACCTTGCGGTGGTTAAGCACATCTCCGACCGGGTGGCAATTATGTACCTGGGCAACATTGTTGAATACGCGTCTGGCGAGCGAATCTACAGCGGCGCTGCTCATCCTTACACGCGCTCGTTAATTTCAGCAATTCCGGTACCGGATCCGCATCGCAAGGCACAGCGTCAAGTGCTTAGCGGAGACGTGCCGTCGCCGATCAGTCCCCCGTCCGGGTGTCATTTTCACCCGCGCTGTTCCGAGGTGATGGAGCGATGTGGCAATGAGGCACCCGAACTGATCGTACGAGAACATGACCATGCGGTTGCCTGTCACCTGATGCAAGAGTAGGTTGGACATTTGCTGCCAGTAACGCTCCAGTCTAGCTAGCTAAACGCAGGCTCTGTAATTTGCGTATATTCATAGTCCTGGCGTTGGTAACGGTTCGATGATTCATAATCTAGTCCCTCCATTGGTTTGTCGATCTCATTTTACGAAGGCCATAGGTGGTGAGAAAATTGCCGATAAAGGCTATCAAGTGTGCCGATAGCTCAACTCTCTGTAATTGATAGATTCGGCGACTGGATACCTATAACCGTCGCGTCATTGGCCACCAAGATTGTTTGCTGCTCTGCGATTGCCCCAAGGCGCCGCATTAGTTTCTGAAGCCTGTTTCGGCATACGAAGTTCAGGTATGTTCTTTGCTGAATTCTGCGAAGGGTTTATAGAGTAGCGCCAAGCTAATGGGTAAAAATTTTTTCGATAAAGTAAATAACAAAAAGTTGATGTAATAATGGATACCAAAGTTGCTCTTCTGAGCGAGCAGAAAGTTGTAGAGCGCATTTTTGATCATATTGATAATAAGACCACGGACCTTGGAGAAGCTGTCTGGAAAGAGCCTGTTACGAGCTATTTATCTGAACAGCGTTTCGAGTCTGAAATAGCACTGTTACGACGAATGCCTGTTCCTTTTTGCCCTTCAGCAATGCTTTTGGACAAAGGCAGTTTTATAGCGAGAAAGGCAGCGGGTACACCGCTTTTGGTGGTGAGAGGGGATGATTTTAAAGTTCGCGCGTTTATCAACAGTTGTCGACACCGTGGCATGCCGGTGGCCAAAGACGGCGGCTGCGCCCGCTCTTTTGTCTGCCCCTATCATGCCTGGACGTATGGTCTTGATGGGCAGCTTCGACATATACCGGGGCAGTCGGGCTTCCCTGGCGTTGAACTACCGGACAATGGTCTCGTTGAGGTCGGTGCAGTAGAGAAAGGAGGGCTAATCTACGTCAATCAGAATGGCCCTATAGATACCGCTATGCTTGATAGTACGCCGGATTTTTTTGATCAGGATCAGCCGTTTTTATCCCAGAGTGATTACACCGATCAGGCCAACTGGAAGCTGATCAATGAAACCACGATGGAGGGGTACCACATTAAGTCTCTCCACAAGCAAAGCTTCTACCCATTCGGACTCGACAACACCAATGTGGTGGAATTGTTTGACGCAAACTCACGAGTCATTTTTCCGTTTAAGCGTATCGAAGAGCTTCGAGACACCGATCCTGAGAAGTGGCATCTTGATGGAAGGGTTACGTCGGTGTACTCGCTTTTCCCAAACGTTGCTATTTCAGTCCTTTCCAAGCACACAACAATGACCGTGTTTGAGCCACTGAGTCCATCGACTACGAAAATACTAATTTACCGCATGATTAACAAAGCTTCTGATGACTCGTTGTATGAAGTGGAGGACGCAAAAAGAGATGCTGAGTTTGTGAGAGCGGCCGGTTTTGATGAGGATCGAGAAGCTGCGTGTGACATTCAAGCTGGCCTGGCCAGCAACGCAAACCAGCACCTTACGTTTGGGTATTTTGAAAAAGCGATTGTGCATTTCCATCAGAATCTAGCATCGCAACTGTAAACCTGATTTGAATCGCACCAGCTTATACTCGGTTGCGCATCACCGATGAGGTATTCGTAAGGATCAAAGACAATTTGAATACCGCTAAGTAGCGTTAGGCAGTAGCCATTCCTTTAACTGACTCATTACACGTTGGTCGTTAAGCATGCCCATGTGTCCCAAGTCGTAAAAAATCTTTGTATGCCCTTTGGGAAATTCCAGATCCAAGTTTGGGTTTTCATGCCTGCCAGTTGCACTCGATGGGTGTACCAGGCCGTCTCCTAGCAACCTTCCAATTCTTTCGCCTGAACGTTTGGATAGAGTCGCTGCAATGGCATAGTGCTCGATGCCACCTGTAAGTGGTGTGGGCCTTCGATGGTCATTGTTATCTTCATGTTCATCGTGGTGCTGCCAGTCTTCATCCTGAACGTTTCCGTGACGCAGGTCCGTGATGCCTGCGCTTCGAATTCGGCCTAGTGCCGATAGCGGTGCAGTGTAGGGGCTAAAGGAGAGTGCCTTTTGAAGCCAGTAACCACCGCGTTCCATAACAGCTCCATGATGAGGCGTGCCGACGTAAACTACCTTATCGATTTTGGCCAGCCACGCGTGATCTTCTTGTTTAGCAATGTGCATAGCACTGCGTGTAAGTAACCCCCCCATACTGAACCCTATGAAGCTGATTGACTCTACAGGCACTGGCCATGTAGTTAGCAACCCAGATAGCTGCTCGCAAAATTCGCGGGCGTTGGTCGATATATTGCGGCCTGAATTGTAGAGAACATAGACCGGTGTGTAGTCGCCGTGCTCAGCCAGTTCTTGGGCATGGTTGTGCCCGTTTGAGGTCCACTCACGGTCGTTCATGCTCAGGCCATGGGACAAGATCAGAAGCCTGCCTGTAGGGGAAAAGCTGCTATCTTCCAGTGCTATTGGTTGTGGATAAATCTCCACAGAACGTTTATCTGTCTCAAACAGTGTGGATAAGGGAGGGGCCTCCTTTAAGGGTTGTAATTGGTTGAGGTCGGCTGACTCTCCGGGCTGTGCGACAGGTGGCAATAGAACGCTGAGTCGCATCGGAATTGCCAGTGAGTTTCCGCTTCTCTGTAAGTGATCCCCACATACGCCGTTCAAGGCGGAGATTACTGCTTCCCGATGCGGCCCGGGCGGCAGAGTGCGGTTGAGTCCGGGCGCCATGTGCTTCAAGGCCCAGTCGGTAGTTGTCTTTGTTGTTCCTATTGTTCGCCGAATTGACTCATGAACGATACCTGCAATGCCTCGCGCCCGACCTTGGGGTTCCTCGCCCAGTGGCAAAGGGGTGGCCGCTATGTTGCGGTACATCTTCTCTACGATTGTCGTTACTTCGTGAGCAGCGTCAAAGGCAAGTTGTGCACTTCCCCTCAGTGTTATTCCCGTTTCCATGGTTGTAACTCCTTAGTCTTTTTTGCCCGAGGATGTGGTCTTGGATCGTCGTTTCTTGGTTCTAGGTAGCGTGGGGGATGCAGATGTCTGAACGGAAGAGTCGGATAGCGCGGCAAGGCAGTCCATACATTGCAGTGCAGGGCGCGAGCTTGTTGGTACCTCTACGGCCGCACGCTGGCCTACCTCTAGAATGACATTGCACGCCTCACAAACTCCGTTTTTGCTCAGAATGATTTCCTGCCAACCGATCGCAGGTACTTCCAGGTCCGGGGCAGAATTGGGCGGTTTATTTCCGGTTAATGTTCGTGCTAACTGTGAACTGTCGATGACAACGCCTTCTACCAGTTCGAAGGTATTGAGCAGAACGTTGCGCACGATAGTAGATACTGACAAGCCTAGCTGCTCTGCACGATCACGTAGTTCATCATCGAGTTGTTCAGGGATGCGTGCTTGCAACACCCGGTCTTTGGGTTGTTGTCGCTTGCTCCTCGTTTGCTTGGTTTTATCCTTCACAGCTTGCTCTCGGCGGTTACTTTGTTAAAGGACATTAAATTACATTGTAATACAAAAATCAATCGATGTATTACTCTGGCATGGCAAGGGATTTGTATTTCTGGGGGGGGGAGGCGTCTTTGGAACTGTCGTGTTAAGTCGCTTAGGTCGATGAATGCCTATAAGCGTCACCGGTCTTGTCCTAAGAAGCGTAATTTAAGGCTTCAGTTCTCCGCTTTGGATAGCCTTCTCCAGATCGATTGGACTCATTGGCTTGCCCAGTAGATAGCCTTGCACTTCATCGCAATTCAGTTCTCGCAGAATATCAAGTTGCTCTTGTATCTCGACTCCCTCCGCGATGACTTGCATATTCAGCTTCTTCGCCATTGTGATGATAGATTGCGCAATGCCTGAGCTCTCCTTGCTGAGGTGCATATCAGTGATAAAGGATTGGTCGATTTTAAGGCGGTCCACCTGGAAATCCTTAAGGTATGCTAAAGATGAATACCCGGTACCAAAGTCGTCGATTGCCAGCTGAACGCCGAGACTTTTCAGCGCTAAAAGCGTCTCGATGATGTCATCCTTGTCGCTAATCAGTGCTGTTTCGGTCAACTCTAATTCAAGAAGATGATGCGGTAAGCCGGACGCAGTTAAGGCGTTTCGGACAATGTTAAGAATGTCGGGGCTGCTAAACTGAATGGCCGATACGTTGACCGCTATCCGTAAATTCCATCCATATAATTCACGCCATCTCTGTCCTTGCTCGCAGGCCTGAGATAGCGCCCAGCTCCCTATCGGCGAAATCAAGCCCTCGCGTTCGGCCAGGGAAATAAAGTCTGCAGGAGAAATTGTTCCAAGTTTTGGGTGATGCCAGCGCAGTAAGGTCTCTACGCCTACAATGCGTCCGGTTGTAATATTAAGTTGAGGCTGATAAACACAAGTTATTTGCTCTCGCCAGTTTTGCTTTCGCAGCTCCTGAGTGACCCTCGATTCCTGATAGACCTCGGACTTTATCTGGTCTGAAAAGAAACAGACCCTTTGAAAGCTGTGGTTACGCGCTCGATGCATCGCGGTGTAGGCGTTGTCGGTTAACTCACGAGCTGTATTACCATCTTTGGGGTAATTGGCTATGCCAATGCTAGGAAAGAGTGAGAAATGGTCTTGCTTTAACTCGAAAGGGCGCAGTAGAGATTGCACTAAGCGAGCTGTTACGCTTTCCAACTGCGCTATCGAACTGGGCTCGCTAACGAGTATTGCAAACGCTTCACCTTCAAGACGATAAATCGTATCTCCCTCGGTGATCGCTTTTTCCAGCCTGCGACTGGTTTTTTTGCGAATAGAGTTAATGCCGCTTGCACCCGCTGCATCGATTACAGCTCGATGCCTGCTCATATTAATCACCAGAAGCGATGTTTTGAAATCCTCTCCTGCGTGCTCAACTAAAAGTTTATCAAGGTTCTCTCGGAGCATATGATGATTGGGCAAGCCAGTGACAGCATCATGACGTGCCTGAAGGTGGATCTCTTTCATCAATAGACTGGATAGGCGATTTTGCTGCCCCAGATCTAGCCAACTCCAGATAACATAGAGCACTGCTTGGAGCAGCAGTGGAGTTGTTGGTGGAATCCAGATCTTTTGTTGCGCGAGAAGGGTTGCCGATGCAAGAAGTGTCGCGAGCGCAGAAATAATTAATCCTGGGAGTGACCAGCTCGCCGGTAAAAGTAAGAACCATAACAGCAGTGCAAAAGTAGCGAGTAAAGCGAATGCCACTTCGATTTTAAATGAGCCGCTTCGAAGTATTCTATGATCGAGGATACTCGCCAGCAAATTTGCGTTCACTTCAACGCCGGGCATTAAGGTGTGCGAACTCGAAACGGGAGTGGCCAGATTGTCTCCAAGACCAATTGCAGTCGTGCCAATCAATATAATTTTATCTTGTAGCTGTTCTGCCGATACATGACCATTGAGTACGTCGATGTAAGAGACTCGATTAATATGCCCGGGAGGGCCTGCGTAGGAGATCAACACAGGCGAGTCTCGTCTCCAACCAGGGCCGATGGGGTTCTCAATCGCACTGAGGCTGACAACTGCAGGTGCATCGCGATTGGGATGAGCTACCTGAAACAGCGCGACTCCCATGGCTGGCCAGTGGGGGGAGCCGAGTCCTGCTCTAAGATAGACGCGACGACAGATACCATCCTTGTCTACCTCTACGTCGACATGAGCGAGCATTGAGGCTTCAACTGCGAGCTCAGGTATGGGTAGTACCTCTGAAATTAAGCTGTCCTGACCACTGACTTCAATTTCCGGACCTAGCACAAGAACCACTTTGCCACTCTTTGCAATGGCAGAAGCTAGCATTACGTCGCCCTGTGGGTCGCCGGCATCCCGCTCTGAGAACAGAATATCGATACCTATTGCGCTTACCCCAGACTCGGTGAGCTTGTCGATCATTGTTGCGTGTGTCGCCCTCGGCCAGGGCCAGCGACCTAGCTGTTTTAGACTCTTTTCGTCGATTGCTACAATTAAGATTTCCTCGTTAGTTGGGCGTTTCTCGACTCGACTGATGGCATCGTAAAATAGGTTGTCTAGTCTTTGCAGGCCATTAAAACCAACAAAAAATATGGCCACTCCTATGAAAATTAATCCAAGCAGGAGACTGCGAGAAAGCAGAGGCTCTCTAGAATTGGCTGTATTAGAGTGCAATGAGCACCATCGTCATAATTACACCCAGCGCTATTTTCCATGAATTATCAGGTTTGGCAGCGATTTCCTGCGCGTTAGTCCATTCGCTTTCTTGCCCATTAAGATCAATGGTCCTGATGCGTAAATAGCGCTTTTCGCTCTCGCTGGCGGGAATACTGTATTCCGACGTCGTGAGTGTTTCATCACTAATTATCTTCGAGAACTCTTTATCATCAGCAACTTGTACTTGATAGCTTACTCCCAAGTTACTTCGGGGCCAGGAAACATTGATATTTCCGGTAGTTGCATCGTAGTCAAGCTTGGCGATGGGTGGCTGCTCGGTGATTGTGAAATGTCCTATTGGTCCATACGGACCTTGATGGCCTTTGGAATCAATGCTCGCCACACGCCAGTACCAGGTGCCCAACTCAGCGCTCCCTGACTTGCTGTACTGTAAAGTGTCTAAAGCGGATTGTTCGATAACTACATCGATGAACTCAGCATCGCGAGCAACCTGAAGGTGATAGAGGTTGGCCTCCGGAGCCTGAGACCAGAACAGTTTTGGAAAGTTATTCGAATGTGTCGATGAATCTGCTGGCGCAAGTGGCTCCGGAGGCTGAGGATGAGCCGCCTGAACAAGGGCCGCCTCTTGCTCGATACCCTCTAATCCCATCTCGTCTATAGCTCTAACTCTCAGATAATAAGTACCGTCGACTAGCGTGGGCAGCCTGACGCTCGTTTGATCAGTTACTGATTGCCATACAACGGTTTCAAAGCCCGGGCTGTCGCTGAGTCTGATCCTATATTTTTTCGCCTTGTCTAAAGGATCCCACGTTATTGGCCAATGAATGCGATTCAAGGTTTGGGGGATATCAGTCAGGCGAGGTGCTGAGAGCAGAGCCTGTGGTGGTAATGGCAGCTGGCCAGCGGAGACAACCGAGCCAAAACCTTTGTTGAGAGCGATCTTTCCTTCAGCTTCAGAGTCACTGACATCAACGATCCCACCTGTTACCTCGAATCGTGATGAGCTGTCGCCTTCAGTGGCAGCCATACGATATTTGGTGCCACGCACAGCGCTTATGGCCGCTGTTGTATGGATTTCAAAGCGAGAGCCAGGCCCATTGGCTTTTGTCACTTTTGTTTCGAGTCGACCTTTCAGTAGGCGTAATCGTGAATCCAGCATTCCTGTGGCGCCATAAGCACTAAGGTGGTCTAAAACCAGTTCGCTGTTGCTGTCGAGAGTGACAATCGAACTGTCAGCAAATTCAACGGTGATAGTAGACTCTGAAAATGTTTGAACTCGGTCACCCAGACTTAGTTTATCCCCCGGACGCAGTTTTTCTTCCTTCCCGTCACTGTGAACGACACTGCAATTGCCGTAGAGCGCTTTTACTGAAGCTCTTACGCTGTTTCTGGTGATCCACGAAAGCGGGATGCGTAGTTTCGTCCCTGGCTTTACCCAATTTGGATCTGATAATTGATTGAGCTTTTGTACCTTTGTCCACGACGTTGCGGATCCCAGATACGTTTGACTGATGTCCCAAAGACTATCCCCTTTCGACACGACATAAATCCACTCGGACGCCTTGGATTGAAGTGGGAGAAAGAACACAGTGATAAGGAGAAAAAATCTCCAACGTACAATTTTCATTAGGGGTGCCCTAAATCTTGCGAGTCTTGTTTGAGTTTAAATTAAAGGCGGTCCGTTCCAAGCATTACTTTACCAATCAGTGAAGGTGATCACATTCTCAACGATCTGCTTGGGATGCTGACGTCTGATTACCAGACGAGCTTATTAGCGCTCTTAATGGGTTCTGACCCAGCTTTAGCAAGACCTATGCCAGATACGTATGAGTGGTCGATAACGCTAGTTGACGCGATTTTAGAAAAACATAGTGCACATATTTGCAAAATGAAATTCGAAATGCCTTTTTTTTTGCGCGCTGATTACATGTTGCCCATGCTCTGTTGGGAATGTGTTCAAATCGAGCTCCGAAACAGGATCTAACCATATGCGGCTAATGTCCGCTTTCACCTCAAAGCGGACGCTCATGCTTTGAGTCGACTCTGAATGACATAGGTACATATCGTATCCCCTTATCGTTCTCTTCTGCTCCATCGTGAGTAAAGCCGTACCGCTCATAGAAGCCAATCGCGTTTATTGACGCTCTGAGATGCAGTCGATCGTAGCCGGAGCGCGCTATCACAGCGTCTAGCAATGCGCCTCCAACTCCTCTATTTTGACTTTCGGGGAGAACATACAGCTGGGCGATATAGTAAGGGTCGCGCCATGCAACATAACCTATGATTTTATCGTCGGAAACGGCTTTTACTGCTCGATACTTTGACGCATCTGCAATAGATGAAATATCTGCCGATCGAGCCGATCGCATCGATAGCTGACCTGCGGACGACAAAGTCGGTATCACTTGAAGCTCGCTAGTCTGTTCTTGAAGTAGCGAAATTTCGGGTATGTCTCCAGCTATAACTGATTGAATTTCGATCATTGACTGTCGACTCCGAAAGTGAGTCGTAGGGTAACTTAACCCGTCTGTAAACCGATACTAAATAGTCTGCTATTAGGCGAAAGCCGACCTTTTGCAGCACTCAGATGCAGTCGGTGAAAACTTCCGCTTCCACCTCTCTGGAACGGTAAAGTGACTGCTCTCAATGTCCGCTTTGGAGGCCAGGAGCTAGCGTTCAGTCCGATAGCCACTTGTACATTACGAAAGCATCGACTAATCCCATATCCGGGTGATTGAATGCTTTTGGCAAAGTCCCCACCACCTCATACCCCAACTTTAGCCAGAGTCGCACTGCGCCTTCGTTGCTCGACGCTACAAAGTTGAATTGCATGGCCTTGTATCCCAGTTGCCGGGCGACATCTTGGGAGTGCGAACACATCTTCGTCGCCAGCCCCATACCTCTGGCCCTTGAGGAGACCATGTAGCCGCAATTGCAGACATGATTGCCGGGGCCGTCCTGATTAGTCTTCAGATAGTAAGTGGCCAACACCTCGCCATCTTCTTCCACTAAAAATGATTTGTTGGGCTTATCAATCCATATCTTTTCAGCTTCTTCATAGCTTGTATCAACCGGGTAAGCGTACGTGTCACCTGCTGATACCACCTCGCGAAAGATTGGCCAAAGAATATCCCAGTCAGCCTTTGTAGCCTCGCGAATTTGCATTGATTGATTTCCAGAGTATATGTGGGAGCCAGCTTTTTGCGGCCTTGAGCGGACATTCATCCAATCATAGCAAAAAACGTCCCCTCCTAGGCGAAAGCGGACGTCTGTTCTCCCGCTTTCCAATTCACTGAGTAAAGGTATACGGCACAGAAATGGCCTGCTGCCTAGGAGTAGGGGGTCTGTCCTGCATTCAATGCCCTAGATCTCACGGAAGGCAGAGTGTCGTTGAAATGGCTAGCGGTAGTGGTATCGTCAAATCTCAGTTTCTCCGTATAAGGTTCAGTCGATGTCAGGACTATTGAATCCTCCTCGATATTTTCAGGATGTAGATTTCCAGCCTCATTGTCAGCGTTCTGCCAGCTGGCTTGAGCTTTTCTATGATCTTGTTTATGTGGCGACGCTTATACAGTTGGGCAATTTTTTGGGCGACCACCACTCGGTAGCGGGAGTCAGTCAGTTCTTGATTTTGGTCACGGCAATCTGGTGGGCGTGGTCTGGAATGGCATTTTTCCAGAACCGTTTTGTGGTTGACGACCTGCCACATCGAATTCTGACGTTTATCCAGATTTCCGCTATTGCGATTATGGGGCTGAGTCTCAGCAAAGCATTTGGTGAACTTAGTAGCCAGTTCACCATCTCTTACATTGTGACGCGGCTGGTGCTTGTATCAATGTACGTCAGGGTCATGTTCTCAGTCCCTGAGAGTCGTCAATTCACCGGAAGATACGCTGCAGGCTTCACATTGGGTGCCTCGTTCTGGGCTCTATCGCTTTTCCTTCCCGAGGGATATCAGTGGCTTTGCTGGCTTGTAGGAATCAGCGTCGAGCTCGCTGTGCCCAAACTGCCCGGGGTGCGGGCTTACAGGATAAAATGGGCCGTGGACAATCACCACATCATGGAGCGATTTGGTATTTTCATCATCATTGTCATGGGCGAATCCTTTATCAAATTCCTGAGTGTCACGGCAGGTTACGAGGTCGGCGCAGAGCAGCTTTCCTATGGCGGGGCTGGCCTGGTTGTGGTCTTTGTGCTCTGGTGGTTGTACTTTTCCGACCTGCCGGGCGCCTCATTGAATACCGCTAGCGACCGACGAGCCATAGCATGGCTCTACGGGCACCTGCCGCTGACTGTTAGTCTGGTGGCCGCCGGGGTTTCCGCTAAAAAACTGTTCCTTGTTGACGTTGACGCACATAGTCTCGCTTTGCCGGAGGACTATCGACTGCTGTATATTTCGTCTCTGGTCCTCTACTTCTTATCGCTTGTCATCATAGACATCGGATTAAAGTTCGGAAGGGGGCATCGCTATCGATCTGCTCGGCTGACTGGCAACTTGTTGGCCTCTGTTCTTCTGGCCTTGGTTGGTTTGGTATCGGACGAATTCACCGGTGCAAACATGGTTAGAATTGTCGCAGCAATCATGCTGGCCCAGCTTTGCTACAGAATTTACCTGGACAACCGATTCAAGGTGAAAAACCTAAGTCCATGTCAGACTTAGCGCTGTTTTCCCATTGCTGAGAGTCTGGTTTCTGCAAAAGTGTGGAGAGAATAGCGGTCTCAAGGTTTTATGAGTAGACCGCTGTGAAGAGGTTTCACTAACTAATCAATGATGACAGTGACTGATTTGCCATGGCCAGTAGTGCCAGTGTGCACCCGACCAGCACGCCCCAAAGAAGGCGCTGGCTAAAGACAGAGACGGGCTTGCCAAACGAGGCCCGCTTTTTGACATACCAGATGATGAGTGCGGTGCAGATTGCCACTTCAAGCAGGATCCCCGGAACGGGTGCCGTATTGTATAGCCCCAGGCCGAAAACTGCGGCCTCTTCAGACTCCGGAGGCCCAAACCAGAAATGCTCAAAACCCACAAGAAGATCCATGCTCTCGTGCAGCAGGATAAGCCCTAATACAATGGCTGCCAATCTTAGGCTCTTAAATGCCACGCCGGCGATAATAGCAAAGAGTGCGCTCCAGACCAGCACGGGTGCTATGTCATGGCTGTAGGTCATATCCACAACCATATGCCGGAAAGAGGCATCGAATATTCCACCGGGTTCCACGGTTTCCACTCCCGCCATGACCAGTGCCACCATCATAAAATCCAACACCTGAGTGATTAAAAGGAAGAACCAGAAAGGCGCCAGTTTTCTATTGGAATCGTAGGCGTAGGGAATCAGTGCCGTTGCGTAATGACCCATTACCATCGCTAACCCTCCTCTTTGTTGACTGCCAGTGTAATCAGATAGAAGCTCAGCGCGTACACTACTGCGAAAACGAGAATTGTCGTGTGCATATTTTATGCCTATTATTTTGTGTCGGTTAATTCCACTCGCGATCCTGCCAGCGTGGAATTGGCTTGAGTTTGGATACGTTCAATCCTGGCTCATATAACGCTTTTTGCTGGGTTCGAGGTAGATGTTAATACAGTCTTTTAGTGATAGATAGAACGCATCCCTTAGCGGACGGGTCTTGAGGTCCTCATGTAATGAATCATCCCCGCCGATTCAAGCGGCTTACCTGCCGCTTAAAAGTCGGAGGGAGGAGGCAGGTTTTCAGCATGAGCTACTTAAAAATACCGAGAAATAGATGGGCTGGCGCGTTGCGCTTTACTAACCGAGGCTAACGCTGCAGCGCTGGTCATCCAGGATCGATAGCACGGCATCGTCTAATTTGAATTCCTTTTGATAGGCGTCCATCTTCCCTTTTGCGTAGCTACGTAGGCGCTTTCTCTTCAGTGCAGCGAGGAAGCGCCGGATATCGTCATCTCCTTCAAGGATCAGGGGTGGGACTATCGCTTTTTCGTTATCGTCCGATTTTGCTACCATCGTGAAATAGGAGGTGTTGGTGTGTTTGACCGTTGCAGTCCGAACGTCTTCTGCAATCACACTGATGCCCACAACCAGAGAGGAGTTGCCCACGTAGTTCACCGATGCCTTGAGAGAAACCAGATCTCCCACCTCAACCGGCTGCAGGAAATTAACCGTATCGACTGAAACAGTTACGCAGTAATTGCCCGCGTGTTTGCTGGCGCAGGCATAGGCCACCTTATCCATGAGCGAGAGTAAAACTCCACCGTGAATCTTACCGCCGAAATTGGCGTAGGCTGGGATCATCAATTCCGTAATCGTAATGCGGGAGTAGCTGACAGTGCGTCCGTCCATGATGATTATCTCTTCTCAAAATCCGAGTTGATGAAATTATATGCCAATTTTGATAGTGACAAGTTAAGTTGTCAGTAATTTCGAGATTGATAAGCTCCCCCATGACGGTTTGTAAGCTTCAAGGATCCCTCCCACAAAGGCGGCAAGTGCAGTCTCTATAACTTCATGAATATATAGGAATTGGCCCGCCTGGGCCTCGGCGGCCCCGCCGATTCGAAGCGGATGGCTGCGTTGCGTTGGGTAGGTTGCTAGAAGACTTGCTCACGA
>JBDWQQ010000124.1:0-18043 GCA_039986455.1 Halioglobus sp.
TTGGCGAAATGTCCTGCTTCGGATTTACTCACTTTGGAGGCCTTACGGTTTCCCGTTGTGACCTGAATTGCTCTATAACCGTCGGTTTCGAGCTCTTTGATCTGAGTAACGCGGTTTGGAGAAACCTCCACTACGGTTACAGGTATTGATGCGCCGTCTTCGGTAAAAACACGTGTCATACCGGACTTGCGGCCGACTAAGCCAATAGCCATTTTGCTAACCTCTCAGTGTACGGGGCTATATACCCTCTATGGCTGCCCAATCGCTCTAGGAGTAACTGGGCATTACACACCCGGGATATCATCCCGAGCAGGTCTTGCTACATATTGTAGTTAACCAAGACTAATCTGAACTTCTACACCTGCTGCCAGGTCTAGTTTCATCAGGGCGTCTACAGTCTTCTCTGTAGGCTCCACGATGTCTAACAGACGCTTGTGAGTACGAATTTCGTACTGGTCACGTGCATCCTTATTAACGTGCGGTGATACCAGCACGGTGTACTTTTCCTTCCGCGTGGGAAGGGGGATAGGGCCTTTAACCTGTGCACCTGTACGGCGCGCGGTTTCCACAATTTCCTGAGTCGACATGTCGATCAGTTTGTGGTCAAAAGCCTTAAGGCGTATACGAATACGTTGATTCTGCACCTGACCTAACTCCAATTAAATAAAAAACCAGAGGTCCGCAAGGGAACCCCCCGAAAAAAGGAACGCGAATTCTAATGATGGCCCCCTACCCTGTCAACCCGCCTTCGGGATTATTTTCAGGGAATGTAACTATGACCGGGAGCTCTCAAGAACGGCGGCGACTATACGCCCGATCGGGGGACATTACCACCCTAATAAAGGTGGATATGACCTTTATTACAGCGGCACTATCGAGGGGAAGCCGATTGCTCGGTGAATAGGTAGAAATGTGAAAAGAACAAGAAGAGCCATTACCGGGAGCTTGGCACTTGGCACTTGGCACTTGGCACTTGGCACTTGGCACTTGGCACTTGGCACTTGGCACTTGGCACTTGGCACAATCGTATAATCAACGCCCGAAGGGGATATTAATTTTTATATTCATTCTATTTGGTTATAACTGCGTGCCGGGGGCGTGTGACTCAAGCAAACGCCGGGCCCCGGCCTATTAGCAGTCAGTCGGCGCAGTTAACACAGCAGGTGGATTCGGGGATCGCTTCCAGGCGAGCCTCACCGATACCTTCACCGCACTTTTCGCACTCGCCATAGGTGCCATCGGCAATTTTATCCAAGGCGACCTGAATGGCATGCAGAGACTGGCGGGTTTCGTTACCAATGGCATCGACAACCTCATCGTTCTCTCGCTCCTGAGCCTGCTCAGCTGAATCCCCGGAATGCTCCTGGGTCACATCCTTCTTAATACTAGAGAGCCGCGATTGCATTAAAGCAAGGCGCTCCTCCAGTTCCGCTCTTAAGGTTTCGTAGGCCATAGCGTTATTCAGGCAGCGGTGAGCATACGATAGAGCTCATCCTTCAGATGCACTCTGCGAATTTTCGCTTCTTCCTCAGTGCGAGTCGCCACCGGCGTTACCTCGTCTTCCATTTTCTCAATACTGCGAGTCAGCTCGTGATACTCATCAAACAGACGACGGAAGTGCGCGTCACCCATTTTTAACTCGTGGATACGATCATTCAGTTCGGGGAATTCATGGTGAAGGTCGTGATGCGGTACAGACATTGTTTATCCTTAATTCAGTTTCACGTTGATGTGCGCTTACAGACTACCGGGTCGGCCCATGGCAGCCATGATCCAGATCAGTATAGCCAGTTCTGACAGTGATAAACCAGACTTGAAATAATCGGCAGCAAGCTCAACTATAGAGCGAATCATACCGGGAGAATAACGTGGAACGACAAGAAGGTACCCACTCAGTGTTCATGGGCTATCTGCTGTGGATATTCGGTTTCATCGGCGCCCACCGCTTTTATTACGGCAAACAGATCTCTGGCGTTATCTGGTTTTTCACGTTGGGGCTTTTTTTCATCGGCTGGATCATCGACCTGATCCTGATTCCCGCCATGTCCAGAGAAGCTGACCGACGTTTCATTTCCGGGCCAGTAGACTATGACCTCACCTGGATCCTACTGACATTCCTTGGTTGGCTGGGTATTCACCGCCTGTACATGGGCAAATGGATTACCGGCATCATTTATATGTTCAGTGCGGGTTTGTTCGGGCTTGGCATACTGTGGGACTTCCTGACGCTCAACGAGCAGCTCTCGGACGTCAACCACGACTACTGAGCACCTAGTGCTCGCGAGTTGCGCGGAACTCTATCTCCGGCCAGCGTTCTTCCATTAACGCAAGGTTGACCCGGGTTGGCGCCAGATACGTGAGGTGCCCCCCGCCGTCGACGGATAAGTGCTCGGCGGCTTTCTTTCGAAACTCCTCAAGCTTGCGGGGATCATCGCAGGTCACCCAGCGAGCGGTATAAACATTCACCGGCTCGTACAGGGCCTCTACCTTATATTCATCCTTCAGCCGATATGCGACGACATCGAATTGAAGCTGACCCACAGCGCCAACAATCAAATCCGAAGAGCTGATCGGCGCAAACACTTGTGTAGACCCCTCTTCCGATAACTGCTGCAAACCCTTTTGTAGCTGCTTTGACTTCATTGGATCCGCTAGACGAATACGCCGAAAAAGCTCGGGCGCAAAATGAGGGATACCGGTGAACTGTAATTCCTCACCTTCACTGAACGTATCGCCAATCTGGATTGTGCCGTGATTGTGTAAACCGATAATGTCACCCGACACCGCTTCTTCTACCAGCACTCGCTCCCCCGCTTTGAAGGTCACCGCGTCGGCTATTTTCACGTCTTTACCGATTCGAACATGACGCATCTTCATACCCTTGGTGTATCGCCCCGAGCAGACACGCATAAACGCGATACGGTCCCTGTGCCTGGGGTCCATGTTGGCCTGTATCTTGAAAACGAAACCGGAGAGCTTGTCTTCCAAGGCAGGCACATTGCGACTGGTGGTTTCCCGGTCTAGCGGCGCTGGCGCCCACTGTACAAAGTCGTCGAGCATTTCACGGACACCAAAGTTGCCCAGGGCTGTTCCGAAGAAAACAGGGCTCAGTTTTCCCTGAAGAAACAGTTCTAGATCGAACTCGTGACTGGCGCCACGCACCAGCTCTACCTCTTCAATGAAGTCCGCGTAATCTTCTCCCAGCAATGCCTTCGCCTCATCACTTTCCAACCCTTGGATGCGCTTGTCATCGGCCAGAACCGAGCCTTGGCCGGGCGTGTAGCAATGAATGGTATCGGTGTAGAGGTTGTACACACCCTTGAAAAATGAGCCCATGCCAATCGGCCAGTTAATCGGAGCACCCTGAATGGCCAGAACCTCCTCGATTTCATCCAGCAATTCGATGGGATCGCGAATATCTCGGTCCATCTTGTTCACGAAACTAAAGATAGGCGTGTCCCTTAATCGGCACACATTCATCAGCTTGATGGTTCGGTCTTCCACACCCTTGGCGCCATCAATCACCATCAGTGCAGAGTCAACAGCTGTCAGCGTTCGGTACGTGTCTTCCGAGAAGTCTTCGTGCCCCGGAGTATCCAGTAGATTCACCGTGCGCTCTCGATAAGGAAACTGCATCACCGATGAAGTAACAGAAATACCCCGCTCCTGTTCCATGCTCATCCAGTCAGAGGTGGCGTGCGGGCCCTTTTTGCCTTTAACCGTTCCAGCCACCTGAATAGCCTGACCAAGCAATAGCAGCTTTTCGGTCATGGTGGTCTTGCCCGCATCGGGGTGCGAGATGATCGCGAACGTTCTGCGCGAGGCGATTGAGCTGCCTAGTTCTGACATTGGGAGATCCCAGTAAAAAAGCGCGGAGTATACGCCTATCAGCAAGATCTAGAAACGGCGAACTGACATCGAGCCTCTGCCATGAGCCTCAGCTTCCCCGTATAATGAAGGGGTGAACACACGCCCGAACAACAGCCACTCCCCTGCACTGGAAAACCTCCGCAGCCTGCTGATCATCCGCAGCATCGCGCTTCTGGGGCAAATTGGTGTGCTGTGCTACGTGCTGCTGACCAACCGCACCACGGAGGACTTACTGGGAATGACGGTTAGTTTGTGCTGCCTGGCCGCGCTAACAATCGCCAGCTTCTGGCGCTGCACCAAGGCTTGGCCCGTATCAGAAGCAGAGTTTTTCACCCAGCTACTCCTTGATGTGCTCATATGGAGCGCGCTGATGTACTTCACTGGCGGCGCCAACAACCCGTTTGTCTCCTACTATATTGTCCCTCTGGTGATCTCCGCTGCCGTACTGCCCTGGCGCTACACCTGGATTGTCGCCGCAGCCTCTCTAGGCGCCTACAGCCTGCTGCTTTACTTCTACAAACCCTTTCCGCTATTTACACCCCATGCCAGCATGGGGCATGACTCCGGTGCCAACGTTCACATTCTCGGCATGTGGTTCAACTTTCTTTTCAGCGCTGGTCTGATCACCTATTTTGTCGTTCGCATGGCCGCGCAATTGCGACTTCAGGAAGCCAGGGCAGTGGCGCAAAGAGAGCAACGCCTGCGTACCGATCAAATCATGGCTGTAGCGAGCCTGGCAGCGGGGGCGGCTCATGAGTTAGGCACGCCCCTGTCCACTATGACAGTCCTGCTAGACGAAATGTTGGCCGATGAGACTTTGTCCACCCAGACGCGCGACGACTGCAAAACACTGCAGCAGCAGATGCTGCAGTGCCGAGCCACACTGAGAGACCTAAGTCGCACCGCAGAGCTCAACACCGGCGGGGAAAGCAGTGCGATTTCACTGGCAAGCTTTATCAACCAGACCGTGGAGCGCTGGTCAGTCAGACGACCGGGGGTCAGCTACAAAGTGACGGCATCGAGTAAGGGTCAAAGCCCGATTATCTCTCACGACTCTACCCTAGGCCAAGCGTTTGAAAACCTGCTCAACAATGGCGCCGACGCGGGCTCTGAAAAACTCGCCATTAGCTACCGGTGGAATTCAGGAGAAGCACAAATCGAAATTAGGGACTGGGGCAGTGGTATCCCACCGGAGCTATTAGAGAATATTGGCAAACCGATTATCCGTACCAGTCGATCAGGACTGGGCATTGGACTACTACTTAGCCACGCCACGGTGGAACGATTTGGCGGCCGCATCGAGTTGCAAAACGCCCCTGATCAAGGGGCGATAGCAATCCTGTTTCTGCCGCTGGGGGAAAGCACCGATGACTGACTGCATTCTACTGGTGGATGATGACCAAACATTCACCAGTGTTATGAAGCGAGGCTTTGAGCGCCGCGGCTTCACTGTGCACTGCAGCGACAACGCAGCGGACGCAATTGTGATCTGCGCACAAACCAGACCCAGCCACATACTGCTGGACCTCAATATGCCCGAGGTTTCAGGGCTGATCGCACTACCAAAATTACTGGAGGCATCGCCAGGCGCCAAACTGGTCATCCTCACCGGCTACTCGAGCATTGCCACTGCCGTTGAAGCCACCAAATCGGGTGCCACTGATTACCTGTGCAAGCCCGCGAGCATAGACGAAGTACTGGCAGCTTTCGCAGGATCGACAAAGAACGAAGAGGCGCACGTGCCCAAAGACCCTATTTCTGTAGAACGCCTTGAGTGGGAACACATTCAACGGGTGCTGAATGATAACGGAGGAAATATTTCAGCCACGGCTCGCGCACTGGGAATGCACCGCAGAACCTTACAGAGAAAACTACAGAAACGACCCGTTCAGCGCTAAGTCAACGCTGCCCCAGGGCTGCCTCCAAAATTTCCAGCAGCCGGTCTCCAATCAACTCCATCTGCAATGGGGTCTCCGGCTTTAAATCTGCCATAGAAGTCACTTTCAAACCCTCGTAGCCACAGGGGTTTATTCGCTGAAACGGTTCCAGATCCATATCTACATTCAGTGCCAGACCATGATAGGTGCATCCGCGTCGCACGCGCAGGCCCAGCGAAGCGATTTTGTCACCCTGAACGTAAACCCCGGGAGCTTTGGGCTGAGGTGCAGCTGTTATGGAGTATTCAGCCAGCAGTTGGACAATGCTTTCTTCGATCAGCGTCACCAGGGAACGCACCCCCAGACCGCTTCGCTTAAGATCAATCATAAGATAGACCACCCATTGCCCCGGGCCATGGTAAGTCACCTGCCCGCCCCTATCGACCTGAATCACAGGGATGTCGCCGGGCGCGAGCACATGCTCTGCCTTGCCGGCCTGACCCTGGGTAAACACCCGTGGATGCTGCAGCAGCCAGAGTTGATCGGGAGTATTGGAGTCGCGCTGATCGGTGAGTTCGCGCATGGCGTCGAGTACCGGCTGATACTCCGCCAGGCCCAGCTTACGGACCAACACAGCCATTAGATGACCATTTTGACGTGGCCGGTGGCCAGGAGGTCCTGGTGAAGTGCCTCCAACTGTTCTTTACCGGTCGCTGTGATAATAATAGTCAGGGAGGTGAAAGTGCCCTTTGCGCTGTCTTTGGACTGAATGGTCTCTTCATCAAACCCCGGAGCATGGCGTTCGAATACTTCGAGAATAATGCCTCGAAATTCTGCACTGCTTAGGCCCAGAACCTTGATGGGATAGTCGCAAGGAAATTCAATTTTGGGAGGTTCTTGTTCCGTCATATCAATCACTCGACTCAGCTGACGCTGAACAGGCCTGCCACCCACATCAGAACCATATCCCACAGCCTGGCAAAGAGGCCTCCGGGTTCAACGGCCTCCAGTGCTACTACAGGACCACGAAAGACCGTTTCTCCGTCCAAACTCATGGTCACGGTTCCAAGCTCATCGCCTATCGCAACCGGGGCTTCCATGTTTTGATTCAACTCTACACTTGTGGTCAGGTGTTTCTTTTTGCCTCGCGGAAGTGTCAGTAAGGTTTCTTCAGCAATACCCACAGAAACGTAATCTGCCTGTCCCTTCCAGATACGAGGCTTATCCAGCTCCTGATTTGCCTCGAAAAGCAAACTGGTTTCGAAAAAGCGGAAGCCATAGTTGAGCAAGCTTCGTGTTTCATTTTTTCGCGAGCGAGTCGAGGTGGTGCCCAGCACCACTGAAATCAATCGCATACCGCGCCGCTCGGCCGAGGCGACCAGGCAATAGCCCGCTTCCTTGGTGTAACCGGTCTTCAGTCCATCCACCGTTGGATCTTCGGCCAACAAGCTATTGCGGTTGTACTGTTTGATATCGTTGTAGGTGAACTCCCGCTCTTTGTAAATCGCGTACTGCTCGGGGTGTTCGTTAATCATCGCCTTGGACAGGGTCGCCAAATCTCGGGCAGTAGTGACATGGTCGGGGTGAGGTAGTCCGTGAGAGTTAACGTAATAAGTGTCAACCATGCCCAGTTTTTCAGCATGCGAATTCATCATCTCAGCGAATACGGCTTCGCTACCCGCCAGATGCTCAGCCACGGCGACGGTTGCGTCATTACCCGAGGAAATGACAATGCCGCGCTGTAAATCCTCTATCGAAACGTCTTTTCCGGGTTCAATCCACATCAGCGAAGATCCGGCGAACTTCGGATTCTGGGACCAGGCATTTTCGCTCACGGTCACCATATCCGACATGGAGACTCTGCCCTCATCTACCTCGGCAGCCAGAACGTAGCTCGTCATCATCTTGGTCAGACTGGCGGGAGGCAACGGCATGTCGGCGTTTTTCTCCGCCAACACCTCGCCACTATTTGCGTCCACCAAGAGGTAGGCTTTAGCCGCAATTTGTGGCGGTGAAGGCACAATCGTGGCGGCCTGCGCGCCAAAAACAGAGAGCGCAAGGAGCAGAACCAGGGATAGTCGAGTCATAAAAATGAAACCATAGAAGTGTTGCCGAATTCGCAGGGAATGGTAACGCATGCATCCGCTAACAGGAAGCTGATGCCACCCGCTTTCATGCTGCGAGACCTCATAATCAATAGACTCAGGGGAGCGGCTGACCTTCGGGGAAGCCACCGTCCAACAATTGCTGCTTCACTAGCGCCAGTTCATCGCTGTCTACAACAGGACCCACGCGAACCCGATAAAGTCGCTTGCCGCCTGCATCCACTTCACTAATGAAAACCGGCGCCTGTACAAAGCTCTGTAATTCGGCCTGTAAACGCTGCGCAGAGGCTTCTGCTCCAAACGCTCCCAATTGCAGGAAGCGGTAATGGGTACCAGGTGCACCCCGTCTATCGTCAACCCCCGCAATATTGAGCACTTCCACTTCTACGCGGGCGGTGCCCTTTTCCATATAGCCCAACTTCACTGCAGCCGCATAGGACAGATCGATGAGCCGGTTGCCATGGAAGGGACCACGATCATTGACTCTAACCACCACGCTACGACCATTATCGAGATTGGTTACCCGGGCATAGCTGGGAATGGGCAAGGTTTTGTGAGCCGCGGAGGCGGCGTAGAGATCGAATATCTCGCCGTTTGAGGTTTCATGCCCGTGAAACTTGCTGCCATACCAAGAGGCTGTCCCCTGTTCGCGGTAATTACGATAGTCCTTCAGAATGTCGTAACTGACACCGTTGACGGAATAGGGGCTTTTATTGCCCGCAGCCAGTATTGGGTCGGCTCGGGGCACAGCATCGGCAACATCATCGGGCCCAATGTGTTTGACCGGCGCTGCGTCACTAGCCTGGCTATAGCGAGTCGCCTGATATTTGTCACCACTATTCATGCCTGGCTTTTCAGGCTCAGTGTCCTGAGAGGAACATGCCAGTAAAACCAGAGACGTCGTTGCCGCAACAACCAGTGCTCGCAGCATTAGGGCTTGACCCCTGCTGCGATACGCTCACTTAACTGATAGACGCTCATGGCATACATGGCGCTGTGGTTATAACGCGTAATCACGTAGAAATTATGCAGCCCCAACCAATACTCCATGCCATCGGCCAACTCAAACTCGATACCGATAGCCTCAGCGGCGGGGTCTGTCGCCTCTGTTGGCTTAAGGCCTGCAGCTTCGAACTCCGCAACGGTAAAGCGTGGCTTCAACTTACGCCCCCGACTCATCATCTCTTCAGGTAGTTCAGCCGCAAGATCGGCAGGCACGATGACTGTACCGCCCTCAGTCCAGCCGTGGGCCTTGAAATAATTCGCCACACTGCCGATAGCGTCCACCGGGTTATTCCATATATCTGCCTTATCATCGCCATCAAAGTCGATTGCATAACTACGATAACTGCTGGGCATAAACTGCCCATAACCCATGGCACCGGCATAGGAGCCTTTAAGAGTCAGCGGATCCATACCCTGATCACGGGTCAGAATGAGGAAGTGTTTCAACTCCTTGGTAAAAAATTCCGACCGTCGCGGATAGTCGAACGCCAGCGTCGACAGTGCATCAATCACGCGGTAACTGCCGGCGATCCGGCCATAGTAGGTTTCAACACCAATGATTGAGACGATCATTGACGCCGGCACGCCAGTTTCCTGCTCTGCTCTTTTCAGGGTTTCTTCATGTTCTCGGTAGAATTCAAGACCCTGCTTCTCACGCTTGTCGTTGAGGAATATCTCCCGATACTCATACCAGGGTTTGGTCTTTTCCGCCGGGCGCGACATGGCGTCCAGAATGGACTGCTGGCGACCCGCATCACTGAACAGCGCGACCAGTTCCTCTCGGTCAAAGCCTTCCTCAGCGACCAACTCATCGATAACCACCTCTGCCGCGGGGTTGGTCGCGTAATTTTCCTCCTGCGCACAGGACAGCGTCGACCAAAGGCAGCAGGATGCAACCAGGGAAACCTTGAGAAACTTATGCATAGTTAAAACTCATTTAATAATTATAAAAAAGGCCTAGTGGACTACCATGCGCTTTTCAGTGCTCACGGCCATCAGTATGCCAAAACCAGCCATCAAGGTAACTACAGAAGTACCGCCTGCACTGACCAATGGCAGAGGGACACCCACAACGGGCAACAACCCCGCTACCATTCCCATGTTAACAAAGATGTACACAAAAAATGTTAGCGTGAGACTCCCGGACATCATTCTGCCAAAGCTCGTTTGCGCGTGAACGCCGATCCAGAACCCTCTCAATAAAATAAGGACGTAAAGGGCCAACAGAAACAATACGCCCCGTAATCCATACTCTTCCGCCAGCACCGCAATGATGAAATCCGTATGACTCTCGGGCAGAAAATCCAGCTGTGATTGCGTCCCGCTCATCCAGCCCTTGCCCTCCCAACCGCCCGAACCTATTGCGGTTTTGGATTGAATAATATTCCAGCCGGCCCCGAGCTTGTCGCTCTCAGGGTTGAGCATGGTGAGAATTCGTTGCTTCTGGTAATCCTTGAGAACAAACATCCAGGCGGGCCAGGCAGAGGCCACCGCGAGCACCATTGCGCCAAAAATATAACGCCAGCCTATTCCAGCCATGAACAGAACGAACAGGCCGCTGGCTGCAATCAGTAAGGAGGTACCTAAATCAGGCTGCTGCAGAATCAAGCCTGCGGGTATCGCCACCAGCGCCAGTGAAACCACTACATATTTGAAACGGGGCGGAAGCGTTCGATCGGCCAAATACCAGGCCACCGCCATAGGCACCACCAACTTCATTATTTCAGACGGCTGGAAGCGAAAACCACCGATCTGCAGCCAGCGCTGCGCACCTTTTGCACCTACGCCAAAAAACATCACAGCGACCAGGGTTGCCACCCCTGCTAGATAGAGCCATGGGGCCCAGCGTGTATAACGCTGCAAGCTGACCTGCGCGCCGAGAATCAAGATGACATAGCCCACCGCGAAATAACGCCCTTGGCGCACAACCGCGCCCATATCCTGTCCGGATGCACTGTAAAGCACGAACAGGCCATAGGTGGTCAGTGCCATTAGAAGCAGCAGCAAGGGCACATCAATGTGCAGTCGGGAAGCGGCACTCGGCGGCCGCGCAAGATCTGCGCTGCCCTGATGAGGCATCTGGCGAACGTAGTCACCCATCAGGCAGGGTCCTTGTAGTCGCTGCTTCCGAACAACCAGGTATCAATGACTTTGCGCGCTATGGGCGTCGCGGCGGAACTGCCACCCCCGTTCTCTACGATGATGGCCACGGCGATAGTCGGTGCTTCGGCAGGTGCAAACGCGATGAAAAGCCCGTGGTGCCGATGGCGCTCATTCACTTCCTCCTCTTTATAAACCGCGTTTTGCGCAATTCCGATCACCTGAGCGGTGCCTGTTTTTCCCGCCATTTGATATTCGATCCCCTTGGCCAGGTACTTGGCAGTACCGCGTTTTCCATGGACGACCTCGAGCATGCCCTCGTAAATAGAATCCCAGTTTTCCGGCTTGGCCTGCATGGGCTCCAGCTCCGGCGCCATTAACGGCTCTCCATTGACTGCCCGCAACAGTCGGGGCACACGCCTTTCTCCCTTACTGGCAAGTACACTGGTAGCCACCGCTAATTGCATGGGAGTGGCCAGCATATAGCCCTGCCCGATACTCGCACTGATGGTTTCCCCCGGGTACCAGGCTTGTCCCAGTGAATCACGCTTCCACGCCTTGGAGGGCAAAACACCTCGACGCTCATTCGTGGTGTCTACGCCGGTGCGATCACCCAGACCGAACGGAGCGAGATATTCAGCCATTCGATCAATGGTCAGGCGCCGGCCCAGATCGTAGAAATAAGTATCGCAGGACTCGGCTATCGCCATTTTTAGATCCACCTCCGGCGCATGCCCGGTACCGCGAATACGGAGGATCCAATCACGATAGCGATGCGAGTCCCCCGGAAGACGATACCAGCCAGGGTCCGGCACCGTTGACTCCGGCGTCACCAGCTCAGATTCTAATCCAGCCATACCCATCATCGGCTTGATGGTGGATCCCGGGGGGTACTGTCCCTGAATTGCGCGATTAAACAGAGGTACGTCCAGGGAATCGCGTAGGGCACTGTAATCCGTTGAGCTGATGCCATTCACGAACAGGTTCGTATCAAAGCCCGGGGTCGAAACCAGTGCCAAAACACCCCCGGTCAGCGGATCAATGGCAACGACTGCGCCACGACGATCACCCAGTGCCTCGAAGGCTGCTTTTTGCACCTCTATGTCCAGATGCAGCGTCAAATCGTCACCCGGCTCGGGTGCATAGCGTTCCAACACCCGCAGTACACGTCCGTGCGCATTGGTTTCTACGTTCTGGTAACCGACCGCGCCATGCAGCATCTCTTCATAAAACTTCTCCACGCCCACTTTGCCCACGTGGAAAGTGCCCCGGTACTCGGTTTCATCAAGCTCAAAGGCCTCCCGCTCATTGATACGGCCCACATAACCTATGGCGTGCGAAAACAACTCCCCCTGGGGATAGTGGCGCAACAACTGAGCGTCGACCACCACTCCGGGGAGACGAAAGCGATTCACGGCCAGAATGGCGCGTTCTTCCTCGGTGAGCCTAAACCTCAATGGCACCGCCTCGTAGGGGCGACGTCTTTTAAGACGCTGCTGAAATTTCTCCAGATGAGATTCGGAAATAGGAACCAGCTGCTGCAGCTGTGCCAGCGTTGCATCGAAGTCGGGAACGCGCTCCTTGATAACCGACAGGCTAAAGCTTGGTCGATTGTCCGCCAGCAATACGCCTTTGCGGTCGTAGATTAATCCGCGCTTGGGCGGCAAAGGCTGAAGCTTGACCCGATTACTGTCAGACTGAGTGCGATAGATCTCGTACTCGGTCACCTGAAGGCTGTAATAGCGGGCTAGAATCACCCCCAACAAGGCCAGCACAACGAGGATAGCGGTCACCGTTCGCGCACTGTATATCCGAGATTCCCGGTGAGGATCCTTCAGGGCGATGTGTTCTGGCATGTAACCGTTTGGCCTGGATGAGTTGAGTAAAAAACTACTCGCGATGATACGGGTGATTGACGGTGATTGTCCAAGCCCGATAGAGCTGCTCGGCCAATAAAACCCTGACCAGAGGGTGAGGGAGTGTCAGTTCTGATAGTGACCAGCGGCGCTCTGCCTTTTCCAGACAACCGGCGGATAATCCGTCGGGGCCACCGATTAGCAAACTGTAGTTATCCCCGGACATTTGCCAGTCGGCAAGGTGCTCGGCCAGTTTTCCCGTCGAAAGGGACTTGCCACGAACATCCAGGGCGATCACTCGGTCGCCAGAGGGGATGGCGCGAAGAATTTGCTCCCCCTCCTTCTCCTTCAGCTGCTGGGAATTACTGCTCTTGCCACGGGGCGCAAGCGGGAGTTCTTTCCACTCGATCCTGAGCTCTCGCGGCATTCGTTTGCTGTATTGCTCCACCCCCTGGCTAACCCAGGCGGGCATCTTGGTACCGATAGTGATGATGCTGATTCGCATCAGTCGTGTTCAGGCTTGGGATGATCCGCCCACAGGCGCTCCAGGTCATAAAAATCTCGAGTTGCAGGCAACATGACGTGCACAACGACATCGCCAAAGTCCACCAACACCCATTCGCCAGCATCTTCACCCTCAACCCCCAAAGCGCGCTGGCCCTGCTTCTTGGCCTCCATGCAAACATTGTCTGCGAGGGACTTCACATGGCGATTGGAAGTGCCGCTGGCGACCACCAAATAGTCCATGACATCGGTCAGTCCGGTGACATCCAGAGTGACGGTATTGACTGCTTTTAAGTCGTCCAATGCTTCGACGACCAGTTTCTTTAACTGCTCAGCTTGCATCGCGCTGATGGCTATTCATAAATGTGCCATTCCTCATCGGTAAAGTTGCCTCGTTTCAATATAGTCCAAGACCGGCTCGGGCAGCAGGTAACGGATCGATTTGCCCTTATGCAGCAAATCTCGTATTTCAGTAGAGGATATCGCCAACGGGCGAAGCTCCTCAATCAAGATACTGCCACAGGCTTCTGTGCGCAGTATTCGGTAGTCTTCTGTGCGATGTTCAGCCAGCCAATCAGCGACAATCCCGCTGTCAGGAAAATGCCATCCGGGGCGGGCCATGACCACGATATGGGCCACATCCAATAGTTCTTCCCATCGATGCCAGCTGTCGATCTTCAACAAGGCATCACAGCCCATCACCAAACAAAGGCTGTGATCGTCACCCATCTCAAGGCGCAGATCCTCCAGGCTGACAATAGTATAGGAGAGCCCCTCTCTTGCCAGTTCTCGGGTGTCGCAGCGCAGATGCGGTTCATCAGCGATCGCCAACTTCACCATGTCAGCGCGCTCGCTGGCACCGCAGGCAGGGACCTCGCGATGGGGCGGCACCGCGCAGGGCATCAGCCGCACATGGTCCAACGCCAATCGCTCTGTTAATTCCAGCGCCGAGCGCAAATGACCGTAGTGCACAGGGTTAAAGGTGCCGCCGAAAACGCCAACCGGAATAAAGGTCTGGCTCAACGGCGAACCTGCCCTTCTCCCAACACCACGTACTTCACCGATGTCAGCCCTTCCAGTCCAACGGGACCTCGGGCATGCAGCTTATCCGTGGATATACCGATTTCCGCGCCCAGGCCATATTCAAAACCGTCAGCAAATCGGGTTGATGCATTTACCATGACTGAACTGGAATCCACCTCGCGCAGGAAGCGCATGGCACGTCCGTGATCGCGGGTCACAATACTCTCGGTGTGTTGGGAGCTGTAGGTATTGATGTGGTCCATCGCCTCATCCAGATCATTCACCACACGCACAGCCAACACCGGGCCCAGATACTCCTCGTACCAGTCATCTTCGGTGGCGGCGACCGCATCAGGCAATATCGCCAGCGTTCGCTCACAACCGCGAAGCTCCACGCCGGCCGCCGCATAGGCCGCGCCCAGACGGGGCAACATCGTGGCTGCCATATCAGCATGAACCAACAGGGTTTCCATGGTGTTGCAGGTGCCATAGCGCTGGGTCTTTGCGTTCACCGCAATCGCCTCCGCCATGTCTTCATCGGCGCCATCGTCAATAAACACATGACAAGTGCCGTCGAGGTGTTTGATCACGGGAACCTTGGCGTCGTTGCTGATGCGTTCAATCAGGCCTTTACCGCCACGGGGCACAATAACGTCCACGTATTGGGGCATCGTGATCAAATGACCCACGGCAGCTCTGTCGCGAGTGGCCACCACCTGAACAGCGGCACCCGGCAGGCCGGCTCGCTCCAGGCCCACATTAAGGCAGCGCGCTATCGCCATATTCGACTCCAGCGCTTCGCTACCACCGCGAAGAATAGTGGCATTGCCAGACTTGAGACAAAGACTGGCAGCTTCGACCGTCACGTTAGGCCGTGACTCATAAATGATGCCAATCACACCCAACGGCACCCGCATACGACCTACCTGAATACCGCTGGGCATGGTGTTCATATCTGACAGGCTACCGACGGGATCGGGGAGCGTGGCCACCTGGGTGAGGCCTTCGAGCATGGTATCAATACGGGTGGGAGTGAGTTCCAAACGATCCATCAGGGGGGCGTCCAGGCCATTGGCTGCGCCGCGCTCCATATCGGTCGCATTGGCTGCAGCAAGTTCTTCGCGCGCACTGTCGAGCGCATCGCGAGCAGCCAGCAGCGCGTCATTACGAGCACTGGTCGCCGATGCCGCCACTTCTCTGGAGGCGGCCCGCGCCTTTCGGCCGAGCTCTACCATGTACTGCTCTACTTCCATTACTCCAGTTCTCTCAACCCTGAAAGGGCGCGATTATACCCGATAAAAAAAACGCGGGCCGAGGCCCGCGTTTCGTCCTTCTTTGACCTTGCTAATTACAAGCCTTCAGCATTCTCCGACAGGTAAGCGGCAACACCATCCGGTGATGCATTCATGCCCTTGTCGCCTTTGTTCCAACCCGCGGGGCAGACTTCGCCATGCTCTTCGTGGAATTGCAGTGCTTCAACCAGTCGAATCAGCTCGTCGACATTTCGACCCAGAGGCAGGTCATTGACCAGCTGGGAGCGGACAAGGCCTTCTTTGTCGATCAAAAAAGCGCCACGGAAAGCAACACCACCGTCTGCCTCCACGTCATAGGAGCGACAAATATCGTGAGCCACGTCTGCCGCCATGGTGTAAGTCACTGCACCAATACCGCCATCGTTAATGTCTGTGTTTCGCCACGCGTTGTGCGTGAACTGCGAGTCAATGGATACCGCAACCACTTCCACACCCAGTTCGCGGAACTTGTCCATGCGGTGGTCAAGTGCGATCAACTCTGATGGACACACGAAGGTAAAATCCAGAGGGTAGAAGAAAATCAGGCCATATTTTCCGGCCATGGCCTCAGAACGCTTGTAGGAATCTACGATTTCACCGGTACCCAGTACCGCTGCCACGTCAAAATCAGGTGCAGGTTTGCCAACTAATACGCCCATTTGGTCTTACTCCATCTATAGGGTCACAGAGATTGCGCGGCACTCACCGCGCGGTTCGGACGAGCATAATACACAGGCTGGCTGACAGCGCCAATTTGATTGTGTCCATAGGGGATATAGTTTTTCCCTATCGCATGATGACTGTTACTTGCTCTGCAAGATGGGCCTCGATACTCACTATCGGGCCACAGGCACCTATCTATGCGCCAACTATGCGCCAAAATCGGACCAACGCCCGGCAGCATCATACCCGTCCAGGCATTTACTCAGCGGATTGGGCCGCCACAGTGTCTTTGATCAGGGTTTGCAGTTCACCGGACTCTGCCATCTCGGTCACAATATCGCAGCCGCCGATCAACTCGCCATCGATCCAAAGCTGCGGGAATGTAGGCCAGTTGGCATACTTTGGCAGATTGGCGCGAACTTCCGGGTTAGAAAGAATGTCTACGTAGGCGAAACGCTCACCGCACTGCATCAGTGCCTGAACCGTGCGCGCGGAAAACCCGCACTGCGGTTGATTGGGTGACCCCTTCATGTAAAGCAAAATAGTATTGCTTTCGATTTGCTCTTTGATCGTGTCGATAATATCCATGCCTGATCCTGTATCACATGGGGCAAATACCCCGGACTTGAGGCCGCGCATTCTACCCTATTCTGCGCGCAAAATATCCACGAGGTTTACAGGTGATTTACAAGCCTCCTATCGGGGTCTATAGTGCTCGGTCCCGAGGCAGCACCAGCTGCCTTTTTGCGTTTATATGGAGAGTTAAAATGTCGGCCCTGATGCCTACCTACGCCAGGTTACCAGTCACCTTCAGTCACGGAGAAGGTGTCTACCTCTTCGACACTGATGGCCGACGCTATCTGGACGGTCTCTCAGGCATTGCGGTCACAGGCTTGGGCCACGCCCACCCCGGCGTTACTGCCGCAATACGGGACCAGGCTGACAAACTGGTACATACCTCCAACCTCTATGGCATTGGGCCCCAGGAACAGCTCGCTGAACGGCTGACAAAAGCCTCGGGCATGGAAAAATGCTTCTTTGGCAACTCAGGCGCCGAAGCCAACGAAGCTGCCATCAAACTCGCCCGGCTCCACGGCCACAATCGCGGCATCGAAAAGCCGACCATTGTGGTTCTGGAAGGCGCTTTTCATGGCCGAACGCTGGCCACACTGAGTGCGACGGGAAATCGTAAAATTCAAGCGGGCTTTGAGCCCCTGGTGAGTGGCTTTGTGCGCGCTGCTCGCAACGACATTGAGGCCATACGCCAGATCGCCGCCAACAACCCTGATGTGGTGGCATTTCTAGCAGAACCCATTCAGGGCGAAGGCGGTATTAACGAGTTGGACCCGGCTTATCTACAGGCGGTTCGGAAAATTTGTGACCAACACAACTGGCTCATGATGCTGGACGAGGTGCAAACCGGTAATGGCCGCACCGGAACCTGGTTTGCGTATCAAGCTATGGGGTTTGAGCCTGATGTTGTCACCACCGCCAAGGGGCTTGGCAATGGCGTGCCCATTGGCGCCTGTCTCGCGAAAGGGGACGCAGCCCATGTGTTTGGCGCCGGTCACCACGGTTCCACCTACGGCGGCAATCCCCTCGTCTGCTCCGCTGCACTGGCTGTGATGGACGCGATTGACGGGGAAGATATGTATGCGCACGTGACTCGCATGGGCGCAGTTATTCGCCAAACCATGGAGCAAAAGCTCAATGCTTCAGGCCGCCTCAAAGAAGTACGCGGCAGAGGC
>JBDWQQ010000125.1:0-15663 GCA_039986455.1 Halioglobus sp.
GGTTTGAGTGTCAGTAGCCCGCATCAGGGCACGGTGCTGATTTCCCAGCCCAACGCTATGGTGGGACGCTTTTACCGACAGGGCGATTTACTGGCATATGTGGCGACTTATCCGGTGCGCACGGTCATGGCGGTGGTGCAGCAGGATTACATCGGACAGGTTCGTCGCGGCGTTGAGGCGGTTGAAGCGCGAATAGCCAGCCAGGTGGAAGAGGTGATTCCGGTGAAGGTACTGCGAGAAGTACCCGCTTCCACCAAAATGCTGCCCAGCTCAGCACTGGGTGAGCAGGCAGGCGGACGAATCGCTATCGATCCGCTGGGTCAGGATCCTACTCAGGCGTTTGAGCCGTTCTTCCAGTTTGAACTGGAGCTGTCCGAGGCAGCCGACGCCCGGTTTATTGGAGAGCGCGTGTATTTGCGCTTTGATCACGGCTACGAAAGCTTTGGTAAGCAGGTTTGGCGTGCAGTACGTCGGGCATTCCTCAAGCGCTTTGATATTTAATGCTTAGCACCGTACCTAAAAAACCTGCTCCTTCCTTACTGTTGGGTCCGTATCCCCAGCGCAAGACAGGCCAGGCCCCCAGTTTTTTCGATACTGTGGAAGCGGGGATCGCCGCTTTACTGCAACGCTGGCGATTAAGGCCAGTGCGCCTGAAGTCTCAGGCCGGCGGAGCGGAATCTTCACCGATGTCGCAAGTCCTGCAGGCCTGGGAGCGTATTCATGGCGCGCCCTGTAACGCAGACATCACAGCAGCGGCTCTGGCAATGCAGGAAGACCGCACCCTAATAGAGTTAACAGACCGCGATGCCTGCGAGCAGGCGGCGGTCATAGCGGCGTGTAGCATGGCCCTGCAAGGGCTACCGGTGCATCTGGTCTATGCGGATGCACCCGACGGACAGAGCGTTCTGGCAGCGCTTGCCGAGCAGCTGGGCCTGCAGTCAGCAGCGGTGGAGGAGGGCAGTGACGTAGAAGCGCGACGCACGGCCTACGCCGCCGATATTGTTGCAGTGAGTTGTCGCCAGTTGCTGTTTGATTACCTGATGGACCAAAAAGCACTGGGTTCCTCTCGCGGGCAAATCGCATCGCGCTTGAAGCTTCAGTCACCCGGTGGGGTTAGTGTTCTACTGCCGGGCCTTTCCTGTGCGCTCATTGTTGATGCCCGCGAAGTGCTGATTGAACAGGCAAGGCGTCCCGTGGGAATTTCAGAGCCCGGTGAGAGAGAGGTTTCTCATGTGGATAGTTTTCACCGCGAGGCCGTCGAAATGGCGTCCCAGCTGGTGATTGAAGAAGACTACCTGTCTGAAGCCACTCATCTTGCGCCGGTGCTCACTCAGGCGGGACTCGAGAAGGTGTTGGCTGCTTCTGCATCTCTGGGACCGCTGTGGTTTGGCGAGCAACGATCGCAGAATATCGTTGTGGCAGCATTGTTAGCAGCGGCAATGGAAGCGGGCACCGACTTTGAGTTTCGCGGCGAAGAGATTGTGCTTAAAGAGACTCGCCCTGATTTGATTTGTTCGGAGGGTATCGGTCCATCGGATTATCGGAAGTTGTTGGCGGTCATTCATGACAAGGCGGCAATGACAGGTACCGCGCCGGTAAAAACCAGACTCAGCGTGCAGCACCTCTTTCCGCGCTATGTGCAACTGGCTGCCTGTGGCTGGGTGCTGGCCCCGCGGTTACAGGAGTTGCAGCAGGTGTATGGGCTGGTATCGATAGCAGGCTTCAGTTCACAAGCGCCGTTGCAGTCCGACGTTAAAGTATTTGCTTCACGCCCAGATTGGAAGCAGGCGTTGTTTGATCGGCTGAGCGCATTGCATAAGGCGAACGTGAATGTGCTTGTTTTGTCGCCCGATGAAGAGGCTCACGCGAGTTTGCAAACTGATATTGCCAATCAGCCCTGGAGTGACGCTGTGTGTTCAGGCGAAGCTTCTACTCCCGGGGTGGTTAGCGGTTTGATCGTATCTTCTACCATTGCTGATGCGCTGTCGCCTGATAGCGATGCTGCCAGAAACAGCTTCCAGCATGTGATATTTGCCGGAACGCCACTTTCTCTGCTCGATGAGCAGTTATTGAGCCATAGGTTCAATGACGACTGCGAGTTGCAAACCTACGCCTGCTCAGGCGACGTTGTGTTCGAGCCTTGTTCGGAGTCGACGAGAGCTTTAGTAGGGCATAGCGCGTGGCTATATAAGCGAGTCCGACAGCGATTAGAGACTCTAGAGAGGGCCAACCGCGATCAGGTGGCTGCCCACGATGCCTATCTCAGACAAGCGCTGGCATTTTCTGGCGAAACTTTATAACGTCTATTCGATTGTTTTTACACGGAGAAACTTGATGTCTATTGCATCGCGAACGACCCTAATGCTTATAGGGTCATTATCAGTGCTTACGCCGCTATCCCAGGCAGGCGAGCCTGTGCCAGTGTTGGGCTGCTTGCTGGAACCCACCACGGTTGCCGAACTGAGTGCTTCAACGCGAGGCAAGGTGGCAGACATTCAGGTGAAGCGGGGCGATGTAGTGAAAAAAGGCCAGGTTCTTGCGCGCCTTGAATCCGGCGTAGAAGAGCTCAATGTGGAGTTGGCGAAGAAGCGGGCAGGCATGAGTATGGACCTGCAATCCAAGGAAGCCCGTCTTGATTTGAGTGAGTTGAATGAAAAGCGCACCAGAGAGTTGGCTGAAAAGAACATGATGTCTTCTATGCAGCTTGACGAGGCCGCCACAGAAAAAACTATTGCCCAGCTTGAAGCATTTGAGGCAAAAGAGCGTTATGCATTGTCTAAAGTTGAATTACGGCGGGCAGAGGAACTGCTCAGGCAGCGCTATATTCACAGCACCTTGGATGGCATTGTCGTAGAAATGTACAAGGAAGTCGGTGAGTTTGTTGATGAGGAACCCCTGCTGAAACTAGCGCAGCTTGATCCATTGAAAGTTGATGTTATTGCCTCTGTCGATTTGTTCGGCGAAATCAAGGAGGGAACCAACCTCACAGTGAGTCCCGAGCTCGCTGGCGTGCCGCCTTTCGTGGCAACTGTTGATGTTGTTGATAAAATTATCGACGGCGCTAGCGGCACATTCAGGTTCTCTATGGTGCTACCGAATCCGGAATACGCAGTACCTGCAGGCCTCAACTGCCAGTTAGAGCGATTGCCCTAGACCATTTTTTCCAAATGGCGTGCTGTGCCATGCGAATGGCGCCGCCGGCCATCTGTTAGCTCCCCCAGAGGCACTACACTGGCTCCAACTTGTTAGTGATCGTTCAATTGCCTACCTGGGAGAGTGAAATGAAGAAACTTGTACCTTTTGTGTTCATAGCCATTATGGCCAGTTTGATTGGCGCGAAATTGGCTATTGCTGGAGAGCAGCCTGCAACGACACCGGTCGCCCAAGTCCAGTTGACCAACTAATTGGTCTGCGGCTAACGACAGGGGCCTTAAGGCCCCTTTTTTGTTTCCTAATTCGGATTTGATCCGATTATACTTCCTGCAACTATTTTTTAAGGTATCAAATTGCAACTCTTCGCTCCTCGCCTGCGCCTAATCCTGATCGCGACGATCTGGTTTATCGCCCTCGCTGCGCTGGTCATATGGCTGGGGACTTCCCGTGTCCAGCGTGTGGCTATTGCCGGTGGACCTGCGGGCAGTGAAACCCTGGTGCTGACTGAAGCCATAGCCAGTGTTCTCAATGAGAAGAACCTGGGCTTCCGTCTGGTTGTGTTTGAAACCGGTGGCAGCCGGCAGAATTTGCAGCTGTTAGAGAAAGGACGCGTGGAACTCGCCGAAATTCAGGGCGATACGCCAGCTTCTGACCTCATTATGGGGGTCACAACACTGTATCAGGACGGTTATCACCTGATTGCCCGCGGTGACAGCGGTGTGGGTAGCTTTGCCGAACTCGCCGGTCATCGTGTTGCCATTCCTTCGACGAGTAGTGGTCAATTCAATTCGTTTTGGTTCTTGGCGAATCATTTTGGTGTAGAAGAAGAGTTGCCCAGGGCGTTACCGATGTCCGAAGACGCAGCCAATTTCGCGATGGAATTGGGGCAGGTCGATGCTGTGTTTCGGGTACGCGCTCCGGGTAATGGCGCAATTCGCGAGTTAATTGGCGATCGA
This sequence comes from Halioglobus sp., assembly GCA_039986455.1. Classification (GTDB taxonomy): domain Bacteria; phylum Pseudomonadota; class Gammaproteobacteria; order Pseudomonadales; family Halieaceae; genus Halioglobus. The sequence continues at coordinate 4,110 of JBDWQQ010000125.1, forward strand.
AACCTTCAATTGATACCCATCGAGCAAGCCGAAGCGCTCGCCTTGAAACAGCCCGCGATTGCTCCAGGGGTCATTCCTCGCGGCTCTTATCGCGGCAGCCCGGCATTGCCAGAAAAGAACCTGGACACCGCTGTGGTGGACAGACTACTGGTTGCTAGAGCTGATTTGGACGAAGCCCTGGTTTACCGAATCACCCGGGCGATTTACGAAAATCGATCTGAAATTCTCGACAAGACGCTGCTGGCCGGCTTTATTGGCCCGCTTCCAGATGATTCAGACAGTGTGATTACGGCTCACCCCGGTGCGCGATCCTACTTTGACCGGGAAAAGCCCGGCATTATGCAGCGTAACGCGCGCTCGGTTTCCGCCGTGCTTTATATGCTGGCGATCATCTTCTCGGCCCTGTTGGCGCTCAGGACGCATTGGGTGCGGTCGCGCCGCATGCGAATGCATGACTTTAATCGGCGCCTCATGGAGCTGGCTTCAGTGGCGAGGGCAGATCACGATGTGGATGGACTGCATAAGCACAAGCACGAGCTGATGGACATTCTGGAAGAAGTCATCGGAGATCTCGAAAGAGAGCGCGTCAGCCAGGACGAGTTTGAGCATTTTTCGTTTACCTGGCAGGCGGTAGACGCCTTGGTTAGAGATCGTTTGCTGCTAGCCAGTGGCATTGTCACCGGCGGTCGGGAGGAACGGTCATGAGGTTTTGGCTGGGATGGACGTTCGGTCTTGCCTTGATGCTGGTAGTGCTGGTTTGGGGCTTTAGTCAGTGGAATCTTCGCTACTATCATCAGTACATTGGCGAGCGATTAGAACTACTGGTGGAACTGCGTCAGGGCGCGATAGCAGAGTATTTTGCCACCGCCGAGGCCGAGATGCGTTTTTGGAGCGGCAACCAAACGCTAATCAGTGCTGTCGTGGAAATGAACCAGGCCTGGGCTGCGCATGGAGATTCTGCCGCCGCCGATATTTACCAGCTTTACGTGACAGACAATCCAAGCCCCCCCGGTTACCTGCTAAATCTGGAAGACGCTGATGACGGCAGCCGTTACAGCGCGCTTCACAAACAAGTGCATGAAAGTGCGCGCCAGTTTGTCACCCGACGAGGTTACTACGACTTTTTCCTCATTGGCCCCGAAGGCGACGTGTTTTATACAGTGGAGAAAGAGAGTGATTTCACCACCAATATCATGACCGGGCAGTGGAAAGACACGGGCCTTGCTGCAGCATTTACCGAAGCGAAACGGGGTAATAAAGGCCGAATCATTGCGATGAGCGATATGGAACCTTACGGTCCCAGCGACGGAGCCCCTGCGATGTTTGTCGCTACCGCACTGCATGATGAGCAGGATAAATTTGTGGGTGTGCTCGCGCTCCAACTTCCCACCGATACGATTTTGGGGATCATGGCCTATACCAGTGGCATGGGGGAGAGCGGCGAAACTTATCTCGTGGGTCAGGATCTGCTGATGCGCAGCGACTCCCGTTTCGCGGAGGATTCCACGGTGTTAGTCCAGAAAGTAGATTCACCCACAGCACAGCTTGCTCTGGCAGGTGAAGAGGGCCGTGGGGTCATTAAGGACTACCGTGGTATCGAGGTGCTTTCTGCCTATATGCCCCTGGAGATCGGTAAATTCCGTTGGGCTGTCATGGCCGAGATGGATTCTGCCGAAGTGGTCGATTTTGCCGCCAGCGAAAGGCCCGCACTAGCCGGTGCGCTGGCGCTAATCTATGGCCTCTCACTCTGGACTGTCTGGTACTGGCGAGGACGACGTTTACCGGAGGAGGGCGCTCAGGCAGACTTGGCTCACCTAAGCCTTACTGAGAGCGATAGCGGCAACGGCAGCATGAGTGACTAGTGTCTGTCTGTTAGCAGACTTTACTCTGCGCTATACACCTGCTTGCCCGCCACCCAGGTCTCCAACACGTTACTGTTCCAAATGTCTGCTTCTGGCATGGCAAAGTAATCCTGTCCCACCAATATGAAATCGGCATAGTAGCCTGGCGCTAAGCGGCCAATGAAAGCTTCCTGGTGAGCAGAGTAGGCAGCGCCTTCGGTGAACAAAGAGAGCGCTTCCTCCCGACTTATTTTCTGATCCGGCAACCAGCCTCCTGTAGGCATGTCATCCTGACTTTGCCGTGTGACTGCTGCATGCAGGCCAAAAAATGGATTGGGGTGTTCGACAGGAAAATCTGAGCCGCCTGCCATCATCGCTCCAGACAGCAGTAAACTTTTCCACGCGTAAGCGCCCACCAGGCGCTGTTCACCCAGTCTGTCACCGGCCATATTTTTATCGCTGGTGGCATGAGTGGGCTGAATTGAGGCGATTACACCCAGCTGTTTGAAACGGGGAATATCTTCCAGTCGCAGTATTTGCGAGTGCTCTACTCTATGTCGTAAATCACCGCTATCGTGCTGTTTTATCAGGGCCTCATAAAAATCGAGAACCCGGGTGTTGGCCAGATCTCCAATCGCATGAGTGTTGACCTGATAGCCTGCGGCCATTGATCGGCTGATGTGGTGCTCAAGGGTTTCGTCAGAAAGCAGCAATAGCCCTTTTTGTCCTGGCTGATCACTGTAGTCGTCGGCTAAGGCCGCCCCACGTGATCCTAGTGCACCATCCGCTGAGATTTTGACACTGCGAATATCAAGCATGCGAGAGGGATCTATCATGGGTCCGCCGGCCAGGTAGCCGTCGTTTTTCGGGTCCAGTACATCGAGCATGCCGTAAACCCGAATGGGCATGTTGTTTTCATTGGCAAGCAGTTGGTAGGCCCTGACAGTTTGTGCATCGACCCGGGCATCGTGTGTGCTGGTGAGTCCATAGCTTGCAAGCTTGGAGAGCGCGGTCTGCAGGTATTGGGCTTTACGTTGGTCGGTGACCTCCGGGAAGACCGCTTTCACGGCGTTCATGGCATTGTCCACCAGCACGCCTGTGGGCTCCCCCTTGGCGTCTCGAAGGATCTGGCCACCCTCGGGGTCGGGTGTCGATGCGTTGATGCCCGCCATTTGCAGTGCCTTGGAGTTGACCCAAAGGGCATGGCCATCAATGCGAGTGAGTGCCACAGGGCGGTCGTCGGCAACCCGGTCAAGCGATTCTCTGGATGGGAAGTTCTTGTCTGGCCAGAGCACCTGGTTCCAACCACGTCCAAAAATCCATTGCGTATCGCTTTCTGCGGCAAACACTGCCACGCGCCCGGCCGCGGCACTCTCACTTTCAATGCCGGTGAGCTGCACGGTTGAAAGGGCTTTTCCATAGCCGCCGACGTGGCCGTGAGCGTCAATCAGACCCGGTAAAAGTGTCGCTCCATTGCCGTTGATACGTTGCTTTGCGTTACTTGCGGCCGCTGTTGTTTCATCTTTATAAATGGCCGTAATTTTCTCACCTTCAAATTCCATCGCATCAAAGCGTTCAAGTTCACCATTATTGAGCGTGTAGCCATTCACGTTGTGAATCAGTGTGGCGCCGCTAGCGAGCGAGCTTAAGGTGAGACATAAACAGGCGACGAGGGTATTTTTCATAGGCATAGAAGGGGAGTCCAGTTGGTCGTGGGCGTTAGTTTGTCGTTAGCTTACACCAGATTAGACTGCTTCGTGGTGCTGCTCGATACCATCCAAAAAGCTATTGGCACTGCTGGCTAGCATATTCTCAACATCGGCTGTTGGTAAGAATACATCGATCTGTCCATTGATCTTTAATACTGCAAGCCCGTGAGCCATTGCCCAAAGTTTAACGGCGAGATCAAGGGGGTCACAGCCGGCAAGGCCTTGTCGCTCACACCAATCCTGAACAGCACCTACAAACGTATAGAAGCCGGGCCGCTGTCCGCTTTCTATCGCGGGCTCTTCAAGAGAGTGCTTGTCTTCGCACCACATCAGATTGTAGAAGGCGGAATGTTTAGACACATAGTTCAGATAAGTCTTGCCCAGCGCAATGATGCCGTCGCGCGAGCCAGCGGGATGGCTGTCCCGGGTGTTTGCGGCAGTCTCCGCAAGACCTATAAAGCAGAGATCAGAGACCGCATCGAGAAGATCGTCCCTGTCTTTGAAATGGCGATAGGGCGCAGCGGCGCTAACACCGGCGCGTTTTGCCGCATCTGAAATAGCGAAATCGGGCGCTCCCGATTCCTCAATCAACTCGGCAGCAGCAACGATTAAGGCGTTGCGTAAGTCGCCGTGATGATAACGCTTGTTCATGCCGTCTTCCTCTTAAGTGTCTGCAGTATCCTAAGCGGATTGCCCAATCGGTTGCACAGCAAAAACATGGGCGGTACCAGGAAAAATGAAATGATGGTTGATAGTAAAACACCGCCGGCAATGGCCATCGCAAAGGGGGGCCAGAACTGGCTGCCTTCTAAAATTAGGGGAAGAAAGCCGCCGAAGGTGGTAATCGTGGTCGATACGATGTGCCGGCTTGAATCCATGACCACTGTTCGCACAGCGTAGGTACTTCCTTGCATCGCGCCCGGTGACTGCTGCAATGCGGTGATGATAATAATCGCAGCGTTGATTGACACACCGATAGAGCCGATCACCCCGACCAGTGATGTAATGCCAAAGGGATACTGAAATATCGCCAGCGAGAGCAGCGATAAGCCCAGTGAGCAAATACAGACTAAAACGGCCACCGCTGATAGGCGCCATGAGTTAAAGGTCAGTACGATGGTAGCCAGCAGGGCAGACACAATGAGCCCCAATGGCGCGATGATTTTATCAACCACTTTGGCACGTTCATCCGTATCGCCGCCATACACGATGCGATAACCGGCGGGGAGTTCGATGGGATCGGCCTCAAGGTCGTCCACCAGCAGTTTCAGTGCTTCTTGTGGGAGAATGCCTCGGGTTATGTAGCCTTGTATGTTGTTAAAGCGTTCTCCATCGTAGCGTCGTATCGGACTTTGAGACGGCTCCAGTGCGGGTTCCCCCAATGCATTTAATGGCAGACCTGCGGCGGCTGAACCTTTGGCTAACCCCACCGGCAGGCGAATATCTGCGATTTGGTCAGGGGAGCCCCAGTCGGCTTCATTAAAGCGAACGCGAACCGGTAAACGTTCTGTCCCTTCCAATACTTCGCCGCCTATTTGGCCACGCAGTGAGTCATTCAGGGCGGTTGCCACATCGGTTAACTGGAGCTGTGCGAGCCGCAAGCGTTCCTCGTTGAGGTGAAAGACAACTTTAGGCGCACCGCCCACCAGGCTCGCGCTGGTGTGAATCACATACGGTATCTGATCTATCCTGCGACGGTATTGCTCGCCAATGGCCTGCAGCACCTGAAGGTTTGGGCCGTGAATTTCGATTTCCAGCGGCGCTGTCACGGGTGGGCCCTGGTTAATACCGCGCACGATGATTCTGGCCTCGGGGTAATCGCGGTCCAGTTCAATTTGTAGTGAGCGGATCAAGTCATCGGTCTTGCGTTTATCCTTGGTGAGGACTAGCGCTTCGGCCCAGGAGGGTATGCCTTCATTGGAGCGGTACATGTTGTAATAGAAGGCCGGTGCGCTTTCTCCCAGCGTCCAGTCGACTCTGCGAACCATAGGATCGCTGCGCAGCCTGCTATCCAATTTTTTAACCAAACCTTCGGTATCGTAAATGGAACGTCCGTCAGCGAGCTTTACCTGAATAAACATCTGGTCCCGGTCTGTTCCCGGAAAGAACTGCGCAGTCAGCGTGCCAAAGGAGAGGAAGCCGGTGATAGGTAGGGAGAGTGCCAGTGCGATAGCGGCCACGGGGTGGCGCAGGCTCCAGTCCATAGCAGACTCCATTGCCTTGCCAAGCCGGCCGCTGGAGATGCCACCCACGTACCAGTGGACGCTCTCGTCGGCATTCTTCGGCAACAACCAGGCCGCGAGAACAGGAGTGATGACGATGGCCAGTACTGTCGAAGAGATCAGCATGATAATCACAGAGCTTGCAATGGCGCCGATAAAATCGCCGCCGGGCCCGGGCATGATAGCCATAGGCATGAACGCAAGAATGGTAGTGACTGCCGATGCGATCAGGGGAATACGCAGGCGATCAACAGAACTTGAGATGGCTTCGAAAGGGCGCTGACCCTGCAGCAGGCGTTTACGAATTTCATCGGTCATGACGATCGAGCCATCAACCAACAGGCCCAGCGCCACGATTAATCCACAAATAGACATTTGATGCAGTGCCATGCCGTTGCGCTCCATCACCACCACGGAAATGAGGCCACATAAGGGCAAGATAATCGCGACAACGACTGCTGCGCGCCAGCCAAGGGTGAAAAGCAATACCAGGATGACCAGTGCAATACCAATCCCCAGATTCTTGGTGACATCCATTAAGCGGCTTTTGGCATACACACTCTGGTCGAAGGTTTTTTCGATGTGCACGCTGGCAGGGGATATCGCAATGTACTCATCCAGCATTTGCTGAAATTCGTTCGCCCATTTATCAACCTGGTGTCCATCCTCCATTGCTACCCCGATCAAGACGCCGGGGCGGCCTTGTATTAATGCCATGGCCGGAGGAGGGGTGATCGCGGTTTTATAGACGCGCCCAAGATCTGAAATACGGGTGGCACTGCCGTTGGGAGACGTGACAACAATGACATCTCGGATACGGGTGAGTGAGTCGAAATCGCCCGCCAACTCAATCAGCATGTCGGTGCCAGCGCCAGCGGCACGCCCGGAGGAAATTTTGGCATCGGCTGCCCGCAGGGCCGCGGTGACCTGACGCAAGCTCATGCCTCTGGAAACCAGTGCATCTTCATCGATCTCTACGCGAATTTCTTCAACCGGCTCGCCGAATATCTCAACAAACTTGGTGCCGGCCTGGTTGCGGGCTCGATCGGCAAAGTCCTCAGCCATGCGGCCAACCAGAGAAAGAGGCACGGCTTGTTCTGCATCGGTAGAAATCGCGACGATGGTGGTGAATGAACGCAGGCGATCATTATCAAACTTTGGGGATCCGACACCCTGTGGGAATTGGGTGGCCGCGTCGGTCATTGCATCGCGCACTTCGGCCCAAACTCGTTCTAATTCCTGGCTTTCCAATACGTCATTGATGCGGATGCTGAGGAAAGAAACCCCGGTACCGCTGGTTGATTGCAGGCTCTCCAGTTCAGAGATTTTGCGCAGCTCATCTTCCAGTGGTTTGGTGACCAGCGCCTCTACTCGGTCGGGCGTGGCACCCGGGTAAAAAGTCGTGATGTTGCCTGCGAAGTTGGTGAGTGTAGGTTCCTCTTGCCGGGGAATGTTGCTGAGGCTGTTCAGGCCGACTGCGAGCACGCACAGTATGACCAGAGCGAAGTAGCGGGGGTGTCTGTAGATATACTGGGCGATCATGTTATGGGTTCGCCGCGATAGAAACGAGGGTGCCTGGGGTCGTTCGATGAACCCCACTGGCGACGACCAGGCTGCCACTGGCCAGCGTACCTCTGACGTAGGCCTGGTCGCCTTGAATCTCTAGCACTTCGACGGTCTCACGCGCAGTGCGAGTGCCCTCAGGTGTTGTCTCCAGGCGCAGTACATTCCAAAGACCGCGACTGCTTTCAAGCAATGAGGCAATGGGTAACCAGCCACCGCTGCTTGTTATCTCTTCTTGCAGAGAAAGAGTCACGGGCTCACCGTCTACCGCATCAATTTCTGGTGGTATTGCAAAAACTGCGGTGGTGACACGGGTGACCGGATCAACGTCAGGCCTAACGGAGAGTAACGTGCTGGTAAAAGTATTGCCGTGGAGCTTTAGCTCATAGGGATTGCCCACGATCAGGCCTCTTGCCTTGGTAACAGACACGCCAATATTGGCTTCCCTTCCGGCGGTTTCGATAAAGCGCACAACCGGTGTTCCCGGATTGACCACCGCACCTTCATGCAGGAATCGGTCGGCGATAACGCCGGCATAGGGCGCCCTGAGGCTGGCCTTATCAATTTGTATCTGTATGGCCCGTAAGCGTGAGCTCACAGCTTCCACGCGAGATGACAGTGCCTGCGCCCTGAGGCGTGTCTCGTCGAAGGCTTCTCGCGAAACCGCCCCGGACTCCCGCAGATCTTTCTGGCGCTTCGCTTTGAGGTTGGCCAGTTCCAACTCTGAGCGGGCCTGCTCCAGATCGGCGCTGGTTGCGCTATATGAGGCTTGCAAGGAGGCATCATCCAGCCGGGCAATGAGTTGTCCCTTTTCAATGGGGCTGCCTTCACGCCAGGGTAGTTCGGCGATAGTACCTGCACTTTCAAAGCCCAGGTTTGCTTTACGTCCCGCAGTGATCAGCCCCAGATAGGAGACTTCACGCATGTAAGCGCTCTGCAGTTGGAACTCCACGGTCGCCACCGTGAGTGGAATGCGCGGTGCCGGCTTGTCACCCATGGCAAAGCGGGTATGCAGCGCTAGTGTGAGTGCAACCACAATCATTATCGCCGCTCCAAAGCCCAGTGCGCCGCTAATGCTCTTCCCAGTGTCTGTTTTCATCAAAGCTATTGCCATGTTAATCCGAATAACATGAATGTTAATTGAATTTACATGCAAGTCAAGGTGATATTCGCTCAACGGCTTGCAGCAGGGGTTCGATTGCAGCACAATACGCGCCCTCTGCAGCTTGCTGTGGACGCTGTGGTGGCTCAGGCGGTCCCCTCGCAACGATAGATAGCGAACCCGGCCAGGCCCGGAAGGGAGCAACCGTAGTTATCAAATCGTGTGCCGGGGTGTGGCTGTCTGGGCCATCTCCATTTTCTCCCCACCGCCTCTGGTGTATCCTTTCCTCCTTTACAGAAAACAAGGCTAATCGGGGCATGTCCTATCAGGTACTCGCACGCAAGTGGCGACCCAAGAGTTTCAGGGAAATGGTCGGTCAGGAGCATGTTCTTCAGGCACTGATCAACGCACTTGACCATGACAGGCTTCATCACGCCTATCTCTTTACCGGTACGCGGGGCGTGGGCAAAACCACGATCGCCCGGATTCTGGCGAAATGCCTGAACTGCGAGCAGGGTGTCAGCTCTGAACCCTGTGGCGAATGCGGTTCCTGTCTGGAAATCGCAGAGGGCCGTAGCGTTGACCTGCTGGAGGTCGATGCCGCGTCTCGCACCAAAGTGGAAGATACCCGCGAACTGTTGGAAAACGTGCAATACGCGCCCACTCGGTCCCGATACAAGGTGTACCTCATCGACGAAGTACACATGTTGTCGACCAGCAGTTTCAATGCGCTGCTTAAGACACTTGAAGAACCGCCACCCCACGTTAAATTTTTGCTGGCTACAACCGATCCCCAAAAATTGCCTGCGACGGTGTTGTCACGGTGCTTGCAGTTTAATTTGAAAAATATGCCCGCCGAGCAAATTGTGGGTCATTTGAGCAACGTCCTCGAACAGGAAATGGTCAGTTTTGAAGACCCAGCGCTTTGGCTATTGGGTCGGGCGGCTTCGGGAAGCATGCGCGATGCCCTCAGTCTGACAGACCAGGCCATCGCTTTCGGCTCAGGCAAAGTCATCGAAACAGATGTGCGCAGTATGCTCGGCAGTGTCGATCTGAGTTTCGTGTATCAGTTGCTGGAGGGAGTAGCCACGGGAGACCCCGCTGAACTTTTGGCTATTGTTGGACGAATGGCAGAGCATGCACCTGACTTTGAAGGCAGTACTGACGAACTGATCTCTCTGGTGCACCGGGTCGCCGTTGCCCAGGTGGTTCCAGACGCCATTGATAATAGCTGGGGCGATGCCGACCGAGTTGCCGCTTTGGCGCAATCGATTGCCGCCGAGGACGCGCAGCTGTTCTACCAGATAGCGATCAACGGCAAGCGTGACATGGCGCTTGCGCCAGACCCGCGCAGCGGATTTGAAATGCTGTTGCTTCGAATGCTGGCATTCCGGCCTGCCGCGGTAATAGACGATTCACTGAGCGCAACTGACCTGCAGCCCGTGGATTCGGCTCAGAGCCCAGGTATTATCGCCGGGGAGGCCGGCGCTACTGCAAAAAAGCCACCTGAACCTCGGCAGGAGGCAGCGCCTCCTCCCGAGCCTGTGGCACGGGAGACCGCTCCGAAGCCAGTTCTAGAGCAGCCGACCCCGTCGATACCGGCTCAGGCCCCGGTAACCCCAAAAGAAGCACCGCCTAAAACGGCAGAGCGAACGACGCCCAGCGCTATTACCCCGGCCATGGGTGGTAAACCTACGGCTGCGCCTCTGGCGGGTTCAGTTATCGACCCCAGCCCGGACAATTGGCCTCTACTGCTATCTCAGTTAGGGCTATTGGGCATGGTGCAGAGTATCGCCAGTAACATGCAATTGGTGGCGGCCACACAAGCTGAGCTGGAATTCGTGTTGGATGCGGACAACGCGTCACTATTCAATGACGGACATCGGGATAAAATCAGGCTGGCACTGCAGAACTACCTCGATAGAGAGCTGTCTGTTTCCATATCAGTCGGCAAGCCGCCTGGAGAGACGCCGGCCATGGTTCAGGCCCGGGCTGCCAGCGAGCGACAGCAACAGGCGATTGAAGCAATTGACAGCGATCAGCGGCTACAGGCCTTGATTACAAAATTTGACGGCCAGCTGGACCGCGCTTCGATCGCGCCGCTGGACCCTTGAGGAAACCAAGATGAAAAATATATCGGACCTGATGCAACAGGCTCAACAAATGCAAGCGGGTATGCAAAAAGCGCAGGAAGAACTGGCCAACGCCGAGGTGCTGGGTGAATCCGGCGCTGGCATGGTCAGCGTAGTGATGACCGGCCGCCACGACGTAAAGCGCGTCACGATAGATCCTGCGGTTTTAACTGAGGACAAAGAAGTGTTGGAGGATTTACTGGCTGCTGCAGTGAACGACGCAGTGCGTAAAGTGGAGACGCATAATCAGCAGGCCATGTCGGGTCTGGCCTCGGGGTTAAATTTGCCTCCCGGCTTCAAGATGCCTTTCTAAGCGAGTCAGCAACTTCATGAAATTCAGTCCAGCTCTGCAAGAGTTAATGGAAGCCCTACGGTGTTTGCCGGGCGTGGGCCCAAAGTCTGCCCAGCGAATGACGCTGCATTTACTTGAGCGCGACAGGGAAGGGGCGAGCGAACTGGCGGAAGCACTGCAGACTGCCGTGGATAAAATAGACCATTGCACTCGCTGCAGAAATTTCACCGAGTTGGAAGTTTGCGAAATCTGTACGGATGCTCGACGAGACGCAAGCATGATCTGCGTTGTTGAGACACCGGCCGACGTATTGGCGGTGGAGCAGAGTGGCAGTTATAAAGGCATTTACTTTGTGCTGATGGGGCATCTCTCTCCGATTGATGGCATCGGTCCTGCAGAAATTGGTCTGGATAAATTTCAGCAGCGCGTGGTTGATGAGGGCATTGCCGAGGTTATTCTGGCGACAAACCCGACCGTAGAGGGCGAAGCCACGGCCTATTATCTGTCAGACGTGCTCCAGAGAGCGGGAGTGAGGGTTTCACGTATTGCGCACGGCGTGCCTTTGGGTGGTGAGCTTGAATATGTGGACGGCAGTACACTCGCACACGCGTTTTCCGGCCGACGGCCGGTGGAGTAAGCAATGGATTGGCAGTTGATAGAGTCTGACGCGGCACTTGCCGAGCTAATGAATGC
>JBDWQQ010000126.1:0-77060 GCA_039986455.1 Halioglobus sp.
GTCTGGTTTGCGGCCTGCCGAGAAATTCCCAGTATGTCAGCAACCTCTGAAAGTCGGACATCTGACCGCGCTGCCAGCGCGAGGTAAGGCTCAAAGCTGATTCTAAGTTGGCTATGTCCATGCTTCAGTGTGAGCGCTCCCATGATTTCAGACTGCATATACAGGCTAACATTAAGAATATGACGGGCAAGGTTGTCACGGTACTGTTGCTCAGTATCGTGTGAATAGGTGTTGGGCGCAGGGTGGTTCATCGGTAAAAAGTAAATGTTAATTGTCTATATGTCAATCATGCTTGACATAATTTTGAGTGCCACATAAGCTCGTTGATCATTTTCATTACTGCGGAGTTCGGCTGATGGACAGGCAGGCGGTAGGCTTTATAGGGCTGGGCAATATCGGTAACCCAGTGGCCAAGCGACTGGTGACAGAGCAATATCAGCTCCATGTCTATGACCTGCATAAACCGTCGATAGACGAACTGGTGAGCGCGGGAGCAGTAGCGTGCAATTCTGTAGCCGACCTGGCATCCCGGTGCCTGCATATTGGCGTCTGCGTTAGGGACGATAAGCAGGTCGAAGCACTGTTGTACGGAACTCATGGCATCCTCGCTAACGCGTCAAAGGGCACCGTTATTGCGGTGCACAGTACGGTGACTCAAGCCAATCTGTTGCAGTGGGCTGAGGATGCGCGCCAATCGGGCCTTTATTTACTGGATGCGCCCATCACCGGTGGAGCGCATCGTGCCGCTGACGGCACACTGTGTTACATGGTCGGTGGCGACGAATCTATAGTCGAACGCTGTCGGCCCCTATTTGCCACATCGGCCGAGAAAGTTGTTCACGCCGGCGGCTTAGGCTCCGGGATTGCCCTCAAGCTTTGCAATAATTTTATCCAGTACGCAGAGTTTGTTGCGATGGCAGAAGCCACCCGGCTGGCACAAGCCAGCGGTCTGTCTGTGGATGTGCTGCGTGAGGTTGGGCTTTCCAATGGCGTTGTGAACGAACAGATGCATATGTTCGTTTCGAGTCGAAACAACCTCGCATTGAGTTGCACTGAAGAACAGATGGCCGAGTTCTTTGGCCCCATGGGTGCGCTGGGGCAGAAGGACCTGCAGTGCGCGCTTGATACTGCCGCTGATCACGGTGTTTCTTTGCCCACAGCAGAATACCTGCGTGAACGAATTGTGGACGTTTTTCTAGCACGAGACGAGTCAAGGCCTCCCTCGCAATAACAGACTCCCTAGAGGAAGAACCAATGAAACCTGAAAACAGGCTGCTAATTGATGGCCAATTGGTGTCCGCAGCAAGCGGACAAACCTACCCCAATGTAAACCCTGCGACCGAGGAGGTGATGGGGGAGGTCGCTGATGCCGGATGGGAGGACATGGATCAGGCCATTGCTGCAGCCCGTCGCGCATTTGATGAATCAGATTGGTCCACCAACCACGATTTCCGACTCAAATGCCTGGAGCAGCTTAAACAGGGTCTGCTGGAAGAAATGGAGGAATTCAAACAGCAGATAGCGGCTGAAACCGGTGCGCCCATGGGGATATGCGGTGCTTCAGGCCCTCACTGTGAAATTCCCATTGGATTCATTGATTACAGTTTGAGTAACTTACCGACTTTTCAGTGGAGTCGGAATATCGGTGACCATGAAATCATGGGTGGTACTAGCCGTCGCCTGGTGGAGAAGGAGGCAATTGGTGTCGTAGCAGCAATTACGCCGTGGAATGTCCCTCTGCAAATTAATCTGGCTAAGTGTATTCCGGCGCTGGCCGCTGGTTGCACGGTGGTGCTAAAAGCGGCGCCCGATACCCCTTGGTCGGCAACGACCCTGGGCCGTATTGTGAAAGAGCGCACCGATATACCCCCTGGCGTTTTCAACGTAATCACCGCTGAAGATCCAAAATCAGTCGGCGAGCAGATGGTGATGGACCCGCGGGTAGATATGGTTTCCTTTACCGGATCAACGGCGGTGGGCAAACACATAATGTCGCTTGCTTCGGGCACGGTTAAAAAAGTGTTTCTGGAACTTGGGGGAAAATCGGCGAATATTATTCTGGACGATGCTGATCTAGGGGCAAGCTTATTGAGCGCTCTGGCTGTGTGTTTTCACGCGGGCCAGGGTTGTGCCTTGAATACACGCCTACTGATACCTCGAGAAAAGCAGCTTGAAGTAGAGGAGCTGCTGAAAACCTATTTCGGTTTTATTAACTACGGGGACCCTTACTCAGACAGTGAAATCATGGGCCCACTCGTTAATCGCAGACAGCGTGAGCGAGTGCTGGCTTACATCGCTAAAGGAAAGGAAGAAGGAGCGAGGTTGCTTCTGGGCGGCGGTACACCCAACAGCCTCAACAAAGGGTATTACGTGGAGCCAGCGGTTTTTGTTGATGTGAGCAATGAAATGACGATAGCTCGAGAAGAGATCTTTGGGCCTGTACTTTGCGTCATTGCCCACGATGGAGATGATGACGCGGTTCGTATTGCCAATGATTCAGACTTCGGCCTTTCGGGCAGCGTTTGGTCTGCCAGCGAGGAGCGTGCGCTCGCCATTGCCCGGCGGATCCGTACGGGCACTATCAACGTCAATGGCGGCAATTTCTACGCTGCCGATGCGCCCTTTGGTGGGTATAAGCAAAGTGGTATAGGGCGAGAGATGGGCCTGGAAGGATTCGAGGAATATCTGGAAACCAAAACAATAGCGATTGCCGTATGAATCAACAACTGCGTGCAAAGGTCTACATTGTTACCGGCGGATCGCGCGGCTTTGGTTTGGCCATCGCTAAGTCCTTGGTAGAGGCGGGCGCCAAAGTAGGCTTGCTTAGCCGCAATCTGGAGGGGCTTGATCAAGCGGTTGCCGAAATAGGAGATGCTAGTGCCTTTGCTGTAACCGCTGATGTCACCAATAAGGAAGAGCTTGCGGCCGCTTTTGAGAAAGTGAAGTCGCACTTTGGGCGGCTTGACGGCCTGGTTAATAATGCCGGTATGGCAAGGCCTGGCAAAATTGAAAACCTGGCTGAGGAAGAGGTTCTGATGCAGGTTAATACCAATTATCTGGGCACTGTATTTGCATCTCAGGCGGTGATTCCGCTGCTGCGTGGTGGGGAGAACCCGCGCATTGTTAACATCTCATCGGCATCGGCTTATCACTACGACGAAATGAGCCATCTTTCCATCTATGCCTCTACTAAAGCGGCAGTTGAGCGATTTACCCGCGATCTGGCCAAAGAATTACAGGCTGATGAAATTGGAGTGACGTGTGTGCGACCGGGCGGCGCCGGCACCAGCTTTGCCGACGGATGGGATTCAGAGGCTCTTATGGCTGGTCTTGAAGCCTGGCGTGACAGCGGTACTTACATGAACGTCGGTATGGAGGTTGATCAAGTAGGCCAAGCGGTGGCCTATGCGCTTTCCCAGCCTGCAGGTGTTGCCGTCGATCTTCTGGAGCTTCGTCCCAATCGATTGATGAAAAAAGTGTAGGCAGCCTCTGCCTTCAGGCTCGACTTGATGGCACCGGTAAACAGTCAGGTTTTGTAAAGGAGACAACGTGAACGATATTCTGGGTTACCAGGGCAAGACAGTCATCATTACAGGGGCCGCCTCGGGTATGGGGCGGGCTGCAGCTGAACTGTTGGTTGAACTCGGTGCCGAGGTATACGCGCTTGATGTGGCGCCGGTAACCTCCCCTGTCGCCTTGGCAATTGAGGTCGACATGAGTGACGCAGGCTCAATCGATGCTGCGGTTGAAAAGCTGCCTCAAACCATCGATGCATTGTTTAACTGCGCCGGCGTGCCAAGTCCGCCTTTTTCGGCAGAGGAAACCTTACTCATTAATTTTGTCGGTTTGCGTTATCTGACCGAGTTGCTGATTCCTCGACTCTCACCAGGAGCAGGTATTGCTTCAATAGCCTCAACCGCTGGCATGGCCTGGCGTGCGGGACTTGCATCTGTGCAGGATTTTCTCGCCTTAGAAAGTTCTTTTGCAGCATCGAGGTTGTGGATGTCTGAGAATTCGGGCGCCTGTGCTGATGGCTATGGTTTCTCCAAACAATGCATCATTGTCTATACCATGCAGATGGCCAGAGAGCTCGCAGCGAGTGATATTCGTATCAATTGTATCTCTCCCTCACCTACTGCCAGTGGTTTCATGGATAAGCTGAAGGGGGAAGGGCAGATGCCGGATGAACTTGTAGACCTGTTTCTGCCATCCAATGGGCGCTATGCGACAGGCAAAGAGATGGGCGAGGCGCTGGTGTTGCTCAATAGTAAGCTCGCACGCTTTGTCAGCGGTGTTAATTTGCCTGTAGACTTTGGCTATTGCGCAGAAACATTTATGTCACAGCGGGATGACCTTTTAGGGATCTCTCAATAGGCTGTTCAGTGCTGTGATGGTTTAACCCCCGCCTTATTTTTCGGAGTCGTAACATGCCAGGAACGATCGGGCCTTTGTTGGCTAGTGACGAGCAGTTCAATCATCAGGTGGTAGAGACCTTTGCAACTGTAGGTCAAAGCGATCCGGCCTGGACGGAAAAAGTCTGTGGTATGGCTGCAGCTATCGATGGCTCGCTGCAGATTGCTTTTGGCTTTGGCAAGTACACCAATCGAAATGTGGTTGATGCTTATGCTGGGGTCTCCCGAGGCGCTGAGCAATGGGTAGTGCGAGCTAGCCGTTCGCTTGATAGCGACCCTGGTTCTGTTGACGTAGGCCCCATTCGCTATGAAGTGCTTGAGCCCCTGCAGCAAATTAAAGTGACGCTGGAGCCCAACGACGTACAGCCCATCGCCTTTGAATTATATTTTCATGCAGCGGCTGCCTGCGTCGTGGAGGATCGGGAAGACCGACGCGACATGCACGGCTTTCGTAAGGCGACCGATCAAATACGTTATCACCAGAGTGGCTTAGCCAGTGGTTGGTTGGAGGTGAATGGTGAGCGCGTTGAAATTTCAACGGATTCCTGGGTGGCAACTCGCGACAAGTCCTGGGGTATTCGCCCAATGGTGGGTATGCCGGCAGAAGACCTTGAGCCCGACTATCATCAGTACATCCCGCAGGCGTTGGCGATCTGGAACCCCATCGTATTTCTCGATAGTGGTGGCGCTAACTATGCATTTCATCACTACTACTTGCAGTTCTCGGGCCCCGGTTTCTCCCATCAGCGCATTCAGGGTGGTTTTGAAAACGACAGTGGTCAAATTGAGAAAGTGGTCGCAATGGAGCCAAAGTTGCGTTTTGATTCACCCAGTAAGCGCTTGCAGGAAGGTGAGTTTCTGTTTCATATGGAAGACGGTGGTGAGCGCCTGCTCAAGTTCAAAAAATTATCAGAGACCGGCTTTTACTTAGGCTCTGGTCACTACCACGGCGGCGACGGGCATCATCATGGCAGTTGGCGCGGCCCGTTGCATGTCGATGGTGACCATGTAAAGAACGCGTCTTTACCGGAAGTGATAGAGCGTTATCACCAGTTTCGTGATTGTATGATTGAAGTAGAGGACACCAAGACTGGGGCAATTGGCTATGGTAATTGCCAGACGCACGTTCACGGTGCATGGCCTGACTTTGGTTTGTCCGGTGAAGAACCGATGTACTAGTAAGTGCTGTGATTTGCACCGTAAAGGAGAATAAGAAATGTCAGTAATCGTTACCCGTCCCGATGACGTGACGACGCAATGGATGAGTGAAGCTTTGGCGAACTCGGGGCACCTCGACAGTGGCATTGTCGTGAGTTGGCTTAGTTACGACATTATCGGAACCGGAAAAATGGGCGACAACGCTCGTTTTGTTCTGGAGTATTCAGGAGACCACCACAAAGCGCCTGAATCGGTGATTATCAAGTTTCCTGCTGAAGATGAGACCGCGCGAGCGATGGCGGGGGCGCAGGGCGCCTACTATAACGAAGTGATGTTCTACCGACATTTGGCCGACAAGACGGCAATGCGCACTCCCGCTATTTACGTCAATGAAGTGAGCGACGACCGCTTGATGTTTGTGACGGCAATGGAAGATATGTCTCCTGCAGAGCCCGGCAGTCAGTTGGTTGGCGAGAGTTTGAATCACGTTCGAGTCGCAATGGGCGAAGCGGCAAAATTGGCAGCGGCCTTCTATGGTGATGAGTCTGTTGGTGCGCATGACTTTGTGATGAGCCAGATCAGGGACGACGGGGGAGCATTTGGTCAGGCACTGTTGCAACAGTATTGGCCAGGCTTTCTGGAACGATTTGGTCATGGTATTTCGGAAGAAAGTCAGGCGTTTGGCGCATTCTATGTAGATAACCATACGCGCTTTGCGACGCGTTTTGATGGGCCGCGAACATTGGCTCATGGCGACTTTCGTAGCGAAAATATCCTCTTTGATGGCGATCGAGCATGTACGGTCGACTGGCAAACGACCAGCGAAGCGAGTCCACTTACTGATCTGGCTTACTTCATGGGTGGCAGTGTAGATCTTGAAGACCGTCGAGCCTGGGAGAAAGAGATTGTGCAAGAGTACAGCGCGCTGCTGAACGGCTTAGGGGTTAATCTTGAGTTCGAAGCCTGTTGGCAGCAGTACCGCGAGCAGGCCATGCACGGTTTGATGATTACTATATTGGGGGCGAGTTTTACCGCTGCTGCAGAACGCAGTGACGCTATGTTCCTCACTATGATCCAGCGTCACTTACAGCACTGTGTCGATCTCGGTGCCCAAGAGTTTCTTGAGTGATCGACCGTTCGGTCAAAAAATCGGCCGGGCTAGTGGCTCGATTTTTTGCCCCGGGGCTCTTCGTTTTTTTGCTATCCGTAACCGGAGGGTGCAGCAGACCTTTTGACGATACGGGTGAGGTGACCACGATCTCTGCACCTCGAGCTTCAGAGGCGCGATCTCGACCTTACGGTATCAGTGCAGACCGTCCGCAAAAGCAAATACTCTTCGGCGACCTTCATGGTCACACCTCTTTTTCACTTGACGCCTATGAGAAGGGCATGAGTATTGTTAATGGTGAAGGCCTGCGCCCTCCTGGAGACGCCTGTGACTTTGCGCGTTACTGCTCCGGCCTGGATTTTTGGAGCATTACTGACCACGCCGAATTTCTTAACCAGGAACGCTGGAGCGGCATTCGCGATACGGTTAAACAATGTAATGCGATTGCAGGAGATACCGAAAGCCCGGATATGGTGACCTTCCTTGGCTGGGAGTGGACTCAGATTGGTAGTCGCCCTGCAGTTCATTATGGTCATAAAAATATTATCCTTCGCGATGTCGACGCATCCTTAACACCCAGCCATGCCGTGGCCGCCACCGGAGAATCTCGCTTCAATGTCAAACTCCCAACCGGTGCTACTTTGCGTGAACGACTTATGCGCCTGTTCCATGACCCTGGAAATTTTCGTGAGCATTTGAACTACCTTCGGTTCTCCGCCAGCGGTCTTAGTGACCCTGCCTGTGAATCTGATACATCGGGGCTGATTCTAGATGACGCCTGTAAAGCCTACGCGGCTAGCCCCGCTGAACTCTATCGTCAGTTGGAAGCGATCGGTAGTGAGTATATTGCGATACCGCACGGCAACAGTTGGGGCTTGTACACGCCACCGGGCTCAGATTGGCGTAAACAGTTGCGCGGCGACGACCGGATGCCGGGCCGGCAAACCTTGTTGGAAGTCTATTCGGGACACGGTAACTCGGAACAATACCGTGCCTGGCGAGCGAGCCAGGTCGAAGACGGCAACGAGGCGAGTTGCCCAGAGCCCCAAGACGATTATCTACCCTGTTGTTGGCGGGCCGGAGAAATTATTCAACAGCGGTGCACCGATGCTCATAGTCCGCAGTGCATGCAAGACGTGATACGTGCCAGGCAAAACTATGTCGATGCTGGCAGTTCCGGGCACCTGACGCTGACCGGTGTTGAGGAAAAAGAATGGCTTAACTGTGGTCAATGCACGGATTGCTTTCTGCCGGCCTTTAATTTTCGCCCTGGGACCTCGGCTCAGGCCGCATTGGCCGTTCGCGAGGGGGGAGAGAGATTTCGTTTCGGCCTGATTGGTTCCAGTGACAACCATAGCGCTAGACCGGGCACCGGATATAAGGAATATGCTCGTCTGCCCATGACGGACGGTCGTGGCCCCAGTGATGCCTGGCAAACTATTCGTCCCAGGCTTCAGAGCGCTTCTGTCGGCACGCGGTCGCCAGGCGAGATCGCGGCTTCACCTGAAAACGTTTATGAACGGAGTCGGGTGTCTTCTTTTTACACCACCGGCGGTCTGGTCGCGGTGCATAGTCAGGGCAGGAATAGGGCGGCGATTTGGGATGCCTTGAAGGCCAAAGAGGTTTACGGAACCAGTGGTCCAAGGATGCTGCTCTGGTTTGACTTGTTGGATGAGAAAATTGGCGCCCTACCCATGGGTAGCGAGAGTCTTCGCGATACTGCACCACGCTTTAAAATACATGCCTACGGGGCGTTGCAGCAGCGCCCCGGGTGTCCCGATTCCAGTGTCCGGGCTTTGGGACCGGAGCGCCTTGCGTCGCTCTGTAGAAACGAATGTTATCTGCCCGGTAGTGAACGTCATCGCATACAGCGGCTTGAGGTTGTGCGGATAAGACCACAATTGCATTCTGAGGAGCCGTTGGAGTCGCTTGTCGAAGACCCCTGGCGAGTATTCTCCTGTGATGATCAAGGGGAGGGATGTGGAGCAGAGTTCAGTGATCCGGAGTTTCCTGCTCGCAAGCGCGATGCTGTCTACTACGTGCGAGCGGTGCAGGTGCCGACGCCAACCATCAATGGTGATGGCTTGCGGTGCGAGTATGATGCCGAGGGCCGCTGTATAGCGGTCAATCCCTGTTATGCAGACAGCCGCACTGATCCGGATGATGACTGTCTGGCGCCAGTAGAGCACCGGGCCTGGTCATCGCCAATATTTGTAGACTACCTTGGTGCGGTGCAGTCAGCGGGTAGTGAAACCCACTGACTGTATGTCGTTAGGCGTACGTTAGACGTGTTCCTGTCGAGTGTGGGCATCATAACCACCGTCGGAAAATAATAACGTGCCGTACACATTACTGGCGGCAGGGCTCAGTAGGAAAAGTATGCAGTTTGATATTTCTTCTGCTTCAGCAGCGCGGTGTGACGGAGTCTGGTCTAGCAACGCTTGCATGATTGGCGCGTAATCTTCGCTTTCAAATAGCGGGGTTGTCATCGGTGTGAGGGTAGGCCCCGGAGCAATGGCATTCATGCGTATGCCTTCGCGTCCATACTCCATGACATGGCGTCTCATCCAGTAGTTGAGTGCCCGCTTGGTTTGCATGTAATGCGTTCCAGGGGAAACGTTTTCTGCGATCTCAAGCGCTTTGGCCTCGTCTCCTGCGATAAGACTTTCGATGAAGGCCTCGTCACCAGGCACCATGGGTGCAGAATTTGAGCAGAGAAGCACGACTGAGCCTGATTTTTTTGCCAGAGCGGGGCGAAGTCCTTCTACCAATTCCACCGTGCCAAAGTAGTTCAGCCGGGTGATCAGTAAGTCAGGGGCTGTGCCGCCTCCCAATCCAGCGAGCGGTACAAATCCGTCCAGTCCGTCCGGGGCTTGCTCCAACACGGTGTTAACTACCTGGGTGCGACCTTCAGGAGTGGTTAAGTCTGCAGTGATATCCGCGTCTTTTAAATCGATGGTAATCAGTGTGTGACCCTCAGCTGCTAGCGCTTTGGTCAGTGTTGCGCCAATACCTGAAGCGCTGCCGGTCAGTGCGTAAGTTCCCATGTTGTTCTCCTAAAAAATATCGTTAGTGTTTCTTAGTGGCTAAATATCGTTACCTAGAAGTGTCGAATAACATCTTCGGCGAACTTTGCCATCATTCGTTTCTTGTCATCCAATGATGAGCGTGTACCCAATACATAAGTAAAAGGCGTGTTCAGCGCTGATGTCATACCGCTATCGCCAAGCGAATCGAACAGGGCCTTATCGGGCTTGGCAAAGACGCCTACCAGCGAGTCGAACGGCAGATGATCACGGCCGTACTCTTTGCGTAGTTCATGTAACTCATTCATTACTGTGGGCACATCCTCGGGCGCGTTACCCGCTCCAATCCAGCCGTCGCCAAGTCTGGCGGCGCGCCGGAGGGCGATCTTGGCAGTGCCGCCAAAGTATAGCGGCACTTTATGCCTGGAGTGCGGGCTTATTTGGATGGGAGGAAAATCGAAGTGCTCCCCGTGGTATTCGAACATGTCACCTTTCCATAAGCCCTGCATGATCTCCAGCATCTCGTCCATGCGTTTGCCACGGCCTTTGAAGTTTACGTCGTAGGCATCGAACTCCTCTTTCATCCAGCCCGTGCCAGCACCGAGTGCGAATCGACCTTGACTCAAGATGGCTAGGGTGGCCGCTTGCTTCGCCACTTCGATGGGGTTTCGAATAGGAAGCACATACACTCCGCAGACCAGTTTGATTCGGCTTGTCACCGCTGCCATGGCCGCAAATGAAGTCCACATGTCCGGGTACTCGTGTTCGGCGGTCTGGGGAGGCAGTCCATTGTCAGAGTAGGGGTAGTCCGGAGCCATCGTTTGTGGAAACAAAGCATGGTCAGCGCCCATTAATCCTTCGAAGCCACACTCTTCTGCGAACCTGGCTATGTCGCAGAGCTGTTCTGTTTCCGCCCATGTGATGGGCTGCCAGAATTTCATAAGATCTCCTCGATGGTTGCGGTTTGTCGTCTCAGCGCTGGCAATCGATTAGTACTTTAATGGCAGCGTTAGGGTCGCCAGCTCGGTCGATTGCTTCGCCGAAGCGACTTAATGGAAAGCGGTGAGAGATGATGGGGTCAAGATCGAGCTTCCCATCAGACAGCATGTCGATGACCTCAGGAAATTCGCTGGGGTAGGCCATTGAGCCGGTAATGTTGAGTTCTCGCATTAGCACATTGGCAAGGTCCAGTTGAACCGGCTGTTTATGTAGACCCAAGACCACGACCCTGGCGCCTGTCTTTGCGGTACTCGTAATCTGTTCAAAAACCGCTTTCGCGCCGGTAGCTTCAATATAGATATCGGTAGCGGGAACAGGCATCCCCATGAGCGCGGACTGACCGTGCTGTTCGGTTAGAAACTTGGCAAGGTCGCTGCTTCCAGCCTTAAAAGGAATAGCGCCGATGGATTCAGCGGCTGCCAGGCGGTGATCTGATTGGTCAACGACGACAACCTTATGGAGTCCCAAGTGTTTCATGCACAGTGCAACACATAAGCCGATCGGCCCCGCACCGAAAATAACCGCATTGTCCTGAGCGCTTGCGCGCCCCTGATGGCAGCCGTGCAAGGCGACGGATAGTGGTTCTACCATCGCCGCCTGATCCGCAGAAAGGCTATCGGGTATTTTGACCACTGCTGCTTCATCGACAGCCGCGTTGCGGACCAGTAAGTAAGGGGTGAATGCTCCCTCGGCCCCGCCATTGCCGATACTGTTGCCAGCGGCCATGGGATTAACGACTACCCGATCTCCCGAACGCAAGTGTTGGACCCGTGCACCCACTTCAGCAACGGTACCAACCAGCTCATGCCCCAGCGGCATGGGGTGAATCATACCCAGGCCGCCCATGCCGATGTAACCTAAATCCGAACCGCAGATGCCACAGAGTGAAACCTCAATGAGCACATCGTCTTCTGTTGGTTTGGGTTTATCAATGTCATCGAGCCTGACATCTCCGACCCCGTGAACACGAACAAGCGGTATGGTCATTTTTTGTGCCTTTTTCGGTGGGTGAACAGTTAGGGGGAGAGCTGCTTTATCTGGTTCTTTAACCAGGAAGACAACCAGAAATTATTAGTTTCGTTCAGCAACGCGGTGTGCACCTGAACACCAAGCTCGCGGCTTTGAGCGCAGTCTGTACCGGAGTCCCTGATAATATCCAGTAAGTGAATCGCCTCTTCGCGCTTTCCGGTCTTGAATTTCTCTTGCGCTTTTTTGAGTAGGGCGGCCTGTCCACCGGCCAGCTCGATAATGTCGCCCGCCACACTAGAAGCGGGTACTGAATAGAGCTCAGTCGTGGAGCGGTGGTGAAACCATCCGGCATAGCTTTCCCAGATGGCGCGAACACTCCAGCTTACTTTGCCGTAGCCCTGTCCTACTTCCATCTCGGCTGGCAGAGTGATTTCCTTCATCAGGGTATACACGTCTTTGCCATCATTCATTCCCTTGACGGTTGCGTCGTGTACGTAATGAATAGCGTCGTACAACGCATTTAGTTCGTCGCGTATTAACTGTTTACCGTTTATGGGCGCATGATGACCGTAGCAAATCATTTCAGGTTCTAATGAGCGAACCGTATCGACCGCATTCGCTACTATCAGGGCCTCACGATATCGATCGCCGCGAATAGTAACCAAGTTCGGGAAATGGCCAAAGGGGCAGCCAAAGAGGTTGCCGGTAAAACAAATTTTGTGCTGTGGCAGCCACACGATCAGTGAGTCGTTAGTCTCGGCACCCGGGACGGCAATGACTTCAAATTCAATGCCGCCGAGTTCGAAGTTCAGTCTATCTTGTACTAGTTGATCCGCTGTCGGAGTGTCTTGTGGGGGAAACTCGGTATGTCCGTGTTCTTGATAGTAGGCGAAGGCGTTTGCAAATTTCTCAGTGAACGCAAATGCGGAGCGACTCCCACGAAAAGCCGCAAGGCGGCTATCGTAACTCTGGTGTTCCGCACTTTTGTCGCTGGCGATAACGCGTAGGCCAGGATTTTTTTCGCGGAAATAGGAAGTGCCGCCCACATGGTCCACGTGGCCTTGGGTCAATATGAGCGTGTGCACGACTGTGTCGCTGAACGCCTTGAAATTGGCGTCAATGACGGGCGCCTCCATACCCATGCCAGCATTGATTTGCACATTGCCCGCAGGTGTTTCGATCAGGTAGCTATTGGAGAACGCTTCTGACAGAACAATAAAGTCATTAATTCGTTCGCCACCGAACCTGGCGGGATTGGGCTCCACCGGTCGAGATTTGTATATGGGGTTTCTCATTGGTCTGTTTTACCTTGTCTGCACACTGTTGCTCAATGCTCTGCTTGTACAGGGAATTGATCGAAGTAGAAGTTGAAGCGTTCTCGTAATGCGTCAGGGCTTACTCCAAAATCGTTCTCAAGGTCATATATGACGCGACCGTGCTTGCCTCGAGGGTGATCCTCAATAAATTTTTGCAGCTCCTGGGTCGCCTGATCAGTCATTTCCAGACCGGCCTTGGTGTAAATTTTCCTGACCATATTGATGTCATCCGCCATGAAGTCATGGAAGGGAACGTCGATAAGCTTTTCTGTCGGGATCTTATGGTGATCCCGCGAACAAGCCTCAAGGAGGTGCACAACGCGGTCCGACCAGTAATCAATGATGCTTTTCGGGTCTATTTCTTTGCGCGACATTCGCTGTCCATAGGCGAGCATGGTGGCGGCGGACTGGATAACCGAGACCGGGTCGCGGTGGGTGATGGCGATAGTGGCATCGGGAAAAACGGACTGAAGCACGGTCAACTGCTCAAGGTGTTGCGGGCACTTTAATACCCAGCGTGTAGTGCTACCGTCATCACCGTCCTGCCAAGTGAGTATTTTCAGTACGGTCTTCATGTATTCGTAGTGCGGAGTTTGGTCGGTGGCGTAGTAGTGATCACGCCACTGAGGGCACTGGCATAACCACTCGAAGTTATAGGAGGCGAAATCAGGTCCCATTAACTCAAGCTCTTCGTGAATGTGGTCAGGGTTCATGGGATGCATGGCAGCGAGTTTGGGCACTGTCTGTTGCATCATTTCCCAGGCATCCGCGCACCGCTGGTATCGCGGATCGATACCGTTGGCCAGCGATTGCTCCCCCGGTGTAGGTATGGGTTCATAGGATTCCCATAGCGGCAGCGCACGCAATCTGGTGTCTGCAGCCATCAGATTTAACAAATGGGTGGTACCCGAGCGGGGCAGACCCGCTACGATAATAGGCGCGCGGATTTCCACGTCGTGAATTTCAGGGTGTCTCGTTAGCAGGTCGTGGATGCGCAAACGGTTCTTGGCGAACAGAACCAGTTTGTTACGCAGACTCATTCGGCCGAGATTGTTAAGGCCTTGATCATGACTCCATTCATGGCAGAGCAAATTAAGTCTTTCACGAAAATCTGCAGGGCCGAAGTCGACAAGCTTAGTGGTGGCACGTGCCTCTTCGAGAATATCGTCAGAATCGAGTTTTACTTCCAGGGTTTCGCCGAAGGCGTGAATCGATTGTTGCAGTTCATTGAGCTCCGGTTTTGCAAGATCCGTAATTCGAATGCTCTCACTCATGTTCAAACCCTTAATGTCCGTCCTGGCGTTACGTATTAGGCGTGCGCACTAGCCGTACGCATTATTCATGGAGACTAACCGTGCTTGTTCTCGAAAAATTCAAGAATCAACGGATCGCCATCGCGTTCTAGGTAAGATGCAGCCAGACCTTCGCCGAAACGTTTGTACCAAATTTGCTGGTAACCGCAGGCTTTCGCCTCTTCAACTTTTTCTTCGACATTCTCCACGAGAAAGCGCAGGTGATGCATTCCCTCATGTCCAGCATCGAGAAATTCTTTGTGCGGCGTTTTGCCTGCTATCCACTGAATCAGCTCGATCTCTACATCGCCGCTTTTGGCAAACGCGATTTTCAGCGAACTCGTCTCTTGTGTGCCGCGATAATCCCAATCCATGTCGGGAGCATCCATTACAGTAAAAGGGCCGAATAAGGGCTCGTAAAGTGTCAGGGCCTTCTCAAGGTCCTTAACCACAAAGCCAATCTGGTCGACTTCGGGTAACTCAAGTGCTTGTCTGATATCGGTGCTCATTGGCTCTCCTGTGTTGGCATGCGGTTAATTGCCGTTCAACTGCTGAGGGTCAAATTAAAACAGTTGTTGTAATAAAACAAGTGTATTAATATTATTTGGACGAGTTGGATAAACAAATAAACCGGATGCTATGGAGTATAGACATGAATAAGCACCTTTCGTTTGACTACAGTGGGGCATCGGTACTGGTGACAGGCGGGTCCAATGGTATCGGCCTGGGGATCGCTCGCGAATACCTGGCCGCGGGCGCCAAGGTCATCATTACTGGACGTAAAGAAGATGCCAGTGCCTATGAGCATGACTTGGGCGGTTTAGACTATCGGCAACTGGACGTCAGTTCTTTGTCGGCGCTAAAGGCGTTGGCTGATAGCCTGACTTCTCTGGATATCCTTATTAATAACGCGGGAGGCGCGCAGGGCGATGAATGGGGCCACGATGGCTTTGATCAGTCAATTAATGTCAATTTGAGCAGTGCCTACCATATGAGTGCTGCCTGTAAGCACTTATTAGAGGCGAGTGAGTTTGAAGGTGGTGCGAGCATTATTGGTATCGCTTCAATGACCTCTTTCTTTGGCTACGAGTGGACCCCAGGTTACGGTGCTGCCAAGGCGGGTTTGGTGCAGCTAGTTAAAACGCTGGGAATAAGTTGGGGGCCCAGCGGAATTCGCGCCAATGCTGTGGCCGCTGGAATGACGCGCAGTAACCTTACGGCTCCGGTGATTGATGGTATGCCAGAAATGATCGAGGGTATGTTTGAACGCCAGGGTCTCAAGCGCGTGGGTGAAGCTGAGGACATAGCCGCGGCCGTTTTATTTCTAACATCGCCTGCTGCAAGTTGGGTGACCGGTCAGACTCTGGCTGTCGACGGTGGATTTTCGACGGGGATGGGCTAGTGGTCGGTTCTGCCGTCAGTAAACGAGCGCTTAATTCGGCTAGAACGCGGGAAAAGCTGATAGACGCGGCGGTGGCGCTTTATGGAAATAGCAGTATGGATGCTGTCTCTCTCAGGGAGATTGCGGTGGAGGCGGGACAAAAGAATCCCAACGCGCTGCAGTATCACTTTGGTGGCAGGGACGGACTGTTGCAGGCTATCGTCGATAAGCACTCGGCTCGTATTGGGCTGTTGCGAGAGGAATTCATTCTTAGTGCCGAAAATGAAAAGTGGTCGCCCGGCGAGACGGCGGCCCGTTGCCTGGTGATGCCCATCATCCACTATATGGAGCACACGGATGATGGTGTGAACTTCATAAAACTGGTTTCACAAATCGCCGCGGTGTATCAGAACGGTACCGCCTCAGGGCCGTCAGGCGGGGTAACGTTTCCCCGTACTGCATCGCTGGAAGCTGTGTTCAATCGGGCTTTGAGTGCACTTTCTCCCAAAGAGGCGCAGCGTCGCATCTATCTGGTCGTGACCATTACGTTTCATACGCTCGCAGATATTTACGCAACTCGCGAAAAAGTTCCTGCCAGCGCGGTGACTGGCAGACAGCTAATGGCAGAGCAGCTGATCTGTCTGCTCGAATCGTTCTTTTCTGCCTTCCCAAGGCAGCACGTTTAGGGCCCTAGAGAACAGCTCTAGCCACCTTGATTCGAGTTCTTGCGTAAAGCCGTCGCAGCCTGTAGGTTTTAAAGAAGTGAAGACTATCGGAACGAATTTTTATGACGGATAACCTATCAGATCATCAACATATGCATGAAGAGCTCTCCACGGAGCACCATGACCCGATGATACGCAGCCTGCACGGTATTATTCGTGTGTGTGTAAAGTTTCTCGCCATACTGATGGTGTTTGTGATCCTTCTCGGTGTTGCCGATGTGATGTATGTCCTTTACTCAC
The DNA here is from genome assembly GCA_039986455.1 of Halioglobus sp. Classification (GTDB taxonomy): domain Bacteria; phylum Pseudomonadota; class Gammaproteobacteria; order Pseudomonadales; family Halieaceae; genus Halioglobus. Next base: position 16,627 of record JBDWQQ010000126.1, read on the forward strand.
GACTGGTTCAGCCACCGTTCATGCTGCTCAACGTAAGCGACATCTTCAAAGTCTTTGGCGCTTTCATGGTGGTGCTGATTGCGATTGAGATATTCATTAATATTCGTTTGTACCTAGGCTCTAATACCTTGCCCATTAAACTGGTTTTGGCAACTGCCCTGATGGCGATTGCGCGAAAGGTTATTGTTCTTGATCTTGAAAACACCACGCCAATGTACATATTCGCCATTGCTGCGGTGGTGTTGGCGTTGGGTGTGACCTACTGGATGGTGGGAAAGACATCCCAGTATTTTGCGTCATCTTCCACAGTAACCTCGGACTGAACTTCTCAGGTTATGGCTACCCTGACGTTTCTAGGTGCAGCGCAGGAGGTCACAGGTTCCTGCCATCTGCTTGAATCACCCGCGGTTGGAAGGGTGCTGCTGGACTGCGGCATGCACCAGGGCGGGGATGCGGTTGAGAGGATACAGGATGAAGAATTTGCGTTCGATCCTGCCACTATAGACGCTGTTCTGCTGTCCCATGCGCATCTGGACCACTCAGGCTTGTTACCCCGGCTCTATCACGAAGGATTCCGTGGCGAGGTTCGGTGCACTCGCGCGACGGCAGAGCTGCTTCACATCATGCTGCATGACTCGGTGGGTTTGTATCTTCGCGACCTGGAGCGCACCAACCTGCGCAATGCTCGACGGGGCAAGCCCCAGCTCGAGCCTGTATTTGACATGGAAGATGTGTCCGGCGTACTTAGTTTGTGCTGCGGTTCGGTGTATGGAGAGCGCAGTGCATTGGGAGTAGCGGGAACAGTCGTGTTTCATGATGCGGGACATATTTTAGGTTCGTCGATTATTGAAGTCGTGCTGAACGAACAGGATAGGCCAAAGACGCTGGTGTTTTCAGGCGACCTCGGTAAGCGTGACTCGGTGTTGATGAATCCTCCGGCGCTGCTGGAGCACGCGGACATTGTGCTGATGGAGAGTACCTACGGCGATCGTGAGCACAGGGGCGAGCAGGATTCGTTGACCCAGTTGCGAGATGTCTTGCAGGACACATGGAAGCGCGGCGGAAGTGTGATGATTCCGGCGTTTGCAGTGGGCCGCACACAGGATGTGCTGTTTCATCTGGGTTGTTTACACCAGCAGGGCGAATTGGATAACTGGGAAGTATTTCTTGATAGCCCTATGGCCATAGCGGTAACGCGGGTCTACGATCGCTGGCTGGACTTATTGGACAGCGACGAGGTGCGCCATCTGAGTGATGCCCACAAAACATCACTGGAAACCTTCCTGCCTACACTGAACCTCGCCATCGAGACCGAGGAGTCGATGGCGATTAATCGCATTAAGGGCGGCGCCATAATTATAGCTGGCAGTGGCATGTGCACGGGGGGACGAATTCGCCACCACTTCAAACAGCGAATTTGGGATGATAGGAATGCCATTATATTCACGGGATACCAAGCCCAAGGCACCCTGGGAAGAATTTTGGTGGATGGCGCCACACGGGTAAAGCTGTTCAATGAGGACTATGTCATCAAGGCGCGAGTGGAGACTCTCGGGGGCCTTTCGGCGCATGCGGGGCAGGGCGATCTTATGCAATGGCTCGCGAGTTTTCAGCCGGCGCCTCGGACTGTGCTGGTGCATGGTGAGTCGCATGCACAGGATGCGCTTAGTGACAAGCTATGGCAGGAGCAAGGCTTGAAAGTTGAAATTCCCGCGCGTGGACAAAGTATTACCTTTTAGTCTGGCACACTTATAGCTGCCTTCTGTTCCACACGAGTGCGAAGATCATTAACGAGATGGGCACCAGACAGAGCAGTAAAATAGCGTCCCAGCTGAGCAAGCTGATCGCCAGACCCGCTGAAAGAGAGGCTACGGCCTGGCTCGAAAAAACCGCCGTATCGTTAAGGGCCTGGGCTTTATGCTGCTCGCCTTGTTCGTAGGTTGTTGGAAGTAGTGCGGTACCTGCCACGAACAAAAAGTTCCAGCCAATGCCTAGCATGACAAGCTGGCTCCAGAATCCCATCACCGAACTATCGCTGAGCCCAATTACAATAGTCAGCCCATAACAAAGTAATCCAGCGATCATCAGGCCTCTAATGCTAAACGCTTTAAAAAGCCACGCGGTGAGCAGTGACGGTAGGAACATGGCGGCAATGTGGGATTGTATGACCCACTTCGTGTCTTCCATGCTGTATCCATGTTGGATGTGCATGCTGATCGGGGTTGCCGTCATTACAAATGACATGATCACGAAGGCGATGGAGCCACTGGCGATGGCCAACACAAGCGACGGGTTGCTCAGCATTTCTCGCAGCGGTCTGGCCTGCCCACGATGATCATGTTCAAAACGCTCCGCGGGAATGTAGAACAGCAGTAGCAGTCCTGCGACGAAAAAACCAATCATGCCTAGCCAGAATGAACCTCTGAACGACACCGAGTCCAGATGTTGCCCCCAAAGCGCCATCTCAGGCCCCAGGAATGCTGCCACGATACCCGCACACATAATGATCGATGCGGCTGTTGGCCCTTTTTCCAGCGGCACGCATTCCATCGCGGCAAAGCGAATTTGATGAAGTGCCGCATTGGCGATGCCTAATAGCGCGGAGCTTGCGCAGAACAAACTGAAACTGCTCAGTGCCAGTGCCTGACCGGCCAGCAGGGTCGCCGCAATCCCCAGGACTGTGAAAGCGATAAACGTGGTTTTGCGACCATAACGTGACATCGCGCGGGACGCGGGAAGCACACCAATCGCGGTGCCAATGACCATTAGGGCGATGGGCAGGGTGGCAAGCTGGGTGTTACCGGCTAACTCGGCCCCGATGATGCTACCGATGAGCATCAACATGGGCGACGTTGACATGGCGATAGCGCTGATAAGTGCCAGCAGCCAAACCATTTTATAGTCAGAGTACATTCTTCGAGAGTAACTCATCCGTTATGTGATAGCGCCCGTATTTTCTTCTGCGGCTATTCAAACCAAGAGGCCAGACAAAACAATAGCCCTGGAGCCTTGATTCCGATTGTGAGAGCAAGCAGAATGCATGGGTAATGTAATCAACGCTAACATAAAGAAACTGTTGAGGTTCACCAAAATATTATGTCGAATGAAATTGCTTCAAAAACCCGCGCTGGGTCCTTTAACAGGTGGCTCGTTCTGGTCACTCTGGCTGCGGTAGGGCTACTGGCAGGCTGCTCAGACAGTAGTAGTGACAGACCCCCGGTGCCACCCGAGCCACAGCCCCCTGAGCCAGTGGTTGTGCCGTTTCAAGAGCTCTATGACCAAGGCATCAATCGCTACATCGGAGAGTACACGCCGATGTTGTCTGAGGAGTCAGCCGGAATCGTTACTCACAGTTTCGGAGCGGGTGACGGCCCGCTATGTATTGATGGGTCTGAGTTCAGAATGGCCACTTTGGATGCCGGGTCAGAGGATTTGGTGATATTTCTGCAAGGGGGAGGGGCTTGCTGGTCCGAGCTACCCAGTGCGTGTTCTGAAACTGCAGAGCCCGGGATTCCCCAAGTGGGTATTTTGGATCCAACGCGAGCCGATAACCCGGTGAAAGATTACAATGTTGCCTACTTCCCCTACTGCGATGGAGGACTGCACGGCAGCGATAGGGATATCGACTCCGATGGCGACGGAGAGACTGATCGTTTCCAGCGAGGTCTTCACAATCTGTCTGCAGGGCTGGACGTGGCCTTGAGGGAATTTCCAAATCCGCGCCGAGTGGTCTTGATGGGCTCCAGTGCCGGAGGTCTGGGCACCACGTTTGCGCTGCCTTTGGTCCGTCATCAGTTCCCCGACGTGCGCATTGATATCGTTAACGACGCAGGTGTGGGTGTAAATCGCCCGAATCAGCCAGAGTTCTTGGAACTGTTGATTTCTGACTGGAACTCGGCAGCGTTCTTTCCGGAAAGTCGCCCAGAGTTGATTCCCGAAGACGGTCACTTGAGTGAATACCACATTTGGCAAATGGACGAAGACCCTGACGTGCGTCGCGGCATGCTCAGCCACAGTGACGACACGGTGTTTGCGCTGGTGTTTCTCATGATTGGTTACGACGCATGGAGAGAAGCGCTGTATCCTGAGATGCAACAGCTGGAAGATGCGCACCCGGAACGCAGTCACTACTGGATTCCCGAGGCCGTAGGTCATACATTCCTTCAAGCCGAGCCTGATCAAACCGCTGGCGGTGTCCCTTTGATGGAGTGGATTACCCTGATGCTGGATGACTCTGAAGATTGGGTTTCAGCTCAGGACTGAGCTGCATTCAGGTAAATAAAAAAGGGCCGAGAGGCCCTTTTTTATCGATAAGTTTTAGCCGATAAGATCGTTAACCGGCAGGTGCTGCTTGAGCGCCCCGAATCAGCTTACCCGGCACGGCGCCGGTATGTTGGCCATGTTCCATAATGACTTCGCCATTGACTACGGTTGCCAAATAGCCGGTGGCACCCTGAAACATTCTCCTGCCACCTGCGGGAAGGTCAAAGACGATCTCGGGTGCTTCCAGCTGCAATTGCTCGAAGTCGATCAGGTTAAGGTCAGCTTTCATTCCAACTTCCAGCGTGCCTCTGTCATCAAGACCAACGCAGCGGGCGGTATCCATGGTCTGCATCTTGACCGCCTGCTCCAGTCCCAGACGATGTCCTCTCTCCCTATCGCGTACGTAGTAGCTGAGTATCTGTGTTGGCACGCTGGCATCGCACAATACACCACAGTGGGCGCCCGTATCCGCGAGGGAAATTACTGTTGCCTCGTCTTCGAGCAGTTCTACTTGCCGACTCAGATCATTAGCGCCATAGCCAAAGCAGGGGAAATACACCACGTTTTTGCCGTCGCGCTCCATCATCAGGTCATAGCAATACTGCTGAGGTGAAATGCCAGCCTCAGCCGCCTTGGCAGCGATACTGTCTTCCGGGCCGGGTTCATAGTTCGGTGGAGTACCCAGCTCGTAAAGTTTGTCATAGCCACCAATGATGGTATCCATGAACTCGTCGCCCATGAGCGGCAGGTCCTCTGCGATTATTGCTGCACGCACCTCCGGTTTGCGCAGTTCGCTCAACCTTTCTTCATGGGAAAGAATAGACAGGGCCGCGTAGTTGCCGTGAAAACTGAAAGGGTGGATGGTGCCGTCCCATGACAGTAAAAGGTTCACCGGTCTGGCACCAACGTGCGGAATTAGTTGAGCGCCTTCTTTCTTGGCGTCTCGGCAGAACTCCAGTTGCGCTTTTACGCGCGGCCAGTCTGATTCTTCACGGAAAAACAGGACAAAGTTAATTTGGCAGTTGTTGTCGATGGACAGGCGCTTCATCCAGTCCATTTCTTCTTCCCAGTTGTTGAAGTCGGAGACCAGTCCAAAAATAGCTTCGCCGCCAAGCTCTCCAATCGCTTTGCCGATTCCCAGTAGTTCGTTCTCATCGGCATAAGTGCCAGGCATCGCCTGTTCATCGCGCGTGGTATGCAGCTCAGTGCGCGAGGTAGTGAAACCAATTGCTCCGGCGCCAACGCCCTCCTTAACGATGGCTGCCATTTGCTCAATGTCCTCGGCAGTTGCGACTTCATTGCGGGTGCCTCGATCTCCCATGACGTAGGTGCGCACGGCACAATGCGGCACTTGCGCGCCGACGTCGATAGCGCGAGGGAAGGCCTCAACGGCATCCAGGTATTCGGGGAATGATTCCCAGTCCCAGCTTATTCCTTCATGAAGGGCTGAGCCCGGGATGTCTTCGACGTCTTCCATTACGGAAATTAAACGGTCGTGGGCTGCGTCATTGGGTTCACAGGGTGCAAAGCCAACGCCGCAGTTGCCCATGATCAGGGTAGTGATGCCGTGGTTGGCGGCAGGACTGCATAAAGGGTCCCACGTCGCCTGGCCGTCCATGTGTGAGTGGACATCTACCCAGCCCGGGGTCAGGAGTTTGCCCCCTGCATCGATTTCTCGCTTCGCGGTGCCGTCAACCGGCCCCAGCGCGGCGATACGCCCGTCTTTAACGGCGAGGTCTCCGTCGTAGCCCGGTGCGCCGGTGCCATCGACAATGTGTGCATTACGAATGATGAGGTCGTACATGACTGCTATCTCTTATCGGCTAAGGTACATGGCTATCAAGATAGCGCCTCACGGTGTGAAATACACTACCCGCGAGCTATCGGGGGCGGTGCAGCGGCCGCCTGCGGGGGGTGGTGTAATCTGTTGGACCAGCAACCTACCCGCGCGGGCTTATAATCAGCGCCATTATTCAGGAGATTCAGATGCAGCGTTTAGCAGGAAAAGTCGCCATCGTAACCGGTGGAGCAAAGGGCATGGGTGAGGCCACTGTGCGTTTGTTCGTGGAGCACGGTGCCAAGGTTGTGATTGGTGATATAGCCCAGGAGGCGGGGGAGGCACTTGCCGCAGAGCTGGGCGATGCGGCCGTATTCACTCGCATGGATGTGACATCTGAGGCCGACTGGGAACAGGCAGTCTCTGTCGCGCAGGCATTAGGCCCTTTAAATGTGTTGGTTAACAACGCGGGTATGGTCCACATGGCCTCAATTCTTGATACCTCGGCAGAAGACTTTATGCGAGTGGTTGAGGTCAATCAGCTGAGCACCTTTCTCGGTGTTCGGGCGGTGATAGATCCTATGAAAGCGGCGGGCTGCGGTTCGATTATTAATGTGTCCTCTATTGACGGTCTGCACTCTTGTGCTGGCCTCGGTGCCTATTCTGCCAGTAAGTGGGCGGTGCGCGGTTTCACCAAGGCGGCGGCAATTGAACTGGGCCAATACGGTATTCGGGTCAATAGCGTGCATCCGGGTGGTATCTTCACTGAGATGGGAGGTAAGGGCATTATTTCGGAAGACGACCTTAATAAGTCTATCTATAAAGACTTTCCCATACCTCGTACCGGTCAGCCTGAAGAGGTCGCTTACGTCACTTTGTTTCTTGCCACAGATGAGGCTAGTTACAGCACAGGTTCTGAGTTTGTAGCTGACGGCGGTTGGTTCGCTGGTATGCGACGCCCGGGCATGCCCTGTTCCTGACGCTTTGCAGCGTGGCTCACTCGTTAAAGGTTGTGTGAGAGGCGCAGTCCCCAGGTTCTGGGTGCGCTTAACTGCGTGCCCGGTCCATAGTTACGAGTGACGCTGGATGGGCGCTCGCGGAATATCCAGTTGCGCTCATCAGCGATGTTTTTGACAAAAGCAGTCACGCTCCAGGGGCCGTAAGCGACACTCAGTTGGCTGTCCCAACGATCCCAGGCTTCCACTTTGTCTAACTCATCCACGTTAAACGGCGACATATACTGATCGCCCACGTACATGTAGCTGACTGAGGCGGACAGCTGCGCCCACCGCCATTCCCATTGAGCATTGGCCCACAAGCTGACTTTGTGTTTTGGCGTCAGTGGGAAAGAGTTGCCCTCTAGATCCTGTTCATCCGTGCAGAGTGGGTCGTCTGATTTCCCCTGGGCCAGAGGCCCTAATGCGCAGGCATTGGCGTCTTTACTGGTGAACTCATCGTAGCGAGTTTCGTTCCACGACCACGCGGCACCAGCGGTAAAGTATTGATTGATTAAGGTGGTGGCTTCCAGTTCAAGTCCGTAGGCGTGTGCCTCTTCGGCGTTGCTGAAGCTGCGCAGGGCGACGCCGTTGACAACATCCTGGCGGATGACCTGTAAATCTTGATAATCGTAAAAGTACGCAGCGGCGGCGAGTTGCAGACGATTATCAAGCATTGCACCTTTGTAACCCACCTCCAGAGACAGCAGATCTTCAGGGGCTACCTGGTCGACGTCAGTTGAAGCAGTGGGTTTCATGAAATTGAAACCGCCGCTGCGATAACCGGTGGCCAGTGTGCCGTACAACATCTGCCCTGAAGGCAGTGTGTAGTCCAAACCGAGGCGCCAGTCGACGCTGTCCCAGTTATCTTCGGCCTCCCTGCTGACATCGCCATCGCCTACCCATTGCACAAATGTCCTATCGCTGCCGTCTTTGTCATCCTGGGAGTAGCGCAATCCGGCAGTCAGCCGCCACTGGCTGGAAAAATCCCATGTGCCCTGACCGTAGGCCGCCCAACTCGTCGTAATCAGGTCCGAGTTGCCACGGTAAAGCCAGTTCTCTGTGCTGGTGTTACGTCCCACCAGATTGCCGAGAAAGGTATACACCGCCATCATGTCGTCGTTGTCCTCGCGCACCGCGAAGAACTGGTTCTCGTCGCTGCGATAGTAATAGAGGCCGGAAACAAAATTGATGGCGCCATCAAGCTCGGAATAGAACTGTAGATCCTGAGAAGTGAAGCTCGCGTCCTGCGCCGTATGATCTGTCACCATAGGCGGCGCGTGATCAACGCCGGTCAGCGCCGACACTGGAATGCTGCCAAGAAATAACTCGCTCCAGCTAAAGCCGGCGTCCGCAGCGTTAGTAGCATCGTTGTCCACGAGCTTGGCATATTCGTATTCGTAGTAAGAGGCAATGTGCTTGAGACGATAGTCGCCCAGTGCAACCTCATTCAGCAGATAAACCGATTGAGTGTCGGTTTGCTCTTTTGGAATGATATCCGACTGGGTTTTACTTTCGTCAGAAAGTGCCGCGTTGGCCTTGGTGTACCCCTGATGAAAGTTGACAAAGTTCTGTCCCGGAAAAGTGCCGGGTAGGTTGAGAGGTTGGCCACTACTGGCATCGGGAACGACTTGTACATAATCGGTGGAGAAGGGCAGTGTTCGATAACCATTGGAAGGACGACGATCGACATCAACCTTGGACAATTGAATTCGCGAGTACCAGAGGTTGTTCCAGTGATATTTGAACGACATGCGCAGGTAGTCGGTGTCCTTGTCGTCGAAATCTTCACCGGTGGTCACTTCCTCCTGAAAGCCCGATCGTTTGATGGAAGATGCAGCAACGACCATGGACAGCTGGTCGGTGATAGGTCCGCTGATGAGGCCTTGCAGCACTTGATAGTCGTAGTTGCCAAGCTCCAGATTGACCTTGCTTTTCCAGGTGGTCGAGGGGCCCATGCTGATGATATTGATAGCCCCTCCCACCGCATTGCGACCGTACAGCGTTCCCTGGGGGCCGCGGAGTACTTCAACACGCTCCGTATCGAACAGGTTCGTGTATTCGAACAAACCAGCTTCAGTGGTGTAAACGCCATCGTTATAGAGCGCAACTCCAGGGTCTGAACCCAGAGCGTTATTGGGGCGGCCCACACCTCTGATGCTCACCTTTGATGGCGTTCCGGTCATGCTGAGTGATGGCGTACGCGACACGAGGTCTTGTGCGTCATTGATCGAGAACTTCTCCAGTGTGGCTGCATCAAATGCACTGATCGCCGTGGGAGTATCCAGCAGGACGGACTGTCTACGGTTGGCAGTGACTATGACTTCCTCGAGCTGACTTGCGCCCTGGCTCCATGCCGTTGGTGCGCTGGCTAGCAGCGGCGCAATCACCAATAGACTGGCCCGCACGCCGCCTATCGGCCGTCTGTGGCAGCATTGCTTCACTGGGAGACTTGCTCGCTCGCCGGCACTGTTTGTTTCCAGCCCGGAGGATGCAGCCAAAGCTTGAGCGCCGAGACTATGGAGCCCGCTTTGGTACTAGTGACAACCAGGCTACCCCATTCATGAAATGCGATGCGAAGCGGATTGTAGGTGTTGATGTTATTGATGAGCCCGTAGCGCACTGACGCCTTTTCCTCGGCAAAGGTGCCGAACAACCTGTCCCAGATAATCAGCAGGTTGGCGTAATTCCTGTCAATGTATTCTGGATTGGAGCCATGGTGAACCCGATGATGTGAGGGAGTGGTAAACACATATTCCAATGGGGCCCAGAGCTTTCGCACCATCTCGGTATGGGTCCAGAAACCGTAAATGGTGGCAATGGCCCCGGCACTGGCGATAACCAGCGGGTCAAAGCCCAGCAACGGTAGAGGCCAGTAGAACAGAGCCCGCGTCAGAGGCCCGGTGGGCGACTGCCGAAGAGCCGTGCCAAAGTTCATTCGCTCGCTGGAGTGATGCACCACGTGAGCGCACCATAGAAAACGAACGCGGTGGGAGGCACGGTGATACCAATAAAACATGAAATCCAAAACCAGAAGTGTAAACAGCCACTGCAATGGGCCCTGTCCCAGTTCAAAGAAACGGTGTTGATAGAGATAAAAATGCAGGCCGATGATTAGAACATCGAAACCGAGTTTAACGGCGATGTTCATGGCAAGCTGAGACATCGATGCGCCGAAGTCTCGCCACTCATAGGCTTCTTTTCCGCGAATGGCGGTAATGATGGCTTCAGCCAACATCAACAGGGCAAATGCCGGCAGAGCCAGTGCGGTCAGGTCCATTAACGTTTCAATTATTATTTAATGCAGCAATGGATGTTAATGCCTCATACCCCGCGGGGCAATGCGCGCAGTTCGATTCCGTTATCCAAAATCTGAACTATAGTTGTTACTGATTCCAACAGCTCAGGAGAGCGACTCATGCTGTACGCTATGCCAGGCAGTGAAGATGCACTGTTTACTTTCAAGCCAAGATACGAAAACTATATTGGCGGCCAATGGGTCGCACCTGCTTCGGGTAAATACTTTGACAATATTTCTCCGGTGACCGGGGAGGCCTATTGTGAGATTCCGCGATCCGGTGATGCAGACCTTACCGCCGCTCTGGATGCTGCGCATGCCGCTGCCGATGGCTGGGGTAAAACCTCAGCGGCAGAGCGCTCCAATGTGCTTTTGAAAATCGCTGATCGTATCGAGGCCAACCTTGAAACGCTGGCTTATGTGGAGACATGGGATAATGGCAAGGGTATTCGGGAAACGCTGAATGCGGATATTCCGCTATTGGTCGATCATTTTCGCTACTTCGCCGGATGCATTCGAGCCCAGCAGGGCAGTGCTGCAGAGATCGATGCCAATACTGTCAGCTATCATTTTTATGAGCCACTTGGGGTCGTGGGTCAAATTATTCCCTGGAACTTCCCGCTATTAATGGCGGGTTGGAAACTGGGACCCGCCCTGGCAGCCGGCAATTGCGTGGTGCTCAAGCCTGCAGAACAAACGCCCGCTTCTATTTTGGTGCTCATGGAAATCATCGGAGATCTGTTGCCTGATGGCGTGCTGAACGTACTCAATGGTTATGGCGAGGAAATCGGCCAGGCGCTGGCGAGTTCTGACCGCATTGCCAAAATTGCGTTCACGGGATCAACTGCGGTGGGGCATTTGATTCTCGCCAACGCCGCCAAGACTCTGATTCCCTCCACGGTCGAATTGGGCGGCAAGTCCCCCAGTGTTTTTTTCGAAGACATCATGCAGCAAGAGGATGATTTCATCAGTAAGTGCATTGAAGGGGTGCTGCTTGGCTTTTTCAACCAGGGTGAGGTCTGTACCTGCCCCTCCCGCGCTTTAATTCAGGAAAGTATCTACGATGACTTTGTTGAAAGGGTGCTGGAACGTGCCAGGAACATTAAACAAGGGAGCCCCCTGGATACCGATACGATGGTGGGCGCTCAGGCATCGAAGGAGCAGTTCGACAAAATTATGAGTTACATGGAAGTGGCTCGGCAGGACGGTGCCAAGTTTCTCCTGGGTGGTGAATCGGCGACAGTGGGTAGCGATATTTCCGGAGGCTATTACGTGCAGCCGACGCTGCTGCAGGGAACGAATGATATGCGAGTGTTTCAGGAGGAGATTTTCGGACCCACATTGGGCCTGACAAGTTTCAAAACTGAAGAAGAGGCCTTGGCGATCGCCAATGCAACGGACTACGGTCTTGGGGCCGGCGTATGGACGCGAGATACCAATCGGGCCTTCCGAATGGCGAGAGGCATCAAGGCCGGGCGTGTTTGGATGAACTGTTACCACGCTTATCCGGCACATGCCGCCTTTGGGGGTTACAAAAAATCCGGTATCGGGAGAGAGACCCACAAAATGGCGCTTGAGCACTACCAGCAGACCAAGAATATGTTGGTAAGCCACGATACCAATCCACTGGGCTTCTTCTAGACAGAAGCCGGCAGAAAAGTAAGGAAGACACCTCCCCGACAGCGGTTCCCGAGAGGGCGCCGCTGCTCGATAATCATCGCCCCGCGGTACAAATAGATGGCTGTTCAGTGACGGGCTGGTTGTCTACTATACGAACGTACAGTTAAAAATTACTGGAGACCGACGATGCTGTCCAAACTAGATGACTACCCGATTCACCAGACGGCTGAGCCGATTTTTCACACAGCCTCCAGTGACCGATTTCACTACGATCGCTACTGGTACAACGCTCACGCCAAAGACGGCAGTTTTTATTTTGGGGTTGGTATGTGTCGTTACCCGAACCTTGGAATTCTGGACGGTAGCCTTAGCCTTGCCATCGATGGCAAACAGTATGCATTTCACGGCTCTTGCCGAGCGCCCCATGAGCCAACCGATCTGAGCATCGGGCCCATGGAACTGCAGATACTGGAGCCTATGGGCAGGCACCGATTGCTGATCGCCGACAACGAGACAGGAATTTCCTGTGATCTGGTCTTTACGCCGCGTACCGCTTGCCTGGAAGAGGGCCGCCAAACACTTCGCAACGAACGCCATGTGGTTATGGATGCCACTCGCCTGGACCAGTTTGGTTTTTGGTCGGGTTGGATTCGCTACGACGGTAAGGAATTGACGGTAGATGGCTCCACTACCTTTGGCATCAAGGATCGCTCCTGGGGCATTCGTCCGGTCGGCGATGCTTATACCGGTGGCGCTCCGCTCGCCGAATTTCAGGCGGTGCACTTCAACTGGGCGCCCATTCACTGGGAAGACGAATGCAGTCTCGCCGGTTGGTTCGAAGACGGCGACGGTCACCAGTGGCATACCGATCAGGGCTTCCTGCCGCATTATTCCAGCATGGACGAGATTCCCGGAACCAATGATCCCGCGGCCCGTACCTGGAATGGCAAGGTTGATCACAAGTTGAATATGATTCCGGGTACCCGGCGTGCCAGTTCTGCGGTAATCACAATGAATGACAGGTCGGGAGAGAGTCTCGAAATCAGCTTAGAGCCAGTGATGCTCCATCGCATGAAAGGTCTGGGTTATCAGCACCCTGAATGGGGGCATGGCAAATGGCACGGAGAGTTGGTTATATCCGGTGAGAGCTGGACGGACAGCGACCTGGATCCTTTAGCGCTGGAAAACCTGCATATTCAACAGATAGTCATAGCGCGCTGCGGCGACAAAGTCGGTCATGGTGTTCTGGAACAAATGCATATTGGTCCTTCCGCCAGTCACGGCTTTGCTGACTGGTTTGACGGAGCGAAGTAGACCATCGCGGGTCAGCGATCCATTGTTAAGAAGGGTTTAGTACTTCTTCTGTCGCTCGTGCTCGTGTCTGCGGGCGTTGTACTTCTAGGTGCATGGTACATAGGCGCATGGAATCTGATATTCCCGAGTCAGCAACATGATAGTCAGGCGCCGCAACTACCTACCGACCTGAACCAACCGGCCATACTCGTTTTCAGCAAGACGAATGCCTTCAGGCATAAAGACGGTATTGCGGGCGGATTACAGGCCCTACAGGATATTAGCGACGACAGTGGTTGGTCGGTGTTCGCGACAGAAAACGGAGCCGTGTTTAATGCTGAGCAGTTGGCCCAATTCTCTGCGGTGGTTTTTCTTAATGCAACAGGGGACATGCTGAGCAAATCGCAGGAGTCAGCTTTTGAAAGCTGGATGGCGGGCGGCGGCGGTTGGCTGGGTATCCATGCTGCTGGTGACGGCTCGCATAAAAGTTGGTCCTGGTACGGTCAAAACCTGATTGGCGCTGATTTCACGGCCCACATCCTGGGCCCTCAGTTCCAGACAGCTCGTGCAGAGGTGGAGGATCGGGATCACCCTGTGTCTCAGGATCTGCCTGCAAGTTGGAACCACGAAGAGGAGTGGTATTCCTGGGAGCGTTCGCCGCGGGTGAATGGCTTTAATGTTGTCGTCACGATCGACGAGAACAGCTATTCTCCGCTTCAAAAAGCGCCCGGATTAGAACGTGACTTGCGAATGGGTGATCACCCGGTGGTCTGGACGAACTGCGTGGGTCGCGGCAAGTCAGTGTATAGCGCTTTAGGCCACCAGAGCGAGGCATTCGATTCGCCTCAGCACCGTCAGCTCCTCCACAGCGCCCTGAAATGGCTGCTTAGCCCTGATCTTGCCTGCGAGGACGCCGTTTCTTCCCGGTGATGGACGCTTACTAAGCGGCTGCGGTCAGCTGTCTCTGTCGCGTACCTTGCCGCGTAGGGATTTTACTTTTCCCCGTCGTGTCTTTCCGTCCACTCTTTTCTTTTTCGAAGACCGAGTTGGCTTGGTCGGTCTTCGTGCTTTTTGCGTGGCCGCCGCGCTGCGTATCAAGTCTTGTAAACGCTCTAACGCATCCGAGCGATTCTTATCCTGACTGCGAAAACGTTGCGCCTTGATGACGATAATGCCTTCGTTAGAAATGCGACTGTCTCGCTGCCGCGTAAGACGCTGTTTATAAAACTCAGGCAGCGATGAGCCTGCGATGTTGAATCGAAGATGGATCGCCGATGAGACTTTGTTGACGTGTTGGCCCCCGGCCCCCTGGGCGCGGATGGCCGTAATTTCTATCTCCTCCATAGGCAGGGTAACGGCGCTGGAGATTTGTAAACCGCTCATGAGCTTTCCTTGTTGGCGGGTATAAAAACCTACGCTGATCGGCACAATGGGTCAATCACGTTGTATTCTTTAATACGATCGTATTTAACCTGTGAGATGCTAAGCTGAAATCAAACCTAACAGCGGGGAGGCACCAATGCGCCTGATAACTGTTCTATTTTATAGCCTGATCCTGTGCAGTACATCGATCCAGGCGGCCCAGCGTCCCAATATTATTGTCATGGTGGCTGATGACCTGGGCTGGGCGGACGTGGGCTTCCATGGCGGTGACATTGATACTCCCTCGCTGGATCGCCTCGCTGCGGAGGGGGTGGAGCTTTCCCGCTTTTATACGACTCCAATATGCTCTCCCACGCGGGCGGCGCTGATGACCGGGCGCGATCCAATGCGATTGGGCGTGTCTTATGGTGTCATCATGCCATGGACGAACCTGGGCATTCACCCACAAGAGCATTTTATGCCGCAGAGCTTTGTGGCAGCCGGTTATCAGACAGCGATGGTCGGCAAATGGCACCTGGGGCACTCCCTACAGGCATACCATCCCAATGCTCGCGGCTTCGAGCATTTCTACGGGCACTTGCATACGGAAGTGGGCTATTTCCCGCCGTTTGCAAATCAGGGTGGCAAAGATTTTCAGGAAAATGGTGTTTCCATCGATAAGGAGGGCTACGAGTCTTACATACTGGCGGACGAGGTCTCTCGTTACATTCGCGAACGAGATCAGGAGAAGCCGTTCTTTGTGTACATGCCTTTTATTGCGCCGCATACCCCGCTTGATGCTCCGGATGACTTAAAGGAAAAATACGCTGACCTTGAGGACAATCGGTTACCCGCGCGCAGTAAAAATACGGATGAGACGCGTAAAATGAATCGCCTGATGGGGGCCGATAGTGCAAGGCCGATGTACGCGGCGGTGGTGGACGGCATGGACCAGGCGATTGGTCGAGTGCTGAAGACACTGGATACCGAAGGGATTGCTGACAACACGATCGTATTGTTTTTTAGCGATAACGGTGGCGCCGCCTATGCAACCGGTGGCGCCGACAACGTGCCTTTGCGTGGCGGTAAAGGAGAAACCTGGGAGGGCGGAATTCGGGTTGTGTCCTTGATGCGTTGGCCCGATGGCCTGGCGTCAGGTCAAAAAATGGATCAGATCATGAGCGCCATGGATGTATTTCCAACGCTGGCAGAAGCAGCTGGTGTAAAGCCAGGTAATGATCAGTTCGAATTAGATGGCAGAAGTATGTGGCCCGCCCTGGCAGAGGGGAAAACCATTCCCCGCGAAGAGCTGCTGTACTTTGCCTCGGAAACACCTATTCGCGGCTCGTTTATGCTGACGGCCTTTAACGACCATTGGAAACTGGTGCAGGAAATTCAGCAGGGTCTGTTGTCGGCGACGGTGACGAACTATTTATTTCGGATCAGCGAGGACCCCAATGAATACAACAACCTCGCTGCCGAGTACCCCGATGTGGTGGAAAACCTGGCGGGCAAGATTCATTACTGGCGCACCTTGTATCCGGTAGCGGGAACGCGATCTGAACTGGTACCGCCACCGGGTTGGCGAGCACCCAAAGATTGGGCAACGTATCCGCGCTCATTTGAGGAAACCCAGGATGAACCTGCGCCTGGCATGCCGCCTAAATTTGCGCTCAAGCCGCTTGATTTCCAACACGGGGAAGCGGGACGCCTTATCTATAATTGCGAACCCTACAAACTGCTAGGTGGCGGTCTTTGTCAGTAAACGCCTAGAGCGCGGAAGCGGGCTGTTCCGCCAGGTGGGTCTCAATCACCTGAAGGAACTCAGCACCGTACTTTTCAAGTTTGCGTTCGCCCACACCGGTCAGACGACCAAATTGGGTGAGGCTTTGCGGTAATGCGGTACACATCTCTTGCAGTGTGCGGTCGTGAAAAATGACATAGGGAGGGACGCCCTGGTCTTCCGCCAGCTCTCTGCGCCTCTCACGCAGAGCCTCCCATAGCGCAACATCGATATCTGCTGGCAAGCGTGTTTTAGTGGTTTGCTTTCCTGCTTTTTTAGCGGCATCCCTGCGTAACTCAATGGTCTCTTCGCCGCGCAGTAGCGCTCTGCATTGCTCTTCCAGTCGTAAGGCGCCAAAACGGTCCATGTCTACGCGCAGGTAGCCGCGAGCCACCAACTGACGAAACACAGAGCGCCATTGATTGGCGTCCAGCTCTTTACCTAGCCCATAGGTTGCCAGCAGATGATGATCGTACTGGTATATTCTTTCGCCTTCGCCACCGCGCAATACGTCGATCAGATGATTGACGCCAAAGCGCTGCCCCGTGCGATAGACCGCAGATAGTGCTTTGCGAGCGGCTTCTGTCCCGTCCCAGGTTTCGACCGGCTCGAGGCAACTGTCGCAGTTGCCGCAAGGTTCTTCCATAACGTCGCCGAAATACTTGAGTAGGCTCTGTCGCCTACAGGATGTAATTTCGCACAGGCCCAGCATTGCATTAAGACGATGCTGCTCCGCTCTTTTGTGTTCTTCGCTTCCCTCTGAAGACTCGACCATTTGTCGCAGTTTAATAACGTCCTGCAAACCGTAAACCATCCAGGCATTGGAAGGGGCTCCGTCACGCCCGGCGCGGCCGGTTTCCTGATAGTAGGCCTCTACCGTTTTCGGCATATCCAGGTGAGCTACAAAGCGCACGTCGGGTTTGTCTATACCCATACCAAAGGCGACAGTGGCCACCATAATGACGCGCTCCTCACGGAGAAAGCGTGATTGGTAATCGGCGCGAATTTGAGCATCGAGCCCGGCGTGGTAGGGCAGTGCGTTAAAGCCTTGCTCCTGTAGCCAAAACGCGATGTCTTCGGTTTTTTTGCGAGACAGGCAGTAAACGATACCCGCATCATTGGGATGTTCGTCTTTCAGAAAGCTTAATAGCTGCTGCTTGGCGTTCTGCTTCAGGCTGATTCGGTAGCGGATATTGGGGCGATCAAAGCCTGCGATGAACTGCTTTGCCTCGTCGAGATCCAGCCTGTGGATGATTTCGGCCCGAGTGCGTTCATCGGCGGTGGCGGTAAGGGCGATGCGAGGAATGTTGGGGAACTGTTGGTGGAGTAAGTTCAGCTGCAGATAATCGGCTCTAAAGTCATGGCCCCATTGAGAGACACAATGCGCCTCATCGATAGCAAACAGTGAAATGGGAGACCGTTGCAGTAATTCGATGCTGCGTGCCTGATTAAGGCGTTCCGGCGCGATATAGAGCAGGTCCAGATTACCTTGCATCAAGTCTTGTTCAATCTGCTCTGCCTGGCCTGGCTGCAGCGTTGAATTGAGAAAAGCCGCGTTGACACCCAGTTGTCGTAACGCACTGACCTGGTCCTGCATCAGTGCAATCAGGGGTGACACCACCACGCCACAGCCCTCGCGAGCGAGTGCAGGAATCTGGTAACAAAGGGATTTACCGCCGCCCGTTGGCATTAACACCAGCGCATCCTGACCACTAACGACGGCGTTGATAATGTCGTCCTGGGGTGGGCGGAAGCTGTCGTAGCCGAAGGTATGCTTGAGAATGTGCTGGGGGCTGTTCATTGCGGGGCAGTATAACTGATCAAGGACCCTCGCCCGGCATCATTTCCTGCGGAATGTTATCAGGCCGGAGGGCTGTTCAAGTCGTCGGGTGGGTCGATAGACAGGCTGCCAATAGCAAGTACCGCCTGAGTACGTGAGTGAACACCCAGCTTGCGAAAAATTTCGGTCATATGCGCTTTTATAGTGGCTTCTTTGACGTTCAACTCGTAAGCGATCTGCTTGTTTAATAGGCCCTCAACCAGCATGGAAGCGACCCTGAACTGCTGTGGGGTTAGGCTCGCCAAGGCATCCGCTACGTCCAGTGACTGCAGTGAAGCTCCCGATGCGTTAGCATCCAGCCCCGGATGCAGGCCGCGTTCACCAGCCATCACCTGGGTTATGCATTTCTCCATGTCCTCCACGCCCGTCGACTTCGACAAGAAACCAGCCGCGCCATGGTCAATGGCCCTGCGCACGGTCTCGGGGTGCGAGTTTGCTGAGACCATGATTACCGGCGTCTTGGGCTTGTGGCCAATAAACCAGGACAGAGCGGAGAAGCCCAGGGCACCTGGCATGTGCAGGTCCAGTAGCAGTAGTGATACATCGGGTGTTTTTTCGACCTGCCGCTGCAGTTCAGCAACGCTGGCGGCTTCCACAAGCAGGGCGTTCGGGTATATCTGAGCAATAACTTGCTGTAAGGCAGCTCTAAAGAGCGGGTGGTCATCGGCCACCAGGATAGACAATGCTTCTGAGCTCACAGGGTTTAGTCCGTTGTTTTTATAGGGCTATTGTCAGGGTAAAAAAAACCGGGCGCAAGGCCCGGCGAACACAGTGGCCTTGGTAGGCCTGTGGGGGTTGAAAGAGAAGAATGGCAGTTTATTCGTGGGGTGACGCCAAGGCATTAGACTTTAGTCTATAAAACAAGGCGTTTTTGACCAAGGTCTAATGGGTAGTTGGGGTTGAAGGAGCTAATACTGTGCAGGCTCGATACATAAACACCTATAGAGGGAGCCACACACGATGAAAATTAAACCGATAGCCGCCGCACTTCTAACGCTGGGGACACTAGCAGCCGCCAACGTCAGTATGGCGGGTGAAACTGAGGACCGCATCGCTGAACTCGAACGTCAGCTGGCTGAACTGAAGTCGATGATTACGTCCAACCAACAGGCAACCGTCGTCAACCAGCAGGCAACCGCGGCAAACGCGGTAGAAATTGAGGAGGCTAGACCCTCTAAAAAGGGTACCAAGTTTCAGTACGGAGGTTTTATTCAGCTCGATATGGCTGCCTCTAGTTACAGCGAAGGCAAGCCCGGCAATAAGTTGATTGAAGACTTCCTGGTGCCGTCTCTGATTCCTGTGTCCGACGGCTCTGGCTCGTCTTATGATACGACCAACCTGCATGCTAAAACTTCTCGTTTGT
Source organism: Halioglobus sp. (assembly GCA_039986455.1). Lineage (GTDB taxonomy): Bacteria > Pseudomonadota > Gammaproteobacteria > Pseudomonadales > Halieaceae > Halioglobus. The sequence continues at coordinate 36,221 of JBDWQQ010000126.1, forward strand.
TCTTTACTACGGCTACCGATACGGACGCCGGTAAAATCTCCACCCGCATAGAAATGGACTTTCTATTGGGTAATAGCGGCGATGAGCGAATTTCCAATTCCTGGAATTCGCGACTGCGCCACGCATTCGTTAAGTGGGACTACGACGAGGGTAAGTCGCTGTTGGCCGGACAAAGCTGGTCTACGTTCTTTAACGTGAGTGCGCTGCCTAACCAGATTGATTTCGTTGGCCCTGTGGGCACTTTGTTCAACCGCCAGCCGCAGATACGCTGGACCAGTGGTGGACTGCAACTGGCTGTCGAGAACCCAGCCACGCGCCTGAACTGGGATGTTGACGGTTCTCTGTCCACCGCTTTCGATGACTACCATGAAGGGCTTCCCGATCTGGTCGCTCGCTACAACGGCAAAATGGGCGGCCTGTCCTGGTCTGCGGCAGGTATTGCGCGGGAACTTAGCTACGACAACGGCGCCACAGATGACGCGCAGATGGCTTATGGCCTGAGTCTTTCCGGTAAGTGGATGTTGGGCAAGGATGACCTTCGTTTCATGTTCAACTATGGCGATGGGCTTGGTCGTTATCTGGGCTTGAACTCATTTAACGATGGTTATGTGGGCGCTGATGGTGACATTGAGACCATCGACCAGTTCGGTGCTTTCGTATCGTACCAGCATTTCTGGAGCTCCCAGTGGAGCAGTTCTTTCTCGTTGTCCATGTCGCAAGCCGACAACCCTGGGCAATCCGAGTTCTCGCCGGCCGATTCACTGGCTGAGAGCTATCAATCAGCGCATGCCAGTCTCTGGTACATGCCCGCGCCTAAATACTCTTTGGGAGGTGAACTTATCTACGCCACCAAGGAGATGGAAGACGGTCGTGATGGTGACCTGAGTCGACTGCAATTTGCGGTCAAGTATGCCTTCTAAAAACCTCGGCTAGACCAAGGTCTAAGAGTAAGCACAGACCACCCGGAGTAGTATCCGGGTGGTAAGTAACGATAACAACACCGATAGGAGGTGTGTGATGTCCCCACTAAATGAAGAGCAAGGCAAGGAGTACTGGCGCCGCAATGTGTCCTTAATGGTCAAGTTGCTGGTGATCTGGTTTGTCGTGAGCTACGGCTTCGGCATTATCCTGGTTGATGTTCTCAATCAGATTCAGATTGGCGGCTACAAACTCGGCTTCTGGTTTGCACAACAGGGTTCAATCTACGTGTTCGTAGGATTGATTTTCTATTACGCCAAGAAAATGGCCGCGCTGGACAAAGAGTTCGGTGTGGAAGAAGACGAGTAGGGAGCTCTGATATGGATCTGCAAACATTAACGTATATTGTGGTGGGTTTCACTTTTGCCCTCTACATTGGAATCGCCATCTGGGCTCGCGCAGGATCAACCAAAGATTTTTACGTCGCGGGCGGTGGTATTCACCCTATCCAAAATGGTATGGCTACTGCGGCTGACTGGATGTCGGCGGCTTCGTTCATTTCGATGGCTGGACTTATCGCGCTGAGTTACGGCGGTTACGGTGGTTCAGTATTCCTGATGGGCTGGACCGGCGGTTACGTCATTCTCGCGATGCTGCTTGCACCTTACTTGCGCAAATACGGCAAGTTTACTGTGCCAGAGTTTATCGGTGATCGCTTTTACTCAAACTCAGCGCGCACGGTTGCTGTGCTTTGCCTGATCATTTGTTCTGTTACTTATGTAATCGGTCAAATGAAAGGTGTAGGTGTAGCCTTCTCCCGCTTCCTGGAAGTAGATTACGACACTGGTCTTTACGTTGGTATGACCATTGTATTTTTCTACGCCGTTCTTGGTGGCATGAAGGGCATTACCTATACCCAGATCGCTCAGTACTGCGTATTGATTCTGGCCTATACTATTCCTGCTATCTTCATCAGCCTGCAGCTAACTGGCAATCCACTGCCTCAGCTTGGTCTGGGAAGTACGCTGGTGGGTACAGATGTCTACCTTCTGGACAAGCTTGATATGGTCGTTACCGACCTCGGCTTTAAGGAGTACACGACGAATGTGCGGCTCAGTGGTATCAATATGTTCGCCTACACCATGTCTTTGATGATTGGTACGGCGGGTCTGCCCCACGTAATTATCCGCTTCTTCACGGTACCTAAGGTGAAAGATGCGCGTTCTTCTGCGGGTTGGGCACTGGTCTTCATTGCAATTCTTTACACCACTGCTCCTGCAGTAGCGGGCATGGCTCGTCTGAACCTGATCGACACCCTCGGCGGTGAAGATGGTCAGGGTCTGGTGATCGAAGATCGTCCTGTCTGGTTCGAGAACTGGGAAAAGACTGGCCTGCTGCAGTTTGATGATAAAAACGGTGACGGCCGAATCCAGTACTCAGCTGACAAAGAAGTCAACGAGATGGTGAAGATCGATAACGACATCATGGTTCTGGCTAACCCTGAAATCGCCAAACTGCCTAACTGGGTGATCGCTCTGGTGGCAGCCGGTGGTCTTGCAGCGGCGCTCTCTACCGCGGCGGGATTGTTACTGGCAATTTCATCAGCGATATCGCATGACTTGTTGAAAGGAATTTTGACGCCAAACATCAGTGAAAAAGCGGAGTTGAATGCCTCTCGAATTGCAATGGCGTTTGCCATCGCGGGAGCGGGGTATCTGGGGCTTAATCCGCCCGGATTTGCGGCGGGGACTGTCGCGCTGGCCTTTGGCCTGGCGGCGTCCTCGATATTCCCAGCGCTGATGATGGGTATCTTCTCCAAGGGTATAACCAAGGAAGGCGCTATTGCTGGCATGATTGGCGGTATCGGTGTGACTCTGTTCTACGTGTTCCAGCATAAGGGCATTATGTTCATCCCGGGCACAGCGTTCCTGGGCGACACACCGGCCAACTGGTTCCTGGGTATCGAGCCCAACGCCTTTGGTGTTGTCGGTGCGGTCGTTAACTTCGCGGTAGCGTTTGCGGTATCTAAAGTGACAGCGGCGCCACCTCAGGAAGTACAGGATTTGGTAGAACATATCCGTGTACCAGTGGGTTCTGGCGAGGCGAATGCCCACTAAAACCATCAAGGTCCTTTTCAGGGAGGCGCCGCTTAGCGGTGCCTCCTTTTTTATTGTGACTATTGCCCAATATGTATTCGAATCGGTGTCTTTCCAGTGCGTATCGTGCAACAGTTATTCTGCCTGAGTGGCCCCTACATGCGGTTGAGGGCTTGGGTTTGCTCAGCGCCCGTATGCTCAAATAGCAGTGTATTAACGAACGGAGCGGTTTTGAATGTTCAAAAATAAGCACGTTGTCATTGCCATGATAGTGGCACCTATTCTCTCGATACTGGCCTGGGTCGCTGTCGGTCAGTTCACTGGGGAGCAGCCCGAACGTGCTCAGCCTGGGCAGTCCTATCCTCTGGTAGAGAAAAGTAACTGTCGCTACCAGAGCGGAGCTTGTGATCTGGAAAATGAAGACTTCAAAATACGCCTGACTTTGCAAGAAGGCGTTTCTGGCCCTGAGTTTCTTCTTACTTCTACTCATTCATTGGAAGGAGTGGTGTTGGCGGTTAGTGCTAAAGAATTAAGTCCTGCGCCCGCTGCCATGAGAGCATCCGATGGGCAGAGTTTGGAGTGGCGTATTGCGCTGGATTCAAAGCCGGGTCCTGCAGAGCGTATTCGAATTGTAGCGCGAGCAGCGGGTAGTAGTTACTTTGCCGATGCTTCGACAACCTTCCTACAGCCAAAACAATAGCTTGCCCCGTGAGTCCCGAGACACCACAACAGCCAATGAGCCAACAAGAGGATCAAGAGCACATCGCCGCCCTCGATACACCGGAGCTGGTGACTATTGCGGAGTTCATTCAGCAAACCCTGCCGTTCAATGAACTGCCTGAAGATATTCTCTACCCGTGTATCGGGAAAATACGGGTGCAATATCACTGTCAGAGCGAGAGCTTCAATGCCGATACACCTGATAAGGGCCTACGAATTTTGCGTAGTGGAGCCGTAGAGCTTCGCGACAGTGACAATAAACTACTAGACAGATTGGGTGAGGGTGAGAGCTTTCACATCGCTGGTCTGAATGCTGAACGCGGTGAAATTATGGCAACCGTGATTGAGGATGCGCTGATCTATTTCGTGCCGCACGAAGTTTATCGGGGTTTGCGAGAGAGTCACCGAGGGTTTGATCGGTACTTTAGTGGGCAACGGAACCGTCGGCTACGAAGGGCTGCGCGTTATCAGCCAGAGCCCAATACCATGATGCAGGAAGTCAACACGGTCATGAGCACCGATCTGCTATTGGTGGAGCCGTCAGCCACGGTGCAGGAAACTGCGCAGGCAATGTCAGACCGCAGGGTTTCATCGGCATTTGTGGTCCATAACGACGAGCTGTTAGGTATTGTTACTGACCGGGACCTTAGAGTGCGCGTTGTCGCTGCGGCGCTGCCTCCGGCTACTGCGGTGCGCGACGTCATGACCTCAGACATTCAGTGGGTCGAAGGACACGAAACTGTTTTTGCGACCACACTGCTAATGACTCAACGCCGGTTTCACCATCTGCCGGTCAAAATTAATGGGGAGACGAAGGGAATAGTCACAACCTCGGATCTTATTCTCGCCAAGCAGGATGATCCGGTCTATCTGGTGCAACACATATCCCGTCAACCGGATGTATCGAGCATTAAAGAGCTGGTCTCAGGCATGTCGAACCTCATGGTTCAGTGGGTCAATTCCGGCATGCGTGCCCAACAGGTGAGCCAGATTCTTACCGCTATATCCGATGCAATCACGGTTCGCCTCATCCAGCTAGCGGAAGAACAATATGGACCAGCGCCTGTTCCCTGGTGCTGGACCGGTTTTGGCTCGCAGGCAAGAGCAGAACAATTACTGGGGGCCGATCAAGACAACGGCCTGGTGATTGCTGATGAAGTCACCGCTGAACAGTTGCCCTGGTTCGAAAAGCTGGCACGGTTTGTCTGCGATGGACTGGACGAATGCGGTTATGTCTATTGCCCGGGTGGCATCATGGCAATGACCGATCAGTGGCGGCAGCCGCTGGCAACCTGGCAGGAGACAGTGCGGCGCTGGACACGAGCCCCCACACCGGACGCTGTCATGCGAGTGAGCATTTTCTTTGATGTTCGCTGTATCTATGGCGACTGCTCACTGGCTGATCGTTTACAGGAAACGATGCTTGAGCAGGCCTCGAAGAACTCCATCTTTCTCGCTGCGCTTTGCGCGAACGCGCTGGATAGTCGGCCGCCGCTTGGAATTTTCCGTCGCTTCGTTGTGGACCGAGACGGCGAGCATCGTAAGGAACTCGATCTGAAAAAGCGTGGTGTGCTGCCAGTGACTGAAATCATTCGCTTGCATGCACTGGCGCACAAAGTAACGGCGGTCAACACCGATGAACGACTCAAGGCGCTGGCCGCTGACAAGCACTTGACTATCACCAATAGCCGAAATTTAGCCGATGCCCTGCACTTTATTCAACACATGCGGATAAAGCACCAGTGCGAGCAAATTACCCGCGGCGAGGATGTCTCCAATTTCTTAAATCCCCGTGATCTCCCGAAAATGGCGAAGGAGCAATTACGTGACGCATTTACCATCATTGATGAAGCCCAATCCGCAATTCGGCAAACCTATCGGGCAGGAATGGGTTGATGTGGCGACTGCAGGCGCGGCGTCTGGTCTATCGTCGCCGGGTAGCGGGAACAGCGCTGCAGAAATGCTGGCAAGTGCCCTTGCCATCCACTTCGAGCGACTGGCGGAAGGTATCCTTTGTAGTAGCGGATGCGGAGATGTCCTCCCTTGATGCGAGCACCGGTGAGTTACTAAGCGTAGGCTGGGTAGTCGTTGAAAATGGGTCGATTGCATTGAGCACTGCCGAACATCATTTGATACGAGCCGAACACTCGGTCGGTCAAAGTGCGACGATTCATAACTTGCGCGACCACGATTTGATGGATGCGGAAACTCGCGAGCAAGTACTTTCCCAGTTTCTCAAGGTTGCCGCGGGCAAGGTGTTGGTGTTTCACAATGCGTCACTGGACCTCGCGTTCCTTAATAAAATCAGTCGTCGATACTTCAATGCGCCCGTGTTGATGCCTGTTGTGGATACTTTGTTGCAGGAAGAAGCCTTGCTTCGCCGGGGTGAAAAGGTCATCAAGTCAGGTGAACTGCGGCTGCAGGCCTGTCGCAGTCGTTATAATCTGCCTCATTTTCATGGTCATAATGCCTTACTGGATGCTCTGGCAACGGCGGAACTGCTGCTGGCAATGGCTCAGCGGCGCAGTGCAGGAAAGCCATTCTCGCTAGGTCAGCTGCTGTAGCAATTACCCGCTAACAATTCTTTTCAATTCTGATACACCCAATCTGGGCCTTCTCGCGTAAAATGGTCGAGTTTCCCCATCATTTCAAACACTCACTCTGATTAAAGGTACCCATGTCGAGGCTGATAAAGAACCTGGTATTGCCGTTACTTGTGTTGGCTGTGGCGGCAGTCATTGCCTATGCATTGATTGGTAGTAGGCCACCTTTGCCGCAACGCGAAAGCACGGTGACTATCCCTATTGTTGACGTGTATGAGGTGCGACCTGCGCCTGTGCCTGTGAGCATTGAGTCACGTGGGATAGTCACTCCACGACGGAATATTGAATTGGTGACCGAAGTTTCCGGACGGGTCGTCTGGGTTGACCCTGGGTTCTTACAGGGCGAGGAGGTTACCGAAGGGCAGCTCCTGTTGCGTATTGATCCTATTGACTACGAGGTCGCGCTCTCCGCGGCCCAAGCGGCGCTTGCCAGCGCTGAACTGTCGCTTGCTGAGGTCAAGGCGCTAGTGAAAAAAGCTGCGATTGCTGAGGCAGAAGCGGGTGTGGTCGCAGCGCAGGATCGGTTGCGACAGGCGAAAACGGATTTGGCGAATACGCAGGTCAAAGCACCCTTTAATGCGGTAGTCGACATCAAACGTGTAGATCTCGGTCAATACGTCCAGGCAGGCTCAGCGCTAATGAAATTACTGAGCACCGGAGTTGCAGAAGTGCGCTTACCCTTGTTGGCGTCTGATGTGCCTTTTGTGAAGTATGGTCAGAATGCCGATGGCAGCTGGCAGCAACTCACATTGACCGCGACCTTCGGCAATGTGCAGCACAGTTGGAATGCGCGCCTTGCTCGTCTGGAGCGGCGGGTAGATGAGCAGACTCGGGTGTTCTTTCTGGTCGCTCAGGTCGATCAACCCTATGACAAGTCACTGCATACTCATATTCTCGCGATGGGCTTGTTTGTAGAGGCCCGTTTTGAAGGTGCCCCGATAGCCGATGCCGTTCGGTTACCTCGATCAGCGCTGCATCAGCAGAGTTTCGTGTATATCGTGGCTGACGGTAAGTTAACGCGTCGGGACGTCACCCTGGTTCGGCGAGAGGGCGATAGCGTGATCGTCGGTGAAGGGCTGCAGGCAGGGGATCAGGTTGTTCTAAGCCGTCTTGACCTGATGGTTAACGGCATGGCGGTGCAGGTAGATGGCTGAAATGGGGCAGGAGCGTGGGGTCATCGCCTGGATGGCCAACAACCCGGTAGCAGCAAATCTGTTGATGCTGGTGGTAATGATAGGTGGCCTTGCGGCTATTAATAACCTGACCAAAGAGGTTTTTCCCACCTTTCCTACGGAGATGGTGACGATCACCGTGCCTTATCCCGGTAGCTCTCCCGAGGAAGTTGAATCGGGGATTGTGCGAATTATCGAAGAGGAAATGCTGGACCTGGTGGGAGTTAAGGAAATTTCCTCGGTATCGCGTGAAGGCTCCGGTACCGTCACCGTGCAAATGGAAGCCGGGACGCCTATGTCCCGCGCACTGGTGCAAATTAAGACCCGCGTAGATGGCATTGCGTCATTTCCGGTTAATGCTGAAGAACCCATCGTAGATGAAGTCCTGTATCGCACGCGCACCATGAATGTCAGTGTTTATGGCGACCTTGATGAGTATCAATTGAAAGAGTTAGCCGACGACCTGCGCGACGAAGTGTTGGATATACCCGGGATTACCCAGGTGACGATGCGAGGTGCACGTGACTATGAAATTTCCATCGAGGTTTCCGATACCGCGCTACGTCGATACGGTCTGAGTTTTGATAACGTCGTGACTGCAGTTCAACAGCGATCCCGGGACCTTCCCGGGGGCAAGTTGCGAACCAGTGAAGGTTCGATCACGTTGCGCTCGGTCGGGCAGGCCTATACCGCTGAAGAATTCGCAGACCTGACGCTGGTGGCCAGAAGCGACGGTACGGTTTTGAGTTTGGGCGACATTGCCACGGTGCGCGATGGTTTCGAAGATCAGCCCGTGCTGACCAGACTCAACGGTAAGCCGTCGGTGACATTGGTTGTAGACCGTGTGGGCGAGCAAGATGTTCTCGCCATGACCAATAATTTGCGGACATTTGTTGCTCAAAAGAAAAATGAACTACCGTCCGGCGTTGCAATTACAGCCTGGGCCGATCGCAGCGTGATTCTAAAAGGGCGTATTAACCTGATGCTCAAGAGCGCTGCCCAGGGTGCAGTGCTGGTGATGATTTTTCTTGCGCTGTTCCTGAACACGTCGCTGGCATTTTGGGTGATTCTCGGGGTGCCGTTCTCCTTTTTGGGTGCGTTGATGGTGCTCGATGTCTTCAACACCGGGCTCACGATCAATATATTTTCAGTCTTCGGCTTTATCTTAGTATTGGGTATGTTGGTGGACGATGGCATCGTCACCGCAGAAAGCGCCTACGCACAATTGGAAGAAGAGCGTATGGGGGTTGATAGCGTTGTAAGAGGGACCCGCAGGGTGACTGTGGCGACCGTGTTCGGTGCGCTAACCACCATGATCGCCTTTACTCCGGCTGCACTGTTGACGGAGGGTATAGGCCGCCTGGTGTCAGTGATCGTCCCCGTGGTCGTGCTTAGCTTGCTGTTTTCGCTAATCGAGACAAAGCTGATATTGCCTGCGCACTTGCGCCATATTCGAATTGATCCAGAGCCTTCCCGTCGACGAACGCCGCTTGGTTTGCTGAAAAGGTTGCAGCAGGCGTGCTCGGGCGGCCTGGTCCGCTTCAGTGAAGAGGTATACCGGCCTTTGCTGCAATGGGCGGTGGAGTATCGCTATGTCAGCGTGGCGATTTTTGTGGCGGGGCTAGTGGTCTGCCTGTCACTGGTTCCTGCTGGCATTGTGCGATTTGTTTTCTTTCCCAACGTACCGTCAGATTCAATTCAGGTCGACCTCAAAATGCCGAACGGTACACCCTGGCAAAAAACCCATGAATATGCGCTGCGGATTGAAAAAGCAGCCAATGATATGGACGACCGTTATCGGCTTGAGACTGGGAGCGACGGAAGCGTCATTGGCGAAATGCTAACCCTATCAACGACAGATACTGAGTCAGAACTCTGGCTAGACCTTTTGCCCAGCGAGCAGCGTACGATCTCCTCGGTCACTTTAGCGAACTGGTTCCGTGAGGCTTTGGGTGAACTTAGCGGCGTGCAATCGTTGATTGTGGATGCCAGTGCTGGCCCCGGTGGTGCTCCCGTGGATATTGAGTTGGGAGGGAGCGATCTGGAGCAGCTGCGCGGCGCCGCGTCGGAACTAAAGGTGGCGTTGACCCGGTTTGATGGATTGTCAGATATACGCGATACCTTCGATGCTGGAGGGCCTGAGCTGGATATCAGGGTAAGCGCTGAGGGTGAAGCTCTGGGTTTGGGGCAGGTGGAACTCGCTCGGCAAGTACGTCAGGCATTTTTTGGTGCTGAGATTCAGCGGGTTCAGCGTGGTCGTCACGAAGTGCGGGTCTATGTGCGTTTGCCGGCGGAGCACCGGCAGTCGCTTGATGCCTTGCATCTGCTGTGGATTGAAGTACCCGGGCGCGGCAAGGTGCCTTTTGATGTGGTTGGCACCGCCACGGAGCAGACCGGTGTCAGTGTGATCAGTCGTTTTAACCGCCAGCGCGTCGTTAATGTGATGTCGGATTTAGACAAGGCACGTCTCGAACCGGGAGAGGTGAATCAGCGTATCGTGAATGAGGTACTGCCAGATATTCTGGCTCGCTACCCTCAGGTGAGCCAGCGCCTGAGCGGCGAGGCTGAACAACAGGCGGAATCTACCAGTTCACTGAAATTCGGCTTCATTGCTATTCTCGTGATGATATACGCAGCACTGGCCGTTCCTCTGCGCAGTTACGGTCAGCCAATCATCATTATGTCGGTGATCCCTTTTGGGCTTACTGGCGCTGTACTCGGGCACTTTATTGTCGGCAGCGATGTTAGCGTTTTGTCGGCGATTGGGATGATTGGCCTCACCGGTATTGTCGTTAACGACAGTCTGGTGCTGGTAGATCATATTAACCATCGCCTGCATGATAGAGATGAAGCGTGGCGCGAGGCGGTCATTAATGGCGCTGTCCGACGATTTCGTCCCGTGGTGTTGACCTCCATTACAACGTTTATCGGCTTGGTGCCCATACAGTTAGAAACCGCTATTCAGGCGCAGTTCGTGAAACCCATGGCCGTGTCTGTGGCGTTTGGCGTTTTGTTTGCTACCTTCGTCACGCTTGTGTTGGTCCCCGTGTTGTATTTCGTGGGTAGGGATATCAAGTCGCTTTTCATTAAGGAGGCTGTCTAATGCTGACCCCTTTTCATATTGCCATTGCGGTGCGAAACATTGATGAGGCGCGCGAGTTTTATGGCGCTGGTCTGGGGTTTGCTGAAGGCCGAAGCAGTGAAGAGTGGATAGACTTTAATATGTTTGGTCACCAATTTGTCACCCACCTGAATGCCAGTATCGGCCCCGAAGGCAAGATCGCCAATATAGCCAATGAGGTGGATGGACAGGGCGTTCCTGTGCCGCACTGCGGTGTGGTGCTAGAGTTTGATCAGTGGCAGCGATTTGCCGATAGGGCCCGAACAGTAGTCAGTGAGTTTATTATCGAGCCGTACATCCGTTTTCAAGGGGAACCAGGAGAGCAGGGCACCCTGTTTTTTAGCGACCCCTCGGGCAATGCGCTGGAATTCAAAGCATTTCGCAATATTGATGAACAGCTTTTTGCGAGCTGAGTTATTGGCTGTACAGGAACGGTCCTTGACGAGAGTAATGATCAGAATCGATTTGGCCGAGGACAAAGTCGGCCAGTTCTCCTGCCCTTAAATTAAAACTTCCCGGACTGAGTAGAGATGCGACTGGCTCGCGTTGAAAACCGGTGGAATCAATCAGCGGGCATCGCACCAGCGTCCAATTCGACTGACTCTTTGCCAGCATCTCATATTCAGCCTGCCGGTCCGCGAGCAAGGAGCGGTATCGCAGCTTGACCAACTGACGCATTAACCAGCCGGTAGCGTTGCGTTGATCTCCCGGTATCACCACTCCAGCGCCGGAAACCAGAATATAGCGGTCAATCTGGTGGTGTTGCATGGCCGTGAGCACGTTGCGAGTGACGGTGATTGTGAGGTCCATGGGCGATTGACTGTTGTTGCCGGGGCCTATGGCGCTGATCACCACATCACTGCCTGTTAGCAGTTCATCAATGGCATTCTGGTTGCGTGCGTCCCCTGAGACAACGGTGACCCTATCGCCAAGATAAGCAAGCTTCTGTGGCGACCTAGACAGAATTCTGAGCGAGTAACCTCGGGCGAGTGCCTGCTGGAGTATGTGGCTGCCCGCCATGCCAGTACCGCCCAGTAATGCGATTGTCGTATCCTGAGTGGCCGGGCGGCTGCTGGCAATGATCGCGTCGCTGCCCAGTCGTGGCTGTGGCCCTGCACAGGCGCTCAACAGGGCCAGACAGGCTAAAACCGCAAGCAGCCTGCTCAGGTGTTCTCGAATAGTCCGGGTCAAGGATTGGCTTCCGGTGCTAGCTCTCGCCAGAACATGCGAGCGGCCTCGTCACAGAAAGGTCCTATTGAGTCGGGGGCGAGGTAAACACCATCGATAATCGAACGGCTCATACCATGCAGTGTGCTCCAGGTAACCTGCGAGTAACGCAGCGGATCGAGATCGGAACGGACCAGCCCTTGCTGTTGCCAACTTTTAACCTGATTAAGATAAAAGCGGAACGAGCCGTGCGCCTCTGCTTTCAGCGCCTCCGTCACATCGGCAGATTTCCACAGGTGACTGCCGAACATGAGGTCGTAGTACTCTGAATTGCTGACTGCAAATTCGAGATAGTGGCGGACAAATTTCCGCAACCGCTTTTCTGACAATTCAGCGCCGTCTAACGTCAAGACGCCCACAAAACGGCGAAAGCCTTCCTCGGCGATCGCACACAAAAGGTCTTGTTTGTCCTTGAAGTGATGATAGGGCGCCGTTCTGGAAACGCCGGCTCGTGCTGCCAATCGCCGCATGGATAGACCTTGCTCTCCCTCGTCGCGCAGCAGCAGTGCGGCTTCGTCCAGCAGGGTGCGACGGAGGTCTCCATGATGATAACGAGTCTTGCTGTTCATGAGCGCAATCTAACAATCAATCTTGACAGTGTCAAAATACACGGGTAGATTGCGAATCACAAACTTGACAGTGTCTAGATAAAGGAATGACGCATGACTAATTATCCGCATCTCATGGAGCCGCTGGATCTGGGCTTTACCACGCTTCGTAATCGGGTCTTGATGGGCTCTATGCATACGGGGCTAGAGGAAGCGCCCGATGGTTACGCGCGGATGGCCGCTTTCTTTGCAGAGCGCGCTCGCGGCGGGGTGGGCCTGATCGTGACCGGCGGTTTCGGACCCAACAAGCGAGCAGCAACCCACGAGCACACCAAAATGCTGTGGACAGAAGAAGACTGCGCCGACCACAAAGTGATTACTGATGCGGTGCATGCGCAGGACGGAAAAATTTGCATGCAGATACTGCATACGGGACGTTACGCGATCAATGAAAACCCCATTGCGCCGTCGGCAATTCAAGCGCCCATCAACATGTTCAAGCCGCAGGCAGCGACCGAAGATGAAATAGAGCAACAGATAGAGGATTTCGTGCGTACCTCGGTTTTGGCTCAGAAAGCGGGCTATGACGGTGTGGAGATCATGGGCTCGGAAGGCTATTTTCTAAACCAGTTCCTGGCGGCAAGAACAAACCACCGAGATGATGACTGGGGCGGCAGCTACGCCAATCGAATGCGGCTTCCGGTTGAGGTGGTTCGGCGGGTGCGTGATGCCGTTGGAGAGAAATTTATTATTATCTACCGTCTTTCGATGCTGGACCTTGTCGAGGGTGGCAGCAGTACCGAAGAAATCATGCTGCTTGGTAAAGCGGTGGAGTCAGCCGGGGCGACCATTATTAATACAGGCATCGGCTGGCACGAGGCACGTATTCCCACCATTGCGACCAAAGTACCGCGTGCAGCCTTCACCTGGGTCACTCGTCACTTTCGCAATGAGTTGTCGGTTCCGGTGATCACCTCTAACCGCATTAATACGCCGGAAATTGCCGAAGAAGTGCTCGAAAGAGGTGATGCGGATATGGTGTCTATGGCCAGGCCTTTTCTCGCAGATGCTGACTTTGTTATCAAAGCAGCGCAGGGCAGAGCGGACGAGATAAATACCTGTATCGGTTGTAACCAGGCCTGTCTTGATCACGTTTTCCAAGGAAAAATGACCAGCTGTCTTGTTAACCCTCGGGCATGTCACGAGACGGAACTGGTCATCGAACCCGCCATTAAATCGAAAAAATTAGCCGTGGTAGGCGCTGGACCCGCTGGCCTGGCATTCGCCACAACCGCAGCCGAGCGTGGGCATGAAGTCACCTTGTACGATGCTGCCGATGAGATTGGTGGGCAATTTAATATCGCCAAGCAGATTCCTGGCAAGGAGGAGTTTTTCGAAACCTTGCGCTACTTTAATCGGCGATTGGAAACTACCGGTGTACAGGTGGAATTAGGTGTGAAGGTGGCTGCCCAACAGCTTACGGAAGGTGGATTTGATGAGGTTGTGCTGGCGACCGGGATAGAGCCCCGTGCGCCGGAAATCGAAGGCATAGACCATCCCAAGGTCTTATCGTATTTGGACGTGTTACGGGATAAAGCGCCTGTGGGAGACAAAGTGGCCATTATTGGGGCCGGTGGAATCGGCTTTGACGTGGCCGAGTACCTGATCCACGGAGACGCTTCACCGAGTACGGATGTCGAAACGTTTATGAAAGAGTGGGGGGTGGACATGACGTTGCAGTCCCGCGGAGGCATTGAGGGTGTTGAACCTCTAATATCCCCCGCATCTCGACAGGTGAGCCTGTTACAACGAAAGGCAAGTAAAGTCGGCGGGGGCTTGGGTAAAACCACCGGTTGGATTCACCGTCTTGGTCTTGAAAAAAAGGGTGTAAAAATGATGCCCGGTTGCGACTATCTAAAAATTGACGATGAAGGGCTTCATATAGCGGTGGGTGGACAAGAAAAAGTTCTGGATGTCGACAATGTGATCGTTTGTGCAGGTCAAATGCCGAGACGAGAATTGGCGGATGACTTGCCGGGCATGAGCGTGCACTTGATTGGTGGCGCTGATGTAGCCGCTGAGCTGGATGCCAAGGGAGCGATAGATCAGGGCACGAGATTAGCCGCGCAGTTATGATCTAGCAGGGCGGGTGTGAGCATTATAAATTCCGTCCTGTCGTCACGTTGCTGCTACTGGGAGAATGGGTGAGGCCCTCGCCGCGCGGGGCGGGAAAACTCGTGAAGCCCTGCAATTTTTTGCAGTAATAGCCACAGCGTCTATGCTGATGTTAACGAACTCGCATTGGACTCCGGCATGGCGCTCGCCCAGGCAATAATGACATCACTTCTGGATGCTGATCTTTCTGGCTCAGAGTTGGCCCGTGACTTTGAAAAGTCCATGGGCTTTTTCTGGCAGGCAACTCACCAGCAAATCTATCAGGAGCTTCGGAAACTTGCTGAAAAAGGCTGGCTGAATAAGAGAGAAGTGAGTCAGTCGGGTAAGCCGAACAAAAACGTGTATGGCCTCACGCTGGCCGGTCGGGAAGCACTGGCGGAATGGGTGTTTGGTCCTACCAAAGTTCAGCCAACCAAAGATGAATTATTGCTAAAACTCTACAACTTGAGTGAAAAAAACGTTGAGCACGTGATTGGCGAAATTACCCAACGTCGCGAGGAGGTGATGCAAAGGCTTTATTTGTATGAAGCGATTCGCCGACGTCACTATGATGACCCCGCGAGCTTGCCCATTCGTCACAAGGGGGTTTATTTGGCCCTTGAATCAGGAATTCATCAGGGGGAGCAGTTTTTGTCCTGGTGCGATGAAGCGCTTTCCCTGTTGGCGTCAGTCTGATGGTAGCTGTCTAGGTTGTACCGCTTCTTAATCGTTAGCGAGAAACTCCAGAGACTGGTCGTGCATGTCGCGCGCATCGGGGCAATTTCTGGGAATGCTAAACAGCAGGCGGGGTAGAGCTCCTAAATGTTTGCCGAGTACGGGCTTGCCGCTGTTAAGAATAGCGACCGAAATGTCTCGTTGTGGGTCTGCCCAGGCAAACACGTTGGAAAGACCCAGGTGTCCGTAAGCGTAATGACTGTCCTTGCCGTAAATGCCTGCGGGACTTCCGCCGAGCATGAAGCCCGGGCTGTAGCGCATGGGCACACCAAGCGAGGCATCCATTTGAGCCTTACCCGATTCCTGAATCGCGCGATGCACCGTCAGTGGCTGTAAGATTTGCTTGCCTTCGTACTGGCCGTAATTGAGCATCATTTGAAAGAAGCGACTGGTTTCTTCCGCCGTCGCATACATATTGCCGGAGGGCAGTACAGCCTGCATAAAATCTTCAGTATTAGTGAGCGGAATCACTGCGTTGTAATCAAGCCCCAGCGCATCTTTTAGCCTTGGCGCAAGCGGGCCCAGTGGCAGTCCGGTAAAACGATTAACCGCAGCTTTTTTCCTGTCTCTTTTGGTGAGGCCGTAGCGGAAGTAGCGCATTCCCATCGGTTTGCGAATGTATTTTTCCAGATACTGCTGAACCGTCATCCCGGTAGTGCGGCGAACAAGCTCATCGAGAATGAAGCCGCCGGTAATTGCATGATAAGCAGATGTTCTACCCAGTTTATCGATAGGCTTTGCAGCGCAAATCGCCGCCACAGCCGCCTCCCGGTCAAACAGCATCTCAGCATCTGTATGTTCACCCAGACCAGGCACACCGGCCCTGTGCGCTAATAGCTGGTAGATTGTGATAAAGCCTTTGCCGTTCTGGGCAAACTCGGGAATGTAGTAACTCACCGGGTCCAGAAGGTGAATTTTTCCCTGCTCCGCCAGCAGGTGCGCAAGCATCGCGCTGATTCCCTTGGAGGCCGAAAAGAGGCAAATAGGCGTATTCAAGTCCCCGATGATCGCGTCGTCACTTTCAGCGTCACCTTGTTGGTAACCAATGCTGCGATTCAGCACAATTTTGCCGTGCCGTCTGATACAGATACTGAGCATGGGGTGCATGCCGGTGCGGTATAGCTTAAGGGTATCTGCCCAGATTTCATTGACGCCAGCCTGGCTTAAACCCGCTTCAGCCGGTATGACTTCATTGGCTCGGTCGATGGTCGTGATCTCGTCCAGATCACGTGGAATGGGCGTGGGGTTGAAGTGACTGTTTAGCTTATTGCGGAAACGGCTCAGGCTCATACGGTCTTTTCCATGAACAAGTTTCGTTCAGAATATTACGAAAGCTCAGCCGATAACAGCGCTTTGATCATAGATGGAACAAGGCGTCATCCAGTTCCATTACCGTCTCGGCGCCTGCCACCGCTGCGCGAGCGTGGGATTCTGCGCGCGGTAAAATACGTTGGAAGTAAAATCTTGCGGTAGCCAGTTTGGCGTTATAGAAATCCGGATCTGCGCCTTCGGCGATCTTCCGCTGTGCCAGTTCAGCCATTTGGACCCACATATAGCCCAGGGCAACGTAGCCCGAAAACATAGTGTAGTCGACGCTGGCAGCACCAATCTCGTCAGGATTCTCCATCGCCTTTTCACCGATTTTCATGGTGATATCCCCCCATTGCGCGTTGACCTCTGCTAGAGCGCTGAGCATTTCTTGCAGGCTTTCATTTTGCTGATGAGCCTCGCAGAACTTGTGGATTTGCTTGGTGAAGTTGCGCAACAGTTTGCCACCACTGCCCATCACCTTGCGACCCAACAGGTCCAGGGATTGAATGCCGGTGGTGCCCTCATAAATCATGGCGATCCGCATGTCGCGCATCAGTTGTTCCATGCCGTGCTCACTGATGTAGCCATGACCGCCCAGTACCTGCACTCCGAGGCTGGTGACCTCAAAACCCGTCTCGGTACAAAACGCTTTGGCGACGGGAGTGAGCAGGGCCATGACGTCGTCCGCTTCGGTCGCCTGTGTATCGCTGCCGTGTTGAGACAAGTCGTTGAGTCTGGCAAGCCAATAGATAAATGCGCGTGAGCCTTCTACAAGGGCTTTCTGCGTCATCAGCATTCGTCGTACATCGGGGTGCACGATGATGGGGTCGGCTGGCCCATCAGGGTTCTTAGGGCCAGAAAGCGCGCGCATTTGCAGGCGCTCGTTGGCATAGGCCAGGGCCCCCTGAAAAGAGGCTTCACCCAGGCATACGCCCTGCAGAGCCGTACCGAGTCTTGCCGCGTTCATGATTTTGAACATCACCTCAAGGCCACGGTTTTCCTCGCCCAGAAGGAAGCCGGTCGCCCCGTCAAAGTTCATGACGCAGGTAGCAGAGCCCTTGATGCCCATCTTTTTTTCAACGGAGCCGCAGTGGACGCTGTTACGGGCGCCCAGGGAGGAGTCTTCATTCACCATGATTTTGGGCACTAAAAACAGGGAGATGCCTTTGGTCCCTTCTGGCGCGCCTTCGACTCGCGCCAGTACAGCGTGAATAATGTTGTCGGTAATATCCTGCTCGCCGCCGGAAATAAAAACCTTGGTGCCGCTGATTCGATAACTGCCGTCAGTATTAACCGCGGCCTTGGTACGCAGGAGCCCCACATCAGATCCGCAGTGAGATTCGGTGAGGCACATAGTGCCAGCCCATTCGCCAGAGTATAGTTTGGGGAGGTAAGTGGCTTTCTGTGCTTCGCTGCCACCGGCGCGAATGCAGGTGATCGGTGCGTGCGCCAGCCCCGGATACATACTCCAGGCATAGTTTGCGGCAGAGGTCATTTCAGCGATGGTTGTACCCAGAGAGGGCGGTAGCCCCTGGCCACCTTCTGACGCTGGGATGGTCAGGGTTTGCCAGCCCGCTTCACCGTATTGTCTGAATGCATCCGCAAACCCGTCTGGCGTGATGACTTCTCCATCGGTGAGGCGGCAGCCCTGTTCATCGCCGGAACGATTAATTGGCGCCAGAACATTTTCTGCAAACTTGGCACCCGCATCGGTGATCGCATCCCATAGGTCTTCGCCGAGTTCCTCGCACCCGTTGAGCTGTTGATAGTGCTCAAGTCCCAACAGTTCTTTGTTGATGAATTCCATGTCTCTGAGAGGGGCGCGATACGCTGGCATTGGATGCTCCTGCGGCTAATAGCAATGTGGGTCAGAATCGGGCGCCATTATCGGTTGCGTGAGGGTGTTGAGCCAGCCAAGTGCCTGACTATCGGCCTATTGGTACAACAATGCTGACGGAGCAGAGAATTGCGTGTAGTTAGCTGGCGGCGGGTTGGGCGTCTTCCGAACAACGTTTGGCTACCGCAAGGTAGATGGTCAAGGTGAAAAAGCCCATCGCGGGCGCGATATGTAGAAATACGCGGTTCAGAGAGGTAAATCGAACCGCGCCTGAAGCATTATTGTTCAACAGGTAGTGGATCAAATACAGGCCTGGTGCCGACAGCGTCACCGCATCTGCGGCGGCTTGCGGCTATCCAAAGGGGTGATGAGCAGTGCAGCGAAAAAGAGATAGACCTGAAAGTTTCAGATATCCGGTAACGGCGAAATGAAGGCAGCGTTAGAACTTATATCGGCCAATGTCTATATCATAGGCCCCTGGCTCCAGACTCTTGGAAATCGATATGGGCTTGTCTTGATATCGCCCTTGAGTGTCTTGAAGATCTACTAGCTTTGGCTTGGGGTATTGCTCTTTTTTTCGATTCAATACAAGAATCACCTTGGGTAACAGACGCCTTGTGCGGCTTTCAGCCACGACGATGCCCACTTCACCAGAGGTGAGTTCTACGATCGTGCCAGCGGGATAGATACCGACGGCCTGAATGAACGCTTCCACCAATTCGGCCTGGAACTCTTTGTCACGTGCTTCATAGAGGACTTTTACTGCGTCGGCAGGCGCTCTCGCGTCTGCGTAAGAGCGTTTGGAAGTAATCGCATCGTAGGTGTCAACGATGGCGGCGATACGAGCAAAAGGTGGAATCTCGTCACCTCTGAGTCCGCGGGGATAGCCACTGCCATCATAGCGCTCGTGGTGAAAACCCACCATGTCGAGCACATCCTGATTGAGGATGCCGCTCTTTTTGACCAAGTGCACGCCGTGCGCAACGTGATGGCGCATTTCCTTGGTTTCTTCTTCAGTGAGTTCCCGATTGGCCTGAAGAAGCTCGGGATCAACCAAAAGCTTACCCACGTCCATTAGCATGGCACCGATGGCCAGAGATCGCAGGTCACGCTTATGTAAGCCGATCTGTCTTCCCAAGGCGACTGCCCAGATAGCGACGCTTAGGGAGTGCTGATAACTGTATTCGTCGTGTTGCTTAAGGCGGCCCAGCCAAAGGCAAGCATCGGGATTTCGGGCGATGCTACCAACGATCGGGTCGGCAGAGGTCTTGAGCCTTATCGCATCCAGTTTTCCTGAGTCTGCGGCCTTATCAAAAATGTCGGTAATGTCATCGAGTAGTGTATCCAGCGCCTTGCTGGCCCGGGGGTGTTCGTCTTTCCAGGCAACCTCTTCTTCATACTCGTGTAAATCCCTGCCCTTGAAAATCTCGGGAAGAGGGACTCTGGGCCGATCACCCTTGGCATGTCGAGCCAGCGTGGCACTGACGTAGACGCATTTGTGCACGTCGATCCATACATGCTCGCAATAGTCGCGAACACGGGTGATGTCAGCATCGCTTTCGACTAAGAAGCCCTGAGTGAGAAATGGCGTGCCCAGCCAGTCTCGGTCCAGACCGCTGATGAACATGCCTTTTGAAAGGTCTGATGTGGGGACCTTTACTGTCTGGAGCATAGCGCCCGCCCCTTAAATTTAGTAGTTATCTAAGGGGAAAATACCTGATTGGAACAGTTCTGTCTGAAATAACTCGACTTTTTGATAATTTCTCAAAAACGTAACAATTTCACGTTTTTGAGACCCGTTGAGCAGATTTCGCGAGATAAATAGTCATTAATCCGCCAATTATGACCAGTGCGCTTCCGATCAGCGACCACTTGTCCGGAACTTGCCCCCAAATCAACCAGCCCCAGAATGCTGCCATCACCACGGCGAGATAGTTAACCGGCGCAATCGTATGGGCGGCAGCCATGGCATAGGCCTTGGTATAGAGCACCAAGGTAAAGTAAATGGCGATACCGACGTAAATCATCGCCGCCCAATCCTGCCAGCGCAGACCACCGAAGTCACCCAGACTGAAGGGCGCGACACAGGCCAGGGATAGTACGAAGTAGTAAAGCAATATTCGGGAAGCGGGCTCCGTGGTTGCCAACTTGTGGGTAGCAACCATGGAGACGGACAAGCATAGCGCCGAGATGAAGCCTGCGGCATGCCACCAGCTCAGCCCAGTCGGACTGGGCCTTAGGATGACCAGGACGCCAGCAAAGCCAACCGCCAGTGGTATCCATGCACTATTAGCGATGCGCTCACGGTTCCAGGCCCATATCACCAGCGGTACGGTGAGGGGGGCGCTCTGTCGCAGTAGCATGGCATCTACCATGGGGATCTGTTCCAGCGCGCTGTAGAATAGGTAAAATCCCAGCACGCCTACAGCCCCTCTGAAAAAGTGCAGCGCGATGCGCTCGCTCTTTATGTTTGATAGCCCCGGTCGCAATGTCCGTGGCATGCACAGGAGCAAGCAGACCATGTACTGAACGGTAACAATAGCTTCTATGCTCACCCTTGCCGATGCGTGCTTTGTGGCTACTGCTGCAGTACTGGCGATAATGACCATGAGCAGAGACAGGTAGATGGCCTGCCGGGTCTGGTCCAGTGGCATCAGGGTACGACGTAGCGCTCTTCACGTGCATATTTTAGTGGCTTGCCAGCGCCCGTCGTGAACTGGTCATCCAGTCCGTTCATGGCAGCAATAAACTCCACCGACCACTGGCTGTTCACGCGTTTAGCCCAGCTTGCCAAAGACTCTCCGGGCTTGATGTCTGCCACGCGCAGGCGCAGGCTACTAATACTCTTTGCTTGCGCTGGGGTTAGTTTGGCGATGCTCATCACTGAACCGCGCAGCGCTTCCCTCAGGTGTTCATAGCCCATGGCCATGAATGTAAAGCTGTTTTGACCCGTATTCAGGAACACGTAATAGAGGCTTACGGTTTCATTTTCGCTGCTATCATCGTATCGAACGACGTGGGCTGGCCATGCGCCGATCTGAAAACTGCGGCTGAGATTAGGCTCTAAACCCGTGCCGTCGCGCATCTTGGTGATTAGAGCAGCGGCGTATCCTTCGGGGCTAAACTCTCCACTATTGGCTCCCAGTGCCAGGTAGGCTTTGCCCTCTGGTTCCATGGCGCCCACAACTCGCGGCGTATTAATAGTTTCCCACTCGGGAGGAAAGGTAACGCTGAGTCCCAGGTCTGCACTGAGGAACATATTTTCCTGAAATACACCTTGCTGCGGGTTCTGTTGCCCCCACCAGAGTCCGTTCAGGTGCTGATAGAGCTGCGCCTGAGTGGCCAAAGGAGGCACCGGCACCAGAGTGAGTTCTCCCGCCAGTGCGTTGATATCGGAAACCCTTTGAGGCGTAGTGGGGTGGGTGTCCAAATAGTTGGCTTCATGGTGTTCGCCAGTGAGCAGAAATACGCTGTTCTCGATGCCATCCAACGCATCTGCCAGCGCCAGCGCATCGTAACCTGCTGCGTTGGCGAGGCGCATTCCATAGGCGTCAGCCTCGGTTTCTTGCCCTCTCGAATATGAAGATAGATACACCTGTCCGGCATGCTCAATGGGGCTGTTGATCATATTGCCCAGATCTTTGCTAACGACGCCTACCGCGCGGCCAGGCAGCGTAAAGAGGCTAGCACCGATACTGCGACCAGCCTGACGCACGTGATGCCGCTGGGTCACATGACTGATCTCATGGGCGAGTACCCCCGCCAATTCAGCTTCATCATTCATTTGCGCCATCAATCCGCGAGAGACGTAAACAAAGCCCCCTGGAGTGGCAAAGGCATTGGGTTCAAACTGGTCCACAACGACAAATTGAAACGTGTAGGGTGTTTCGCCCAGTGAGTTCACAAGTCGCTGGCCAACGGATTCAAGGTATTGGGCGAGATCGGGATCGTTGTACACACCGATCTGGTCCGCCACTTTTTGCGACATCGCGCTGCCGGCTTCGGTCTCCTGTTCTGGGCTCACCACAGAAGTCGCACATCCTGATAGGAATAATAACGACGAAAGCAGTGTGACTTTAACCAGGCCCGTTCGATTGCTTTTTTTGCAGTGGGGCAGTCGTGAAGTTAAATGCATAATTTTTTTCCGAAAATATTCATTGGTTTTTTGATGGGTGCGTCCCCATTACCTGCCGATACGCAGCTGGTTGTTCAGGAATGGCCAGCCCAGTGCCAGATAGAGCGCGTCAGTTGAGTCTTCAGTGCGACCATAGGCAAGATAAACTGGCCCGATAGGTGAGTCCACGGCAAAATATATGCTACCGGCATTGATAAAATCGCCGCTAGTGACATCCGAGCGATCAGACCATAATTCACCACCTTCTATCGAAGCACCCACGTAGGTTGGCATGTCAAATGGAAGTACTGATGTGTCTGACAAACGACGCTGGTATTGCATCATGGCAAAAGCCATTTGTCTTCCGGAAAAATAGTTTTGGCTGACGCCCGAAAGATTAAACAAGCCCCCTAACTGAAAGTAGTTTTCCGGGGAGTTGGGAGCGTCAATCGATTGTCCGGTTCTTCCCGTCAGAATAATGGTATTGCGATCCTCTGCGCCAAAGCTGAGGGCGGCCTGGGCGATAGCCTGCCAGCGTTCGTAGTCTTCGTCGGCGCCAAAGTCATCGCGCATCAGGCGATATTCACCGTACAAGAACCCCCCTCTGGTGGGGAAGAAGGCATTGTCCAGTTTGTCGTAACGCAGACTGAATGTGGCGCCGCCTTCATTGAAGTTTTCTTCCGGCAAGACCCCGCCAATTTCAAGATCGGTGCGGTACTCTCCCTTGTTGCGAAAAAGGCCCATGCGTAACTGCGTGTTTGCGAGGACGTTCCAGCCAGCGTCAAACTGTGTAGACAGTCGCCGAACTCGCCAGATGCCCGTAGGGTCGCTGACTTCATATTCTGGGCCTAAGGTAGTGACATCGTAATCCTGATAGCCAGCGTAGGGAACGACAAAGAATTTTGAACGAAGATCCAGTGGCTGGTAAAACTCAGCACTCAGCAACACGGTGTCTCCTAGCTGGCCGCGGGCATAGAGTTCACCACCCATATCGGTTAAGCCTTTCCAGAGGTAGCTCACGCCCAGATTAATGTCGCTGCCACCGTCCAGGTCGGTGAGTAGGTTAAGGCCGAATTTGAGGTCGTCACTGCCCCAGGCTTTCGCTTTTGCGTGAATTTGTAAAACGGTTCCGCGCTCTTCCTCAACAACGTCGTAGTCAATAATTTCCCACTGGTCCAGTGCATAAATGTCTTCCATATCAGCACGCAGTTGCTCCCTGTCCAGAACCTCTCCTTCTTGTTGAGCCAGACGAACCCTGATCACGTCATTGCGCAGCGGGCTGTCATCGAAAATGGCGATGTGGTCTATAACCGGGTTTTCCGGGGAAGCGAGTTCGCGACTGGCGAGGTAGTTTGCCCAGTCATCATCTTTCAGTGCTAATGGCTGTAACTCGTTAGCAAGTGCCATGGTGGCCTCGTAGCCTCGACGAAATATCTCCTGCGTGTTTTCGAAGTCGAGCATGCCTATGCCCTGCAAGTCAGGATTAATGAGCACGTCATCTTCAGTTAGCAGCTCCAGCTGCTCCAGAGAGTTTTTTCGAGTGAGGAAGTTCAACATCTGATCTGCGACATCCAGTAGATTGTTGATGTCCTTGCGATCGCGCAGTGGTGTGCCGATGTCGATAACGATCAGTCGTTTGGCGCCCATGTCTTTGCCAACGCTGACGGGAATATTCATCGCCAAACCACCGTCTACCAGTAGCAGTCCCTCGTGGTTGACGGGCGCCAACAAACCCGGAAGAGACATGCTTGCTCGCATTGCGGTAACAATGTCGCCTTGACTGAATACGTAGGCATTACCGCTTTCGATGTCGGTGGCAACGGCACGAAAAGGGGTGGGCAGAGCATTGAAGTCGTCAATGTGATCGGCGTTGAGAGTGAGGTCTTTGATGATTTGCCGGACCTGCTGACCTTGTACGAAACCCAGGGGAATCGACAGGCTACCATCGTTGATCGCCAGAGAAACTGATGACGGGTAGTCGTAGTCATCACTCTTGCGGCGCTGGGGCAAGTTGTCTCTTTCAATAGAGTCTTCAAAGGCCTCGTCCCAGGCCATATTTTCAACCACCTCAAGTAGCTCTTTTGAATCCAGGCCTATCGCATAGAGGCCACCGACCAGTGCGCCCATGCTGGTGCCTGCAATTGCGCTGACCGGAACCTGCATTTCTTCCAGAGCGGTAATGGCGCCCACGTGGGCAATGCCTCGCGCGCCGCCCCCTGCGAGAACCAGCCCCACGCTTTCTTCTTCAGCCACGGTAGGGCAGGCGGCGGCCAACGAAAGCCACAGGACGGTGAAGGCCGTTCTTACACAGTGCATTGAATGTTCCAGAAAATGTCGGGGCGCTATTATCCCAGTAGCGACGGGTGAGGTCTACGCCTTGCTTTAGCGGGCAAACGCTTAGCGTCTGTGGGTGCCTTGGTGCATAATGAGTGCATGTACCACCAGTATTTTGGTCTTAACGAAGCTCCCTTCTCGATTGCTGTGAATCCGCGCTACCTGTTTATGAGCGCCAGGCACCGGGATGCGCTCGCGCACCTGCTTTATGGGGTGGGCGCTGGCGGCGGGTTTATCCTGCTGACGGGTGAGGTCGGGACCGGTAAAACTACGATTAACCGCTGCTTGCTGGAGCAGTTACCGCACGATACAGACATCGCCATCATTTTGAATCCAGCGCTTAATGCCATTGAGTTGCTTGCCACTGCCTGTGATGAGTTGGGTATTGGCTATGATCCGCAAAACCATAGCCTTAAAACGCTGACCGATGCCTTGCATTCCTTCCTGTTGGAAAATCATGCCAATGGGCGCAAAACAGTGCTGATGATCGATGAAGCTCAGCATCTGGACTTTGAAGTGCTGGAGCAAATTCGCCTGTTGACCAACCTGGAAACCAACAGCGAGAAGCTGCTCCAGATTATTCTGATCGGTCAGCCTGAGCTTGCTCAGTTACTGGCCAGGCCCGAGCTGCGGCAGCTTAATCAGCGTATCACCGCGCGCTACAACCTTGAGCCTCTGGATTTGTCGGAGACCGGTTCCTACATTCATCATCGTTTACAAGTCGCGGGTGTTGCCGCCGACAGGGTGATTTTTCCGCCGGCTGTGGTGAGGGGAATCTACAAGCGCACCCGCGGTATCCCTCGGCTGATCAACGTGTTGTGTGATCGGGTTATGTTGGGCGCGTATGGCCGCAATAAAAATCGAGCCGACCTGGCCACGCTGCGGGTGGCAGCAAGAGAAGTACTGGGCGATGAAGCTGCGAAACATTCGGCTCTGTGGCCCTGGGCATTGGCTGCTTTGGTGTTGCTTGGGGCGGGTGCTGCCTGGTGGGGCATGAGTCAGGTTGGCATTACTACGACACCCGCGGATCAGGCTGAGTCTGTTCTAGGGCGAGATGAGTTGGTCGAACAAACCGTTGACTCAGCGCTTGCCCCAACGGTTGGAACGCCACCTGTTGTCGTTCCCGACACAGCTTTGGCTGCGGACAATCAAGAAGAGGGCGCTGCAACGCCTTGGCTACTGCCTCCACAGCAGGCGGAAGCGCAGTTGTGGTCACTTGCCAGTGATTTGCCCGCCCCCGATAGTATTTGCGACAAGGGTCAGGGTGAAATCGCCTGCATCGAGGCGAACGCGGATACCTGGGACGAGCTGCTGGCGATGCGGCGCCCGGTGCTGCTGGATATGGTCACACTGGAAAAGTTTTCCGCTGGTACCGTGCTACTGGATGTAGAAGGAAGGTCTGCCTGGGTTGCCCTATCAGACGGTGTACAGCAGGTTAATCTTGCTCAGCTGAGCCCGTTTTGGAAAGGGGGCTATCGATTCCTGTGGCATCGTCCAAAGGGTTTTGAACGTGTTTTGTCCGCAGGTGATAACAGTCCGGCGGTGGCTGAAATAGCAGCGCTGTTCGCTCAGTTGGATGGGCAATCCAGCGCGCTGGCAGCAGATCGATTCAATGCAGCGCTGAAACAGCGGGTGATGCTGTTCCAGCAGGCGCAGGGGCTGGAGGCAGATGGAGTGATTGGGGTCCAGACTTTGCTGAAATTGAATGAAGCGCTGGGCATTGATTTGAGCGCCAAGGCGGCTCGCATGGCTATGCAGATGCCGGCTGAATCACAGTGAGAGGCTACGTCCTATGTCTCTAATTCTTGATGCCTTGAATCGCTCGCATGAAGAGACCGATGAGGTTCCTACCCTAGGGACTCGCCACGACTACGCAGGAAGCCATGAGGGCAATCGTTTGTTGCCGGTGATTGTATTGGCGCTTCTGGCGGCACTTCTCATGATTGGCTGGCTGCTCTGGGACAGGCAGCAAGAAGCGCCCGTTGGGGCAACCACTGAATTGCCAGCTGCCGAAATGACAAGGCCGCAAGTAGGGGTAGAGCCAATATCTGTTTCTGAACGCGCTTTGCCTTCAGTGTCTGACGCTATCGTGGCTCCGGTTACTGCCGCTGCAGGTGTCATAGACAAACCTGCGCCTGAGGTTAATGCGAGATCTGAGCCCGATACCCATTATCAGGAGCAGTCACCGGTCGCTACGAACGCCGATGTCAGCGCGTTGTATGCAAAGGAGTCACCTGGCGGTTCCAACGCTACGCCAAAGGCGGGCGATTCGCCTGTGGCAGCGCCAAAGGCGGTCAACATCGAAGAGCCCGTCTCCCCCAAGGCATCCTCTGCGCCGGCAGTCAAATCCGTGGCTGAGCAGTCGATGGACATCGAGCAGATGCTTAAAAGTGCAGAGGATGAACTTCAAAACGCGCGGTTAGAAGAGCATTCTGCGCCGTTTGTAAATGGGCTTTCGCAGCAGACTAAAGACGCGATTCCCAGTATTTTTTACGAGCGACACGATTATTCAGGGCGGCCCGGGCAGTCCCGAGTTGTGCTCAACGGTAAAGATCTAAAAGTCGGCGGCAGTCCCGCTTCTGGCGTCAAGGTTGAGGAGATTCTCCCCGACTCGGTCGTTCTAGACTATCGCGGCACCCAGTTTCGCTTACGTGCGCTCAATAGCTGGGTGAACCTTTAGTATTCTTTGACTGGCTCTGATGGACTACAGACCCAGGTAATCGACCATGATCCGGAATAGCTCCGGTTGCTGCACGTAGCTGGGGACTAACCCCTTGCCCGCTGAATTCGCGTAAAGCGGGACCGCAGCGCCTGTGTGCTCCTCCATCATGAAGGTTGTGGTCGCATAATTGACTGACATCACGCTGCCCTCGGGCGTCTCTATCCGGGCCAGATACCCGGGCGTGTAAACCGGTATCGGATAGGCCGAGAAAAGGCTTTCATAGGGAATGAGCTGTGCCGCCTGCGAATGGTCGGCTGTCACCAGAATCAAGGTGTTGGTTTGTTTCTTTGCGAAAGCCAGCGCGCTTTTTACTGCCTCATCCAGTTGTTCGACTTCGCCTATAGAGCCACAGGGTTTGCGCTCATGGGACTGCTTGTCGATAGAGGCCGACTCGACGATCAGGAAAAACCCCTTGTCGTTGTCCGCGGACAGGTGCTTAAGCGCTGTCTCGGTCATCTGCTGCAGCGTGGGCAGTCCTGCGAATTCAGGGTTGGGCTCGCAGGTCATGACCGCTGGCAATTCCACATCACCGAGATATTCATGCACCATATTGAGAAAGCTAGGTTCCGGTTTTTCTGCTTGTCGTCCGTCTTCACCCTGCAGGCGAACCGGCATAGTGCTCTCTGAAAAGAGTCCCAGCAGGGGTTCGCCTGGCGCGCTGGCTAATAAACCTGCGGTGTTATCGACGGTTTGAAATCCGTTGCGCTGAGCCAGGGCCAGCACGCTTATCTCCTGTCCCTCCGCATTCACTGCAAAGTGTTTGCTGCCTCCGCCTAAAATCACATCCATTGAAGAGTCTGCGAGTTGTTCAGAGACCGCGCCTGGCCCGCCATTTTTCTTGGCATCCTGAGGGCAGCCCCCTAGATCTATGCCCTTGTATTCGACCTTTTCAACGATCTCGGGGTTCTCGCACAGGCGGTAGCTGATATGAGCGGCAAATGCCGCGGGGGTGGCGTCGGTCACGCTGGCGGTGCTGACAATACCTGCTTTAAGTCCCGCCGCCTTTGCCATCTCGGTAATCGTCGTAATGTCCTTGTCGCTGCCGGCCGTCGTGGAAAGGCGGCCACGGCTGGTAACGACTCCGGTGGCCATGCTGGTGGCGGTATTGGCCGAGTCAGCAACGTAAATGGGTTTACCATCTACCTTGTCTTCGATGGTCAGAATTTGCGAGGCAGAGCGCAGCGGCATTCGATCCAATGTCAGCCTGCCCGTGGCTCCCTTGAGGTAGTTACGGGCGATGGTCACCTGGTGCTCGTCCATGCCATCGCCGATGATCAGAATGACGTTGCGCGGCTGTTGCCCAGCGGCTGATTCCAGGTCGTCGGAAGCGCCGGCGGGCACCTGGGCGAATGTGCTGGCGCTTGCCATGAGGGAGCAGGTCAGGAAGAAGTGGAGGCGTTTCATGTTGGCAGGATCCGGCAGTCGAAAAGTAATGGCATAGTGATACCACGATGTTGTTGCAGATGCACGCTGGGGCCACTTCTAGCCAATGAGGGGTATGAATTTGGCAACTGAGTCGTAATTATCAGTTCTGAAAACGGATTCGGGGCAATTGGTCGCTCTGATCGCTTAAAATCTGCGCCATCTTATGGCAGGATTCGGCTCCAGCCTTCGGTCAGTGCCGAGGGAGCCAGACAGCGGGGCGATTCATTGTTCTGCCAACAACATAATAACTGAGGTGAGTCTGATGAAGATGATGACCGCCATTATCAAGCCGTTCAAGCTGGATGATGTGAGAGAAGCGCTGCAACAGGTCGGTATAGCCGGTATGACAGTGGAAGAGGTTAAGGGCTATGGCCGCCAGAAAGGGCATACCGAGCTCTACCGGGGCGCCGAATATCTGGTTGAGTTTCAGCCCAAGGTAAAAATTCAGATAGCGGTCAGCGATAGCGAGTTGGACGCAGCAATTGAGGCCGTCTGCAATGCCGCTGCCACCGGCAAAATTGGTGATGGCAAAATTTTCGTAGCGCCTCTGGAAGAGGGCATTCGTATTCGCACCGGTGAAACCGGTGAAGACGCACTCTAACGGAGACTGATCGATGAAAAAATTACAACAATTTGCTCTGCTGACAGCGGTGGGTCTGGCCTCTAACGGCGCCAGTGCTCAGGAGCTGAATCAGGCTGACACTGCCTGGATGCTGACCGCTACCGCATTGGTCTTGTTCATGACGATTCCGGGCCTCTCGCTTTTTTACAGTGGTCTTGTTCGTGCTAAAAACGTGCTGTCGGTGCTAATGCAGTGTTTCGCACTAACCTGCCTGATGTCACTACTGTGGTTTGCGGTAGGCTATACCATCGCCTTTGGTTCTGATGGCGTTGAACAGGGCGCGTTTATCGGTGATTTCGGCAATGTGTTTTTTGCCTCGATGACGATGGACAGCTTAAACGGCGGTATACCCTCTACTTTGTTTGCCATTTTCCAAATGACCTTTGCCATCATCACACCCGCCCTGATCGTGGGCGGCTTTGCCGAGCGTATGCGCTTTTCAGCCATGCTGATGTTCAGTGCGATTTGGTTAATCGTTGTTTATGCCCCGGTTTGTCACTGGGTATGGGGCGGCGGCTGGCTGGGTAGCATGGGCCTGCAGGACTTCGCGGGTGGCACAGTGGTGCACATCACCGCCGCGGTTGCGGCGCTGGTTGCGGCGGTAATGATGGGCCCCCGCCGTGGGTTCGGTACGGTGGCGATGCCTCCACACAACCTGACACTAACCGTGGCGGGCGCAGGTATGCTGTGGGTAGGTTGGTTTGGCTTTAACGCTGGCTCCGCGGTAGCGGCTGATAACAGCGCCGCTATGGCCATGCTGGTGACCCATTTGTCGGCCTCGGCCGGTTCTCTCGCCTGGATGGCAATGGAGTGGATTCGTCATGGCAAGCCTTCTGTTTTGGGAATCGTGACCGGTATGGTTGCGGGTCTGGGTACTATTACGCCAGCGTCTGGTTCTGTTGGCCCTGCGGCCGCAGTTGTCATTGGCCTCACTGCGGGTGTGGTCTGTTACTTCGCTACCGGCTGGATTAAGAACAAGCTGAAGATCGATGACAGCCTGGATGTGTTCCCCGTGCACGGCGTTGGCGGCATTCTGGGCACTTTGCTGGCGGGCGTGTTTTGCTCTACACAGCTTGGCGTATTCAGTGGCAACGGTTTCTCAGATGGCATCAACAGTATTGGTGGACAGCTGGTGGTACAAGCCACTGGCGTGGTTGCGACGTTTGCCTACACCGCCGTTGTCACCTGGATCATCTTGAAGGTTGTGGATGTGATGGTCGGATTACGAGTCGATGCCGACGAAGAGACCCAGGGATTGGACCTTGTACTGCACGACGAACGTGGTTACGACTTGTAACCGCGTTCATCCCGTTTGCGCATGAGCTGGAATCACCAGCGCGCATTGATCAACGGCATCCATGTTCACTATGTGGATCAGGGACAGGGGATGCCGATCGTTTTATGTCATGGATTTCCCCATCTCTGGTTTAGTTGGCATCGGCAGATAACTGCACTGGCACAAGCAGGCTATCGAGTGATTGCACCGGACATGCGAGGCATGGGGCAGACTGACGCCCCTGCTGATCCGAGTGGTTATGATGTCGATCACATCACGGGTGATCTATTGGGGTTGCTGGATCACCTCGGGCTGGAAACTGCCGTATTCGCCGGTCTGGATTTTGGTGCCTTTGCCATTTATGACCTCGCGTTACGCTATCCAAAGCGAGTGACGGCGGTCATTGGTTTGGAAAACCCCGCCGCTCCCCACAACCCGGATGAATCACCACTCACTGAATATCAGCGCATGGGTGAGCAGCACTTCCTGCACATTGAATATTTTCGCCAGCCACCGCGTGCAGACGAAGAGCTAGCCGCTCAGCCAAGACGTTTCCTGCACAAGGTGTTTTATACGCTCAGCGGGTCTGCCAATTATTTTGATTGCTTCAAACATCCGCCGGGAACGTCTTACATCGATGCGATGGAAGAGCCGCCAGCGCTGCCGTGGCCCTGGTTGTCTGAGGAGGAGTTGGAGTATTTTGTGGGTGAATACACCAGAAGTGGGTTTACCGGTGGTCTGAACTGGTATCGCTCAATGGATATGAAGTGGTTGCAACGCAAGCCTTTCGAGGGCGTGAGTAGCGCCGTTCCTGCCTATTTTATAGGGAGCGAAAACGACGTCGATTTGGAAGGGTTCCATGGAGATGACCCGATCAGTCTCATGCGGGCTATTTTCCCTGACCTGCGACAGGTGCGAATGATTCCGGATGCCGGACACATGGTGCAGCTAGAAGCCTCCGATCAGGTAAACAGTATTCTCTTGAGTTACCTGGAGGATATCGCTGTTAAGTCCCTGTAGTGGCGGTCCGTTGTTCAGGAAAAACTCAGATTCAACCCTAACTTGGCGAGGTAGCCCTGCTCCTGTTCCAGTTCGCTCGACGTTAGCGGATGGTTGGCTAGCCAGTCCTCAGGAAACCCCAATGCCAATGATGATTCATCCGCCTGTACGGCAAATTCAGGCAGTTGCTCCAGTGTTTCTACGTATTTGAAATGCACCGACAGACGAATAATGGTGAGTAGATAACCCAGCCGGCGGCGCAGCTCCTTGGGCTGGTCTTCCAATAGTTCAGTGCTGATCTTCCCTCGCTGACCCTGGGTCAGTATCGCTAGCTGCTCTTGTTCCTCCTGAGAAAAACCAGGTAAGTCTGCATTACGCAGCAGGTAGGCGGTGTGACGGTTGAAGTGTTTGTGGGAAATCGCCATGCCGATTTCATGGGTGTGTGAAGCCCAGTGCAGCAGCTCCCAGTCTTCATTGTGTAGCTTCCAACTGCCTCGGGTGGCAGAGAATAGGGTACGGCAGCGGCGTTCAACAATCTCTGCCGTCGCTTCATCCGCTGAGTAGCGCTGAACCAGCGCATTAATGGTACGTTCTCTTACGTCCTCGTGACTCAGGCGTCCCATCAAGTCGTAAATAACGCCCTCACGAAGGGCGCCTTTGGATGTGCGCATCTCCTCTATTTTTAAAATATCGAACAACGCACTGGTAATGGCGGTGCCGGCGACAATCACGTTACGTCGATTCTCCGACAGACCTTCGAGGTCAATTTTGTCAAAGTGCTCGAAGCTCAATAGCTTTTGTTCGAGTTTACTTAGCGCCTTTCTCGTAATGCTGCCATCGCTCCAGCCATTCTGTAGCAAGATGCCCGCGATAGCATTCAGTGTTCCAGAGGATCCCACACACTCCGCCCACTGCTTGGCACTGTATCGATAACGGATGTGAGAGGTTTCTATTCTGGCCAGGTTATAGGCGCGCTGATAGTTCGATTCAGAAATTTTGCTCTCGGGGAAACAATGCTGACTGAAAGAAACGCAGCCCATTTGCAGGCTTTCCAGCTTCTGCGGTTCGAAGCGCTCACCGATAATGAACTCGGTACTGCCGCCGCCAATATCTATGACGAGTCGAGACTGGGCATCGTCGGCCAGACTGTGGGCAACCCCTAGATACACCAGTCGAGCTTCTTCCCGGCCGTAGATCACATCGACGCGGGTTCCGAGTATTTCTCGGGCGGGTAGGGTGAAGTCCAAGCGGTTTTTGGCCTGCCGTAAAGCATTGGTGCCGACCACACGAATACGCTGGGGTTC
The DNA here is from genome assembly GCA_039986455.1 of Halioglobus sp. Taxonomy (GTDB): domain Bacteria; phylum Pseudomonadota; class Gammaproteobacteria; order Pseudomonadales; family Halieaceae; genus Halioglobus. Next base: position 69,459 of record JBDWQQ010000126.1, read on the forward strand.
TACGCTGCCCAGTAACTGGGCGAACCGGGACAAACAATCCAGTCCACGTTCAATGGCGGCGGGTGACAAACGTCCGTTTTCGAGCCCGGCTCCCAGCTGTACTTTCTCTGCCAGCGCCTCGACGGGGCGCATTTCACCGTGTTCGATCTTCGCGATGATTAAGTGAAACGAGTTGCTACCTAAATCAATAGCGGCCAGCAGGCTGCCGTCGGGAAGTGTGTCTAGCTGTTCTTCTGCCAAAATGATTGTTGTCCTGAATCAAGCCATCGTTGTTTTATGGTAATGGATTACCGGGCCCTGTGCATGGTCAGCGTTACTGGGGATAGAACCAGATGGGCGACGTCCAGGCTCGCTCCTGAATCACAGAGGGGACGTCAGGATCGGTGCAGCTTTGCGGACGGTCCTCTTCTGGCAGACGAATGCAATCCCATTGACTCCATCGACAACTGGGGTTCTCCAGAACTCGGCTATAGTAAACGGCTGCGGTATTGGTATTGAAATCGGGATCATGCCAGGTGGCGCAGAGTTGATCGAACCCAGATCCGTTTACTGTGCAAGTCTCGGGATCCACGCTCGCGCCATTGAGTGGGTCACCCGCAACATTATAAACCGCCTGATTGGTTTTGCCGTTCGAGTCTACCCACGATTTGATAATCTGTATGCGCTGAAGGAGATTTGCGCCCTGGCGGACGTCGCGACTGGCACTGACGAGGAATGTTGGCCCGGCGTTGTTATCAGTGCCTTTTAAAACAGATCCCATAGGGACGCCTTTCTCATAGGCTTTTGCGATCAGTTCGGGGTCGTTACAGGCTAATTCGCTCATGTCCCAGCCCGCAAAAAAGCGAGGCTTTATTCTTGGGCCGCTGGTACCGAACGTTTCCCTGCCCTTCATGGCATCGAACAGCGCAGCTCGAGAGTTTTGTTGTGCGTAAACACCCGCCAGGCCGCCGGGGTTGTAGCGCACCGGAGAGCCGGCGCCGATATCCCCAGGGACTTCTGTATGCCCCTCCAGCCGACTCATGACATTGCGGTCAATGCCATGGGATCCTTGGTAGCCGCTTTCACTGCCAGCGGAGGCAACGCCGTTGTGAGTGTCGGTGGCTGCGATAATGCCCATCTCAAATGGGTTTACACCCAAAGCCGTTCGCTCCTTGAGTCCGGCAGCCAGTGCGTAGCGGACGAAATTGTAACGCGAGGTGCAACCGCGAAGCATCATGCCACCACTACCAAAACTTTCGTCGCAGTCTTCGATGGGCTCTGACGGAGAGCGCAATTTTTCAAAATCACAAAACTCATCGGCAGCGCCCATGACACTGGCGATACCGTTGCGGCACTCCGAGTCTCCTTTGGTTTGTAATATTTCAGCAAGAGGTTCCAGTTCAGACCTTAGGCGGGCTTGTTCAATCTGTGCGTCGCGGCTGAGTTCCCGGTTGCTGTAGGGATACCACATCCGGCCACTGCTCCAGTTGCTGTTATGGGGTATTGCAAGCACGTCGCAGCCCGCATCTCCTTCAATGCAGGTAGATTTCAGCCATGCCCATAGCTGCTCGGGTTTCGGTGCATCCTTGGCACTGATAACGGCCTGCGGCACTCTGGAGGAACGAAAGATGACATTGCGATGCAGGTTGGAGGATTCCTCCGCCAATGTGTACTCGTAGGCGTGCAGCGTAGTGAAATTGCATGCGCTGCTTCTATCTTGCCATTGCTCTGCACTGCGTTGATTTGCCTGCCAAACGCGTGCAGCTTCGTCCAGACAGGCGCTGCCATCTTTGCCGCAAACTCTTTGTGAGCGGTCTTTGCCGAAAATTGCGAGCGAGGCCAGTCGCAGTATAGGCTGCATGTCATCGTTCGCCGGTATCTGCGTGTCGCCTCTGTATAAGCGGCACACCAGGGACGGGTAAGCGTCACTATCGGGGGTATAGCAGAGTCTGACTTCACCCAGGGATTCTGCGTGATCGGTGACCGCCATAAAATCCAGGGGTGAACTGATGGTAATCGAAGGTGGCTCAAATCCTTCGGGGTCTGAGCGTAGGCGCAGAGGTAGCGTTTCACCCGTTGCGAATCGATAGGCTTGATCAACGGTGGTTAAGGTGCCAAAAGCGGTGGCGTCATAAGATGCCGCCGTATGCACATGCAGCGCACCGAAAAATGCGCGCCTTTGCGGATAGGTCTGCGCGCATTCGGCCGCATGGGCGTCTGCACCCGGTGCCGTTGTGACGGGTATGGTTTGCCAATACTCACTGTCTGCACCCTCTGATTGGATACGCGAAAATTCATGACGTAGCCAAAGTCCGCACAAAGCAGCGATGATTACGAGGAGTAAGGTCCCCCAAAGTAGAAACTTCAACACAGATTTTATAGTTAGCATGCCTTAATTTAAGCATGCATAGACAGGGCTGCAAAGGGATGACTACGGGTCGACAAGAACTCTCGGCGTGCGTGCCGGCATCCGGGTGGTCAATTCATAGCCGATAGTGTTGCAATGAGATGCAACTTCTCTTACCGGCAATTCTTTACCCCAGAGCACAACTTCATCGCCGATTTCGATGTTATCTAAATCGGTGACATCCACCGTAATCATATCCATAGAAACGCGGCCGGCCAGTGGCGCGCGTTGACTGTTAATCAACACCGGTGTGCCATTGGCAGCCAACCTCGGATAGCCATCACCGTAGCCAATGCAAACAGTGGCGATACGCGAAGGTCTCTGAGCGGTCCACGTTGCGGCGTAACCGACAGACTCGCCGACTGCCACATCGCGCACTGAAATGACCGCAGAGCACAGCGTCATCACCGGGCGCAATGCGTTGGTATTGAGATGGTCCTCGGGAAAAGGAGAGTTGCCGTACAACATGTATCCCGGCCGAATCCATTCGTAGTGCGATGCGGGCCAGCCCAATAGCCCAGGGGAGTTCGCGGCACTGCGTGGTCCCGGTAAGCCAGCGGTGGTGCTTTCAAATAATGACAGCTGTTCAGTCGTTTGAGGATTATCCAATTCATCAGCACTGGCGAAGTGAGTGCAGGTGACTAGCTCCCCGGTCCTGTTTTCACAAAGACTCAGGCGCTGGTGAAATTCGGCTGCATCTTCGGGAGAAACACCGAGTCGATGCATGCCCGTATCTATCTTAAGCCAGCAGGTGACGGGCGCTGGAAGCCTGGATTGTTCCAGCCACTGCAGCTGTTGGCGATTATCCACCATCACCCAGAAGTTATGTTCTGAGGCGATTAGCAGTTCTTGCGCTTCGAAGATTCCCTCCAGTAATAGAATAGGAGCATCTATACCCCCTTCACGCAGTTCAAGGGCTTCTTCAATGCAGGCGACGGCCAATGCGTCACTAAGGGGTGCGAGCGTGCTGGCAACGTTCAGCGCACCATGGCCGTAGCCGTTTGCTTTCACTACGCACATGACTTTGCTTTGCGGTGCTAGCTGCTTTGCGTGCTGCAGGTTGTGACGCAGGGCAGCGAGATCGAGCCTGGCTTGATTGGCGCGCGCCATTAGAAGTCGAACTTATGCTCGGTATACAGTGCCTGCGCTGCCAGCCAGGTATCACCGACCGTGCCGTCGCCCACCGGCTTACCATCAATTTCTATGACCGGTGCAATCTCCTTGGAAGAACTGGTTATCCAGACTTCATCGGCATCGTCCAGCTCTGCCAGCTTGATAACGCGTTCCTGAACCGGAATGCTGCCGTCTCTACGTAAAATTTCCAGCAACATGAGGCGGGTAATTCCCGGCAGCTTCTGATGATCCAGTAAAGGAGTAGAGACGATACCGTTCTTAACAATGAAAACGTTACAGGCGGCGGCCTCGGTAAGTTCGTTTTGATGGTTGTAGAGTATGGTTTCCGAATGTCCTTGTGCGTGTCCATCCTGATAGTGCATAACGTTGCCTAACAGTGCGGTTGATTTGATATTGCAGCGCTTCCAGCGAAGGTCTTCCGCGGTGGACACCGTGTAAGGTGTGGCTGCGCTTTTTTCCGGCACAGGCGCTGGCGGAATTTCAAAAGCAAAGGCATAGAGGGTGGGCTGGATATTCTCCGGATAGGCATGATGGCGCTTGCTGTCTGCACCGCGGCTCACGTGAAAATAAATGCCCAGGTTGCCACCGCCGTTGCGTTCTATCAATTGCTCGGAAATATCCTGCCAGGCAGCGTGGTCCACAGTCATTTTAATTTCAATCGCATCGAGGCCGTCCTGCATGCGTTCCAAATGCGGCGTAAATCCCACCAACTTGCCACCGTAGGAAGGCACGACTTCGTAGATGCCATCGCCGAACAGGAAGCCCCGGTCCATCGGTGAGATCCTCGCCTCATCCATTGGCATGTACTCGCCGTTCAAATACACAATGCTCATGTTTTTCACCTGTTAATTGGCCCACCGCGTGGGAAATAATTTTTTAACGTTATGACGCTCAGGTAGCAGTAAGCGCCCTGAGTTCATCGATCACTTTTTGCCCTTCTTCCGCCTCAAGGCCGTCTTCCGTTAACGTGTTCTCTCTGGTGACTCCGTCCACGCTGCCGTGAGCTGACAGATAATCGAGAATTTCCAGCGGCGACAGCGCTCCGAGCAAGTCCTTTTTGTGCCAGTAGCCCAGAAATGCGATAAGACCGTAGGCGCCCCAATTGGATACATCGGCAACCAGGAGTTCGTCGCAGCCAGTTTCTGCGGCATTGATATCCAGTGTAGCGATGGCCTCACGAATGTTGCCCATGCCTATTTCGTTACCGCCATCCCCGATGGCGACGGTGGGGCAGGTAGCGTTTGTCAGATAGGGATCAAAAAAAGCGCTGCGGGGCGTAATGTCTTCACCGCGCATATTGTAGTAACAACCGTCAGCGCTGAGGCCGGGCCGTTCTATCGAAACGATGGCTTGAGGGTTGATTTCTTCCAGCTTGGCTTTGGCTTCATCTTCCGCATCCGCAAGGCTTCGCGCCGACAGCTCCAATATGCGGTAGTCTCCAGCGAGGCATTTTGACAGTGGTGGCCCACACGCCAGCCAAGGTTCAGCGCCCAGCTTTGCCAGCGTATCGTAAAGCGCGATAGCGCCTACCGGGCCATCGGTCTCAAAGGTATCGGTGACCGGAAAGCCTGTGCCGATAATCACGTTGCCCTGAACATTGTGCAGTATGCGCGCGGCTCTCAGGTAATAGCCCGGGGTGAGCGCTTCTCTGGCAACTTTCATGTTGCGCAGATTGCGTGCAACCAGCGCCGCTTCGATCTTCGTGCTGAGTTCCAATTCGTTCAAGGGCGACGCTCCATCAATGCCTGGCGGCGGGAAAAGCTGGCCGCCAAATGCAGGGCGTTGTGCGCCCCGTGCGGGCTTACGGGGGCAAAGTGCACGGTGCCGCCCGGTTGTAACTGAGCGAGGTGCCCGCAATCAAGCGAGAGTGCCGAGCCGATTTTTGGATAGCCGCCAATCGTTTGTCGGTCATTGAGTAGAACAATGGGTTGTCCATCTGCTGGAATCTGAATGGCGCCAAAGCATATACCCTCCGAGAGAATGCCCTCTATATCGCAGTCAATGGCGGGGCCTTCCAGCCTATAGCCCATGCGATCACAGCGATCGGACACCGTATAAGCGTGACTAAAAAAGCGACGCTGTTCATATCGGCTGAAGTGTTTCTGCTGATAGCCCGGAATGACTCTTACAGTGACGAGATCCTGATACCGTGGTTGTTGCTCCGGGGGAAGATACAGACTTTTGCGTTCAGTCACCGTATCGCAGGGTAGCTCGTCGCCCGCCCGTAGTTTGTCGCCGTTAAGTCCACCGATTTTTTCGCGGACCACGGTTGCCACACTGCCAAAACTGGGCGCCACCTTAAATCCTCCCGCAACGCCCAGATACGCGCGACACCCCCGCTCGGCATACTCCACTGAAATGCTGTCTCCGGCTTTAATGGCCAGAACTTCCCAGCGAGCTTGTTCGTGATTGTTGATACGCAACGTCATCTGCGCACCGGTCAGGCAGATGAAAGTGTCGACGGTGGCTTCTAGCTGTAGGCCGCCAAAACTAATCTCAAGTGCGGTTGATCCTGCGGGGTTTTCAAGCAGCCGATTGCAGTACTCGAAGGCATGTGGGTCCAGCGGGCCGCCGTTGGTGAGACCAATACGATGTTGTCCCATTCGGCCGCTGTCCTGCAGCAGGCAAAGAATCCCCGGTTGAGTGACTTTTAGACTCAAAGCTCGCCCCCCAGACTGAGGAACCGATCACGATCAATAGGTTCAAATCGAACCCGGTCACCAACACAAACGGGCATGGTCGGTGTGGCGGCAGGGTCGAACATGCGCACCGGGCATCGACCGATCAGGTTCCAGCCGCCCGGTGAAACCGCCGGATAGACCGCCGTCTGTCGGTCGGCAATGGCGACGGCCCCGCGGGGCACTTTTTGCCGCGGTGTCGCCAAGCGAGGTGCTGCAATGCGCTCATCAACCTGGCCCAGATATGCAAACCCGGGCGCAAAGCCAATAGCGTAAACCCGGTATTCAGCCTCACTGTGTATCTTAATCACTTCTTCGACGCTCAAGGACGCGCGTTTTGCCAATGCTTCCAGGTCTTCGCCGGCCTCCGGGTGATAGTACACCGGCAGTGCCACCGTATTGCCCTGTGTGCTTGCCCCGGAGCCTAAGTCGTTCAGGCATTGGTGAACCCGGTGAGCAACCGAGAGGTGGTCTGTGGTCATTGCGTTGTAGATGATCAGTAGTGAGGCGTAGGAGGGCACCAGGTCGACAAGGTCTGTGCCTAATGCGGCCTCTACCGCGGTAGCGGCAGCCTGAACCCGGGCAGACACTTCCGGACTGGTGTCAGTGCCCAGGTAGAGCATCATGGCGTTCTCGCCAGCAGAGTGCAGTTCCACGGTCAGCTAACTACCGTTAACCAGGGCGCGGATTTCGCGAATAGCCTGCACGCCCTCTGGATTGTCTCCATGCACGCAGAGCGTGTCTGCAGCCAGAGAGAGCGTTTGACCGCTAACCGTGGTCAGGGAGCCTTGCTTGATTAGCTGGGTAACCTGCGCGAGCATTTTCTCCCGATTGTGTACAGCGCCGGGTTTACGCCGCGATAACAATTTACCATCATCGTCATAGCAACGGTCTGCGAAGACCTCGAATAAAACGGCCAGGCCCAACTCCTTCGCCTCAGCCCGATGGCTTGTTGCATCGGGTGTTGCTTGTAGCATCAGTGGCAGCGGACGCTGGTAATCAGCGAGGGCCCGCATGATCGCCATGCGTACCTCCTCTTTTGCCATCATGTCGTTATACAGAGCGCCGTGTGGCTTTACATAAGAGAGTGAGAGCCCTGCGGTCTGGGCCATGCCATCGAGTGCAGCGACCTGGTATTGAAGGCTGGCTACAATTTCTTCTTCACTCAAGGCCATGGAGCGGCGCCCGAATCCCACCAGATCGGGATAGGCCGGGTGTGCGCCGACACTGACACCGTGGCTTGCCGCTAAACTGAGGGTGTTGCGAATGGTCAGGGGGTCACCCCCGTGGAAACCACAGGCAATGTTGGCCTGGTCGATATGGGGCATGACTTCGGCGTCCAGACCCATTGTCCAGCTGCCATAGCTTTCACCCAAATCGCAATTCAGTAGCATGTTTTCTTCA